>NZ_JAIPUP010000002.1:0-597721 GCF_030418485.1 Gordonibacter sp. RACS_AR68
GCCCAGGAGCCACGCGCCGCCCACCTCCGCCGCGACCAGCAGCGCGGCGGCCAGCGCGCAGGCCGCCGGCGGCGCGAACGCCCCCAGCCCGCTTTCAAGCCCCACGCCCAGCACGTACCCCGCCAGCGCCCCGGCCGCGGCGCCCGCGAGCATGGAGGAGGCGCAGCCCATACCCGCGATGGCGCGCATGCCCAAGGGTCCCGCCGCGACGAAGGGCATGTCGGCGCGCGCCAGCTTCACCGGCGACGTGCGCAGCGCCCGCACCGCCGCCCACGCGAGCACGGCAACAGGCGCCAGCAGGCCCAATGCCAGCGCCATGGCCGACGATGCCGGCCCGACCGCGGCGAATGCCGCCGCCGTGGCGTCCAGCAGGGCCGCCCACATGAGCGCCGCCCACACCGCCGCGATGGCCGCCAGGTACAGCTGGTAGGCGCGCTCCCCTGGACTGCGGTTCTCCACGAGGTCGGTGCCGCCAGCGTGGACGAGCCGCACGAGAGCCGTGCGCGCATGCCGGGCGCGCAGCCATAGCAGCAGGCGGATGTCGCACAGCATGGCGTCAGCCCCGCCCGGGGACGGCCGCCGCCAGGCGCCCGCCCTCCACGTGCAGCAGCAGGTCGGGCTCCAGGCCCGGCACGTCGTGGTGGCAGCTCACGAGGGCCGCCGCGCCCTCGGCGCGCGCCGCGTCCAGAAGGCCGCTCAGCACGGCGGAGGCGTCCGGGTCCAGCGGCCCGTACGGCTCGTCAAGCAGCAGCAGGCGCGGGCGCACGGCCAGCGCCAGCACGAGCGCGAGCTTCTGGCGCATGCCGCGCGAGTACGCCGAGGGGCACTGGTCGCGATGCCCCGCCAGCCCGAGCGCCTCCACGAGCCCGGCCGCGCGGGCGTCGTCCGCGGGCAGCCGGTTCGCCCTCAGCACGAAGTCAAGGTGCTCCCCGGCGGTCAGGTCGTCGTAGAAGGCGGGCACGTCGGGAACGAACGACACGGAGCGGCGCTGATCCAGCCGCTCGGGCCGAAACGGCCGGCCGGCAAGCTCCACCGTGCCTTCGGCCGGCGCGTCCCATCCGGCCAGGCAGCGCAGCAGCGTGGACTTGCCCGCGCCGTTCGGCCCGGTCAGAAACGCAATGCTCCCGGCCTCCAGAGAGAACGACACGTCGTTCCACACGTCTTGGCGCACGTAGCGGTACGCCAGCCCCTCCACCCGCAGCGCGGGCGCCGCAGCGCGCGGTTCTCCGTCCAATGCGTCCATTCGCCCTCTTTCGTCTTCCTGGACCGATCGCAAGGTTTCCATCAGAAGTCACACCAGGTTCGCTGTAGGGCAAGGGGCTCTGCCCTTGCCGTCAACCGAGATTGTCCTGCAAGTGGCGGCAAAGGCTCTGCCCTTGCCCTACAGGATGGTTCCGCCGCGAAATGCCGATTGCGAAACTGTTGGCACAGTCCCGCCGGCTGGAATCGCCTCGCACTCCCTACGCCGCGGCCAGCCGGTCGAGCAGCGGGCGGAAGCGCGGATCGTCGGCCACGCGCTCCCACGCGGCATCGCCGGTGACGGCCAGCTTGCACTGCTCCTTCATATCGAGACCGCCGAACAGCGTGTCGGCGGTCGCCTGCTCGCGCTCCACGTCGGTCTCCGCCAGCTCGGGCACGAGGTCGAACAGCGCGGAGCGCCGAGGGAACAGCAAGCCGTCCAAGTCGAAACGCTTGAGCAGCCCACGAACCGCTCCAGATAGGACAGCGCGCCCTCCTCGTCGCCGGCCCGCAGGCACGCCGTGGCCGCCGAGCCGCAGAACGTGGCGGCCTCCATGGGGTTCACCTCCTCAACGTCGAAGCCCTCCATCACCCCCTCGGCCGCCCGCAGCAGCGCGGCGAGGTGCGCCGGGTCCTCGGTGTAAAGCGCAAGCTGCATGCCGATGCTCTGCATCACGTTCATCTCGCCCCAGAACAGCATCTCCTGGCAGAGCTTCAGGCACGTCTCGCGCTCGCCCCGCATACTGTGCAGGCCCGCAAGCATCCCCTCGATGCCCAGCGGACGTGCGGGCTTCACGCCCTCCAACAGGGCAATGGCCTCGTCCATGCCGCCGCGCTGGCTGATGACGAGCGCGCGCACGACGCGCGCCGAGCGCACCAGCTCCACGTCGTCGGCATTAGCCTCCACCCGCTCGGCCAGGCTGCACGTCCTGTCCAGCAGCTCCACGGCGCGCTCCGGCTCCACGAGCGAGCGCTGCGAATACAGCGAGGCCATCTGCAGTAGCAGGCTCCAGCACGAGGCGTAGTCGCGCACGAGCTCGTCCATGCGCGCGTAGGCGGCGTCGGCGTCTTCGGCGAACAGGCGGCACAGCTCCAGGTAGACGTCGCGCACCTCGTCTTCGGCAAGCTGCGGCCGAAACGCGAACAGGTCGTCCAGCGAGATGCCGAAGTAGGCGGCTATGCGCGGCAGCAGCGCCACGTCGGGCAGGCTCTGGCCCAGCTCCCACTTCGACACGGCAGCCTTCGTCACGCCCAGGCGCTCCGCCAGCTGGGCCTGCGTGACGCCCGCCGTGCGTCGCTCGCGCGCGATGGTGGCGCCGATTCCCACATCGTTCATGGTCGCCTTCCTCTCTTTCGGGTCCCGGCCGCTTTGGGATTTGCCCGCGCCCGGTTCCGGGACGCTTTCCGCGCTTCCAGTATGAGGGAGTCGCATTGGTTGACGCAAGCGATCATCGGTTGATTCTCGAACGCGAAAGTAACGCACCGCGCGACCGGGCAAGGCGGCGCAGCGCGGCCCACGGCGCACGCCTTCTGCCGACGCCACGGCCCGCCGCCCCGCCCGCCTCCGGGCGCTCTCGGCATGCCCTAGAATAGGCCCCATGCAGAAGGACACCTTGAAATACTCCGGGATCGTCTTCCTCGCCGGCGCCAGCTACGGCGCCCAGGCCACCACGGTCAAGATCACCTACGCCGCCGGCTTCACCTGGACCCAGACGGTGGCAAGCCAGGCGCTGTTCGCCGCGCTGCTGTTCGCGGCGGCGCTGCTCGTGCAACGCTCGCGCGGCAGGCGCCTCGTTCCGCTCTCGCCGAAACAGGTGCTCGCCCTTCTGGCCCTCGGGCTGAACACGTGCATCGGCACCGTGCTCTACAACTACGCGCTCACCCTGCTGCCGGTGTCGGTGGCCATCACGCTGCTGTTCCAGTTCACGTGGATGAGCATCGTCCTCCAACTGGTCGTCGTGCGCCGCCGCCCGCGCGCGGCCGAGGTCGTCGCCGTCGCCGTCATCCTGGGAGGGACGTTGTTGGCCAGCAGGGCGTTCTCGAGCGACGTGGGGGCGCTCGATCCCGTCGGCGTGGCGTGCGGGCTGCTCTCGGCCGCGAGCTGCACCTTCTTCATGTTCTTCTCGAGCCGCGTCGGGCGCGGCCTGCCGCCCATCCAGCGCGGGCTCGTCGTGTGCCTGGGCGCGTGCGCGCTCGGCTTCGCGCTGTGCCCCGACTACTTCGCCAGCGGCGCGCTGCAGGACGGCATCTGGAAGTTCGGCCTGGTCCTGGGGCTGTGCGCCCTGTTCGTCCCCGTGGTGCTGTTCGGCATCGCCACGCCGCACCTGACGCCGGGACTCTCGGCCATCATGGCGTCCTCCGAGCTTCCCTGCGGCATCGCCCTGTCCGCGCTCGTCATCGGCGAGCCGGTGGAGGCGCTCCAGGCCGTCGGCATCGTCGCCATCCTCGCCGGCATCGCCATCTCGCAGCTTCCCCACATGAAGGCGCAGGTCGAGCCTGCGGAGGAAGCTGCGGAGCATCCCGCCTAGCCGGCACGCTTCGGAACACCTCTAATGGGGACTGTCCCTTTTTGGGACACGCACTAACAGATGCGGTGGACGCATAGCTGTGTAGACGTAAAGCATAGTTTCCCCATCGTTTGTTCGCTTGCGCTCCGCGCGGGCGCGTGCCATACTAAGGTTATTCAAGGTGTTTCGCCACCGATAAGCGCGACTGGTTTATGCAAGGTGTTTCGCCACCGATAAGCGCGACTGGTTTATGCAAGGTGTTTCGCCACCGATAAGCGCGACTGGTAAGCATGAGCGGTTCGAGCAGTCGAGCCGCTTATCTTTTTTACAAGGGGGAGATCATGGGGGCGCTGAACTTCTACACCGTCGATCAGGCTTATATCGACGAGCTACAGGCCATCGAGCCGAAGGTGCCGAACGTGCAGTACGAGAAGCACAACAAGTTCGTGTGCGGCGTCCTGTTCCGCATCCACGGTCTTGACTACTTCGCACCCGTTTCCTCGTTCACCAAATCGCAGAAGACAAGCTTCGTCATCAAGAACGTGAACAACAAGCCCGTCGGAAGCCTGCGGTTCTCCTTCATGTTCCCCATCCCGCCCGACCTGCGAGCCGTCAAGAGCTTCGACGAAGAGGACTACCAGCGCAAGCGCCTGCTTCTTGAGGAATACCAGTACTGCAACCGCAAGGCGCGGCAGATCGTCTCGAAGGCGCAGCACGTCTACGACATGGCGACCTCGGGAAAGGACCCGCATCTGGCCGCGGTGTGCTGCGACTTCAAGCGGCTCGAGGCGCACCTGCGCGAGCGGCAGGCGAACTCGTAGGGACGCTCGCACGCCGCGGCGGTAGGCGAGCCGCCGTATCACGCCCCCAGCGCCCCGCCTAGCGCCCATACCCGCGATCCGGCCTGCCCGCGCTCCTGCCCGCCGCGCCTTACCGTCTTGCCCGTGCCCTCCTGTATCCTCGCTATTCTGTGTTACTATATACTGGTACTAAGCACCGCTGAATACCGTTCACCCGAACCGCTTGGAAGGAGGGAGCGATGGAGAACCTAACCGAGATGCTGAAAGGCGTGCTGGAGGGCTGCGTGCTGGAGATCATCGGCCGCGAGGAGACGTACGGCTACGAGATAACCCGGCACCTGAACGCGCTGGGCTTCGCCGACGTAGCGGAAGGCACGGTGTACGCCATCCTCGTGCGCCTGGAGAGGAACGGGCTGGTGGACACCCAGAAGAAGCCGTCCGAGCTGGGCCCGCCGCGCAAGTTCTACGCGCTGAACGATACGGGCCGCGAGGAGCTCGTGCGCTTCTGGGCGAAATGGGAGTTCGTCGCGTCGAAGATCAACGAGCTGAAGGAGAGCCGATGAAGAACCCGGTCGCCTATTTCAAGAAGGTCGCCCGCGAGAAGCGCGAGTACCGCGAGGCCATGGCGCGCGTCAAGGCGCTGCCCGAGGACTACCGCTTCGTGTACGACAAGATCCAGCACTATATGTGGAACCATGTGGCCGGCGACGGCATGGACATGACCGTGGTGCTGGCCGACCTCGTGGACCTGTTCGAACAGGGCGCCGCGGCCGGTCGGGACGTGCTGGACGTCACCGGCGAGGACGTGGCCGCGTTCTGCGACGACCTGCTGACGGGCGCGAAAACGTACCAGGGCACGAAGCAGGACGCCCTCAACCGCGCTATCATGGGAAAGCTGGGGAGCAACCGCCCCTAGCCCGACGAGAGGAGAGGACCTGGCATGATCGAGGTGGAGAGCAACCGGCATGCCTGGGGCATGCTGGCCGAGGACCATTACCGCCACTACCGGAAGCGCATCGAGGACGGGGAGAACCGTCTGAACGCCCACATACGGGAAGAGCTGGGCGATTTGGCCGGCAAGCGCGTGGCGCACCTGCAGTGCAACGTCGGGTTCGACACGCTGGCGCTGGCCGAAGGCGCGGCGCACGTGACGGGCGTTGACCTGGCTCCCGAGAACGTGCGCTGTGCGCGGATGCTCGCCGAGGACTTCGGGTTCGCGAACGTCGATTTCGTCGAGGCCGACGCCTGCAACCTGCCCGCCAGCCTCGACGGCCGCTACGACGTGGTGTTCACATCCGAGGGGGTGCTGGGCTGGCTCCCCGACCTCGATTCCTGGGCGCGCGGCGTGCGACGGCTGCTCGCGGACGGCGGCTTCCTCTACGTGTTCGACTCGCATCCGTTCTACCTGGCCTTCGACGAGGCCAAGCTGGGACGCGGCGAGTACGACCTGGCGTACCCCTACTTCGGCAAGGAGCCCGACGTGGACGACTGCATCGGCGGCTACGCCTCGGAGCCGAAGGAGGGCGTCGAGGCGTACTTCTGGATGCACCCCGTCTCGGACATCCTGAACGCGCTTATCGGGGCCGGCTTGCGCATCGACGCGTTCAACGAGTTCCCCGAGAACTTCTTCGACTCGGGCAGCCTCGAGCTCTCCCCCGAGAAGGGCCTCTACGAGCTCCCTGGCAACGACGACAGGTTCCCGATGACGTTCAGCCTGCGCGCCTCGGCGTGACGGCGCGCACGTGGGACGGGTGCCGGGAGCAGGGAGACTTCGGGGCTTGGAGGGTGGAGACGCCGGAAGACCTGCCCGATGCCGCGAGGGTCGCGCCGGGAGGCGGGCCGCCCCTCACTTCCGGTACTCGAGGCACCACCGGATGCAGTACGAAGCACTCGCGGCAACGAGGGTGGCGGCGATGATTCCCACGGCCGTGCGGTACACGGCTACGGCGTCGCCCAGGAAGGTTGCGGAGAGGAACTGGGCGGCAGCCAGCACGCCCAGGCCCACGATCAAGCACGTCATGAGCACCCGGTACGCGGTTCTGAGCGCGCGGCCCGTTATCTGGAGCTCGCGCTCGTCGTCGGCTGCGAGCTCCAGGTTGTCCCGCGTGCTCGCATGCAGCCCGCTGCGCCTCACGAACATCGCACGGGCGATGGGATAGAGCACCAGGAACACCACGAACACCGCCATGAGCGGCGAGAGGTGGACGGAAAGGGAGAAGCCGTCTGCGGTCGCACCGCCCTCGTAGCGCGAGAACGGGAACATGAACGCCAGCCCCATGAGCACGAACAGCAGCACGTTGCCCACGCTCTCGAACACCACCTTCTTCATGATTGCTCCTCCTTGCTGAACACGTCCTCCACCGCGGCATCGAACACCTCGCACAGGTTGAGCGCGAAAAGCAGCGACGGCACGTAGCTCCCCTTCTCCAGCGAGATGATGGTCTGGCGGGTGACGCCCGTGAGCCGTGCCAGCTCGCTTTGGGAGAGCCCGCGGTCCTCGCGCAGCTCCCTCACCCGGTTCCTGATGGTGTCCACGGTCGGCTCGATTCAATAGTAGTAAAGTTGACTTTACCTAGTATGGCAGGCGGGCGAAGATATGTCAAGTTGACTTTACTTGCATCGCGGGCGCCCGAAACAGAACAGCCGGCGCATAATAAAGAGAACAGATGTTTCACGCTAAGCACTCCGTCGCAGGCATGGTAAGCTGGCGCTTGACAAGTTTGCGTTCCGGCAGGTTTGCACTCCGGCAGGTTTGCGCCAGTGCAAGCTGACGCCGCGGCAAGCTGGCGCTTGGCGAGTTGGCGCCTTGAATGCAGGCAGGAAAGGGAGGGAGGGGGGGGCTTATGCGGATGGAACGACTCATCGGGATCATGTGCGTGCTGGCGGATGCGCAGCGCACGACCATCGGGGCGCTGGCCGAGCGGTTCGAGGTGTCGACGCGCACGATCGCGCGCGACCTCGACACGCTGGGGCAGGCGGGCGTGCCCCTCGTCACGTTCCCGGGCGCGGGCGGCGGCGTGGGCGTCGTCGAGGGCTTCAAGGTGCGCCGCGACCTGCTGAGCACGCACGACGCGGCGGCGCTGTACGCGGCGCTCGACGGGCTGCGCAGCGTCGACGGCGACCAGGCCGTCACGCAGCTCATCGCCCGGCTCGTCCCCGGCGCCGACGCGAACGCGCAGGTCGCCGCGAGCGGCCCCATCGCCCTCGACCTCTCGTCGTGGTTCGCCGACGGCATCGCGCAAGAGAAGCTCGCCCTTCTGCTCGACGCCGTGCGCGAGCGGCGCTGCGCGCGGATCGAGTACATCGCGCGGTCGGGGCGCAGCGCGCGCACCGTGGAGCCGGCGCGGCTCGTCTACAAGCAATCGAGCTGGTACCTCCACGCCTTCTGCCGAGAACGCGAGGCGTTTCGCCTGTTCAAGCTCAAACGAATCGCCGCTCTCGAGGTGCTGGGCGAAACGTTCGAACCGCGCGACACCCCGGCGCTCGCCCTCTCCGCCCCGCACGCCCCGCTGCTGCTGCCGCCCGACGAGGACGTTCCGGGCACCTTCCTCGTGGAACTCGACTACGAGGCGGCCGACGAGTTCGCCCTCGTCGAAACCATCGACGCGCGCTTCCTCGAACGCGGAGCGGACGAAGCCGCCGGCGTCGCGCGCTTCCGCACCGACGACGCCGCCTGGGTGCAAAGGCTCTGCGGATTCCTGGGCGATCTCGCACATATTCGAAAACCATGACATACAGCTGTCATGGTTGCTCCCGTACTATGGGTTCCGCCCCCTAAGGAAAGGATCCACCATGCAGCATCCGAAGAAAACCGTGCTCGTCTACGTGTTCGACGGCTTCGCCGACTGGGAAAGCTCGTACGTGTGCGCCGAGCTCAACCAAACCGACTCCTTCGAGGTGAAAACCGTCGCGCCCGACCATGCCCCGAAACGCTCGATGGGCGGCATCGCCGTGGTGCCCGACTACGCGCTGGACGACGTCCCCGAGGAATTCGCCGCCCTGCTGCTCATCGGAGGCAACCCCTGGCTCGACCCGACGAGCGGCATCGACGCCGTTGAGCCCCTCGTCCGCCGTGCGCGGGAGCAGGGGGCGCTCGTGGGAGGCATCTGCAACGCGGCCGCGTTTCTGGCCGAGCACGGCTTCCTCGACGACTGCGCCCACACGGGCAACACGCTCGAGTACGTGCAGCAGTGCGCACCCCATTACCGCGGCGCCGAGCACTTCGTGGAAGCGCAGGCGGTGGCCGACCGCGGCGTGGTCACGGCGAACGGCAGCGCCGCGCTCGAGTTCGCGCGCGAGGTGCTGCGCGAGCTGGACGCGAAGGACGACCCCGATGCCTGGTTCAAGCTCCACAAGGACGGCTTCTACCCCGGGTAGCGCCGGACGCGGCGCCCCTGCCGCGAAGGGGCGCTCGACCGCCCAGGGCGCCCGCTCCGCACCATGGGAGCGGGCGCCCCTAGCCCAGCGGAAACCGCAGCGTCACGCAAGCGCCGCCGTCCGCGTCCTCGCGGTTCGCCAGCTCCACCGAGCCGCCGTGGCGGGCGGCGGCCTGAGCGGCCACATGCAGCCCCAGCCCGCGGTGCCCGCGCGCGGTGCGAGCGGGATCGCCCTGGTAGAAGCGCTCGCAGGCGCGCTCCAACGCCTCGGGAGAGAAGCCGGGCCCCGCATCGGCCACGCTCACCGCGAGCATGCCGCCCGCGCCCGCCGCCTCGTCCGCCCGCACGCGCACCTCCACCGTCGAGCCGGCGGGCGCGTGCTCCACGGCGTTCGCCACCACGTTCATCGCGGCGCGCTCCACGAGCGCCTCATCCATCCGCAGCGCCTCGGGCAGCCCCGCGCCCTCGCTCCATGCCACCTGCGCGCCGCCGCACGCCGCAAGCGCCTCGGCCTGCGCGCGCAACCGCTCGAGCAAGGGACGCAGCGGACGTTCGACCGGCGCGAACGCCGCGGCGTCGCCGAGCGTCGCGTCGATGAGCGCGGCCAGGTACGTGCCCATCTGACGCGCGCCCTCGGCCGCATCGGCCGCGCACGGGCGCGCCTCGTCCGACAGCTCGCCTTCCAGCAGCAGGTCGACGTTGCCGCGCACCACGGTGAGCGGCGTCTTGAGGTCGTGCGCGAGCGCGGCGATCTGCTCGCGCTGCGCCTGCTCGCTTCTCCATTGCGCCTCGAGCGAGCGCTTGAGCGAGGCGCGCATCTCGTCCATCGCGCCCAGCACGTCGTCGATCTCGCGCACGCCCGACGCCCCCACCTCGAAGTCGAGGTCGCGCTCCTCGATGCGGCGCGCGGCGTCTGCAAGCGGGGCCATCTTGCGCGACAGCACGCGCGCCGCGCGCACGGCTATGGACACGAGCACGAGCACCGCCAGCACGGCGAACCCTCCCAGCAGCAGGTTCTGCGGGTTCGGCAGCGCGTCGCGCAGCCCCTTCGACGCGAACTGCGGCATGTAGTCGTACGTCAGCACGCACACCGAGCCGTCGGCCAGCTCCACCGGCTCGTAGCGCGTGGTGCTCAACCCTCCGTAGGCGATGGCGAGCCCGTCGAAGGCGGCCGCCTTGAGATCGTCCCGCGCGCGCTCGGGCGCATCGCCGGCCACGTAGGCGCCGTCCTGCGCGAACAGGGCCCAGCGAAAGCTCGACGGCACGGCGTCGTCGATCGCCCCAGCATCGTCGCTCGGCAGCTCAGCCAGGCGCGCCGACGTCTCCGCGAGCGCCGTGTCGCCGTAGTTCGCCGGATACACCGCGCCCGTGCCGACGAGGATGCCGAACACGAGGTACGTCCCCAGCGCCAACGCGACGGCCGCCGCCAGCACGTAGGCGAAGTAGCGCAGGATGACCAGGCTCAACGGCAGACCTCGCCCGCGGTCGCGCCGGGTTCCGCTTCCGCTCACGCGATCCATTTGTACCCCACCCCCCATACGGTCTGCACGGGTTCCGCGCCCGCCGCCTTCAGCTTCGCGCGCGCGTTGCTCACGTGCACCGAGATCGTGGCCGCGTCGCTTTCGGCGCCCCAACCCAGCACGCCTTCGACGATCTGGTCGCGCGAGAACACCTGGCCGGGGTGGCGTGCCAAGAACTCGCACACGTCGAACTCGGTCTTCGTCAGCGCCACGCGCGCCTCGCCCACGTACAGCTCCCGCGCCGCGAGGTCGAGCCGCACGTCGCCGAACGCGAGGGCGTACACGCGCTCCCGCTTCTCGCGCCGCAGGTGGGCGGCTACCTTCGCGCGCAGCTCGGCCGCGCCGAAGGGCTTGCGCACGTAGTCGTCCGCGCCCGCGCCGAGGCCGAACACGGCGTCCTCCTCCGCGGCTTTCGCCGTGAGGAACACGATGGGCGCGTCCGTGCGCTCGCGGACGATGCGGCACAGCTCGAAGCCGTCCATGCCGGGCATCATCACGTCGAGCAGCACGAGGTCGTAGCGCTCGGGATGCGCGGCGAGCGCCTCCTCGGCGCATGCCGCGCAGCGCACGTCGTGACCGTCCTTGCCGAGCGTGCGCTCAAGCAGGCTCCTGATCGCCGGCTCGTCGTCCACCGCCAGTATCCGCGCCATCTTCGCTCCTTTCCTTCGTCGTCGAGTGTAGCATGAGACAAAGACCCCGTCCCTTTGTCTCACCCCCGCTTCCCGCCGTCCCCGACTATGCGGATCGGCGGGGCTCCGGTCGGGCACGGAAGACGGAGGCGAGGCGCGAGGGGCGATGCCTCATTCGCCGCCGCGGCGGCCTTCGAAACGGTTCGCGCAGGCCAGCACCGCGGCTGCCACGACGGCCGTCAGGACGACGCATGCGAGCGCCACCGTTATCCAGGCCGACGCGAGCGCCTGGGCCTGGCCGGCCGCGCCCATCGCCGAGGCGATGGACGCCTCGAGGGGCAGCGTCGCCAGGCGGGACGGCCATGCGAACGGCACGAGCGCGGCCGCCTCGACGCCCAGCGCCCCGGAAAACGTTCCCGTCACCAGCCCGTTCGCCAGCCCGCCGAGCAGCGCCATCGCAGCGATGAACCCAAGCGCGCCCAGGCCGATGGACGCGTTGCGCCCCCACTTCAGCGCCACGATCAGGAAGACCGCGTATGAGCACGCGCTTCCCAGCGCGATGCCCAGCACGGCCAGCGCGAGGGCCGGAAGCTCCGGCATCGGGCGCCCGGCCAGCGCGAGGGCCGCGCAGAACAGCACTGCCGCCCAGGCAGCCGCCGCGAGGCCGAGCCCCAAAAGCGCGACGATCTTCGCCGCGAGCGCGCTTCTGCGCGACGACACGCCCAAGAGGTTCGCCGCCTCGCCCGCCCGCTGCTCCGCGTCGGCCGCCAGCCCGCACGAGATGCCCGCCAAAAGCGGCGCGCCGGCGCCGAGCAGCTGGAAGAACGCGTCGGTCCCCATGAGCGAATCCCAGGCCGAGAACGCGAAGTACGCGCCCGCCAGCCCGCCGAGGACCGTCGCCAACACCGCATGGAGCCACACGAGGGGCGAGCGGCGCAGCCGCGCAGCCTCCGAGCGCAGCGCGTGCGCGAACGTCACCCGCGCCATCATGCGGCCTCGCGCTTCGAGAACCACGCCGCCCCGGCGATGGCGAGCGCCGCGAACAGGGCAAGGGCCACCGCGATGCCACACACGGCGTCCCCGCCGAAGGTGCCGAGCGCGTCCCCTGCCTCGAGCGGCACGCCCGAGGGCGCCACGCCCAAGAGCGGCGCTACCGCGCACAGCGTCGTGGCCGGGGGAAACGCGAACCACGCGCCCGACGTCCACAGCGCGATGCCCACGCCCACCTGCGCCAAAGCCGGAATCGCGATGCCGGCGAGCGTGCCGAAGCGCAGGGTCAGCGCGAGCGCGGCGGGAACCATCCACGAGCTGGCGAGGGTCAGCAGGACCGCCGCGGCCAGCCCCTCGGCGAAGCTCGGCCCCTCAGCGCCGAGCGCCGTGAGCACCGTCGAGCAGGCGAGCACGACGAGGTTCGCCCCCAGCACGAGCGCGAGCGCGTAGGCCACCTTGGCCCACCACGTACGCGCCGGCGGCAGCGGAAGCCCGAGCACCGGGCGCAGCTTCTGCCGCGCGTCGAGGTTCGCGATGGACGCGCAGATGAGCGCGATGGCCACCGGCATCATGAGCGCGTACCAGTAGTTCCACAAGCACGTCGCGATGCCGCCGATGGCGCCCGTGCCCGGGATCACGCCCGAGGACAGCACGCCCAGCACGCAGAACGGCAGCGGCGCGATGAGCGCCACCTTGCGCGGGGCGCCGCGGCGGCCCTTGAGCACCTCCGCCTTGAACACGGTCGGAAACGATCCTGCTGCAGCTCCCATCATGCCACCGCCTTCCCCATGCACACGTCCATGAACAGCCTCTCCAAATCGACGCCCGCGTCGAGCGGCGCCTCAAAGGCCAGCCGGCCCTCCACGATGATGCCCACGAGGTCGGCCACGTGCTCCACTTCGTTCAAGATATGGCTCGACAGCACCACAGTGATGCCGCGCTCCGGGAACGACCGGATGAGCGCGCGCAGCTCCTGGATGCCCACCGGGTCGAGGCCGTTCGTCGGCTCGTCGAGGATGAGCAGGCGCGGGCTGCCCACGAGCGCGAGCGCGATGCCGAGGCGCTGCTTCATGCCGAGCGAGAACTGCCCCGCGCGCTTCGAGCCCGTATAGGCGAGCTCCACCGTGGCCAGCGCCTCGTCGACGCGGCTCTCGGGCACGCCCAAGAGCGTCGTGCGCACGCGCAGGTTCTCGCGCGCGGTGAGGTTGTCGTAGAGCGGCGGCGTCTCGATGAGCGCGCCGATGCCGTCGAGGTCGGCGCGCGTCCACGGGCGCCCCGCGAAGGCGATGCTGCCCGACGTGGGGCGCAACATGCCGCACACCATTTTAAGCAGCGTCGACTTCCCCGCGCCGTTCGGCCCCAAAAGACCGTACACCGAGCCCTCCGGCACGTGCAGCGACACATGGTCGACCGCCGTCTGTCCCTTGAACGTCTTCGTGAGCGCGTTCGTTTCCAGTAGGTTTCCCATAGACCTTTCCTTTCTCTTGCCTGAACCCAGGATGCGCCCGGTTCTTAAAGATTCGTTAAAGGCAGGGGAAACAATCGCCGCGCGCACGCGGTGCCCTATAATGGGAGTTCGTTCTCGGAAGGGGGAGGAACCGCATGGGCTTTCTGCGCGCCGATTTCACGTGGGGGTGGAAGGCCCTCGTCATCGCCGGGATCGCGCTGCTGTTCGGCGGGTTCGCCGTGCTCATGTACGGGGAATTCTCCCCTTCGATCGGACTCCAGGGCGTGATCGACTACGGCATCAGGGCCCTCGGCTTCGTGGCCATGGGCGTGGGCGTGGCCTGCTTCGTGCCGGTGATCCTGCGCGACCCCTGGCGCTCACGCCCCCGCACCGAAGAGGGCTGGCGCACGCTACGGGGCGAGGCAGCACGCGAGGCGGGCGTCATCGCGCTCAACCTCGTGTGCTACGTGGGCGCGGGGCTCGTCGCCCTCGGCGCCCTCACCGCGCTCGGCCGCGCACCGGTCGCCGCAGGCATCACCATGCTGATCTCCCTCGCCGTGCTGGTGCGGTACCGGTGGCACCGATGGAAACACCGCTGCACGTACGATCACTTCAAGCCGTTCGGCATCGTCCTTATCATGCTCGCGTTCGGCTTGGTCGCCGGCATAATCGGAGGGATGCAGGCCGCCGATGCCATCGCGGATGCCGCCGAGGGCCCCAGCGAGGAAGCGTGCATGCTCAACGGCTTCAAAGAGCAGCGCCCCTCGGGTCGCGGCGCCGCCTTCAACGCCACCGACCTCGTAATCGATTTCACCACCGGGGTCGGCAACGAGCACGTGTACGTGTCCATCAAGGAGCAGGACCGCGCCGTACTCCAGCAGATCGTGGACACCGGCGGTTTCGTGCGCCTCACCTATTACCCGCGCACGAACGTGTTCGTGCGCGCCGAGTCCTCCCTGGGTTGGCGCACGACCGACAACACTTCGGGCGCGAACTGAACGTCCCCGCTGACACTGCGCCCTGCTTTTACGGGCGGCAGCCGCCGGCGAAGCGGGTGCAGTCCTTGCCCTCGCGCTTGGCGTCGTAGAGCGCCCGGTCGGCGGCGGCGAAGAGATGCTCGTAGTCGTCGCCGTCCGCGCCCGCCAGCGCCACGCCCACGCTGAGCGTGACCTGCCGGCCCGACACCTGCAGCGCCGACGCCGCCCGGCCGAGGCGCTCGCCGGCCTTGCGCGCACGGTCCGCGTCGGCGTGCGGCAGGAACAGCACGAACTCGTCGCCGCCTATGCGCGCGGCGAAGCCCTCCTCGCCGCGCAGCCCCTCGGCCAGCACGCCCGCCGCACCCACCAGCAGGTCGTCGCCCGCCAGATGGCCGTATGTGTCGTTGACGGCCTTGAAGTCGTCGATGTCCGCCACCAGCAGGGCGCCGGTTCCGCGCTCGGCGCATGCAGGCAGCTGCTGCGCAACCAACTCGGCGGCCGCCCCCTGGTTGAGCAGCTTCGTCAGCGGGTCGCGGCGCGCCTGGTCGACCAGCTGCTCGATGCGGCGGCGCTCCTCGGTAACGTCCTTCCAGCTTCCGATGGTGCGCACGGGCCTTCCCTCGGCGTTTCGCAGCATGAGGGCATGCATGCGCACCCAGCGCCACGCGTCGCCGCCCCCGGCAACGCGGTGGCGCACTTCCATCGTGGTGGAGCCGTCGTCGCGCAGCGCCTCGGACAGGCGGCGGAAGTCGTCGGGGTGGATGCGCCCCGACTCCGCGGACGCGGTGTAGCGCGGGTAGCGGCGCTCCTCGGGCGGAGCCCCGTCCGCAGTCGCGACGCCGCGCTCGAACTCTATGAGCGCGTCCTGCTCCACGTCGTACTCGAACAGAACGTCGGTCACGCTGCGCAGCGCTATGCGGTAACGCTCCTGCTCGAGCAGCAGCGCCTGCTCGGCACGCTTGCGCGACGTGATGTCCATGAGCAGGCTGCTGATCTTCACGGACCCGTCGGCGGCCTCCATCTTGCGACCCGAGTCCATGATCCACACCAGCTCGCCGTTCTTCTTGCGCACGCGGTACTCCGTCTCGTACGACGACCCCTGCGCGAAGCAGCGGCGCACGTCCGCGAGCGCCTGGTCAAGGTCGGGCGGGTACACGATGCCGGAGGCCGTGCCCCCGCTCATGGCCATGAATTCCTCGGTGGTGTAGCCCAGCATGCGCGCCAGGCCCTCGTTCACGTACACCAGCCGGTAGGGCTCGGCGTCCTCGCTCACCTTCAGGCCGCCGGCGATGTTCGCCGTTATGAGGTCGATGGTCTCGGTTTTCTCGCGCACCAGCTGCTGCAGGTACTCGTAGCTTTGCCGGCCGGCCTCGAAGGGGAAGAACTCCTCGTCCTTCATGGCCTGGTAGGGGTTCGACACGTGGACGTGCCCGATCCTCAGCTCGCCGCCCTCGTCCACCAGCTCGTAGCTGCAGCGTTGGCGCTCCTCCAGCACCAGGCCCGAGTCCGCGCTCGTGCGCACCCGGTAGCGCCCCATGACCGTGCAGGAGCGCTCCCCCACGTTCACCAGGCGGAAGTCCTCGTCCGACACCTCGCATGGCGGCGCGAGCGGGGCGCGCTCCAACAGGTACGACACGATTCCCTCGGAATCGGTGGAGAACTCGACCTCGCCGGCGCCGATCCAGGAGAAGCCGTCGGCGAAGCGGCCGACCACGCGCTCCACGTCCTTGCCGGAGTAGAACAGCCGCACCGTCTCGGAAACGTATGCGATCGCCTTGTCGAAAAGCGGGTTCATGCCCATCCCCCCAGCCTGCCAAGCTTCACGGTTCGACGGAGGGCTCCCCTCGCCCTTCATCGTCGCTTGCGCACCCCCTTGGCAATAGCGCGCCACTGGCAGTATGGCCTTTCAACCAGGCGTTGACGGGCGCGCATGGCAATCGGGAGAAAAAATCGACAACCGGAACGCCCGGGCGCAGCGGCGGCGCAGAAGAGGTTTGGTGCCGCCCCCGGCCAGCCAGGACCGGAAGCGTGTGCCGGAGTCGCAGTCGTTCGCCTCGAGGCAGAACCGGGACGGATCCCCGTCATCGAACGCGCCGGCGTCGGAAAGGAGTTGCGCACGCGTAGCACGGCACCTGGAACGGCAAGGCGAAGGGCGGGTCCAGCTCGCACGAACGAGGCGCGCCCGGCATCCCTTGGGGGGTGGGATGCCGGGCGCGCCTTCCTGTGTTTCAGACCGCCCTTACTGTATGACGTAATCTAATAGTTGTCAATGACTCCTATTGTAGTTTTTCGCGAATAGACCCGGAGCGGGCCGCGTTCTTGTATCATGGTTGCACGACGGAACGCGCACGTGCGGCACGGTGCCGCACGCGGGAGGAAGGGAGCGCCCATGGAGGCCTACAAGCAGGAGTTCATCGAGTTCATGGTGGAGAGCGACGTGCTCAAGTTCGGCGACTTCACGCTGAAGAGCGGCCGGAAGTCCCCCTTCTTCATGAACGCGGGCGCCTACGTGACGGGCTCGCAGCTCCACCGCCTGGGCCAGTTCTACGCCCGCGCCATCCACGACGCGTTCGGCCTGGACTTCGACGTGGTGTTCGGCCCGGCGTACAAGGGCATCCCGCTTTCCGTGATCACCACGATGGCGCTCTCGGAGCTCTACGGCAAGGAGGCGCGCTACTGCTCGAACCGCAAGGAGGTCAAGGACCACGGCGACACGGGCATCCTGCTGGGCTCGGCGCTTCATGACGGCGACCGCGTGGTCATCGTAGAGGACGTGACCACGTCGGGCAAGTCCATCGAGGAGACTCACCCCATCCTCATGCAGCAGGCGAACGTGGAGGTGGTGGGCCTCATGGTGTCGCTCAACCGCATGGAAGTCGGAAAGGGCGGCGAAATCTGCGCGCTCGACGAGGTGCGCGAGCGCTACGGCTTCGCATGCGCGTCCATCGTGGACATGGCCGAGGTCACGGAGCACCTGCTGAACCGCGAGTGCCAGGGCCGCGTGGTCATCGACGACGAGGTGAAGGCTGCGCTGGACGCCTACTACGAGCAGTACGGCGCGAAGTAGCCCCGCCCTCCCGCAGGTGCGGCCGTCAGGCCGAACGAAGCGAAAGACGGCCATCGGGATGAACGACAGGGGGAGCGCATGGTGCGCTCCCCCTGTCGTTCATCCCGGGCAGACCCAGGTCGCCTCACTATCCGTTCGCCGCCACGAGCAGGGCCGTCAGCGCCAGGACGAGCAGCGTGCAGGCAAGCCCCGCGGCGTTGCACCAGCGCAGCGCGCGCCCGTCCGAGCGGAAGGCGCGGCGCGCGAGCGCGTAGAGGCCCAGCCCCAGCGCGCCGCCCGCCGTGTTCGCGATCAGGTCGGTGACGTCCGACGCCCCCATGGCGAACGCGAACTGCAATACCTCGAAGCCCAGGCTCACGGCCGCCACGGCCGCGATGCCCCGCCAAAGCGGCTGGCGCCCTGCGAGCATGCCCAGGTACAGCCCGAACGGCACGAACGCCACCAGGTTCTCCACGGTCTCGCGGTAGTCGGCCGCGCCGTTGATGACCGTCGCGCCCGCCAACGGCACTAGGTTCACGCTGCGCATCGTGCCTGCCACGTCAAGCGAGAACTGCCCTTTAAGCAGCACGATCCATGCCAGGAACGCCAGATAGACCGCGAAGAGGCACCCGGTGAGCGCCCGGCTTCCCAAGAACCCCGCCGGCCGTTCCATCTGGAACGCCGCCGGTGCGGCGATACCCGGAAGGCCGTCCGCCACGCCACCGGCCCCGTGCCCGGCGCTGCGTCCCAGCCCGCGGTCGGTCGCGCCGCGGGGCCCGCCATCGCGTTCGCCGTCCCTCGCAGGGCCGTCCGCCCTGCCCGCCGCCTTGCCTGCACACCCGCAAGCCTTTGACTGCTCCATAAGGCCGCTCCTTCTCCGCTTCCGACCGGTTGCGCCCCGGTGCGCGCAACCGGGGCAGGAAGAAGCGTACCGCCCTGAGGCCCCTGCCCCGCCCCGCGCGCGCCAACCGTAGCCGCAACTTCAGCGCCGGTTAAGGAACGCTTAAGGGACGGGAGCATGAGGGGGCACGGCAGCCTTCGCAGCCGACGGAGCGTGGCTGGACGGCTACCGTCAAGAGGCGCTGTCGGCACGCCGCCTTCCGCAAACGACGAGCAGCCCCAAGCCTGTCAGGACGGCTGTCGCGTTGAACAGGAACAGGGCCGCCGCCCCCGCCGCCTGCAGTACGAAACCTCCCAGAACGGGGCCCAAGCCCATGCAGAGATCCGGTCCGAGATAGAACGTGTTCGCAGCGCGCCCAACTCGATCCTTAGAAACCCCGCGCACCGACTCGGCCTGCAGGGCGCAGTACGCGGATCCCTGCCCCGCCCCCATGCACACTCCCGCCGCGGCGATGCCCGCGAACGAATCCACGAACGCCGCCGCCAGCATCCCGAATGCGGCGAGCATCATCATGGGAACCGCCACCGCATGGACGCCGCGCGCATCGCTGATGCGCCCTGCCAAAGGTCGCGCCGTCGCCGTTGCCAAGGAGTAAAGCAGAAAATACAGGGGCGCGCCCTCGATGCCGCGCATTTCGCCCACTACGAGCACAAACGACGACGTCACGCCCTGCGCCACCATCAGCAGGCCGGCTACCGCGGAAAGCGGCAGCGCGGGGCCGTAGAGCCAATCGGAGGGCTTTCCGCGAAGCCGCCCGCCCGACGATGCACGAACCTCTGCAGCGGGAGGCGTCTTGAACAGTACCGCCATGACGAACCCCGCTGAAAGCAGAGCCCCCGAGGTGGCGAAGGCGCCCGCATAGCCTGCCATGTCGCCGACGAGCGAGCCGAACGCAGGACCCAGGGCGCAGGCTATCGTGTAGGCTACCCCCAGCCACCCTACGCCGCTTCCCACCCTCTCCTCGGGAACCACAAGCGATGCGAGCGAGACGACGACGGTCGATTTGAAGGCGAAGGCGAACCCCTGCAGGGTCAGGAAGAGCGCCATGAGCGGGATCGACCGGAACAGGGCGCACCCCAAAGCCGAGACCGCGAAGAGCCCGCAGGATACCGAGAGCAGGTCCTTTTTCCCCAGCCTGTCAGCAACGATGCCACTCGCCGGCCTTGCAGCGAGAGCCGCTGCGGCGAAAAGCCCCGCGAGGAAACCCGCCAAAGTCAGGGACGCTCCCAACGAAACCGCATAACCCGCGATGAGGGGTCGCGTGAGGTACAGCCCGAACTGCAGCGTTGCCTCGATGCAGAACAGCTGCGCGAACCTCGTGTTCCACAGCTTCGCGCTCCCCATGCCCTCCCCCCTCCTCTTGCAGCAACCCCTGGCTTCCAAAGCCGGAAACCGGTGCCGAGCCAAGTTCAAAACGTGCGCACCAGGCACCGGCGCCGATCAAGCAGGAGAAGAGCCGGGCGCAGCTGTTTCCGGCCGAGTGCCTCGCGCCCGGCTCCAAGTGCTTACGGCAGGAACACCGAGCACTGCGCCCCGCGTTCGGCCATCTTCGCGGCCAGCTCCTCGAGCGTGCCGTACTCGATGGCGTTAGCTAGACAGTGCAGCGCGCACGAGGGCTCCCCGCCCGCGGCAACGCGGCCCTCGCACAGGTTGCACGAGGTGGTGGGCACGGGGACGTACTTACCCTCCCAGGTGCCGTCGGTCTTGCGCCACGGCCCCATCTCCAAAAGCTTGATGCCCCATTGCCCCAAGGGCAGGCCCAGCTCGTTGCGGCAGGCGATCTCGCAGGTGTGGCAGCCGGTGCAGTACTCGTTGTCTACCATCAGTCCATAGGTGGCCATATCAATACCTCCCTTCCAGGCTAGTTTTCGGTCCGGTAGATCTTGCAGGGCAGCGCTCCGTAGTGGGAGCCCAGGCCCAGCTTCCCGATCTCCTTCCACGGCATGAGCGAGTTGATGGACGACTTGCGCACGCTGAACAGCTCGGCGTCCTTGTCCTCCGGGTACCACCATCCGTGATCGCACCCGATGACGCCCTCTTTCACGATGGGCGTGATGTCGGCAACCATCTGGCACTTCCCCCAGGGGTTCTCGATGGTCACCCAGTCGCCCTGGCCGATGCCGTGCTTCTCGGCGGTGGCGGGGTGGATCTCCACCGTGGCTGCGGTGCGTATCTCGCGCAGCGAATCGATCATGCGGTGCTCGGTGTGGAACGACGTGGGACGGCGGGCGCCCGTGACGAAGTCGAGCGGGTACTCGTCGATCCATTCGGGGCGCGAGCGCTTGGAGAAGCGCGGCTCCTCGTAGTAGGGCAGCGGATCCTCGCCCAGGTGCTGCTTCACCGTGCTCCACAGCTCCACGCGCCCGGTGGGCGATTTGAAGCCCGGCTTGCCGTCGGCGCGCAACAACCCCAGTTCGTACTGGTAGTAGGGAATCTCGTAGCGGCCGTATACCCATTCGCGCAGCGTTTCGTAGGTCATGTCCTCGCCCGTGTCGGGGTCGGCCGTGTAGGGTATGTTCTGGATCTTGTTGTCCAGGTACGCGTGCGGGCTCGACCACTTCTCGGCGTCCTCGGTGCGGTCGGGATTGATGCGGTGGTCGAGGTCGAGCATGATCTCCAGGTCGGACTTGCACTCGCCGAGCGGCTCGAGCACCTTCGTGAGCGCATGGAACTGGCCGGGCTGGTTGCAGCCGTGAAACGTGACGATGCCCTCGTGCTCGAGCGAGGTGGACACCGGAAGCACCACGTCGGCGAGCGCCTGGATAGTGGGGTTCATGAAGATGTCGGTGGCCACCACGAACTCCTTGTGGCGGCATGCCTCCATCCACTGCATGGGCTGCTGGGTGATGCACGACGAGATGAAGTTCGAGCTCTGGATGAACAGGAACTCTATCGGGTACGGGATGTTCGTGCGCAGCGTGTCCAACGTGCAGTCGGGCTGCGTGGTGTTGATGATGAAGTCCATGGCCGGATACTGGTCGTGGCCGGCGATGGGGATAGGGTTCGTGTCCTCTTCCTCCACCAGCATGCCCACGCCCTTGCGGCCCGTGGAGCCGCCGTTGAGCATGGTCTGTCCCAGCTTGATGCCGCCCGGGTTGTCCAGGTTGCCGCAGATGGCGAAAATACCCCAGATGGCATGGCAAATCTGGAGCGTGTTGGGGTTCTGGTCGGTCTTGAGACCCACCGACGCCGTGCACGGCTTCTGCGCAAGGCAGCGGGCGGCGGCGTAGATGTCCTCGACCGGCACCTCGCAGATCTCGGCGGCCCTCTCGGGCGTCATGGTGCAGCAGCGTTCCGCGTACTCGTCGAAGCCGTACGTCCATTTCTCCACGAAATCGTGGTCGTAGAGGTCCTCTTTGATGATGACCGCGTTGAATGCCATGGCGAGCGCCGCGTCGGTGCCGGGCCGGATCTGGAAATGGTAGGCGGCGTGGCGGGCGAGCCAGTTGGCGCGGGGGTCGACCACGATGACCTTCATGCCGCGCTTCATCATGTCAACCGTGCTGTGCCCGAACAGGCCGTCCGGGTTCGACCACAGCGTGTCGCGGCCCCACACGAGCATGTAGCGGGGCAGCTCGTAGCGCGGGTCGTCGTAGCGGTCCTTGAAGCCGAAGGCGCCGTCGTACTCCACGTAGGCGCAGCCCAGAAGCCAGTCCATGGCGGTCTGGCGCGGAATGACGCACGACCAGCCGCCGTTGGCGTGGATGGCCGTCCGGCTGTGGAACACCTGGTTGCACGTTTGGAACTGGTACGCGCTGGCCTCGCGGCCGGTGCCCGTCCAAACTGACACCGTGTCGGGGCCGTACTTCTCGGTAAGCTCGCGGTACTTCTCCACGATGATATCGTACGCCTCGTCCCACGAGATGCGCTCCCACTTGTCGGGCTGGCCGCGGTACGCGCGATCGCGCTTCATGGGATGCAGGAGACGGTCCTCGTGGTAGAGGTACTCGGGCAGCGTCAGGCAACGCACGCAGAGGCGCCCGTTCGTGATGGGCTGGTCGGGGTCTCCTTCCACCTTCACCAACTTGCCGTCCTTGACGAACGCCTTCAGGCCGCAGCCGACGCCGTGACAGCCCGGGGGCGACCACTGGGCCGTGCGGTACACCTTCGTCCCGTCCTCGAGCTCCGTGACGCGAGGCGTCTCGGACACGCGGGTCAACTCACTCATGCTCTCTCCTCTCTGTTGCGCTCCGCCCGTTGGCGAAGCGGTTTCCCTGGTTGCGCGGGCCGACGGAGGGCTGAGCGCCGCCGGGCCCAGGCGATGCGGTCCGGTCGGTCGCCGCGATGAGCCCGCTGCCGCACACGGCGCAGCGGGCGGGGCTCTCGCCCGGCTCCACGACATGCCCGCAGTCGAGGCAGACGGGTGGCGGTGGGGCGATACCCCATTCCATCTCGTCGCATTTCCCGCAGTGGTTGCACACGTAGCAGCGCTCCATGACCGGTCAGCCCTTCACGACCGCCGTGTCGGCGAGCCAGTTGAGGGCGGCGATGCGCTTCGCGGCATCCTCCACCACACGGCGCCTCCCCGTGCGCTCGAGCGTTTCCGGGTCGTACGACCCGGCGCCGAACGCCTCCTCGCACGCAAGCCGAAGGTCATCCTCGGCAAGCTCCATGCCGCGTGCGTCGAACAGGGCCTCCAGCGCGAAGCCCTGGCGCAGGTTCTCGCCCGACTTGATGAGCAGCTGCACGGAGAGCTCCTCCTCGTTCATGCGCTCCTGCTCGTAGTAGTCGTCGATCGTCTGGCCCTTGCCGGCCAGCTCGCGTTCGAGCGAGCGGCGCAGGCCGTCCCGCGAGGCTTGGTAGAACGCGTCGGGAATAACCCCTTGCAGGCGCTTCTCCAGCTCGATGTTCGCCAGGCGGGCATGCGCGTCGCGGTTGAGCAGCGTAGCCTCAGCCTCGAGGCCGCGGGCCACCGCAGCCCGGAACTCCGCCGCCGTGGAGGCGCCCTCCATGCTTTCGGCGACCCACGCGTCGGTGAGGGCCGGCACTTCCTTGTGCAGCTGGCCGAGAACCGTGACCGTGGCCGTGTAGCACTCCACGTCGCCGTCGCCGAGGGCTCGCGGCCGCGGCACCTCGTAGTCGAAAGTGCGCGTCTGGCCCACGTCCATGCCCACGAGCCGCTCGACGAAGGATTCGGGCATGGAGCCGTCCGCCAGTTCGAGCACCATGCTCTTGCCCGTGAGGCGCGGCACCGGCCGCCCTTCCAAGAACGTGGCCACGTCGACGCTCACGACGTCGCCGAGCACAACCGGGTGCGGGTCGGCCGGCAGGAACTTCGCGCGCGCCTCCATGAGCTCCGCGATGCGGGCATCGACCAGCTCGCCGGTCACCCGGACATCCTCCGCCTCGATCTCCACGGGGTCCGCCGACGACAGCGAAAGTGCCGGCCTCTCCACTGCGGACAGCTCGAAGGCGAAGTCCTCGCCCGCGTCCGGGTACGCCGTGGCGCGGACGCGCGGCGTGAGCGCCGGCTCGATGCCGAGCGCCGCGAGCGCCTCGCCCGCCGCTCGGTTGACCACGAAGTCGCGCCGCACCTCGCGGTAGTCCTCCGGCGGCATCGTGCGCGCGCCGGCGGCGTCCACGTCATCCCACTGCGCATCGGACGGCAGCTTGCACGCCGCGCCCACCGCGCCGTAGAATTCCGCCAGCTGTCGGTGCACCTCTGCGGCGTCCAGCACGACGGCAACCTCTACCGCGCCGGTCGCCTCATCGTCCGCCCTCTCGAGTTTCTTGAAGTCCATGGCTCGCTCCCGTCCTTGGCTGCGTCTTCGGCGCTACTCGGCCGCAGGGGCCTTCGGGGCCGCAGGGGCTCCCGGCGCCGCCGGGGCTTTCGGGGCAGCTGGCGCTCCGGGGGCACCTGGCACCCCGGGCGCCCCCGGCATGCCCGCGATGGGCGGGGCGCTCGGCAGCGTCGCGCCGCACTGGTCGCAGTTCTCGTTATTGAAGTCGTTGGTCGCGCCGCAGGCGGGACACGTCTTGTCCATGCTGATGGCAGCTGGTCTGAAGCACATGTGAGTCCTCTTTTCCGTTGGGGACGGGCCGTCCGCAGCCACTCGCCGCGGCGCAGGTCGCCGGCTGGGACGCTCGGTCCCCGCCGCAAGCGCGCTGTTTGCGGCCCGCCCGGTTGTAGTCAATCGGCGGCCGGCTACTTGCCGTCCGCGCCCTTTTCAGCCTCGCGGGCAGCGAGGTCGACGGCGATCTGCTCCATCTTCTTCGGTGTCAGACGGTAGCCGAAGAAGAAGGCCGCGAACGCTACGCCGAAGCACACGGCAGGGATGAGGCAGATGATGTTCACCATGCCCTGTGCGAGCTCGGGCGACGCCTCCATGCCCGACACGAATCCGATGGCGGCCAAGCCGAAGCCTGTGAGCAGGCCGGCCACCGCGTTGGCGATCTTCGGGCACCACTGGAACGTGGACATGATGAACGCCTTGGCGGTCTTGCCGTCGCGCCACTCGCCGTAGGCGATGGCGTTGGACTGCATGCCCATCATGGTGCCGTTCATGAAGTTCATGCCGAAGTAGATGCCGCAAATGCACACGATGAAGGCCATCATGCTCGACGCGCCCACGAAGAGGCACACGACGGAGAACGCGAACGACACCCCGATGCCCACCAGGTACGTGGCGCGGATGCCCACCTTGCGGGCGACGGGCTCGGACACGAACGTGGCCACGAGGCCTGTGACGTTGCACGCCGTGAGCATGACGGCCGCCATGGCCACGTCGCCGAACGCGTAGGTGAACACGTACATGGCCATGCTCTGGATGGTCATCTGCGCCACGAAGCGGATGATCTCGGCGAACAGGCCGATGACGGCCGGAAGGTTCGTGAGCCAGTACTTGAGCATCTCGCCCAGGCCCACCTTCTCGCCGGCGGCGAGGGGCGGCACCTTCTCGCCGCGCTTCTTGGCCGCAGCGCGCTCCTCGCATATCTTCTGCGTGGGGTCCATGCCGTCGATACGCTTGTACATGACCACGAACATGACGATCATAATGATGCCGAACACCAGCGCCAGCACCGTGAATCCGGCCGGTCCTGCGTTCTGGGCGTTCTCGCCGGCGGGCACGCGGTACACGAGGCTGTTGATGGCCAGGATAGCCGGCAGCGATATGGCGGCGAACAGCACCTTCACCAGCATGTTGCCCTGCGCCTTGCGCTGCGAGAGCAGCGTGCGGTCGGCCTCGGTCCGGCTGATAACCGGTACGATGGACGTGGCGGCTATCATGAAGAAGCTGGAGAAGAACCCGCCCACGATCTGGAAGAAGATCATCCAAGCCGTCTTGGCGCCCATGTCCAGGAACACGGGATCGACGAACGTCATGAGCAGGCAGACGAACGTCGCCGGCGGCGCCACCAGAAGCCAGCTGCGGTACTGGCCGTGCTTGAGCCACACGCGCTCGATGATGATGGCGGCTATGATGACGAAGAACCACTCGCCCACGCCCGTGACCGCCTTCACGGTGCCCATGACGGTGGGCTCCAAACCGCAGATCTCGGTGAGGAAGTACGACCAGTAGTTGCTGTTCATCTGGTTGAACGCCGTCCAGGTGAGCATGCCGAGGCCGTATATCAGGCCGAGCGCCTGCCCAACGTTGTTCTGGATGGCCGAAACCGCCCGGTCCCCTAGCTGTGAAACCTTCTCGCTCATGCGAAACCCCCTTTGCCGTATGCCGGCCCCCGCGGCGCGCCCTCCCGGTGCACCGCGGGGGCATAATCCTCTACCGAACCGTGAACAGCGCCATGCGCGGCTTGACCGCTTTCTTGGCAAGCTCGTCCACCGGGCCGAACTCCATCGCCAGCGACTGGCAGTGGTGCACGCACGCCGGGACCTTGCCCGCCGCCACGCGCTCCGCGCACAGGTCGCAGCGCTGGGTGGGCAGCGGGACGTAGTCCCATTCCCACGCGTCGCCGTCCAGCTTCCAAGGCCCTATCTGGGCGAGCTTGATGCCCCACTCGCCCTCGCCCAGGCCCTTCTCCACTTTGCATGCCATCTCGCAGGCGTGGCAGCCCGTGCAGAACTCGTAATCGATCAAAAGACCATGTTGTGCCATGCGTCCCATCTCCTTTCCTTAGTATGGCGGCGCCTACAGGTTGTGGTGTTCCGCGTACATCCTCTCGAACTCGGCCCCGTATCCCTCCGGCGCCGGGTAGACACGGCAGAGCTGGGTCTTGTACGACGAGCCGTAGCCGCTCGGGCCGAAGTCCCCCTGCACGGTGAGGCAGTTGATGTTGGACTCCCACACCCCGTAAAGCGACGGCTCCTCCTTGTCGCGCTCGGGGAACCACCAGCCGTGCTCGGCGCTCACCACGCCCTTCATGATGGTGTCGGTGACATGGGCCACCTCGATGGCCTTGCCGTGCGCGTTCTCGATGACGGCCCAGTCGCCCTCCTTGATGCCCGCCGCCTCGGCGTCGGCCGGGTTGATGGCAAACATCGGCCACTTGTGGAACTCGCGCATGGAGCGCAGCTGACGATGCTCGGAATGGAAGTACTCCCAGCAGCGGCGCCCGGTCGTGAGCACGAGCGGGTACTCGGCGAACAGCTCGGGCGTGCTCTCGGGGCTCTCGGGAGGCTCCTTGAAGTAGGGAAGCGGGTCCATGCCCACGTTGTTGTACATGTTGCAGAACAGCTCCACGCGCCCGGACAGCGTGTTGAACCCGGGGTTGCCGTCGAAGCGGAGCTTGCCCGTCTTGTACTTGTAGTACTCGAACTCGGGGTACACGATCACCTTCTCGCGCAGCTCGCTGAACGTGATATGGATGGGAACCGTGGCCATGTTGTTCGTGCAGAACTCCAGCATCTCGGGCACGTCGTCCCAATAGAACAGGTCGGGGTTCATCTTCTTGCCGAGCTCGAGCATCATCTGCTCGTCGCCCACGGCGTCGCCGGTCTGCGTGACCTTCACGATGGAGCGCAGGGGCGTGTACCAGCCGCGCACGCCGTTGCGCTCGCAGCCCATGGCCATAGGGATGAACAGGTCGCCGATGGCCATGGCGGTGGGAGTCATGAACAGGTCGCACACCACCACATGGTCCATGTCCTTGTACACGTCGTACACGCGCCGCGCCTGGCCGGCCATGTTGGTGAACGCCGTCGTGGAGCACATGAACAGCATCTTCACCGGATACGGCACCCCTGTCTCGGCTGCGTCGAGGATAGCCTCGGGGATGGCATGGCCGCCCTTGCCCACGGCGTTCATGAGGCCCCAGTTGCCGTCATCGCCCAAGCGGCCCTCGCGCACGTTCGGCAGGCTCTTGGCAATGTTCTCGCGGATGTCGGACTGCACGTAGCCGAAGTTGATGCCAACGAAGCCGCCAGGGTTGTCGATGTTGCCGGTAAGCGCCTGCACGGCCACGGCCGCATGCGCCGTGCCGTTCGCCCACTTCGTCTGGTCGAAGGCCACGCCCCACTGCAGCGTGGTCACGCCGGCGGTGCCGATGAGGCGCGCTGCCTCGTAGATCTTCTCAGGCTCGCACCAGCAGATCTCCGCGGCGCGCTCGGGCGTCCAGTCGCTCACGCGCTCCTTGTACTCGTCGAAGCCGTAGCACCAGCACTCCACGAACTCCTTGTCGTAGAGCCCCTCCTCCACCATCACGTGCCCGATGGCCAGCGCGAGCGCCGCGTCGGTGCCGGGGCGCACCTGCACGTAGAGCTTGGCATGCGCCGAGAGCCACGTCACCTGCGGGTCGACCACGAACAGCTCCGAGCCGCGGCGCATGCAGTCGATGATCCAGTGCCCGTAGAAGCCGTCGGCGTTGGCGCGCAGCGGGTTGTTGCCCCAGATGATGAACAGGTCGGGGCGCCGGTAGTCGGGGTGGTCGAAGCGCGCCTCGTTGAGCTGTCCGCAGTCGGCGATGAACGTGTCACCCAAGACCGCGTTCATGCCCTGCATGCGCGGCGTGTAGCAGCAGTTGCCCGCGAGCAGGCCGCAGTTGTCGTTCGGCGTGCCGAAGGCGCCCTGCCCCAGCACGTTGGACTGCCAGGTGGCGTTGCGGCCCGTGCCCGCGCCGGTGCAGATGGACTTCGCGCCGTACTTCTCGGTGATGTCCTTCACCATCTCGACGCACAGCTCGTACGCCTCGTCCATGGTGATGCGCTCCCACTTGTCCTTGCCGCGATCTTCGCGGGCGCGCTTCATGGGATAGATTATGCGGTCGGGGTGGTACACGGCCTCCACCATGGCCAGGCAGCGCATGCACAAACGGCCGTCCGTCACCGGCGAGTTGGGGTCGCCTTCGACCTTCACCAGCTTGCCGTCCTTGTCGGTGTAGAACAGGATGCTGCACCCCTGGTGGCAGCCGGGAGCCGACCATTGGCACGTGCGCGTGACGGTGAGGTCCCCTTCCTGGTACTGCCAATCCTTCTTGTAGATTTGAGGATCGAAGCACTCTCTCATGCAATTCTCCTTCCAGCGTTCGCTCTCGTATCACTTCACCTGCTCGCCCTGCTTCTGGGCGCGCGCCCACACGCCCAGCATGACAAGGTTGTCGTTCGACACGACGTTGTCCTCCCCCACCCGGTGGTAGGTCATGCGCGTTTGGAGCTCGGCCGGGTCGCGGAACTCGTGGCGAATGTACAGCTCGCTGTCGAGCAGGTAAGCCTCCTTCGTCTCCGGCGAATCGATCGTCGGCGCATACCGGGCGAGCAACTCCTGATCTGCCATATGAACCTTCCTTCCTCGCAACTCCCTCGGGCCGCCAACCTCCCCGAGGCCCTCCTTCATCCTTCGACCCCGCCGCGTCTCGGCCCATTTGGCCCGCGGCGGCTTCGATGCCGACGAGTTTCCCCGCTTGGCGGCGCCGACGCATCTGCTGCTGGGTATTAACCTGGAAATCATGCTCTGAACTGGCGGTTTGAAACTGTTCCAACGGGGTGCGATACTCTGGGTATTAGCCGCGCCCAGCACCTTTTCCCTGCCGGCCCGCCCCTCTCTTGCGTCGGGAGGACATCGCCTCCACCGCGACGAGCGCCGCGAAGCCGCATCCGGCCACGGCGAGCGAGCCCGCTGCCGATTCCGCACCCCACACGAGCACCTGCAGGCCGTTGATAACGAGCGGCGACAAGGTGGCGCCGAGCGAGACGAACGAGACCAGCACCGAGATGGCCATGGTCACCACGCTCTTGTCCACCGTCTTCGAGATGTAGTAGATGGTGCTGATCTGCTGGATGCCTGATCCGATGCCGAACAGCACCCCGCCCGCCATGATCACCGGAAAGCTGTAGCCGAACGCCGCCACGGCGAGCATTCCCGCGGAGAGGCACCCGAACCCGATGCACAGCGTGGAAGGGCCGAACGTCTTCGACACCTTCCCATATGCGATGCCCACAAGGAAGGACACGACGCTCACCGACGAGGCCACCACCGACACGTCGGCCGTCGTGCCCAGGCCGCGCTCCTGCACCAGCATGGCGATATTGGTGTGGAAGCCGAACAGGAACATCATGGCGAAGAAGAACAGGGCGAACAGGTAGACGGCGCGGGGCTTGAACACCTCCTTCAAGCCGGCCGCACGGCCCTTCCCGCCGACAAGCCGCTTGTCTAGGCCGCCCTCGGGAAGCGCGATATGGGCTACGATGAACACGGGTATCACACCCAGGTACACGAGGAACGCGTTGCCCCAATGGGAAAGCGCCAAGAACCCCACGAGCAGGGCGACCAGCGCCTCCCCAATGAAGTTGAACGCCTGCTTGAACCCGAGAGCGCGACTGCGCTCGCCGTCGTCGTCCCAGGTCTGGCAGATGAAAGCGTTCGCCATGGGGTGCAGGAGCCCCTGCCCGAGACCCACGCAGGCGCTGCACGCGAATAGGGCGTAGATGCTGGGCTCGGGCAAGACTGCGGGGATCATGCCCCCGACGAACAGCACCGCCAGCGCGAACTCCGCGATGCGCTTCTTGCGCACGTACGAGGACAGGAACCCCGAGAACAGCGTTCCGGGGATGCTCACCAGGGGCGGCACCGAGAGCACCATCTGCACCATCGTGCGCGGCACGTCCGGATACGCGTCGCCCAGCACGCCGAGAATCGACGAGAACGCCGAGAACACGCTGTCGTACACCGCGAACCCGAACACGGGCACGAGCACGAGCGCGTGCTCGATCCTGAAATAGGCGAAGAACCTGCGAAACGTCTCTCTCATGGCGCCTTCCCCTTTACGCCGAGGGCCGCTTGCGTCGCCGAGCACAACGCGGCACGGGCCCTGCCGCCGGACCGACGGAGGCCGCGCCTGCGACCGCGCCCCTCGCGCGCCGCAGGGCATCCGCCCGTCGCTTGGCCATGATTGCCACGGGGACGGTTTTTGTCTTGCTACTCAGAGGATTAAATCGGCTCCGGCGGCATCGAAACGAGAAAACGTACTCTCGATAGCATACCGCACGCGATAGAATACGATATATCCGAAACCTGCGGAGCAGCGCATCGGAGGGCGGGCCCTCCCAAGCCGAGCCGCGCGCCGGCTTTCGCATGGGTACGTGGAATCAGGGGGGATACGCGACCATGGCCGAAACCACCAAGGGGCATGCAAATCGAAAGGCGAACCGCTACAGCGAGCGGGAGCTGGCGGGGATCGCGGGGTTCACGCTCTTCACCGCGTCCGTGCTGCTTGCCGCCTTCAGCCCGCTGCTGGCCACGGTCGCAACCAACACGCCCGTCATGCACGGCCTCACCCACGGCACGATGTTCGCCGCCATGGCAGGCTTCTACTTCGTCATCACGCGCTGCAAGGGTCGCAACGAGCTCGTCTCCTCCAACCGGGTGCGAACCGGCTTCCTGGCCCTGCAGCTGCTGTTGCCCGGCATCGTCCTGCTCGAGACGGTGCTCGCGTTCGCACTTCCCCTGGTACTCCAGTTCGCGCTCTGGGCCGTGTTCGGCGCCTCGGGCGCCTACTTCTCGTGCGTCTGGGCGGACGTGCGCAGCTCGCTTGGCGAGGAGCGCATCCGCGCAGCCAACCTATGGTCGTTCGGACTGGCAGGATGCATCGTGGCCGGCGTCTTGGCCATGCCCGGCCCTGCCGCCATCACGGCGTTCCTGCTGCTGTGCGCGAGCTCGTTCGCGCTTCTCGCAGCCTCACCGCCGAGCACGACCGAGCTCACGAGCGAGCGCGACGAGCGCTGGCTGGCGGAGACGAGCCGGTACAGCCCGAACGGCTCCTACATCATGCTGGTCGACGGCATAATGTGCGGCGTGATAGCAGGGCTCGTCGTCGCGCGAATCAGCAAGGGCGTCCTGCCGCCCATCACCATGGGCGCGGCGTTCGTCTGCGTCGCGCTTATTTTCCTGCTCCTGAGCCGGAAGGCGCCCCGGCTCCTTGCCATGGGAAGGGTGCAGCTCGTGCTCTTGCCCTTCCTCGTGTGCGGGCTCATCCTCTCCGGGTTCCTGCAGGCGCCTTGGAACACCGTCGCCGCGCCGCCGCTCTTCGTCATCCTGTACCTGCTGGACTACACGAACGCCTCGGTGCTGTCGCTGCGCGGCACGCTGCTGTCCATCTCACCGTGCTACTGCTTCGCGAGAGGACGCTTCTTCATCGTCCTCGGCCAGGCACTCGGCTGGTTCGCCGGCGCGTTCGTGGCCACGGACTTCGGCAAGGGCTGGCTCACCGTGGCGGCCATGGTCCTCATCATGCTGGTATGCGCCTACATCGTGGTCGCCACCGTCAGGCCCGACCAGTACGCCATCGTGGCCGAGGAGCCCGAGCCCGTCGAGGCGCCTCCCGCCCCGATGTCCGAGCCCGAGACCGACCCCGAGGCGGTGGTGGAGCAGCATTACAAGCACAAATGCGCCGAGGCGACCCGCACCTTCAACCTTACCCCACGCGAGGGAGAGATACTGTTCTACCTGGTGAAGGGGCGCAACGCGCGCCATATCGCCGACCAGCTCTACGTGGCCGAGCGCACCGTCAAGACGCACACCTACCACATCTACCAGAAGATGGGCATTCACTCGCAGCAGGAGCTCATCGACATCGTGGAGGCCCAGGAGGCCGGCGATACGGCATGAAGCGCGCCGGCCGGCCGCGCGTCCAACGCGCCTTCCGCTCCGTCAGGCGCCCTGTGCGCCGATGAGCTGCACGAGCGACAGCGCGCCGCGCACGGCAAGCTTGCCCGCCGCTACGCCCAGCACGCAGGCAACAAGGCTGCCGCCGGCGTAGAGCGCGGCCGTGGCGTACTTGCCGCCCTCGAACAGCGCGAGCGTCTCCAGCGAGAACGTGGAGAACGTGGTGAAGCCGCCGCACACGCCCGTCTTCAAGAAGAGCGCCGCCTCGGCCGACAGGGCCGACGTGGCACCCGCCACCTCGGTTATCGCGCCGATGGCCACCGCACCGGCGAAGTTCACGAGGAACGTCATAAGGGGGAAGTCCCCCTCGAAGGGCACGAGCCCCAGCAGGTAGCGCCCGACGGCGCCCAGAAACCCGCCGGCGCCCACCCAGAGCACCGCTGCCATATCCCGTCCTTTCCGACACCCCCCCGCCGGCCGCGCGGCATGAAAAAAGCCGACGACCCGCGCGCGGGCGCTCCCCCATGGGGAGTCCGTTTGCAGAAGTCATCAGCTTTACGCGGTTCAAGCCTTCGAGCGGCTTAGGGAGAACCTCATTCCCGCAGGCATTCTACCGCTTGCGGGCCCCGCCCGCAAGCGACGCGCTCCCCTCGTCCTCGGGCACGACCTCTTCCACGAACCAGCGCGGGTCCTCGAAGAACAGGTACTTGTCGCGGCCGTGAACCGTCACCAGGTAGCGTATCCCCGTGCCGCCCACCCGGGTGGACGCGCGCCGGATGGCCTCGTGCACCCGGTCGATCTCGAACGTCCGGCCGTCGCGCCACCGGATGGACAGCGGCGTCACGCGCCCGTCCACGTCGATGTTCGCCACCACGTCCACGTATGTCTTGCGAAATCCCATGCGCCCATGCAACCATGCCCGGCACCCCGGCGCAATCGCCCGCATCGACCCGTAGCGAAACGAATGCCCGCTCGTCATGCGCGACGGCCGGTGCAAGCGCCGGCGGTACGGGGTCGGCGGCGCACCAGCGGTCACGGGGCGCTCGGCGGTAAGCGCCAGGGCGGAACCGGAGGGCCACGGCCTCCGTCTCGAATTTCTTTCCCAAGGGAAAACGCCAGCCTTCCCCCGCCTTGCGAGCCGCCTCTTCATGGTTTAATGGTTCGAACAATCGAACCGTATAAGACGCGATGGGCGAAGGAGCATCGATGGACGAACGCGAATGGGCGCAGAGCAGGCAGGACCTCGCAGAGGGGTTCAAGAAGTGCCGGGGCATCATCGGGGCTCTGGGCGACGAGACGCGCCAGCAGATCATCATGGCGCTGTTGGAGGCCGAGGAGTGCGGCTTGCGCGTGGGCGAGATCACGGTGCGCACGCACCTCTCCCGCCCCGCCGTGTCGCACCACCTGAAGATCCTGCGCGACGCGAACATCATCGCCCTTCGGCGCGCGGGCACCATGAACTTCTACCACATTGCCGCCGACGACGCGCAGTGGGCGCAACTCAAGCAGCTCGTCGACCGCGTCTACGAGCTGGTACAGCAGGCCAACCTCGAAGGCTATCTGCAAGACAGCGAAGGCAAGGTGCAGCGATGACAACGAACCCGCACGAGCAGAAGGAGCGCGGCATTATGGAGAAGGTCGAAGGAGGACCCGGCGGCGCCCGCGAAGACGAGGACATGCCCGGGAGAGCGTATGAGGACGCCGCGGCGTGCGAGGATCGCACGACCCCCTCAGGCGGCGCCCTCCCCCTCTGCACCGTCGAGGAGGCGATGGAGCGCCGCCACTCGGTGCGCAGCTTCACCGGCCAACGTATCGAGGGCCCGGTGCTCGCCGCACTGTGCGACGAGCTGGACGCCTGCAACCGCGAGGGCGGCCTGCGCATGCAGGTCGTGCTCGACGAGCCGCGGGCGTTCTCCAGCATGCTGGCGCGCTACGGGAAGTTTGCCAACGTGCGCAATTACGTGGCGATCATCGGGAAGACGGCCGACGACCTGGACGAGCGCGCGGGCTACTACGGCGAGCGCCTCGTGCTCGCAGCCCAGGCGCTCGGGCTGAACACGTGCTGGGCAGCCCTCTCGTTCAGCAAGCGGCAGGTCCGCCGCCTCGCCGGGCCGGAAGAGAGGCTGATCTGCGCGCTGGCGCTCGGCTACGGCGCCACGCAGGGCAGACCGCGCAAGTCGAAGGCACCCGAGGACGTGAGCCGTGCGGCCGGGAAGCCGCCGGAGTGGTTCGAACGCGGCGTGCGGGCGGCGCTGCTCGCCCCCACGGCCCTGAACCAGCAGAAGTTTCGCTTCGAGCTGCTGCCCGACGGCAAGACGGTGCGCGCCCAAACCCTCTCCGGCGCCTACACCGCCGTGGACCTGGGCATCGCAAAATACCACTTCGAGGTGGGCGCCGGCACGGAGAGCTTCGCCTGGGCGTGACAGGGGCGTGACAGGGGCGTGACAGGGGACGGGCGAGACAGGGGGGGGGATAATGTCTCATTCCAATACGTCTGCCGAAGCCTTGCCGCATCGCGGAATGAGACATTATCCCCGTCCCCCTGTCTCGCCCTCGAATCTGCTAGATGCTCAAGTCGCGCCGGTCGAACACCGCCACTGCCGCTGCGAACAGCGCCACCGCGCTCGCGGCCAGCGCAATCGCGCCGCCGACTGCCGACGCGTCGCCTGCGGCCAAGCCGTAGTAGTCGAACAGCGTCAAGGGGTTGACGTTCTCCAGGAACTCGAACTTGTCGCCCACCTTCGACACCATCTGCATGAGGAAGAACAGGATGCAAAGGCCGCCGCCCGCCCACAGAGCCGCCGTGGCGTTCGAAAACAGGCAGGCCGACAGGAAGCACAGGCCCGCGATAGCCAGCCACAGCGCGAACAGCCCCGCGTTCACCTGCAACAACGCCTGCATGTCCAGCTCGCCGGGGAACAGAGTCTCGGCGAATCCCACCTCGAGCGCCGTAACCGCCACCATGAGGGCGGCAAGGATAGCCACCATCACGCCGATCATCGTGCATGCGATGCGCGTGCGGCTGTTCGGCGTTGCCAGCAGGTACGCCATCGCGCCGCGATCGAGGTAGCGCACCATCAGCTTGTTCACCATGATCAGGATCAGCACGAGGATGAAGATGGTCAGCAGGAACCCGTACAGGTAGTTCAGCATGAAGTCGATAAGGGTGGTGGCCTGCGTCGACATGCCGAATGCGGCGAACACCTCAGGCATGCTCTGCATCATGAGATCGAGGCTCTCGCCCAGCTCGGGATCGAACATGCTCACGATCATGCCGATGTACATAGCCAGCACCGCGGCGATGATGCCGCTGACGAACAGGTTGGCGCGCAGCTCCTTCGCGAACAGCGTCTTATTCATGGGAGCCTCCTTTCAACCCCGACCTGCGGTTCGACGCGTCGCAGAAGGTGCCGTACAGGTGCATGAACAGTTCTTCGAGCGTCTGCTCGCGCGCGGTGAGATCGACGATCTCGTACGCGGCCAGGTCCTTCACGAACGCGTCGAGGTTGCCGGACACGGCCGTTTCCACGCTGGTCGTCCCCTGTTTCTGCACGCTGACACCGGTGCCACGGTGGGCCGCCGCGTAGCGGTCGCGCGCGGCCTCGTCGGCGAACGTGACGACGAACAGACGCTTGCGCGACTTCCGCACATCGTCCATGCGCTCTACGGCGGCAAGCTTGCCCCCGCGGATGAACGCCACCCGATCGCACGTGCGCTCAACCTCCTCGAACAGGTGCGACGACAGCAAGATGGTGGTGCCGCGGCGCTTCTCTTCCAGCACGAGGTCGATGAAGCGGCTCTGCATGAGGGGGTCGAGGCCGCTCGTGGGCTCGTCGAGCAGGACGATGTCGGGCGAGGCCATGAACGCGCAGACCAGTCCCACTTTCTGCTTCGTGCCCTTCGACATCTTGCGAATGCGCCGCGCGGGATCCAGCTCGAAGTACTCGATCAGCTGCTCCATGCGCGTGCGGTCGCGCAGCTTCTTCATGCGCGCCATGAATTCCAGGAACGCCGCGCCGGTCATCTCGTCCATGCAGGCGATTTCGCCGGGGAGGTAGCCCAGGTGCTCCTGGATGCGGGCGCGCTGGCTGAAGCAGTTCAGGCCGTTGATGTTCACGGTTCCCTCATCAGGGCGGATGAAGCCCATGAGGTTGCGCATGGTCACCGTCTTGCCGGCGCCGTTCGGTCCCAAAAAGCCGAACACCTCGCCCCGCTCCACGGCAAACGACACGCCGAACACGCCGCGCCCGCTTCCGTAATCTTTCTTGAGCCCCTCGATCGCAATCGCGGGGCCGATTGTTGCGCTCATCGGTATTCCTCCTTGTACGAATAGGCTTTCAGCATGTCGCACCAGCGGTACATCTCGTCCAGCATCGCATCCATGTCGAGGCGCTGATGCAGGGCGCGCTGCTGGTGCAGGTAGCCGTCAGCCAGCCAAATCAGCAGGTCGAGCACGTACTTCGGGTCGATGTCGTCGCGGAACCGGTCAAACCGCACGCATCTGAAGTACGTGGAGAACATCAGGTCGATTTGCCGCTGCGTCCAGCTGTCCATCGTGTCCTTGATGTCTTTGTGCTCCGGGTAGAAGGCCCGGACGGAGAACTCCAGCAGGTAGGGGAAACGCGAAAGCACCTTGCGCTTGGTTTCAGCTGCGTACACGAGCAGATCGAAGAAATCGTCGATCTCGTAGAATCCGTCGTCCACCACCAGATCGGACACCTTCTCCATGAGGTGCTCCATGAGGTAGAGGTACAGCTCCTTCTTGTTCTTGAAGTAGAAGAACAGAAGGCCCTTCGAGATGCCAGCGCGCCGTGCGATGTCCTCGGTCGAAGCGCTTTTGTAGTCGCATCGACCGAACGTTTCCACGGCGGCGTTGACGATAGCCTCGCGTCGCTGTTCGGGGAGGCTCTCGAACTTGCTGAAGTCCGCATGCTCCCTATCGTCCGTTGCACTCATTGCCGCCGCCTCCCTTCCTGCCGCTCTGCGGCCGTTGACCGCTCGGTCAACGGATTGGAGATCATGCTACCCCGTTGACTATTTTTTAGAAGGGGTCGAGGAGGTTTTTTCATTGGGAGAGCCGCCAAGCCCGTAGCGCGCCGGGCCCGCATGCGAGGCCGGCGCCCCCGAGCCATGTCTGCCTCGCATGCGAGGCAGACGGGCACGACCGACGCGCAAGGCCGGCATGTCACGCTGCACCCACCGACGCGCGCTGCCGCCCTCCCCTGCGACCGGCTGAAACGGGGAGGGGCACCCCCAGCCCCCTTCCCCCTCCTGCTCCCTCCCGCCCGCTCCTCCGGTGGCAGCCGGCCCGGCCCCCTCCTCGCCCGTCTGCTATCATGGACCCGTATCACGCGACATGCCCTCCCGCCGACGACAGGAGACGCCATGGCCCGCTCTTCGAACCTCCCCGAACCCACCGCATCCGCCGCTCCCGTCCGCGCGCTCGGAGCGCGCCGCCTGCTGCTGGCGCTCGCCGTCGTCCTGGCGCTCTACGCCGTCGACCTGGCGTGCGCGGCCACCGTGCCCGCCTCGGCCCACGCGTTCGCCGTGAACGTGGCCGTGCCGTTCGACCTCATGGTGTGCGTGCCCGCCGCGTTCTACCTGCTGGTGGTGCGCCGCCGCGGCCTCACGCCCCTGGCCGTGCTGCCAGTGGTGTGGGCGGGGTACCTCGCGGCGTCCCAGCTGGCCGCGCCGGGGCTGCTCTCGCCGCTGGCGGTCTCCGCGGCGGCGGGGTCGGCCGGCACGTTCTCGCTGCTGCCGCCGCTGTTCGCCGCCTCCTTGTACGCCCTTCTGTGGCTCGTGGCCGCCGCGCGCGCCAGCGTGCTGAACCCGCTGCTCGTGGACGACGAGACGCTCACCGTGCGCTGGGCCGCCTTCGTCTGCGAGGACGTGCCGCTGCGCCTCGTGACCGGCGTGGGTGCCGCCGCGCCCGACGTCCCCAAGCGCGAGCGCCTCGACCTGGGCGTCATGGGCGCCCCGCCCTGTTGGATCGAGCTCTCCGAGCCCCTGGAGGTCCGCACGCTCGCCGGAACGCGCCGCCCCGTGCGCGCCATCAACGTGTCGCCCGACAACGCCGCCGCCTTCAAGCGCCTGGTGGGAGCGCGCCTGCGCTAACGGCAGCGCTGGCGCATCGCAGGCCGCGACGAGACGGCCCCGGCCCGGGCATCGCCCGCCCCAGCCGGGCCTGCCAAGCGAGCCATGCCCGGGCCGACCGCAGCCGTGCAAGCCGACCCGGGCAGACCGCAGCCACCCGCACCCCTCGAGCCGCACGGCGACGAAAAAGGCCGGGGGCTGTGCGCCTCCGGCCTGCTGTTTCCTGGAGCCAGTGACAGGACTCGAACCTGCAACCCACAGTTTACAAAACTGTTGCGCTACCATTGCGCCACACTGGCATAAGAATTGTCGTGCCTGCGTATTGTACGACATCCTGCCCGTTTCGGGAAGAAGCATCCCCCATCTTGACAACGAATATCCGTTCGCCCATACTAAGCGAACAGATATTCTCGCGAACACTTGATCTGGCGAACGGGCGTGCGTATGGAACTGATCGACAAACTGGAGATACTTGCCGATGCGGCGAAATACGACGTGGCCTGCACTTCCTCGGGCATCGACCGCGACGCCCAGAAGGGGAAGCTTGGCAACACGATGGCGGCGGGATGCTGCCACAGCTTCGCGGCGGACGGGCGCTGCATCACGCTCTTGAAGGTGCTCATGACCAACGTGTGCGTCTACGACTGCGCCTACTGCGTGAACCGCTGTTCCAACGAGATGAGGCGCGCCGCCTTCACGCCGCAGGAGCTGGCCGACCTCACCATAGCGTTCTACCGTCGCAATTACATCGAGGGGCTGTTCTTAAGCTCGGGCGTCATCAAGAGCCCCGACTACACCACCGAGCTCATGATCCAGACGCTGTCGCTCCTGCGGGGCGAGCACGGCTTCCGCGGCTACATCCACGCCAAGGCCGTGCCCGGCACCTCCCCCGAGCTCGTGGACGAGCTGGGGCATCTGGCCGACCGCATGAGCGTGAACATGGAGCTGCCCTCGCAGCAGAGCCTGGCCCTGCTCGCCCCCGAGAAGAACAAGCAGCAGATCATCGCCCCCATGCGCCAGATCCGCGACAACATCGCCGTGGACAAGGACACCCGCGCGCTCGTGCGCAAGAACACGACCTACATGAAGGCGGTCAAGCCGAAGAAGAAGGAGCGGGCCTTCGTGCCCGCCGGCCAGTCCACGCAGATGATCGTGGGGGCCACGCCCGAGAGCGACTTCCAGATACTCAACCTCTCGGCCGCGCTCTACCGCACGCTCTCGCTCAAGCGCGTGTTCTTCAGCGCCTACACGCCCGTGAACGACGACGCGCGTCTGCCCGGCACCGACGCCCTGCAGCTCAACCGCGAGCACCGGCTCTACCAGGCGGACTGGCTCCTGCGCTTCTACCGCTTCGACGTCACCGAGATCATCGACGAGGAGCACCCGTTCCTGGACCCCGAGGTCGACCCGAAGGCGAACTGGGCCCTCAACAACCTGGACTTCTTCCCCGTGGAGGTGAACAAGGCGCCGCTCGAGGCACTGCTGCGCGTACCCGGCATCGGCGTGAAGGGCGCGCACTCCATCATGCGCGCCCGGCGCTCCACCACGCTCGGCGAGCGCGAGCTGCGCAAGCTGGGCATCGCCTACAAGCGGGCGCGCTTCTTCATCACCTGCAACGGCAGCTACGCCGGCCAGGGAACGGACTTCTCTCGAGAGGGCCTGCGGGCGCATTTAGCCGCAACGCCGAAGGGCGGCGGCCACGGCCGTCGCGCAGACAAAGCCATCCCCGGCCAGCTGAGCCTGTTCGAGAGCGTGGAGACGCCCGAGAAGGCCCGCATCGCGCAGGGTGCGGGGGCCGATCCCCGCGGGCACTTGGGCGCGGCGACAGGCGGTCGCCTGGGAACGGCGCCCGCCGGACAGCTCGGCGGCAGGGCGAACGGACAGCGCCACGGGAATGCCGACGGCGCGTTTGGCTGGCAGCACGCCCTCGAGCAACCCGAGGCGGCCTGCGCATGAGCACCGACCACGGAACCGGCTTCGAACGGCCCTCGGGAGCTGCGGCGGCCGAGGCCGGTTCCGGCCGCTCGGCCGCCCCGGACAAGGGGGCGGGCGGCCGTGCGGCCGCTTTGGCTGCGACGGGAGCGGGACGGGAGCCCGCCGCAGCCGGCGATGCCCCCCATGGGCCGGTAACGCCGGAAGAGCCGCTCCCCGACGTGGCCTACGCCTACGACGGGACGCTGGAAGGCCTGCTCTCGGCGGTGTTCGAGGCGTACGAGCGCCGAGAGGACCCGCAGGACGTCACGGCCCAGGCCGCACTCCAGCCGCGCCTCGGGCAGACGGTGCGCTTCGTGGAGACGGACGTGGAGCGCGCCGTGCGCGTCCAGCGCGGCATCAAGCGCGTCTGCGGCCACGCCGCCTACGACGCCGTCATGCGCGCCTCGCTCTCGGACGAGCCGGACGCCGGCACCGTCGTCTACCGCTTCGTGCGCTACGCCATGGCGGCCAAGCGCCCGCACGACTGCACGGGGTGCCGCCGGCGCGGCTCGTGCAGCGGGCCCATGGCCTCTTCGCGGCCCACCGATTCCCTCGGCTGCTCGGGCAAGGCGCGAGGCAGCGTGCTGAACGACCTGGCCCATCCTGCGGTGGAGCCCCTGCACCGCCTCGTGCGCTCCGTGGGCAACGAGCGCCACCACATGGTGCAGTTCCTGCGCTTCGAGCACCTGGAGAACGGCGTGTGGCTCGCCCGCTGCAACCCCAAGGCCTCGGTGGTGCCGCTGCTCATGGACTGGTTCGCCGGCCGCTTCAACACGCAGCCCTTCATCATCTACGACGAGGTGCACCGTCTGGCGGGCGTCTACGAGGGGCGCGACTGGTACCTCGTGCGCACCGACGAGCTGGACGTGCCCGACCGCGCCGCGGAGGAGGGTCTCATGCAGGCCGCCTGGAAGCGCTTCTACCGCACCGTCGCCGTGGAGGCCCGCTACAACCCGGAGCTCCGCCGCCAGTTCATGCCCAAGCGCCTGTGGAAGAACATCCTGGAGATGCACGAGGACCTCCCCGGCACCGAGCTGGCCCGCGCCGCCGCCCCGCAAGCCGAGCGCCTCTGGCGCGGTTGAGGGAGGGGGAGCTACGGCAGCATCTCCCGCAGCCGGGCGTTTCCCCGGAACCCGCGAGGCACTATCATGGAACCCGACGAGAGAACCGCACGGTGCGGCGGCGAGCCGCAAGAAGGAGGATCCCATGGAACCGGCCAAGGTGTACTTCACGGACTTCCGCACGCAGGCGTTCGGCGACGGGCTGCCCACGAAGCTGAAGAAGCTCGCCCGCCGCGCGGGCATCGCGGATTTGGACCTCGACGGCAAGTTCGTGGCCGTCAAGCTGCACTTCGGCGAGCTGGGCAACGTGAGCTACCTGCGCCCCAACTACGCGCGCGCCCTCGTGGACGTGGTGAAGGAGCTGGGCGGCAAGCCGTTCCTCACCGACTGCAACACCATGTACCCCGGCAGCCGCAAGAACGCCCTCGAGCATCTGGAGTGCGCATGGGAGAACGGCTTCACGCCGCTCACGGCGGGCTGTCCCATCCTCATCGGCGACGGCCTGAAGGGCACCGACGACGTGGAGGTGCCGGTTGCGGGCGGCGAGTACGTGAAGGCGGCGAAGATCGGCCGCGCCATCATGGACGCCGACGTGTTCGTGAGCCTCACGCACTTCAAGGGCCACGAGCTCACCGGATTCGGCGGCGCCATCAAGAACATCGGCATGGGCTGTGGCTCGCGCGCCGGCAAGGCCGAGCAGCACAGCAACGGCCAGCCCGAGATCGACGCAGAGAAGTGCCGCGGCTGCAAGAAGTGCCTGCCCGAGTGCGCGAACGGCGGCCTCGTGTTCGACGAGGCCGCCCGGAAGATGGGCGTGGACAAGGCGCGCTGCGTAGGCTGCGGGCGCTGCCTGGGCGCCTGCAACTTCGACGCCATCGACTTCGCGCAGGATGCCGCCAACGCCGACCTCAACCGCCGCATGGCCGAGTACGCGAAGGCCGTCGTGGACGGCCGGCCGCAGTTCCACGTGTCGCTCGTGGTGGACGTGTCGCCCCACTGCGACTGCCACGCCGAGAACGACGCGCCCATCCTGCCGAACCTGGGGATGTTCGCCTCCACCGACCCGCTCGCCCTCGACCAGGCCTGCGTCGACGCCTGCCTGGCCGCCGCCCCGCTCCCCGGCAGCAAGCTCTCCGACAACCTAGCCACACCCGGCTTCGAAGCCGCCGACGACCATTTCACGAACTCCACCCCCGAGTCGGAATGGCGCACCTGCCTCGAGCACGCCGAGAAGATCGGCCTGGGAACCAGGGACTACGAGCTGGTGAGGATGTAAGCATCTCCCGGGTTGGCGCAGTAAGTCAGCGAGAAGCCCTCTGATTCCGAAGATTGGCGCGTCATGCGGCAGAGCGTACTTCGGTACGCGAAGGCAAGCATGAAAGCGCCAAGATTCGGAATCAGAGGGCTTCGCAGCGTCGGCATGCTCCGCGGGCCGTAGGCACGCGGAGCAACCTACACCCCCGTCAGGTCGAACGGAGGGATGAAGCTCTCCTCGGCCGCACCGCCCTCCTGCCAGAAGTAGTCCTCCACGCCCAGCCCATCGGCGTAGTCGAGCAGGCGCTCGTAGTCCTCGTCCGGCACGCGGAGGGCGAGCTCCGGGCTGCAGCGCAGCGCCGCCGCGGCGCGCTCGTCGCCCGCGGCGGCGGCATCGGCCAGAACCGGCGTGTACTGGTTCATCAGCGACAGCAGCACGTCGTTGCCGAAGCGCTCGTGCACGAGGCGCACCACGCGCTTCGAGTCCTCGAGCGCCCCCGGAAGCATGAGGTGGCGCACCACCGTCCCGCGCACGAGGCGCGGATCGCCGTCCACCTCGTCGAACTCAGGGGCGCCGGTCTGGCGCGCCATCTCGTCCAAGGCGGCCAGCGCCACGTCCGGGTAGTCCGGCGCCTTCGAGTAGCGCGCCGCCAGCGAGGGGTCGGCGTACTTGAAGTCGGCGAGGTACGCGTCCACGGTGCCCGCGTTCGCCTGCACGGCCGCCACCGTCTCGTAGCCGGAGGTGTTCCATACCACGGGAAGCGCCAGCCCCCGCCCGCGCGCCCGCGCAACGGCGGCGCGCGCCTGCGGCGCGTAATGCGTGGGCGTGACGAAGTTGACGTTCAGCGCCCCCTGCGCCTCCAGCTCCAGGAGCATCTCCGCAAGCCGGCCCACATCCACGGCGCGCCCCACCTGGCCGGCGGCTATCACGGCGTTCTGGCAGTAGCAGCAGAGAAGAGGGCAGTGCGCGAAAAACACGGTGCCGCTGCCGCGGCTGCCGCTGATGGGAGGCTCCTCCCAGAAGTGCAGCGCCGCCCGCGCCACCACGAGCGCATCGTCGGCCCCGCAAACCCCGCGCTCCCCTGCCGCCCGGTCCGCCCCGCACGAGCGCGGGCAGAGGTCGCAGGAGGTTGGAAGGTTGTAGCTCATAGCCTCGTGCGGAGCTTAATTCGCCGAATACGCCCCGAAGCCGCCGGGGAAGTCGCCGCCGTCGCCCTCGTCGTCGTAGTCGTCGTCCTCCCCCGCCTCCTCGGAGGCGTAGGCCTGCTCGGCGCGGGTCCAATCGAGGCCGTTCTCGGCGCAGGCCGCCTCCTCGCCGTACACGAGGGCCAACGCCGAGGGCGCCTTGTCGGCCCCGCCGATCACGGCCAGAAGCTCCAGCAGGTGCAGGCATGCCTCGGCCTGTGGCAGGATGAGGTCCACGTCGTCGGCGGCCATGAGCGCGGCCGACAGCTCGGACATGAGCATCTCCACGGTGTACGCGCCGTCGAAGCGCCCGGCGTTCACGGCCGCGAGCACCTGCTCGGCCTCGGGCGTCGTGGCGCCCGCGCGCCCGAACGTGGCGCCGAACGCGGCGGACGAACGCTGCACGGCGCGGTAGAGCGCGTCGGCCTCGATGGCGGACATGATCTGCGCCGACGTCTGCAGCGTGTAGGCTGCGCGCGCGAGCTGTGCCGACCCCGGGCCGCCCGTTTCCTGCACGGTGCCCACGAGCGCGTCCAGCACGGGGCGCGCCGCCTCCACGTCGTCCTCCTCGCCTCCCACCAGGCACATGAGGTTGTCCCGGTCGGAGAGGGCGTCGGGCTGCATGGGGTCGGCCACCACGAGCGGCGCCTCGATGGATGCCAGGTCGCTCACGATGGCCACGGCGTTCAGCTCGCGCGCGAAGCTCGGCGTGGAGGCCGACAGGTCCACGAGCACCGTGTGCGGCGACGCCGCCTGCACGATGCCGTTCTCGTCGAAGTACGCGTCCTCGAGCGCCGTCTGGGACGTGCAGTACGTCACGACCATGCCGGCGCTCGCCACGTCGTCCGTGCGCGTCCAGCCCGCCGCGTCCAGGCGCTCCCGCACCACGTCGCCCACCGCGTCGTTCCCGATAAATGCATACCGCTTGTCCATAGGAGCAGCCCCTTTCCGGGCGTCGTTTCTCGAATGCGTGCCGCGCGCCTCGTCGGCGCGCGCCTATCCCTGCTTGACCTTGCGCGCGATGCGGTCGGCCACCGACATGTCCTCGCGCTTGTCGCCGCCCCAGAACACGACGGCTATCATGCCCGGCCCCACGTGCGAGCCGATGACAGGCCCGATGCTGCTCTCCAAGAACAGGATGGAGTCGTCCACCTTGCCCAGAGCCTCTTTGAGGCGCCCCACGTCCTTCGGGCAGTCGGCGCCCGCCACCACCACGCACTGGCCGGGAACGCTCTCCGCCACGCGCTTCTGGTAGTACTCGGCCAGCTGCTTGATGCCCTTCTTGCGGCCGCGCGCCACGCCCGCCAGCGACAGCTTGCCGTCCGGCGCGATGGTGAGCATGGGCTTCACGTCCAGCTTGGAACCCGCATAGGCCACCGAGCCCGGGATGCGCCCGCCGCGCCGCAGCGCATCCAGGTCCTCCACCATGAACTCGGCGTCCACGAAGTAGCGGGCTTCCTCGGCCCATTGGGCCAGCTCGCGCGCCGTCAGGCCCTTGTCGCGCTGGCGCAGCGCCTCGTGCACCAGCAACCCCTCCGCCACCGAGGCCAGGTGCGTGTCCACCAGGTAGAGCTCCGCATCGGGATGCTCGGCCATGATCTGGCCGTGCACGAGCACGGCCGCGTCGAAGCTGCCGGACAGCCCGCTTGAAAAGCTCAGGTACACGGTGGGCACGCCGCTCTCGACGGCTCGCTCGAAGGCTGCGCGGAACACCGGCACGGGCACCTGCGCCGTGGTGGGCTCCTCACCGTCGCGCATGGCCTGGTAGAAGTCGTGGGCGCTCGATGCGCGGTACAGGTCGTCGGCGTGCTCCCCGTCGCTCATGACGTAGGGGAACTCGATGAGCTCCACCCCGTCGCGGTCGACTGTCTCGAACGGCAGGTCACAGCACGAGTCGATGATAAGGTTGCAGGAATGCGGCATAGGGGCGTCGGCCTCCTTGTCGAATACGGTTTCGTCCATCGGGCGGGCCGGCACGCTCACGACGTGCACAGGCGCGCCTGCACCGGGGCCGTGAGCTTGCCGGCCAGCGCGCTCGCGCACTCGTAGGCGATGCCCACCGCCGGCCCCACGTGCAGGCCGATGACGGGGCTCACGGGCAGCACCGGCACCGTGCGGCCCAAGAGCGGCTCCACCACCTCGTGGGCCCACGCCACGGCCGGCGTCTTGTCGCCGATGTAGTGCACCACCACGTTCTTCAGCCCGTGCTTCTCCACGTCGTCCTTGAACGTGGCCAATATCTTCTCCAGTGCCTTCTTGCGCGTGCGCACCTTCGCGAGGGTTGTGGCCTTGCCGTCGCTCACCGTGAGCACGGGCGAGAGCTGTATGAGGTTGCCCAGAAGCGCCGCCGCGTTGCCGATGCGCCCGCCCTTCTGAAGGAACGTAAGCGTCTCGGGCGTGAACAAGAAGCGCGTGGACTCGATGCCCTTCAGCACGGCGCGCGTGCAGCCCTCCAGGTCCTCGCCGGCCGCGCGGGCGGCCACGGCGTCGAACACCGGCCACGCCTCGTCGTAGCCGCACGAGCTGGAGTCCACGAGCGCGTAGGAGAAGCCGATGTTGCGGGCGGCCACGGCGCGCGCGGCGCGCACCGCGCCCTCGTAGGCGCCCGAGAGGCCCGTGGAGATGAACACGCCCAGCACCTCGTCGCCTGCCTGCGCGGCCTCCTCGAACACCGCTTCCAACGCAGCCTGCGAGGGCTGGCTCGACGTGGGGATGTTGTCGACCATATCGTAGATGTCCGCGTAGAACGCGTCCAGGTCCATGTCCGCATCGGCCAGCTCGCGGCCGTCGCGGTTCACGTAGAGCGTTATGACGTCGATGCCCGCCTCCCGCGCAGCGTCGGCGGGGATGGAGGCGACCGAATCGGTGAGTATCTTGATCATGGCACGTTACCTTGGGCTAGGGCGCACGGGGCGCGAGGTTATCGTTCTCCCATTAAACTACGCGATGCCGCGCATGCGGGCAACCAATTCGCGGCGGCGCTCAAAAAGACCATATTCGAGGCCCACAGGATAGGTATGCGGGTTCAGCATGCGCTTCTGGCTCTCGTCGAGCAGCGCGAGCCCCTTCTGCGCCCGCGCGCGCGCCGCCTGCGCGTCGCGCCCGGCGGCGTCGAGCACCGTCCTGCCGTCGCGCGCCAGCGGCTCGAGCAGCGTCTTGGAGCACAGCCCCGCAAGGTTCTTCTGCCTAAGATCGTCGGCGGGGTCCACGATCACCTCGCGGCTCTGGTCGCCCGGCGCGTTCACGTCGAACACCATGTCGCCGGCCAGCCGCCCGTTGTCGCAGTAGAAGTAGCGCCGCACGTCCAGCACGCCGGGCGTGGTGAGCTTGCCCACGGACTCCGAGATCTTCAGGCGGTCCGTCCACTCCCGCTCGCCCGGCTCGCGCGTGGCCGACAGCTTGTACACGCCGCCCAGCGTGGGCTGGTCGTAGGCGCAGGCCAGCTTCGTGCCCACGCCCCACGACATCACCTGGGCCCCCTCGTCGCGGATGGACTGGATGGTGAACTCGTCCAGGTCGTTCGACAGCACGATGCCGCAATCGGAGAGCCCCGCCTGGTCCAGCATGCGCCGCGCCATCTTCGCGAGCCATGCGAGGTCGCCCGAGTCGATGCGGATGCCGGCCAGGCGCTCGCCCCGCGCGCGCATCTCCAGCCCCACGGTGATGGCGTTTCTCACGCCCTGGGCCACATCGTAGGTGTCCACGAGAAGGATGCAGTTCTTCGGAAACGCCTCGGCGTAGGCGCGGAAGGCGGATATCTCGTCGGGGAACGACATGACCCACGAATGCGCATGCGTGCCCGACACGGGGATGCCGAACAGCTTGCCGGCCAGCACGTTGGAGGTGGACGCGCAGCCGCCCACCACGGCGGCGCGGCTCGCCCAGAGGCCGCCTGCCGCGCCCTGGGCGCGGCGAAGGCCGAACTCCGCCACGGGCGCCTGGGCCGCCTGGCACACGCGCGCCGCCTTCGTGGCGATGAGCGTCTCGAAGTTCACGCAGTTCAGAAGCGCCGTCTCGATAAGCTGGCAGTCCATGATGGGGCCGCACACGCGCACGATCGGCTCGTGCGGGAACACCACCGTGCCCTCGGGCACCGCGTCGATGTCCACGGACAGGCGGTAGCCGGCCAGGTAGTCCAGGAACTCCTGCTTGAAGAGCCTTCCACCGCCCGGCGCGTCGAGCGACGCCAGGTAGGCGCGGTCTTCCTCGGAGAACGCGAAGCCCTCCACCAGCTCGGCGAGCTGGGCCATGCCGCAGGCCACGGCGTAGCCGCCCTTGAACGGGTAATCGCGAAAGTACATATGGAAGCACGCCTCCGTGGCGCCCTTCCCGCTTTCCCAGTACCCCTGCGCCATGGTGATCTGGTACAGGTCCGTGAGCAGCGCGTAATCGAGCTTCAATGCATCCTCCTCAAGCATGCGGCGTTCCGTCAGCGTTCCGGTGCCGGCAGCGTCCCGGCGGCACCGCCAAGGGTGCGGGCCGCCTCCCCGAGCATCCGGCTACTCGGCCTTGCCGCCCGCGGCGCCACCCTGGCCCTCCTGCGGGCCGCCGGCCTTGTGGCTGCGGCGGCGCGCCCGGCGGTGTCCGCCCTCGCCGCCCGGCGCGGCCCCGGGAGCGCCCGACGCGGAGGCCCCGGCGCCCTGCTGGCGCAGGCCGGACGAGCGCTGGCCGGGACGCGGTCCCTGCTTGGAAGCGCCCTGGCCGCCCTTCGTGCCCTGCTTCTTGGCGTTCTTGTCCGCGCCGCCGCGGCCGCCGCCTGTCGGAGCACCGCCGTTGCGCCCCTGGCCGTTCTGGGAGCCGGAGCCCTTCTTGCCACCGTTTCCGCCGCCCTGGGCGCCGTTGCCGCCCTTCTTCGATCCCTGCTTCCTGCCCCCTCCGGAGGCCGCCGCGCCTCCTTGCTTCGGCTTGCGCTTGGAGGGCGTTTCCTCGGTCGTCGCAGGCTGGACCGTGCCGTCGGCCGCCACCTTCGTGGAACGGCGCCGCCGCGGCTTGCGCGACTCGTTGCCGGAGCCGGCCGAGCTGCCGCCCGATCCCGTGCCGGATCCCTTCCCTGCGCCGCCGCGGCCCTTCGGGCCGCCCTTGCCGCCCGATCCCGTGCGACGCACGGCCTTCGGATCGGCCAGCTTGTCGGAGCCTGTCAGCTGCGAGGTGGCGAAGATGGAGCTCTCGCCCGCCACGCCGATCACGGCCTGCGTCGTGGCCTCGTTCCAGGCGTCCTGCCCCACACGGTTCGGGCGGTTCGAGCCCTCGTCGGGCGGCTCGAAGTCCGCGAGCGGCACGCGCACCGGCTTCTCGCCCTCCACCTTGAGCGACACGATCTCGCGCGGCACGTCCAAGTCCACGACCTTCGCCATGCCCGCCGGCGTCTCCACCTGCGAGTTCTGCTTAGGCGCACGGCTCTTGAAGTCCTTGTACGCGTCGAACTCGTAGCGCAGGCAGCACATGAGGCGGCCGCACACTCCCGATATCTTCTGCGGGTTGAGCGAGAGATCCTGCTCCTTGGCCATGCGGATGGACACGGGGCAGAACTCGCCCCCCAGGCGCTTGCAGCACAGCTCCTGGCCGCAATGCCCCAGGCCGCCCACCATGCGGGCCTCGTCGCGCACGCCGATCTGGCGCATGTCGATGCGCGCGTGGAAGTGCGCGGCCAGCCTGCGCACGAGCTCGCGGAAGTCCACACGCTCCTCGGCCTCGAAGTAGAACACGGCCTTGTCGCCGTCGAGCAGGAACTCCACGGACACCGGGTGCATGTCCTCGCTCGCCTCGGCCGCCATCTGCTTGAACACGGGCAGCGCTTCCTCCGAGCGGCGGCACATCTCCTCTGCGCGGGCGACGTCCTCTTCGCTCGCGAGGCGCTTCACCGGCTTGAGCGCGGTCTTCAGCTTCTTCACCTGGGCCTCGTCGGCCTCGAACACGTCATCGGCCATGCGGCCGAACTCCAGGCCGCGCGCCGTGGACACCACGACGGGGTCCTCCTTCTTCAATTCCAGGTCGCCCGGGTCGAACCAGAGCGTCTTGGGGTTGTAGGCGAGCCTGATGGGCGCTATGCGAACCATTGCCGATACCTCTCTATCTCACGGCCCCGGCGCCCGCGGGCGGGCGGGGGCGGTAGAGCGCGTCCCTTGTTTCGAAGAGCAGCGCGTCGATGCATGTCTCAGGGGATACATTATACGAGATGGCCTCGTCGCAGCGGCGCACGGCCGAAAGCGCGGCGGCCACGCGGGCCTCGTCGGTGGCGCGTGCGGCGTCCTCTATCGCGCCGCGGGCGTCCACGTTTATCACGAGCTCGGGCGTCTCGGCGCACACGGCCAGCACGTCGCGCAGCCACGAGCGGATGATGGCCGTGAGCTGGCGCAGCGACTCGAGGCTCTTCGCCGTCAGCTGGCGCTTGTTGCGCGCCTCTATCTGGCGGATGGCCGACTTCGCCAGGAAGTCCGCGTTCTCGGCCAGCTCCTCCTCCTGCGCGGCGCGCACGACGTCGAGCGGGGCCTTCGCCAGCACCACGAGCTCGCCCGCCTGGCCCACGAGGTCCCAGTCGTCGGCGTTGCGCAGCAGGGCCAGCGCCTCGAGCACGCGGGCGCGGAACGCCAGGCGCTCGTTGGACTTCAGGAACTCGATGCCGCGCGTGATGGAGCCGTCGCACGCCTCGATGGCGATGCGGGCCTTCTCCCGCGACGCGCCCGTGTTCTGCGCCAGGATGCCGGCGGCCTCGCTGGCCGGGATGTGGCGGAACGGCACCACCTGGCAGCGCGACACGATGGTGGGCAGCACGCTCTCGCGCGTGCGGCCCAGGAGTATGAGCACCACGTCGGACGGGGGCTCCTCCAGCGTCTTCAGGAAGGCGTTGGCCGCCTGGACGCCCAGCAGGTCCACGCGGTCGAGGATGTATATCTTGCGGTCGGCCTGGATGGGCGCGAGCACCGTGTCGGCCGCGATGTCGCGGATTTGGTCCACCAGGTAGCCGCCGGCGCCCTCGGGCGCGAAGTAGCGCACGTCGGGGTGCTTCTTGCGCTTGACGCGCCGGCAGATGTCGCAGGCGCCGCACTCGCCGCCCCGCGGGCCGTGGGGTCCCTTCGGGCACAGCAGCGCCTGGGCCAGCGCGTAGGCGGCCATCGTCTTGTTTGACCCGGCAGGGCCGGTGAACAGGTACGCATGCGTCACGCGCTCGCTCGCCACGCTCGCGCGAAGGAACTCGCGCACCTGCGGCTGCCCGAGTATGTTCTCGAAGGCGTCGGCCACGGCCTATCTCCCCTGGCCCTTGCCGCGCGGGGCGCTGCCGCTCGAGCCCTGCGAGGGCTTCTCCTGCCTGGCACGGCCGCCGCCGCTGCGGCCGGCTTTCGCACCAGGGTTGCCGCGGTTGCCGCTTTTCCCCTTCGCGCCGCCGTCGGCGCCGTTGCGGGTGCCGCCGCTGCCACGGTTGTTGCCGTTGCCGCCGCCGCGGTTGCCCGAGCCGCCGCGCGCTCCCTGCGGGCGCGGGCGATGCACGTCGAGCGAGGCGAAGTACGGCGGGTCGTCCACGACGTCCGCCATCCACGGGAAGAGGTCGGCCAGCTCGCGGAACACGAGCTCCGACGTCCGCGACTTCCGCGCGGCCGACTGCACCACGCGCACGCGGTCGGCGTGGGCCCGCGCGATGGCCAGGAAGCCCTCGTTCACGCGCGTGTGGAACTCCTCGCCCGCCCGCTCCACGCGGTCGGCGCCCCGGTGCGTGGCGCGCGAGAGCCCCGTGCGCGCCGAGCCGCCCGTGGTCAGCAGGATGGTGCGGTCGGGCGACACGCCTTGGCAGGCGAACGCGTTCGCCTGCTCCACGAAGGCGGCGTCCAGCCCGCGCCCGTGCACCTGGTAGGCGATGGTGGAGTCCGCGAAGCGGTCGCACAGCACCACGGCGCCGCGCTCGAGCGCCGGGCGGATGACCTCCGCCACGATCTGCGCGCGGGCGGCCTCGTAGATGAGCAGCTCGGCCTCGTCGGAGAGGTTGTCGTTCTTCGGGTCCAGCACCACGGCGCGCAGCTCCTCGCCCACGGCGGTGCCGCCGGGCTCGCGCAGGCGCACGACCTCGCGGCCGCGTTCGCACAGCTTCTCGGACAGGAAGCGGATATGCGTCGTCTTGCCGGCGCCCTCGCCACCCTCGAACGTTATGAAGATGCCGCGCGGGGCATCGTTTTCGGCAAGTTCCTGCGTCACAGTGTCTTTTCGATCCTAACGGTCAGCGCCGGAAGCGGCGCGCTCAGGCGAGGTCGTACACGTCGCGCCCCTGGACGTCCACGCCCACGAACACGGGAAAGTCCACCACCTCGATGCGGCGCAGCGCCTCGGTTCCCAAGTCGTCGTACGCCACCGTCTCCGATGATGCCACGCACTTGGCCAGGTAGGCCGCAGCGCCGCCGCACGCCACGAAATAAACGGAACCCGTGGCGCAGCAGGCGTCGCGCACCTCGGCGGAGCGGCGCCCCTTGCCCACGGTCGCCACGACGCCCGCGCGGTGCAGCGCCGGGGCGGCGAAGTCCATGCGGCTGGCCGTGGTGGGCCCGACCGCGCCGAACGGCCGGCCGGCGGCCGCGGGCGTGGGGCCGGCGTAGAAGATGGCCTGGCCGTCCAGGCCGTAGGGCAGCGTGCCGTCCGCGGCCTCGAGCTCGGCCATGAGGCGCACGTGCCCGGCATCGCGCAGCGTGTACAGGGGACCCGTGAGAAGGCACGCATCGCCGGCATGGAGCTCGGCGAGCCGCGGGCGGTCGAGCGGCAGGGACAGGCGGATCGCTTCGTCGCTCATCGCGCGCCCCCTTCCGATGCGAGGTCGATCGTGCACCGGCGCATGGCGGAGCATCCCATGTTGATGGCGAGGGGCAGCGCCGCGATGTGGCACGGAGCCGTGGCCACGCGCACGGCGAGCGCCGTCGTGGCGCCGCCGAGGCCGCCGGGGCCCACGCCGGTGTCGTTCACGGCCGCGAGCAGCTCCTCCTCGAGCATGCGCAGACGCGGATCGGCCGCCGGCTCGTCCACCGGGCGCATGAGCGCCCGCTTCGCAAGGCTCGCCACCTTGTCGAACGTGCCTCCGATGCCAATGCCGATCACCAGCGGCGGGCAGGCGTTCGCGCCCTTCTCGCGCACGCAGCGCACAAGCTCGTCCACGATGCCCTGCTTGCCGGCGCCCGGCACGAGCATGACCACGCGGCTCGCGTTGTCCGAGCCGCCGCCCTTCAGCATGAGGTGCAGCCGCGCCGCACCCGGCTCGTCCACCGGGTGGATGTCGCAGAACGCGGGCGTGTTGTCGCCGGTGTTCGCGCGGTCGAGGATGGCGTCGCGCACCACCGACTTGCGCAGGCGCGCCTCGTCGTAGGCGCGGGCGACCGCGTCGTCCACGTCGGCGAACACGTCGCCGGCCACGAGCACGTCGGGGCCTATCTCGAGGCTCGCCCACACCGTGCCGGTGTCCTGGCAGAGGGGCACGCGGTCCTCGCGCGCGATGCGCGCGTTCTCCGCCAGCTGGTCGAGCACCGCCCGACCGCGCGGGTTGTCCTCCACGGCGCGCGCCGCGGCGATCCCCGCCTCGATGTCGGCCGGCAGCTCGCACGCCAGCCGCGGGATGGCCGCGTAAACAGCGTCCGCGACCTGTGATTTCGTGATGATGGTTTCCATGGGGATGAATTATACCGCAACCCGGCCGATCCGCCTCCCACGTTGCCGGGACGTGCCTGCGAGGACCCCGGCCTGCGCGAGATGGGGAGGCGGTCACTCCAGGTGGAACAATTCCTCCACGGTCGTGCCGAGCTCGCGGGCGAGGCGCAGGGCGAGGGGCAGCGTGGGGTCGTACTTGTCGTTCTCCACGGCCACGATGGTCTGGCGGCTCACGCCGCAACGCTGGGCCAGGTCCTCCTGGCGCAGGCCCAGCGCTTTGCGCAGGCGCTTGATGTCGTTGCGCACGGTGCCGCCCGCTTACGCCGCGTACAAGGCGAGGAAGCCGGCGAAGAACGTCACCAGCGCCACGCCCAACACGCCCACGACGATGCGCACTTTCCGGTTGGGCTCATGGTACTCGTCGTCGCCCTCCACCATGCGCCGCTTCATCGACTCCTCGGAGAAGCCCTGCGCCAGCAGCACGGCGATGAGCACGAGCGTGGGCAGCATATCCCGCGCGCCCCCGGTGGCCAGGTACAGCACCAGATTGACGAGCGTCCATGTCGCCAGCAGCAGGACCGCGAACTTGTATCCCAGGGCCTCCGACCGCGTCCTGATCGACTTCTCCATCTCGTCCATGATCGGCTCCTTTCGGCCACAAAGTAAAGAACTCTTAACATTTCGCAGTATGCCGCCTCCGCGGCAGAATGTCAAGAGTTCTTTACTTTTTGCGATGACGGCAGCCTACTTCACCACGAAGTCGCCCGGCATGCGCGGGGCCGTGCGGGGATAGGACACGGCGGGGCAGCCCAGCAACAGGCACATCTGCAGGGGGCGCTCGTCCGCCCCAAGGAACGCGCGCACGGCGGGGAGCTCCTCGGAGGCGCGGCAGAGGTAGCCGTTGAACAGGACGCCGAGGCCCTGCGCGGCCGCCATGAGCTCTATGTTCTGAGCCGCCAGGCCCGCGTCGTCGGCGCGCTCGGCAGCCACGTACACGACAGCCGGTGCGTTGCGGAACAGGAAGTCCTGCCTGCCCGCGCACGCGTCGCGCAAAAACGGCTTGTAGAGCTTCACCCAACGCGGCTTCTCGTCTGCCGGCAGCGCAAGCAGCTCCTCGATGCCGTCCCACACGAGCCGTTTGAGCTCGGCGAGGCCGTCCTGCACTACGACGAAGCGGCAGCCTTGCGCATTCTTCGCCGTGGCCGTGTAGCGACCTGCCTGCAGCACGAACTCGAGCTCTTGGCGTCCCACCGGCTCCGGCTTGAACGAACGGACGCTGCGGCGCGACTTGATGGCGCGCAGGAGGTCGGCGGCGTCGATCGTCTCGCCCGCCGGCGCAGACGGCTCCACGTCGGCCATGTCGTAACCCGGAATGGACACCGCCGCCGTCGGGCAGACGGCCACGCAGTGCCCGCACAGGATGCAGCGGCCTTTCACGCGCGCCGTCCCATCCTCAACCAGCAGGTTCGACCCCACGCAGTCGGCAACGCACCGCCCGCACCCGATGCAGCGCTCGGCATCTATTTCGATCAGCATGAACATCCTCCTTGAAAACGGAAGCGCCCGACACGGGCGCTTCCCCACTGTCCCACGCCCCCTCTTTGGCGCGGGGGCGGCGTGCGGCCGGCTAACGCAAGCCGCGCCGATTCGCCAAGGACGCGTCAGGCCATCGGCGCGGCGCAGGACGCGCGCATCCCGAAGCCTTCCTCCGCGCCCGAAGGGCAAGTGGAGCTAGGACTGAAGAAAGGATTGGAAGCGGGCGTCGTAGGGGGTGCAACGCGGAATGCCTGGTGCAGGACAACTGGCACAGGATTGGGATGCGGGATGCACGACACGCATCCCAATCCTTCGCCGCGCCACTTCGCACTTACTCCGGCAGGTTCGCCAACCCCGCGCGCACGCTGTCCGCAGACGCGCGCAGCGCCGCGAGCTCCTCGTCGTCGAGGTCGAACTCCACGACCTCCTCCACGCCGTCGCGGCCCAAGCGCACGGGCACGTTCATGTAGAGGTCGTCGATGCCGTACTGGCCGTCGATGTGCGCGCACACGCTCATGATCTCGTGCGTGTCGCCCAGGATGGCCTCCACCATCTTGGCGATGGACGCGCCGGGCGCGTAGTAGGCGCTGCCGGTCTTGAGGTGCGCCACGACTTCGGCGCCGCCCTTCACGCAGCGCTGCACGACCTCGGCCACGGCCGCCTCGTCCATGAGCTCGGTGATGGGGGTGCCGTCCACCGTGGTGAAGCGCGGCCAGCACACCATGCCCTCGCCGTGCGCGCCCACGGCCCACGCCTCCACGGCCGCCGGCTCGCAGCCGAGCTTCTCGCACACCGCGAACGACAGGCGCGAGGAGTCCAGCACACCGCCCATGCCCATGAGGCGCTCCGCCGGCAGGCCGCTCTCGCGGAACGCCAGCGTGGTCATGACGTCGAGCGGGTTCGTCACGCAAATGAACACCGCGTTCGGGGACGCCTCCTTGGCCTGGCCGATCACCGACTTCATGATGCCGGCGTTCACGCCGAGCAGGTCCTCGCGGGTCATGCCGGGCTTGCGGGCGATGCCGGCGGTGATGACCACCACGTCGGAGTCGCGCGTGTCGGCGTAGTCGTTGGTGCCGGTCACGTGCACGGTGAACTTCTCCACACTGCGCATGTGCATCATGTCGAGCGCCTTGCCCTGGGGCAGGCCCTCGGCCACGTCGATGAGCACGACGTCGGCCAGGTTCTTGGACGCGATGATGTGGGCGGCGGTGGCACCGACGTTTCCGGCGCCGACGATGGTTACCTTGGGCATGTGATTGCTCTCCTTCGAAGTCAGGTTCTGCGCCCCGCATTGTAGCGCCCCACGCGCCAAGCTGCGACGACGAGTCCCGCATCTCCAGCGAAACGGCACGTCGCAGTTGGTGACGGTTGGCGACGCGGAGCCGCGCTGCACACTTTTCACCAGATTTCTGCACTCCGGCACTTGAGACCTCGCCGCAAGGAAACGCGATCAGGGGAAACGGTCATCGCTGATAGCCTGTTCGGCTTCACGGGTCGGAAAACCCGCCTTCCGACGTAAAAAACTGGTGAAAAGTGTGCAGTAAGAGCCCGAAGCCGTTGCCCGGCCGACCGGTCGATGCGTAGGTACGGGACAGCGCAGCCGCGGGGCTGCGCTGTCGAGGTAGGTCAGGGCCGACCAGACGATCGATCGGGAATTGGTCGCTAGGCTTTGTCGGAGGAAACCTTCTTGGCGGCCGGCTTCTTCGCGGGAGCCTTCTTCGCCGCGGGTTTCTTGGCGGGCGCCTTCTTGGCCGGGGCCTTCTTCGCGCCGCCCTTCGCGCCCGACGCGCCCTTCTTCTCCTCGTCCTGCTCCTTGCCGGGGCAGTCGAAGTTGGGGCAGAGCTTCCACGGGCCGCGCGCGGTGGTCACGATCACCATCGGCGCGCCGCAGTGCTCGCACACCTCTCCCGTGGCCGTGAGCGCGCCGTACTGCGGCAGCGGATAGCCCACCCCGCACTCCTCGTAGTTCTCGCAGTGGATGAAGCGCTTCAGCGTGCGCGGGTTCTTCTGCGCCACGAGGTTCGCCTGCTTGCCCTTCTCCTTGCACACGGGGCACTCGCCCACGATCACGTCCGGCTCCTTGTTGGTGGCGCAGTTCGGGTCGATGCAGATGGTGCGCGGCTTGGCTCGGAACGCCGTCACCTTCACCTGGGGCATGCCGCAGGTGGGGCACGGCTCGGGCACGGCCTCCACCTTGCCCTTGGGCAGCGGGTAGGTGACGTCGCAGTCAGGCCAGCCGGCGCAGCCGATGAACATGCCGCGCGTCTTCTGGCTCGCGCGTAGCTGCAGGTCCTTGCCGCACTTGGGGCACGGGCCCACGTAGGCGTCGGCGGCCACGGCGTCGGCGAGCGCGTCCTTCACCTCCTCGGAGTGCGGCAGGAGGCTGGCCAGCTGGTCGGCCAGGAGGTCGCGGCTCGTGTCCACCACCTTCACGCGCGTGGTGCGGCCCTCGGCGATGTTGTCCATCTCCTCTTCCAGCTCGGCCGTCATCTCGGGATGCGTGATGTGCGGCGCGAACTTGTCGAGCGCGTCGCACACGGCCATGCCCAGCTGCGAGGGCTCGATGGGGTCGTTCACGATGTACTTCACCGCGTACAGGCGCTCGATGATGGAGTGGCGCGTGGACTTCGTGCCCAGGCCCAGCTTCTCCATCTCCTGGATGAGCTTGCCCTGGCTGTAGCGCGCGGGCGGCTCGGTCTGCTTCTTCGTGCAGGTGGCGCCGTTGAACGCGATCGTCTCGCCCTCCGCGAGCGCGGGCAGCTGCTCGTCTTTCTTCAGGCCGTAGGGGTAGATGGCGCGGAAGCCCGGACGCACCAGCACGTCGCCCTTGGCCACGAACGGCTCGCCGTTCACGTCGAGCGATACCTTCGTGCCCTCGACGACGGCCGCCTCGGAGAGCGTGGCCAGGAAGCGCCGCGCGATGAGGTTGTACAGCTTGTAGTCGGCCGGCGCGAGGTCGTCGGGCGTGGCCTTGGCCGTGGGGTAGATGGGCGGGTGGTCCGTCGTCTCCTTCTTGCCGCGCGTGGCCTTGAGCTCGCCCTTCGCCAGCAGCTCCTTGCAGTACGGCGCGTAGGCGGGGTTGCCGGAGATGGCCTTCACCGTGTCGGCGAGGTCGAGCGACGAGGGGTACACGGTGTTGTCCACGCGGGGGTAGGAGATATAGCCGTCCATGTAGAGGCTCTCGGCGATGCGCATGGTGCGCGCGGGCGAGAGGCCTTCGGCTGACGCGGCGGCCATGAGCGAGGTCGTGTTGAACGGCGCAGGCGGTTGGACCGTGCGCTTCTTCTTCTCGACGCCCGACACGCGGGCGGTGGTCGCGCCCTCCACGTGCGCCATGACGGCGCTCGCCTCGGCCTCCGCCTTGAAGCGGGCCGTGGCGTGCGGAGCCTCGAACGCGTCGGGGTCGGCGCCGAACGCGCCGCGGATCACCCAGTAGTCCTCGGGCACGAACGCCAGGCGCTCGCGCTCCTTCGCCACGATGAGGGCGAGCGTGGGCGTCTGCACGCGGCCCGACGAGCGCACGTTGCCGTAGCCGGCGAACTTCACGAGCGTCAGGTAGCGCGTGAGCACCGCGCCCCAGATGAGGTCGATGTCCTGGCGCGACGCGCCGGCGGACGCCAGGTTCACGTCCAGCTCCACCAGGTTGTCGAACGCGTGCGTGATCTCCTCTTTCGTGAACGCCGAGTACCGCGCGCGCTGCACGGGCGCGTCGGGGTTCACCTCCTGGATGCAGGAGAGCGCGTCGCTTCCGATGAGCTCGCCCTCGCGGTCGAAGTCGGTGGCGATGATGATGGAGTCCGCCTTCTTCGCCAGGTTCTTCAGCGAGCGGATGATCTCCTTCTCCTTGGGGAGCTTCTTGATGGGCGCATACACCAGGTACGGCAGCGCGTCCATCTTCCAGGTCTTGAGCTCCACGCCGTCCTCGGTGAAGGGCTTCTTCTTTTTAAAGGGGGGCTTGGGCAGCGTCGCGGGCAGCTGCGCCGGGAAGGTCTCGCCTTCCTCCGTGACGCCCTGCCAGCCGCCGCGCTTCTTGTACACCATGGTCGGGGTGAAGTCGGGCTCCAGGATGTGGCCGCGCAGGCCGATGGTCACCCACTCCTCGCCGTCCACGTCGAAGCGGTACACCGGCGTGGAATACACCTTGTCCGCCTTGGGTTTCTTGACGCCGAGCAAGTCGGCGATCTTCTGAGCCGCGTCGTTCTTCTCGGTTACCACCAGCTTCACGCGGTTCCTCCTCTTCTTCCGGCCGCCTCCCGCGGCCTGATCGCGTTCACACGATGCCCCATTCGTTTATTAACGTGTGCGGGGATGGCGCGCTTGGGCGCGCAGCAGACGCTAGCATACACGATTTGCGGCGTTTGCGGCGAAAAATACGCACTTGAAGCGAGCGCGGAACCGGCGGGCCGCACCGCGGCGGAGGTGGCGCGGCGGTAGGACGCTCACACGAAGCCGATGCGCAGCTTCTTGCCGAGGCCCTTTGCCACCTGCTGCAACGTCTTGAGCGTGGGGTTTGCGTTGCCGGACTCGAGGCGCGCGAACGCGCTCTGCCTCATGCCGCAGCGCTCGGCCAGCTCGCGCTGGGTGAGGTTCTGCTCGGCGCGCGCCATCGTGATGGCGCTGATGATGTCGTACACCGGCTCCAGGCGCTCGTACTCGGCGGCGTACTCGGGGTCCTGCATGTACCTCTGATGGCTCCTGTCCAGATCATCCATTGACAAACCTCTCTTCCCAATCGGCCTTGAAGGCAAGCGCGCGGGCGAGTTCCCTGCGAGGCGTCTTCCGCGTCTTCTTCACGAACCCGTTCGTTACGACGATGCGGCTACCCGAGAAGAAGAAGTAGAACGACCGCGCAATGTCGTCGCCCTGCCTGCTGCGAAGCTCGGACAGCCCCTCCCCCATGCACTTCGATTGTGGCTCGCGCAGCTTATGGGCCTCCTCGCGCAAAGCACCGAGGTCGCGGTGAACCTTCGCGTTCAGCTTCGGGGGAAGCGACTCAAGGAACTCGTCCATGGGTACCGTTCCGTTCAACTTACGATAGAAAACAACCTCGAAGTCTTCCATTCCTCCCCCTTTGCGGGGTGCAAACAGTATATAACATATATGTTATATACACAAGCATCCGCCCATCTCATACCAGCAGGCTTCCGCCGATCATAGCGCCGCGACCTTGCATGGCAGTCGTCGGCCGACCGCTGCGAAACCGCAAAAACCTCGCGCGCCTCAAGCGTGTCGGCCGTGCGCTTATTGCGCGGCGACCGCCTGTTCCTTGCCGAATCCTTGCACGATTGCCGCATGAACCTAGCAGTTTTTCGCTTCGCACGAAAACCCCTGATGACGCATTGCCTGCCCTGGAATGAAGCCGAACCGCTTCGGGAAATGCGATGGGGATTTCGTTACCGCGCGTTGGAGAAGCTGCGGGCGTTTCGTGAACCGGGCGATTCTCGGGTAGGCTATCCTTCGGGTAGGCCGCCGAACCACGACACCCACCGCCGCGCGCATCGACCACGAAACGCACCAGCGGCGGAACCGCCCGCAGCCGCGCGACCGCGCAGCAGCGCCGCACGGCGCACCGCACGCCGCGCAGGCCATCCAAACTGCAAGGAGGCACCTCATGAAGAAAGTCCTCGGAGCGCTTCTCGCCCTGCTCGCCGTCGTCGTGCTCGTCGGCGTGGGCGTCGTCGTGTTCTCGAACACCTCGCTCGGCCCCGTGAGCGATGCGGCGCAGGGCGCCAAGGCGGCCGTCGCGAACGCCGCCATGGACGCAACCGACCTCAAGGGCCAGGTAAAGAACGCCATCGACGAGCGCAAGGACGACATAGCCGCCGCAACCGGCCTCACGGCCGACCAGGTGGACGCGCTCGTGGCCGAGCTGGACATCGACGGCTGGCAGGCCGCCGCGTTGCCTGCGGACGCCGTGGAGACCGGCACCGTGGACGGGTCGTACGCCGGCATCGACGGCACCATCACCACCTACGACGACCCGGGCTACGTCACCGTCTCGGCCTATGGCCAGAACGTCACCCTCGCCGTCCCCGAGAGCGCGCAGGCGTACCTGCCGTACCTGGCACTCGCGCAGTAGATGCCTCTGGGTGCCCGCGAGACAGGGGCGAGACAGGGGGACGGGGATGATGTCTCATTCCCAGGAGGTTCGCAAGGCCGTACCGCGTCGGGGAATGAGACATCATCCCCGTCCCCCTGTCTCGCCCCTACGCCGTGCGCGCCTCCTTCAGGCGGCGCTGGTAGGCGCGCACGATCTGCGAGAGCGTGAAGCACACGACGAAGTAGATGAGCGCCATGATGCCGAAGATGGCGAATATCTGCACCGTTGAGTTGTAGCTGTTCATGAGTATCATGCCGCGCCCCATGAGCTCCTGCAGCGCCATGGCGCCCCAGAGGTAGCTCGTGTCCTTGATGGTGGTCACGAACTGCGACAGCAGCGCGGGCACCATGTTGCGCAGCGCCTGCGGCAAGATGATCAGCAGGTACGTCTGCACGGTGGAGAAGCCCTGCGACTTCGCGGCCTCGTACTGGCCGAACGGCACGCTCGCCAGGCCGCCGCGCACGATTTCGGCTACGCTCGCGCTCGTGAACAGCGTGAACGCCAACACGGCTGCGCCGATGGGCGGCAGCTGCGCCACGAAGAACGTGAACATGATCCACAGGAGCAGCGGGGTGTTCTTGAATATCTCGATGTAGACCGTGGCCACGCCGCGCAGCACGCGGCTGCTCGACGTGCGCATGACCGAGATGACGGTGCCGAGCACCACCGAGCACAGGATGGCCAGCGCGGATATCAGCAGCGTCATACCCAGGCCCTGCAGCAGGAATCGTATGTTCACCCAGGTGAAAAGGGCGGTTATCTCGCTCATTTGCCCTCCCCTCGCTTGTCCTTGCCAAGGCCCTCGAGGCCCTCGCGCCGCAGGCGCTCCATGCGCGCGGCGGCATCGTCGGCCGCGCGCGCAGCCATGCCGGCAAGCGCCTCCATGTCCACGTCCTCGGGCACGACCGTTTCCGGCCCGCTGGACTCCCTTGCCTCCTCGTCGCCGCTGCGGCGTTCGCGGCGAGCTTGGCGCGCGGCCGCATCCTCGCTCTCGGCGTCGAAGTCGGCCTCGTCGTGCGGCGCGCGCACGTGGGCGGGCCGCTCTGCCGGCGCGTCCAGCTCGCCGGGCACGTAGTCGTTGTCGAGGAAGGCCTCCGCTCCCAGCTCGGCCTCGTCGTGCGCGTCGGCACGTTGGCGATGCACCGTGCGTCCGCCCTCCGCGCCGGCAGCCTCGACGGGAGCGCGTTGCGCATCGGCCTCCAACGCGGCGCCGCCGTCGACGCGCTTGCGCACGTCGCGGGTGATGCGGTCGCTCGTGGCCGTCTCGGCCCGCGAGGCCAAGGCCTCGTCGGCCTCCGGCGAGCGCCTCGCTCCCAGGTCGCGCACGCCCTCGGCCACGGCATCCGGCGACGCGGGCGCGGCGGCGCCGGCCTCGGCCTTGCCGGCAACCGTGCTCTCCACCCCGCGGCGGGCGGCCGCGCGGCGCTCCAGGCGGCGGTGAGCCTTCACGCGTCCGGCCTTCGTGCGCATCACGCGCGCTGCGCAGGCCTCGTCGTCGCCGCATTCCTCGGCTATCTCCTGCGCTATCTCGCGGCCTATCTCGTCGGCGATCTCGGCGGCCACACGGCCGGTGTACGCCTGCTCCATCGGCCCGCGCTCGCCCGGGCCGTCCGCCTCGTCCCCCAGCACGTGCAGCGGGTGGCGCGGAGAGGGGGCCTGGCGGGCCGGGGCTATGTCCACCGTCTCGAACATGGTGCCCACGCCGCCGGCAAGCGCGTCGGCCGCCGCGCGCCCGGTGATGTCGTGCGTGCCCGGCGTGACCTCGAGCGCGTCCTCGGCCAGCTCCTCGGTCGCGTCGCCCGTGGACAGATGCCGGTGCGCGCGGGTGCGGCGCTCGAGGTACAGCGCCAGGCGCGACAGCGGGAAGCAGATGACGAAGTACAGCAGCGCCGCCACCATGTACACGGGGCCGTAGTAGCTCGTGGCGCCGGCGAACGAGTTCGAGAAGTACATGAGCTCGCCGCCCGCGATAAGCGCCAGCACCGAGGTGTTCTTCACGAGGTTCGCCGCCTGCACGGCCAAAGGCGGCATGATGATGCGGATGGCCTGGGGCAGTATGATCACGAACATCGACTGCCAGTACGAGAAGCCCTGGCTCTTCGCCGCCTCGAACTGCCCGCGATGAATGGAGCCGATGCCGCTGCGCACCACCTCGGAGATATAGCCGCCGTGGTAGATGCCGATGGCCAGAACCCCGATCCAGAACGCGGCGAGGGAGAACCCCAGCAGCGGGAAGATGGCGTAGAACACGAACACCTGCAGAAGCAGCGGCACGTTCTGCACCACCTCCACGTACACGCGGGTCACCCAGCGCAAAGGCGCGATGCGCGACACCGACAGCACGCCGAACACGATGCCGAGCGCCAGCGCGATGACGAGCGCGAGCACGGAGATGCCCACCGTGGTGCCGAACGCGGCCAGGATGTCGGGCCAGCGCTGGAAGAGCGCCTCCCACTTGTAGGGCGCGAAGATGTCAAGCATCCTGCCCACCGTCCTTCCCGTCTCCGGCGGGCGCGTCGTCCACGAGCCCCCAGCGCTCCTGGAGCGAGCGCAGCGTGCCGTCGTCGGACATGGCGCCGATGGCGGCATCGATCTGGTCGGCTAGCTGGGTGTTCGACTTCTTCGTGGCCACGCCGTACTCCTGCGGCGCGAACTGCGCGTCCAGCAGCATGGTGGAGTCGTCCACGTAGCCGTTCAGGATGGAGCGGTCCACCGAGAAGGCGTCGACGCGCCCGGTGACGAGCGCGATCTTGATCTCGGGATACGTCGAGTACTCGGCGAACTTCATATGGATGCCGATCTCGTCGCCGGCGGCCGTCAGTTTGTCGCGCGTCGTGGCCGACAGCGCCACGCCCACGGTCTTCCCGTCGAGGTCCGCCAGGTCGGTTATGCCGGAGGACTTCTTCACCAGCACGCCGATGTGGTCGGTATAGTACGGGCGCGAGAAGTTGTAGCTTTTCTTGCGCGCCTCGGTGATGGTGAACGTGGCCAGCGTCGCGTCGAGCGTGCCGTTGTCGAGCATCGCTCCGCGCGTGGTGACGTTCACCCCGGTCACCTGGAGCGCGTTCGGGTCGCCCTTGATGCGCTTGGCCAGCTCGCGCGCGATGTCCACCTCCATGCCCTCGATGTTGCCCGTCTCGGGGTTCTGGAAGCCGAAGCCCGGCACGTCGATCTTCGTGCCCACGCGCAGCACGTCTCCGTCGGGCGCGCAGCCCGCGAGGGCGATCGGACCGCCGGCCAGCGCGAGGCCGGCCGCGGCCAGCGCCGACGTGCGGATGAAGGTTCGTCTCGTGATCATGGGCGGCCTCACAGGATCTTCGACAGGAAGCTCTTGACGCGAGCGTTGTCCGTCTCGTCGAACATATAGTGCGGGGTGCCCTGGTCGACGATCAGGCCGTTCTCCATGAACACCACCGTGTCGGCCGCCTCGCGCGCCAGGCCCATCTCGTGGGTGACCATGACGATGGTCATGCTGGTCTCGGCGAGCGACTTGATCACGTCGAGCACCTCCTGCACCATCTCGGGGTCGAGCGCGCTCGTGGGCTCGTCCAAGAGCATGATCTTGGGATGCATGTTGAGGGCGCGGGCGATGGCCACGCGCTGCTGCTGGCCGCCGGAGAGCTGGTCGGGGTACTTGTCCACCTTGTCGGACAGGCCCACGCGGTCCAGGTAGGCGCGCCCGTCGCGCTCGGCCTGATCGCGCGGCACCTTCAGCACCTTGATGGGGGCCAGCGTCACGTTCTCGAGCACCGTCTTGTGCGGGTAGAGGTTGTAGCTCTGGAACACCATGGCCACGTCGCGGGCGAGCGCGCGGGCGTTCACATGCCGGTCGGACAGGTCCATGCCCTCAACCGTGATGGAGCCGAAATCCGGCGTCTCCAGCCCGTTGATGCAGCGGATGAGCACGCTCTTGCCCGAGCCCGAGGGACCGATGACCACCACCTTCTGCCCCTCGTCGACCTCCAGCGACACGCCCCGGAGCGCCTCGACCGTGCCGAAGTTCTTGCGTATGTCCTTGACCGATATCGCGCTTCCCACCGTCGGAGCCTCCCGTTTCACGCGTGAAAGGCCGCGATCGTCAGTGCGCCGCGGTCTTGCAAGATTTCATGACGAAGTGCATCGACCAGTCTAGCATGCACGTCATCGCCCCAGATGGCAGGGAGGTTACGGGAGGCTGACGATAGCGAAATCGACGGAGATGGAAGCGAAACCGGCACACGCGGGGAGACACGGGGACGGGGATGACGTCTCATTCCGCGGGGCGACGCGCGGCCCGGTGCTCCGCCCCTGACGAGACGTCATCCCCGTCCCCGTGTCTCGCCCCTCCCCGCGTCTCGCCCCTCCCCGCTTAGCGTGCGAACATCAGCCGCTCGCTGTTGAACATGCGCTGCAGCACGAGCACGCCGGCCCCCGTGTAGGCCAGGTTGCCCAGCACGCACGCGGCCACGTTCAGAGGCTGGAAGTCGAACGTGAAGATGCCGATCATGCACTGCACCGAGTTGTAGAGCGGCACGAGGTAGAACCAGAGCTCCTCCTTCGCACCGCCGCCGAACATGCCGAGGATGCCCACGAGCATGACCACGATCATGAGCGGCGTCAGGTACATGCCCGCCTCCTTCGTGGTCTTGGCCAGGGCCGACACCACGGTGATGAGCATGACCACGAGCAGCGTGGTGGACACCACCACCAGCACCAGCAGCAGGTAGTCCGCCGGGCCGTACACGTTCATGTCCACCGCGCCCTGCATGATGCCGGGCAGCCCCGCGAAGATGCCCAGCATGCTGGACGCGGCGATGGCCAGGCCGATGAGCGTGACGGCCAGCACCTTGCCGAGCGCGATATCGCGTCGCTTGATGGGCGTGGACAGGAGCGTGGCCATGGTGCCGCGCTCCTTCTCGCCGGCCACCGACTCCGCCGCGATGTTCATGCAGCTGGTGAACAGCAGGATGAGCAGCAGCATGGGCACGATGGACACCACGAGCGAACCGGCTATGTCGCGTTCCGCGGCCACGTTGTAGGCACCCTGCCCCGCGTTCACATCGAAACGGTTCGCCAGCGACGACTCGTAGGCGTCGAGCAGGCCGGTGAGGGTCGCATACGCCTGCGACGAGTTGGGGTCGGTGGAGTCAAAGTAGACCTCCACCTGCGGAGCCGGCTCGCCCGATGCCGGGTCGTAGGCTGCCACGGCCTCGTCGAACCCGGCGGGGAACACGGCGAACGCCTGCACGCTGCCCTGACCGATGCGCTCCCGCATCTCCTCGGCCCCGGGCAGGGCCTCCTCGCCCACCATGTCGATGCCGCCCTCGGGCGCCAGCGCCCCGATGCTCGCCGGCTCGTTCACCACGGCCACCACGGGGCGCTTGCCCTCGTCGGGCGAGAACAGGGAGCCCATGGCGTCGCCCATGACGGTCCACATGAGGAAGATGAGCAGGCCGGGCAGCACGATGGAGACGATAGCCGACGCCTTGTTGCTGAAGAACCTCGCCAGCTCCTTCTTGGCTATCGTGAGCACGTTGCTTCTCATGAGGCCTCCCCCGCGCTCGCGGCGTACAGGTCGAAGAACGCGTCCTCGAGGGAGCGCCCTCCCGTGAGCTCCGGCAGGGTGCCGCCGGCCGCCATGCGCCCGCCGATAATGATGCCGGCACGGTCGCACACCTTCTCCACCAGGCTGAATATGTGCGTGGACAAGAGGATGGTCTTGCCCTGGCCCTTCAGCTCCACCAAGAAGTCGGTCACGACCTTCGCCGTGAGCACGTCGAGGCCGTTCGTGGGCTCGTCGAAGATGATGACGTCGGGGTCGTGCACGAGCGACACCGCAAGCGACGTCTTCTGCTTCATGCCGGTGGACAGGTCGGCCACTTTCGTCTGCGCGAAACGGTCGATGCCGAAGCGCCCGAACAACGCCCTTTTGCGCGCGTCGCGCACGGCCGGCTCCACGTGGTGCAGCTCGGAGAAGAAGTCGAAGAGGTAGTCCGGCGAGAACGTATCCTCCAGCTTGAGCTCGCTCGTCAGGAACCCGATGATGCCGCGCACCCTCATGGGGTCGTCCACCACCGAGACGCCCTCCACGAACGCGCTGCCCTCGTCCGGTTTCACAAGCGCCGCCAGCATGCGCAGCGTGGTGGTCTTGCCGGCGCCGTTCGGGCCCAAGAGGCCGTAGATCTCGCCGCACCGCACCTCGAACGAGAGGCCGTCGACGGCCGTCTTCGTCCTCGCGTCGGTGCGCTCGAGCTTGCGCTGCTTGGCGGAGAGCCTGAAGGTCTTCCGCAGGTTCGTAACGGTGATGGCTGGTTCCATCGGCAAGCCTTTCGGTGTCGCATCGGGAGACGGAGGCGGGAAGGGCGACGTCTCCTCCCGCAAGGCAGCACGAAGGCGCCTCGCACCGTGGAGCGAAAGCACCCCGCCCCCATCTCGCCCTCGCATCCGGATCAGTATAGCAGTCGAGGGGAAGGGATCGGCCAGCAACCCCGCAGGCTCCTTTTCATCTTAACCCGGTTCCGGGCCGGAAAGAAAACCCGGCAAAGCCTGGTCCAAGCTCTAGTGGGGCGAGCGTATTTCGACCGCCGCCGCGGCCGCCCCCTGGGCGGCCGCGGCGGGCGGCTCCCGACCGGTCTGCTATACTGGCCGCATAGGGAGGCTGTCAAGAAGGGCGGGATGGGCATGAAAGGTCGTAGGGCGGTATCGGTACTCGCATCGCTGCTGGTCGCAGCAGCCCTTGCCTGCGGAATACCGGGAGCCGGAGTCGGCGCCCTCGCCTCCGCGAACGCCGCCGAGGGCGGCCGCACGACGATACGCGTGGCCTGGCCCGACCAACCGGGCCTCACCGAAACCGCGGAGGACGGCACGCACTCGGGGTACACGTACGACTACCTCCAGCAGATCGCCCAGTACACCGGCTGGGACTACGAGTACGTTCATGTGGAAGGCGACCTCAACGAGCAGCTCACCATGCTGCTCGACATGGTGGCGAACGGCGAGGTCGACATCATCGGGGCCATGAACTACTCCGACCAGCTCGCCGAGCAGTACGATTTCGCCATCAACGCCTACGGGTCGGCGCACACGGCGCTGTTCGCCTCGAACGAGAACGAGGATCTGTCCTTCACCAACATCTACACGAAAGACAAGCTTCGTGCGGCGTTCAACGGGCCCTCCCCCAAAACGCGCGCCGCAGTGCAGACGTTCTGCGATATGAACGGCATCGAGCTCGAAGCCGTGACCTACGAGAGCGCGGACGAGTTTCTCAAGGCTCTGGAATCGGGCGATGTCGACGTCCTCACGGGCGTGGACATCAATCTCATCGGGGGCGCTCATGTCGTGGCCACGCTCACGCAGACGCCCTTCTACTTCGCCGCCACGAAGGGGAGCCCGGACGTAGTCGCCGCCCTCAACGAGGCCATCGTCCAGACGCGGAAGGCCGAGCCCACGCTCGAGCAGGATCTGTACGACAAGTACTTCAACAGCTACGAGGATTCCACCGGCCTTTCGAGGGACATGCGGGAGTACGCATCGCGCAAGGGCTCCGTCCGAATAGGCTACCTTCCCGGCGCCGCGCCCGTCCAGGATGTCGACGAGAAGACCGGGCAGCTCGTCGGGGCGTCGCAGGCCGTGATCGACTTCATCGCCGACTACACGGGACTCTCGGTAGAGCTCGTCCCCCTGACGGGGAACAGCAGCTGGGTCGACGACATGGCCCGCCTCGACCTCGATGCGGTGGCGGGCGTCCTCCACAACTTCGACTTCGCGCAGCGGCATGGACTGTCCTTGAGCACATCCTATCTCACGTCGCGGCGGTGGACGGTGGTCCGCGACGGCTTGGACGTCGCCGACCTATCGACAAAGCGGATCGCCGTGACGAAGGACGCCTACGTCCCCGAAATCGGGGACGCCGTCGTGTGCAACACGCTGCAGGACTGCATCGAGGCCGTCGACTCCGGCAGGGCCGACTATACGTACACCGACGGCTACTCGGCCCCCTACTACGCCAACGAGAACCGCTACCGCAACATCACCTCGCTCGCCAACTCGGACCAGGCAAACGACACCTGCTTCGCGTTCGCGCCGTCGAGCGACCTGGAGCTTATCCGCATGTTCAACGAGGCGGTGCGCGAGATGCCCCGCGGCGCCGTGAACGAGAGCATCTACGACGCCGTGCGGGAGGAAGACGAGCCGACCCTCGCCCGTTTCGTCGAGGCGTACGCCAAGGAGCTCGCCCTCGTCGGACTGGGCGTGATGCTGGTCGTCGTGGCGCTGTCGGTACTCTACGTGCGCAACAGCTCGAAGGCGCTCAAGATCATCCGCGCCGAGAAGGACCGCCTCAAGGCGGTGGCCGACCGGGACGGCCTGACGAACCTGCTCGCCATGGGCGCCTTCCGCAAGGCCGTGGAGACGCTGGCCTCGCGCGGCGAGGTGGGCGGGTTCGCGGTGATCGACGTGGACGACTTCAAGGGCGTGAACGACACTTATGGCCACCAGACCGGCGACAAGGCGCTGCGCACGCTGGCGGACGAGCTGCGCAAGACGTTCGGCGAAGACGACCTGATCTGCCGCTTCGGGGGCGACGAGTTCGCCGTGTGCCTCGTCGGCCCCGTGGATGCCGCACGGCTCGAGGAGCGCTGCGCAAAGCTCGTGCGCTCGGCAGCCGCCGCATCGCGCGCGGCGGGCTGCCCCTACACCGTGAGCGTCGGAGCGGTGAAGGCCGCGGGCAGCGAGCGCTACCAGGACCTATACGACCGCGCCGACCAGGTTATGTACCAGGCCAAGCGCTCCGGCAAGGGACGCTCGGTCGTGGCGTAGCAGGAGCATTCGGGCAGCCGTGCCGTCAGGCAGCCGACACCGCCGTGCCAGGATCGCCCTCCTCGCCCTTCCGGGCGTCGGCGGCACCCGCCGCCTCGGCCTCCTCGCGCTCCAGCACGCGCTGCATGGCCGCGATGGCGCATTCGATCTGGCCGTCGTCGGGCTCGTTAGTGGTGAGGTACTGCATCTGCATGCCGGGCCACAGCACCACCTTCACCAGCGGGTTCTCGGGGTGGCTGCCCGCCCAGCGCACGGTGATCTCGTAGGAGATGCCGGCGATGACCGGCATGAGCAGGATGCGCACGAGTATGACCAGCGCGAGCTTCGGCGCGCCGTCGGGCACGCCCCAGGCCGCGATGAGCCCGTTGATGGGCGTGACCGTGTACACCAGGATGGCGATGATCATGACCATGATGAGGAACGCCGTGCCGCAGCGCACGTGCAGGCGCGGGAAGCTGCGCGCGTTCTCGGGGGTGAGGGGCAGGCCGTGCTCGTAGCAGTGGATGGTCTTGTGCTCGGCGCCGTGATAGCCGAACATGCGCTTGATCTCGGCCATGCGCCCGATGAGCCACAGGTAGAACACGAACACCGCCACGCGAAGGAGGCCGTCCACGACGTTCCAGAGCACGGTGTTCTGGTCGTACTCCCCCACGATGAGGTTCGTGACGAAGGCGGGCGCCACGATGAACAGCACCACGCCCAGCACGAGCCCGAGCACCATGGACACCGCCATGGCCCCCTTGCCGAACTCCGCCTCCTCGTCGAGGAAGGACTTCTTCTCGGGCTCCGCGGCGCAGGGGCGTCCGCCGTCCAAGGCATCGGCATCGCCGCTGCCCTCAGCGTCAGGCCCGCCGACAACCTCGAGCGACGTCTGCGCCCCGAGGGCGTCCATCATCGTGCCCGGCCGCCCGAAGTCGTCCTTCCAAGAAAAGCCCTTCCCCTCATCGGCGAGGGAGCCGCCCGTGCCCCCTTCGACGTCCGATACCGCAGCATCCGCATCGGAAGGCTCGCCGCCAGCATGCACCCCCTCGACCGCCTCGGAGCGGAGGGAGCGGGAGGGGCCTGGGGCGAGTTCCGCACGAGCCGGACAGCCCAGCGGGCTGTCCGTGCGAGCAGGACTGCCCGAGCCACAGGCCCCTCCCGTTCCCTCCGCGGTCTCGCAGGTAGGAGCGGCCGCCTCGCCAGAATCATCTTCCGCAAACGCATGCTCCGCCGCGATCTCGAGCGCCTTGAACCCCAGCACGAGCGACTCGACGAGCGCCCTGCAGCCGCGCACGAGCGGCCAGTGCAGCCAGCCGTTCTTCGCGCGCCCGCTCGCCAGGTCATGCTCCTCCACGTAGATTCCGCCCGCCGGCTCGCGCACGGCCACCGACCAGTTGTACTTGCCGCGCATCATGATGCCCTCGATGAGGGCCTGCCCGCCCACGTGCGTCTTGCGCGCGCCGTCCTCGGAGAATGCGCGCGAGAGGTCGCTCTTCTCTTCGCCCATGCTAGCCCCTCTTCACGCGCGGATACGGGTTTCCGCAGGTCATCTTCCCCTCGGGGCAGGTGCCGCCCACACAGGGGGCGCCGGCGTCCAGGAAGATGAACGGCGCCGTGGGACGCGCCAGCTCAAGCATGCGGTGCGCCATGTCGCGGATCTCCCACTGGGCGCGGTTGCAGCAGCGCAGGGAGAAGAAGTGCAGCAGCTCGCGCACGTTCATGGTGATGACGATCTTCGTCTCGGCCGCGTTCGGCAAGAGGTAGCGCGCATCCTCGGCCGGCACGCCCGCATCCAGCAGCTTCCCGTACGCCTCGACGGCGGCGGCGATGGCCTGGTCGAACACCGAGCTCGCCTCCTCGCTCGCCGCGACGCTCTCGGGCTTCACCGTGGCCACGCCGTCCGCGAACCTCACATAGCGCTGGCTCTGCTGGTTGAAGCTGGCAATACGGTGCCGCACCAGCTGGTGCGTGAGCGCGCGCGACACGCCGTCCACCGCGAAGGTGTAGCTGGCGTGCTCGAGCGTGGAGAAGTGGCCGCTGCCCATGATGGTGGAGAGCACGCTGCGCACGCGCTCCTCGGGCATGGTCTCCATGAGCTCGGCGGCGCCCACGGGCGCGTAGCACAGGCGCGCCGCCGTGGCTATGGCGCGCTCGGGGTCGGGAGTGTGGTACAGAAGTTCGACGTGCATGGGTCGGATACTCCTCAATTCGGGATAATTTTGACGATACGGCTCGTTTCGGCGCTGTCTTTCGCTAGTATGGTAACCGATGCCGAGAACCCGCGATGCGAAAGGCTTCCCTATGGTCGAAAACTCCATCCACGAAACGCCCGACGGCTCCCACCCCGACAAGCCCGCAACCACCTTCACGCCGCTGCTCACCACGCACGACTGGAACGAGGAATGGAAGGAGCTGCAGAAGGCCCGCCGCGCCGCGGACGACGCCTCGCACTGGGACAAGCGCGCGGCCACGTTCGGCTCGAAGGACGCCCCCAACCCCTACGTAGAGCGGTTCCTGGACCTGGCGGGCATCCGACCGGGCGAGTCGGTGCTCGACATGGGCTGCGGGACCGGAGCGCTGTCGGTGCCGCTGGGCGCGGCAGGACACCCCGTGGTGGCCGCCGACTTCTCGCAGGGCATGCTGGGCGTCTTGGAGGGCGAGCTCGCTGAGCGCGGCATCGTGTCCGTTACGCCCAAGCTCATGAGCTGGGAGGACGACTGGGCCGCCCACGGCGTGCTCCCCGGCTCGGCCGACGTGGCCGTGGCCTCGCGCTCCATAGCCACCGCCGACCTGAAGGACTCGCTCATGCGCCTGACCGACGCGGCGCGCCGTCGCGTGTGCATCACGCTGCCCACCGGCGGCTCACCGCGGACCGACGAGCGCGTGCTCACCGCCCTCGGCCTGCAGAACCAGCTGGGCCGCGACTACCTCTACGCGTTCGCCATCCTTGCAGAGGAGGGCCTGAAGCCCGAGGTGTCCTACATAGAGAGCGCGCGCCCCGACACGTTCGACACGCCCGAGGAGGCCTACGAGACGTTCTCACGCATGGTGGACGACACCGTGGGATCCCTCGTCACCACCGCGGAGCGGGACGCCGCCCTCGCGCGCCTGCGCCCCTGGCTCGCCGACAACCTCGTGGAGAACCCCCGCGCCGGCCAGCCCGGCCGGAAGGGCGAGCCCGAGAAGCGCCTCGCCCTGCGCGAGCCCCGCAAAGTCACCTGGGCGTTCATCGCCTGGGACAAGTAGCGGAAACCTGCTCAGGAAAATCGCCGACCAGCCGCACGGCTTCCCCATCGGGCAGAAAGCAATGCGGCGAGCGAACGGTGCGCTCGCCGCATTGCCTCAACAGCGCCCTCCGCGCGGGCGATCCGCAATACGTCTCTGCAGGGGGTTCCTTACAGCTCCACCCGCTCGAACATATCCTTTCCCACACCGCACACGGGGCACACGAAATCGTCGGGCAGCTCCTCGACGTACTCCATATGGCCGCACACGGTGCAGCGCCAGGCTATCTTCGGCTGACCCGGTTCGGCGGCGGCCGCCTCGGCAGAGGCGTCGGCCGGCAGGGGGGCGCCTACGGCGTCGGGCAGGAAGCTCGAGGCCTTCGGCGGGGTCTTGCCGCCCTTCACCTGGTGGTAGTAGGCATAGGTCATGGGCTCGCAGGAAAGCAGCTTCTCAGCCTCCTCCACCTCGCCCACGAACAGGACATGCGTGCCCAGGTCGATCTCCTGCACCACGCGCGCCGAGTAGTGCGCGCACGCATGCTCGGCCACGTAGGGCAGGCCGGCGGCGTCGAAGGCGTGCTCGCAGGCGGCGAACTTGTCCAAGTCGTCACTGCAGTGGAAGCCGAACGTGCCGATGAGCTCCATGGGCGCATCCTGTGCCAGGCACGTGGCCGAGAAGCGGCCCGCAGCGCGGATGACGCCGGTGGTGGCGTTCCCCTTGTTCAGCGCCACGCTCACCTGCAGCGGCGACGAGGTTACCTGCTGGAACGTGTTGGCCACGCAGCCGGCCGCGCGGTCTGCGTCCTTCGACGAGATCACATAGAGCCCGTAGCTCAGGCTGAAGAACGCGGTTTGATCGATCATGGTGCGCCTTTCCGCCGCGGCGCGCTCGCGCCCGGCTTGCGATAAGACCTTCGGATGCCTCTCTGAAACCTAATGATACTAGTTATCGATAAGGGAAGCAAGGCCGAACGCGCGGCGGACGGCCTTGCGCGCCCCGTCGCCGGGCGCGAGCGCCTCGCAGCCGCCCCATGCCGCGGCGAAGCGCTCCTCGGCGCGATCGCGCAGCCGCGCGCGCACCACGACGAGCGCATGCGCGCACCCGGGGACCGGCCCCCGTTCCACCAGGTCCAGCGCGGCGGTCAGCCCGCATCCGCGCTCCAGCTCCAAGCGCCCGAGCTCGTCCACCACGAGCAGCCAAGGGCGCGCGGCAGCCACGGTTCTCCACGCCGCAGGAATGCATGCGTTTTCCCCTGCCGCGGGCGCAGCCGCGCCTCCCTCGCCTTCCTTACGAACAAATGTTTCACGTGAAACATGTGCCGCTTCCTCGAACGGCCGTCCATCCGGCGACCGTTTTTCGGAATACGGAAAATTCACGGCAGCGTCGGACGCCCGTTGTCCGGAGCACGTGGAAACCGCAGCGCCATCGGGCGTCCGCCGTTCGGGGAAGGTCGATTTCGCCAGCATCTCGAAGTGCGCGTTAACGCGCGCGAGAGATTCCCCGGATATCTCCCATGCCAGCTGCGCCGCCGCGCTCTGGCTGGCCGGGTTCAGCTGGCCGTCGCGCTCGGCGAGGTCGCGGCGACGGGCGAAGCGCAGGCGCTCGCCCTGGGGCAGCAGCACGTTGTCGATGCCCAGCTTCTCGTAGGCCCCCTCTCCCGATCCGAGCGGATGCGGGCCGCCATCGTCCCCGTCCTCGCGCGGGCGCCACACGCCGGGCGCCAGCACGCCGCGGCTCTCCACGCCGTCGGCCGCCAGCTCGGCAACCAGACGCTCGAGCCAGCGCGTCTTGCCCGACTGCACGTCCCCCGTCAAGATGAACAGCATCGCATCCCCTTCCTCGCGCCGCCCTCGCCCTGCATTTATTTCTCCTTGACTCTGTATTATACTCTATTGAAGATATGGATAGGGCCGCCGTGAACGGCCCCGAAGGAGGCGCCATCCGGCGGCTCCGCACGAGAGAGAGGAACGGTACGACCATGGGATGCCCCGAGAAAGACTGCTGCGCGAACAACCCCGGCAACGACGTTATCAGCTTCCCCGGCACGCACGGCCACGACACGCCGTGGAAGTTCTACAACCACCTGATAGGGCACGTTCCCGAGGACCTGGTCGTCCGCGACTACTGTTTGGGCACGCACTGGTCCTACGTGGAGGCGGACTGCGGCATGGGCATCAGCTTCACCTGCAAGGGTGGCGCCAAGCGCAAGCACACGATGGACCTGCGCGGCCTGCCGCTGCGCACCGTGGCGGAGCTGACGAAGTCGTGGTGCTTCGAGGAGGCCACGCTCGGCGTGGCGGCCCTCAACGCCTACTACGCGCAGAAGCCCCTGCTCGACCCGCTGGGCGCCGTGTACGATCCGCCCGTAGAGCGCTCCGAGCGCGGCTCGCGCGGAGGCGTGCCGCCGCGCGACGCCTTCGAGCAGTACCGCCCGCGCATCGAGGCCGCCGGGGCGGCCCGCGGCGGGGACGGCCGAGCCCGCGTCACCGTGGTCGGCCATTTCCCGCACGTCGACCGCATCGCCGAGTACGCCGACCTCACCGTGCTTGAGCGCAACTGCACGCAGGCCCTCGACACGCCCGACCCCGCCTGCGAGTACGTGCTGCCGAAAAGCGACTACACGTTCATCACCGGCGTCACCATCATCAACAAGACGGCCCCGCGCCTGCTCGACCTCACGAGGAACGGCACCACCGTCATGGTGGGCCCGAGCGTGGTCATGTCGCCGTTCCTGTTCGACTGGGGCGTGGAGATGCTGGCCGGCAGCGTGGTGGCCGACCCCGACAAGGCCCGCTTCGCCGTCCAGAACGGAGCCGGCCAGTTCTTCGGCGAGGCGCTGCAGATGATGTCCATCACCCGGCCAGGGGCGTAGGCGGGGCCCGCGCGCTCCCAGCGCGGGCGTACCGGCCTTGCAGGCCGCCCATCGGCGAACCCTCCCGCCGGACAAAGGAAAGTTCGTTCATTATTTCAAACGAATGCTCCGACTCCCCCTTTGACGCATAGTCGATGATCGCGGTCGTACCGCATGCGCAAAGCGCTTTGCTCGCGCATGCGGCGACTCAATATATGATCGAAAGGGTAATGGACAAAAAGGCTCGGTAATCTATAGATTCTGGGCGGGAATCAAGGAGTGGTGAATGCGGCGTTTGCGAAACACCTGGTAGCAAGCCCGGTGTTTTAACTATCTTTTATCCAGAATAACGAAAACTGCCCCTTTTTGTCCACGGCACCGCGTACCCCGCGCGTTAGGCAGCTGTTTCGAGGGCCACTGCGCGCGAAGGTCGGCAGATTGCGCTAATCACTGATTGTGCGTCAAAGGGGCAGTAAGAGCGGGTGTTTTGAATATAGCGCCCCTTTCGCATCGACCCCCTTCCCGCCATTTTCCATCGTCTTCCAATTCCCGATTTATATATTCCCAATTGATAATATTCATTTTTTAGGATATATTGGTTATGGTATTATTCTTATTTCAGTCTATAGGGGGCGGGGACGATCGGGGCTCTTGAGCATACCTTCAGGGGAGACGAGGGCGCCTCTGATGCTGGAAGCATCAGAGGCGCCGAGGGGGTACCCCCTCGGCGCGCGGACGAAACCGCCCGCCACGCCACGTGCGACGCATCTCGCGAAACCTCCCGCGACGATGCCCACGCAGCCCGATGCGCCTCGCGCAACCAGCGGCGGCGCGCGGCCATCGTCCTCGTGGCGCTCGGCGTGCTCGTGGTCGCGTCCACGCTCGCCTCGCTCATGCTCGGCCGCTTTCCCATCACGCCGGCCGAGGCCGGGGGCATGCTGGCGAACCTGGTAGTGCCCATCGAGCCGTTCTGGACCGCCCAGCAGGAAACGCTGTTCTTCCAGGTGCGCCTGCCGCGCATCGCGCTCGCGCTGCTCGTGGGCTGCTCGCTCGCGGCCGCCGGCGCGGCGTTCCAGGGCACGTTCCAGAACCCGCTCGTGTCACCGGACATCCTGGGCGCCTCGCAGGGCGCGGCGTTCGGCGCGGCCGTGGCCATCCTCCTGGGACTCGGGGCCTTCGGCATCTCCGCGTTCGCGTTCGCGGCGGCCATCGTCACCGTGATGCTGGTGCTCTTGGTAAGCAGCCGCGCCAAGGGCAACCACATGATGGTGGTGGTGCTGGCCGGCGTGATGATGAGCTCGCTTCTGCAGGCGGCCGTGTCCTACACCAAGCTCATCGCCGACCCCACCGATCAGCTGGCGGCCATCACCTACTGGCTCATGGGCAGCCTCACCGGCGCGAAGCCCGCCGACCTGGCCATGGCCGCAGCGCCCATGGCAGCCGGCCTCCTGGTCCTGTTCGCCCTCCGGTGGCGCATCAACATCCTCACCATGGGCGACGACGAGGCGTCCACCATGGGCGTGAACGCGCAGCGCGTGCGCATCGTGGTCATCTTCGCGGCCACCCTCGTGACGGCCGCCAGCGTGGCGGTCACGGGCATGATCGGCTGGGTGGGCCTCGTCATCCCCCATTTCGCCCGCATGGTCATCGGCTGCGACTACCGCAAGCTCCTGCCGGCCAGCATGCTCATGGGCGCCAGCTTCCTGCTCGTCGTGGACGATGTGGCGCGCCTTGCCACCACCTCCGAGATACCCATCGGCATCCTCACCGCCTTTATCGGCGCGCCGTTCTTCCTGTACCTCATCACGAGGAAGAAGCAGCTATGAGCATCGACGTCGAGCACTTGAGCTTCTCGTACGGGCGCCGCGAGGTGCTGCACGACCTGACGTTCTCCATCCCCGACAACACGCTGGTGAACGTGCTGGGTCCGAACGGCGTGGGCAAGTCCACCCTGTTCCGCTGCATCCTGTGCCTGAACAGGAACTGGGAGGGCGGCATCACGGTGAACGGCAAGGACCTGCGCGCCCTGTCCATCCGCGACCGCGCCTCCGAGATAGCCTACATCCCCCAGTCGCACGCCCCCGTGTACAACTACGAGGTGCTCGACGTGGTGCTCATGAGCGCCGGCGGCCGCGTGGGCCTGTTCGGCACGCCGAAGCGCGGCCAGGTGGACCAGGCGTGGAACGCGCTCGAGCGCATCGGCATCGCGCACCTGGGCCACCGCCCCTACACGCAGATCTCCGGCGGCGAGCAGCAGCTCGTGCTCATCGCACGCGCCATCGCGCAGAACGCGCGCACCATCATCATGGACGAGCCCACGAGCGCGCTCGACTACGGCAACACCGTGCGGGTGCTGTCGTGCGTGCGGCAGCTGGCCCGCGAGGGCCTGAGCATCGTGCAGTCCACGCACCAGCCCGACCAGGCGTTCCTCTACGCCGACCAAACCCTCGTCATCCACGAGGGCCGCGTCTTCGCGCACGGCGACCCGAAGGACGTCATCACGCGCGAGCTGGTGAGCACCATCTACGGCGTGGACGTGGAGGTCAACTCCCTCTATGGCGACAAGGTGCGCGTCTGCGTGCCCGTGCGCGAGATACAACGATAGATTCCAGGAAAAGGGAACGAAAGGGAAAGGAAGGCACATGGAAGGAACGAGGATATCCAAACACGCACGGCTCGTGCGGCTGCTGGCCGCTTGCGCGCTCTGCCTGGGGCTGGCGTTCGCATTCGCCGGCTGTTCCAGCGGCGGCAATGGGAGCACATCGGGAGGCGGCGACGCCAAGAGCGACCAGGCGGCTGTGGACGCCACGCGCACGTTCACCGACTCGGCCGGACGCACGGTCGAGGTGCCTGCGCAGCTCGACCGCATCGCCCCGGCCGGCCACACCGCCACGCAGGTCCTGCTGACGATGGCCCCCGAGAAGCTGGTCACGCTCTCGCAGGAGCTCACCGACGACCAGGTGAAGTACCTGGGCAGCAACTACGCCGACCTGCCCGTCACCGGGGCCGCGTTCGGCGCCAAGGGCGACCTCAACAAGGAGGCCGTGGCCGCGGCCGGCGCGCAGATCCTCATCGACACCGGCGAGGCCAAGGACGGCATCAAGGAGGACCTCGACACGCTGCAGGAGCAGCTGGGCATCCCCGTCGTGTTCGTGGAGACCACCATGGACACCTACGGCGATGCCTACGAGATGCTCGGCGAGCTCCTGGGCATGGAGGATCGCGGCGCGGAGCTGTCCGATTATTGCAAGAAGGCGTACGACGAGACCGTGTCCGTGATGGCGGGCATCCCCGACGACCAGCGGGTGCGCGTGGCCTACCTGCTGGGCGACAAGGGCACGAACACCATCGCCAAGGACTCCTACCAGGGCCAGGTCGTCGACCTTGTGGCGAGCAACGTGGCCGACCTCGGCAAGGTGTCGGGCAGCGGCAGCGGCACCGAGATCAGCCTCGAGCAGCTCTCCCTCTGGGACCCCGAGCTCATCCTGTTCCAGGAGGGCAGCATCTACGACACCGTGGGCAGCGACCCGGCCTGGGCCGACCTCACGGCGGTAAAGGACGGGAACTACTACGAGGTGCCCGGCGCGCCGTGGTGCTGGCTCAACAACCCGCCGACCGTGAACCAGGTGCTGGGCATGCAGTGGCTGCCCCGCCTGCTGTATCCCGACCAGTACGACGACGATATGTACGACACCGTGGCGGGCTACTTCAAGACGTTCTACGGCTACGACCTCTCGCAGGCCGAGTTCGACGAGATCGCCGCGCACGCGCAGACGAAGTAAACGGCTTCCCTCCCCTCCTTCGGAAGCAGAAGCGCCCGGCCGATGGCCGGGCGCTTCCGTTCGGTGCGATGTCTCGTGCGGAGGCGCGCGCTACTCGGCAGCCTTCTCCTCGGCCGGAGCCTCCACGAGCGCGTCCACGGCGGCGACTTCCTCGGCCGTGGCCTCGGGGGCGGCATCCTCGGCAGGGGCGGCAGCCTCGGCCTCGGCGGCCTTGGCGGCATCGCGCTCGGCCTTCTTGGCGAACTCCTCGGCGCGCTTGGCCTTCTCGGCAGCCTTCGCCTCGCGCTCGGCCTTGCGCTTTGCCTCGGCCTCGGCGACGGCTGCGGCCTTGGCGGCCTTCTTCGCAGCCTCGCGCTCGGCCACGGTCTCCTTGGCGGCACCGAACTTGTCGGCGAAGCGCTGCACGCGTCCGCCGGTGTCAACGAAGCGCTGCTGGCCGGTGTAGAACGGGTGGCACACGTTGCAGATGTCGATCTTCAGCTCCGGCTTCGTCGACATGGTGGTGAACGTGTTGCCGCAGCTGCACTTCACCGTGCACTCGACGTATTCCGGATGAATTCCCTGTTTCATTTGGTTCTCCTTAGACAGGCCTTGGTTTCCGACCAAGGCGAAGACAAGCCTTTGCATGATAGCACAGTCGGAACGCTCACGCGAGGGAAAACAGGCAACGCGCACAGCGGAATCCTACCCCTCCAGGAACTCCCCGTTGATCGGCAGGTGGTACGTTTCCGCAATGGCGCGCAGGCCGGCGTCGGGGATCGTGTTCGGGAAGGCATCGCTGCCGCCGTTGAGCAGGCGCGCCTGCGCGTACACGGCGGCGGCCTTCTCCACCGTGTGCATGAGGCCGAACGTGGCGTCGAAGTCCGCGCCCGAGCAGAACAGGCCGTGCTGCGCCCACACGCAGGCCGGGTAGCGCCCCATGAGCTCGGCGGTGGCCTGCGCTATGTCCGCGCCGCCCGGCACCATCCACGGCACGACGCCCAGGCCCTCGGGGCAGGCGATCACGCACTCGGTCATGGCCTTCCAGAGCGCGCGCGTGAACGTGCGCGCGTCGAGCGGCATCACAGCCGACAAGGCCACCACGTTCACCGGGTGCGCATGGTAGAGCACCCGGGCCGCGCCCGCCGTGGCGGCGGCGCGCTTCTCGTGGATGAGCACATGGCTGGCCAGCTCGCTCGTGGGCATGCCGCCCTCCTTGAAGCCCCACACGATGCGCCAGGCGTCGCCCTCGTCGTTCAGCTCCACGATGCCGAGCGTGGCGTCCGGGTCGAGCGCCACGTTGCGCATGAACGCGCCGGCGCGTGTGACCAGGAAGAACGAGCGGCGCATGCCCGGCGCGGCAAGCCCCAGCGGCACCCACGAGCTGGCCGTGTCGTAGAAGAACGAGCGGCAGGACGCCACGTCCTCCGGCGTGAGGCGGTACGTCGCGTTGCCGCCGTTGCGCTCGTGCCAGCCTTGCTCCCAGCCGTCGTTGCACAGCCGCACGAAGCCCTTCACGAAGCCCTGCTGCTCCACGGCCACGCCCGACACGGCGCCCTTCGCCACCGAGACGCCGCGGTCGATCACTTCTTGCGCATTGTCGAAAAAGCCCATGTCCTGCTCCTTGTCCGGCCGCCCGCGGCGGCCCTCGTCTGCAGGCGCGCCCGCAGCCCGCGCCCTCGGCGCGAACCGGGCCGCCCGCGCGTCCTAGTCCTCCCGGATCTGCACCACGTACATGGCATTCGTGGCCGCCACGTCGGTGCGCCCGCAGCCCACGTCCTCCAGCGGGCTCGTGGCGCGGTCGCCCGCCGTGAACACGGCGATGTCGCCGGGCGCCACCAGGCCGCGCTCCAGCACCTTGGCCCGCGCGTTCTCCACCACATGCTGCATGTCGCCCTGCACGTCGCCCAGCATGGGCGTGACGCCCCAGCTCAGCTGCTGCTGGCGCATGACGCGCGGAAACGGCGTGACCGCGTAGATGGGCACGCGCGGGCGCAGGTTCGACATGAGCCGCGCCGTGCGCCCCGACATCGTGGGCGCCACGATGCACGAGGCTCCCAGCGTCTCGGCGGCCTGCACGGCCGCCATGCCCACGGCCAAGGCCACGCGCGCATGCTCGCGGCTGCGGTCGGGCGCGGCCTCGTCGTGCAGGTACGGCTCGCTCGCCTCCGCCACCTGCGCCATCATGCGCACGGCCTCCACCGGGTAGCATCCCGACGCCGTCTCGCCCGACAGCATGACGGCATCGGTGCCGTCATACACGGCGTTGGCCACGTCGCCCACCTCGGCGCGCGTGGGGCGCGGGTTACGCACCATGGACTCCAGCATCTGGGTGGCCGTGATCACGGGCTTCGACGCGCGGTTGCACGCGCGGATGATGTTCTTCTGGATATGGGGCACGCGCCAGGCGGGCACTTCCACGCCCAGGTCGCCGCGCGCCACCATGACGCCGTCGGCGGCCTCCAGAATGGCGTCGAAGTTCTCCACGGCCTCAGAGCATTCGATCTTCGCGACGATCCTGATGCCCTCGCCGCCGTGCCCGTCCAAGAACCGGCGCACGGCCCGCACGCCGTCGGCGTCGCGCACGAACGACGCGGCCACGAAGTCGATGTCCTGCCCGATGCCGAACAGCAGGTCGGCGCGGTCCTGGTCAGTGAGCGCCGGCAGGGGAAGCGCCGCGCCCGGCACGTTCACGGACTTGCGCTCGCCGAGCATGCCCGCGTTCCTCACGATGCAGCGGATGTCGGTGCCGTCCACGTCCTCCACCTCGAGCTCCAAGAGCCCGTCGTCCACGAGGATGGACGTGCCCGCCCCCACGGCCGCGGCCAAGCCCGGGCAGCTCTGCGAGACCAGCTGGGGCGTGCCCTCCACCGCGCGCTCGGTGAGCACGATCCGGCTGCCGGCCGCAAGCTCCACCGGGCGGCCTCCCGCCAGGCGGCCGGTGCGGATCTCCGGCCCGCGCGTGTCCAGCAGCATGGCGCAGGGCGAGTCCAGCTCGCCGCGCACCTTGCGCAAACGCTCCATGCGCGCGCGGTGCTCGTCGTGCGATCCGTGCGAGAAGTTGAAGCGCGCGACGTCCATGCCCGCCCCCATCAGGGCGCGCAGCGACGCCTCGTCGTCCACCGACGGACCCAGCGTGCAAACGATCTTCGTGCGCCTTGCCATGCTGCTCCTTCCGCCATGCGGTGCCCGGACCGGACCCTGCACGTTGCATGATACCGCGAACCCCGCCGCGCGTCCGGGCGGCGGCCGAATCGGAAGCGGAGTTTCACAAAGGGAAAGCGCGAGCGCCCGCCCCGCGCGGTGCGGGACGGGCGCTCGATGCGGCTTGGGAAGCGGGGCCTAGACCTCGGCCACCCACAGGCCGTGGATGTTGCAGTACTCGTACACCTTCACCGGCTCGTCGCCCTCGGCCACGGCGAAATCGGCCACGGGAGCGTCCTCGGGCGTGAGCTGCACGAACTGGTAGCCGTTCTTCGTCTGCAGGCACACGAACGTGATGTAGTGCTCCGGCGTCATGGGATGCAGCGTGCTGCCCACCTGCACGTGGACGTTCGAGCCGTCCACCTTCACGTCGGGCACGTGCTTCTCGAGCGCGGCGTCGGTCGTGTTGGCGACAAGCTCCTCCATCTGCTCGCCGCAGCATACCAGCGGCACGCCGGAGTCGAACGGCTTGACGGCGATGTTGCCGCAGTGGCGGCAATGGTAGAATTTGAGCTCCATGGTTCCCCCTTCGAGGTCGTTCCCGACCGCAACCACCGCCTGCGCGGGGCCCGACCGGGCTTCAGGTTCGTTCCTTGATGGCACGCCTTATATGTTACTCGCCTTGTGGCAATTCAGGAAGACCCTGTTGCGGCTTCTTCATCCGAAGCGCATAAACGAGCACGCCGATTCCCACGAGCACGAGCGGGACGGACAAAAGCTGGCCCATGGTCAGCCAACCGCCCCACAGGTATCCTAGCTGCACATCGGGCTGGCGCACGAATTCGATGGCGAACCGACAACAACCGTACATAATAAGGAACACGCCCAGGAACGTGCCGCGCGGACGCGGCGGGAGCCTGCGCGAGAGCAGGAACAGCACGGCGAAGATGAGCACTCCCTCCAGCAGCGCCTCGTAGAGCTGGGAGGGGTGGCGCGGCATGGGGCCCGCGGCCCCGCCGAACACGACGCCCCATGGCAGGTCGGTGGGGCCGCCCCACAGCTCGCCGTTCACGAAGTTCGCCAGGCGGCCGAAGAAGAGCCCGATGGGAGCCGCCACGCAGCCCAGGTCGGCCAACGTGAGGTACGGGATGCCCGTCATCTTCGCGGCCGCTATGCCGGCGAGGAGCGCTCCCACGAGCCCGCCGTGGAAGCTCATGCCGCCATGGTTGAACGCGAGCACCTCGAGGGGGTTCTGCAGGTAGAACTCCAGGCCGTTGCCGTAGAACAGCACGTATCCCAGCCTACCGCCCGCCACGACGCCGATGATGACGCAGAACATGATGGTGAGCAGCGCGTCGGCGTCCACGCGAATGCGCCAGCGCTTGGCCAGCCGCCAGATGAGCAGGGCGGCGCACACGAACCCCGCCACGTAGGCGATGCCGTACCACCGCACGGTGAACGGCCCCGCCGAGAACAGGACGGGGTCGAGATTCCAGTAAAGGTCGTTGAGCATAGGATTCCTTTGCCTTGCCGATCGCCGGCCCTGCGGCGCCGGCGGAAGGCTCCGCCGCGTGCGGGCCCGCCCCGACGCGCAGCCGGGCGCGTGACGTTACTCGCGGCCCATGCCCGCGCCCACCTCGATGGCGGCGAACCGCACCTCTTCGCGCAGCTGGGAGGGGATGGTCTGCATGCTGGACACCTTGGCGCCGCACGAGGGGCAGCGCAACGTGAACATGGCGAGGTCCGCGCGCACGACCATCATGGAGTCGTAGCAGCACACGTCCAGATCGGACGCGCCGCACGCCGGGCAGGTAATCGTCTGACTCATGCGCCTCACGCTCCTTCGCCTTGCCGGGTCCGCCAATGAAACCCATTGTAGCAGACTTCCCCGAGGCCGAACGTCACGCGCCGACCACGCTTTCGAGGAAATAGGCATGCACGCGGTCGTCGTCGGTGAGCTCGGGGTGGAACGCCACGGCCAGCGCGCGACCTTCGCGCACGGCAAGCGGCTCGCCGTCGTCGCCGGCGGCGAGCACCTGCACGCCCGGCCCCAAATCGGCGAAGCGGGGTGCGCGGATGAAAACGGCCTTCACCGGGCCTCCCGCCACCCCGTCGAACGGCACCGCCGTCTCGAACGAGTCGATCTGCCGGCCGTAGGCGTTGCGCCGGATGCGCACGTCCATGAGGGCGAGCGGCTCCTGGTCGGGGCGCGCGCCTTCTATGTCGCGCGCCATGAGGATGGCGCCGGCGCACGTGCCGAACACGGCCATGCCGGCCGCATGCGCGGCGCGCAGCGGCTCGTACAAGCCGTGGATGGCCAGGAGCTTCGCGATGGCCGTGGACTCGCCCCCCGGTATCACGAGGCCGTCCAGCCCATCCAGCTCGGCCGGCCAGCGCACGAGGCGCGTGTCGGCCCCCAGCCCTTCGAGCATGCGCCGATGCTCGCGGAAGGCGCCCTGCAGAGCCAGGACGCCGATGCGCTTCGTCGTCATGCGAGCCTTACCAGCCGCGTCCGGCCATGAGCTCGTTCTCGGGGATGTCCGAGATCTCGATGCCCACCATGGCCTCGCCCAGGTTGCGCGAGACGCGCGCGATGGTGTCGGGGTCGTCGTAGTTCGTCGTGGCCTCCACGATGGCGCGGGCGCGCTTGGCCGGGTCGCCCGACTTGAAGATGCCGCTGCCCACGAACACGCCGTCGCAGCCCAGCTGCATCATGAGCGCCGCGTCGGCGGGCGTGGCGATGCCGCCGGCGGAGAAGTTCACCACGGGAAGGCACCCGTGCTCGGCCACCCACTTCACCAGCTCGTAGGGCGCCTGCAAGTCCTTTGCGGCGGTGAACAGCTGCTCGTCGCGCAGGCCCTTGATGCGGGCGATGTCGGTGGTCACGGTGCGCATGTGGCGCACGGCCTCCACCACGTTGCCCGTGCCCGGCTCGCCCTTCGTGCGGATCATGGCCGCGCCCTCGGCGATGCGGCGCAGGGCCTCGCCCAGGTTGCGGGCGCCGCACACGAACGGCACGTCGAAGTCCCACTTGTTCACATGGTACTCGTCGTCGGCCGGCGTGAGCACCTCGCTCTCGTCGATGAAGTCGACGCCGAGGCTCTGCAGCACCTGGGCTTCCACGAAGTGCCCGATGCGGCACTTCGCCATGACGGGGATGGACACGGCTTCCACGATGCCCTCGATCATGGTGGGGTCGCTCATGCGCGCCACGCCGCCGTGGGCGCGGATGTCGGCCGGGACGCGCTCGAGGGCCATAACGGCCACCGCTCCCGCATCCTCGGCGATCTTCGCCTGCTCGGGGTTCACGACGTCCATGATGACGCCGCCCTTCATCATCTCCGCGAACCCGGTCTTAACCTTCAGCGTGCCCTGCACCTGCTCGGTCATGCTTCCTCCTGTTTCCATCGTTGGCCCTGCGTGCAACGCGGCCGCCCTCCCGGGCGGCCGCGCGTTCCTGCCTTGCTCATGATACCCCAAACGCCGCATGCGGACAGCGGGAACGGCGTCCCGCCGTGCAAGCGGCAGCCGCGGCCCGCCTTACAGCAGGAAGCGGTTCGGGTTGCCGGCGCGCGGCCCGTCCTCGGGCGCGTCGGCGATGTCCGGGCCGTGCTCCAGGAAGTGCTCGCAGAAGCGGCACACCTCCTTCACGGCCGCATCGTAGTACCGCTCGGGGTTGAGCAGCACCGCGAAGTCGGTCGCCACCACGTGCGTCGGCCGGTCGCAGGCGGCGTAGTGGCAGTCGGCCGGGCACGGCTCGCCGGGCGTGTTGTGCGGGCAGCGCGACATCATCTCTTCGTCGCACCCGCGCCGCTCCCAACAGTTCGCCATGGCCCCGGTCCCTCCGTTCTAGCCTTCGTGGACGGCGACGACCTTCGTCACGCCGGGCACGCGCTCCTTCAGGATGCGCTCCACGCCGTTCGCCAGCGTCATCTCGGACATGGGGCAGCCCTTGCAGGCACCCTGCAGCTCCACCGACACCACGCCGTCCTCGTCCACATCGACGAACCTCACGTCGCCGCCGTCGGCCTGCAGGCTGGGGCGGATGAGCTCGAGCACCGCCGCCACGTCGTTCTTGTCTACCATGAAAAGCTCCTTCGTCGAAATGATGTTTCTCGGGTGCCGATTCTACCATAGCGCGGCGGGCGCGACGCGCTCGGTGCCGTAAATGCACGCGGGCGACACCGACCGGCCGGCCGCGTTCCGGGACGGGTGGCTGCAAGGCATGCGGGAGCAACGCATCGAGCGGCCCGAAAGGCGGCGGGGCCGTCGCTGGGAGCAAGTCGCAGGCACCGGAGCCAGCCGCGTCGCGCCCCGCCTACGCCACGGGCTTCCAGTCCCTGCCGATGATCACGAGCACATCGGTCTCGTACTCGTAATAGCCCGCGCCCACGATAGCCCGGCCTGTGCCCAGAGCGCGCACCACTTCCTCGGCCTGCTCCTTGTGCTCCTCGCCGTCATACACCACGAGCGTCTCGGGGAACTCGGAGCTGTCGGCGTTGCCCGTGCCGGCCACGTTGAACCCGTCGGCCGCCAGGATCTCTCCCACCTGGGCCGCCCCGCCCGTTATGCCCGCGCCGTTGCGAACTTCCAGCTTGAAGCTGCCGCGGTCGACCTGCGCATACGCGCCCTCGTCCACAACGGGCGGCTGACCTGCGTCAACCAGCTCCATCATGCCCGCCCACGCGTCGCTCGAAGCCACGTAGCGGGTCGCGCCGTCGCGTGTGGCCTCGTAACCGGGCACGAGCGCCCCCTGCACGCTCGCGGCATCGATGCCGCCCAGCGCGCCAGCCAGCTTGAGGGCGTCCACAGCCGCAACGTCGGTATGGAACGAGCCGCCCACAGCGTCCAGCTGCGTGGCGAACGCCAAAGCGCCGCCGTCCTCGAGCATGCGCGCGGCCAAGGACGCCAGGAACTCACGCTGGTTCCGCGCCTGATCGTCGATCCCGTTCGAGAAGTTCCGCGCACGCAGGAACGTGACGGCCGCATTGCCGTCGAGCGTCTGCACGCCGGGGGCCAGGTAGACGTCGCCTGCCGCAGGGTCGTCCACCTCCTGCGCCACGTCGACCTCTATGCCCCCCAAATGATCCACCAGGGAGGCGATGCCCGCCGCATCGGTCTTCGCGTAGTGCGCGATGTCCACTCCCGCGAAACCGGCCACCGCCGACACGAGCGCCGCATCGCCCTGCGCCGCGGCCTCTCGCAGGGGATGCACCTTGCCGTCCTTGAGCGTGACCTGCAAGTTCGCCGGAATCGAGACGAGCGTGACCGCACGGGAGGAAGCGTCCACGCGCGCGAGCACGAGCGCGTCGGGGCCCTCCTGCTCCTGCGTGGCCGTGGCGGCGCCCAGGTCGGCCGCGAGCAGGGCGTACCAGGCGCCCTCTTTCGGCGCCGTGAGGGCGGCCTTCGCGTCGGAGTCGCCCAGCCCCATCTTCCCGTCCACCGAGCCGAAGAACGTGGCCAGCCCCACGCCGCCGGCGACTGCGGCCACCACCGCGACGGCGATGACGGCGGCCACGATGCGGCGGACGCGCGCCTTGCGCTGCAGCTCTTGGGCGATGTCGCGGCGCCCCACGCGGCGGCTGTAGTCCGACGAGGTCTCGCGCGTGGCCGTGGAGGGCAGCAACGTGTCCACCACGCCGCGCGCGGCGCGCTTCTTCTTGCGCGTGCTGGAGAAGCCCACGGCATCGGCGTTCATGCGGGCCGATGCCGGGCGGATGCGCCGCGGCACGTGCGTGCCGAGCATCGCCGACCTCATGCGGTGCGACGTGAGCTTCGATTGGGCTGCGGTGAAGCCCTTCTTGCGCCTAGCCATGCAACGGCCCCGCTAGCACGCCGGCAGCGCGTCGTCTATCGTCACGCGCTCGATGTCGGCGCCGAGCAGGCCCAGCTTGCCCACGTAGTCCTCGTAGCCGCGGTCGATATGGCGGATGTCGTGCACGCGCGTCTCCCCCTCGGCCGAGACGCCCGCCAGCACGAGCGCCGCGCCGGCACGCAGGTCGGTGGAGGACACGTCGGCACCCTGCAGCCCATCCACGCCGCGCACGAGGGCATGATGGTCCTCGATGACGATGTCGGCGCCCATGCGCATGAGCTCGCTGGCGAACATGAAGCGGTTCTCGAACACGTTCTCCGTGATGACGGATGTCCCCACGGCGCGGGCCGCCAGCAGCATGAACTGCGCCTGCAGGTCGGTCGGGAAGCCGGGGTGCGGCAGCGTCTGCAAATCGATGGGCGCGAGCGGCCCCTCGCGCCGCACGGTGATCCAGTCGGCGCCGGCCTGCACGTCGCAGCCCATGGCCTCCAGCTTCATGAGCGCCATGCGCAGGTACGACGGGTCGATGCCGCGCACCGTCACCGGGCCGCCCATGAGCGCGCCGCCGGTGAGGAACGTGCCGGCCTCTATGCGGTCGCCCACCGTGGTGTGCTCGCAGGGATGCAGGCTCTCGACGGGCACGCCCTCCACCTCGATGAGCGACGAGCCGCCGCCGGACACGCGCGCCCCCATGGCGTTCAGCATGTTCGCCAAGTCGACGATCTCCGGTTCGCGCGCCGCGTTCTCCACGGTGGTGGTGCCCTCGGCTGCCACGGCGGCCATGAGCAGGTTCTCCGTGGCGCCCACGCTGGGGAAGTCCAGCACGACGTGCGCGCCGGTCAGGCCGTGCGGCGTGGTGGCCTCCAGGAAGCCGTGGTCCACCACGAATTCCACGCCCAGCGCCTCCAGCCCCACGAGGTGCATGTCGATCTTGCGGGCGCCGATCTGGCAGCCGCCCGGCATGGCGACGCGCGCCTGGCCGAACCGCCCGATGAGCGGGCCCAGCACGGCGATGCTCGCGCGCATCTTCGACACCAGCTCGTAGGGGGTCTCCCACTTGTCCACGGGGCCGGTGTCCACCACGAGCGTGTGGCCCTCGCGCTCAACGCGCGCGTTCAGGCATCGCAGCACCTCGGACATGATGGCGATGTCCGAGATGAGCGGCACGTTGTGGATGGCGGTGGTTCCACCCCCCAGCAAGGCGGCGGCCATGAGCTTGAGCGCCGAGTTCTTTGCGCCCGACACGGGAACCTCGCCGGTCAGCACGCCCGTGCCCTGCACGATGATGATTTCTTCAGCCATGGATTGTCCTTCGCACCCGGCTCGAAGGCGGCCGGGCATCGCTCGTCTATCGTCCACGCGCCGTTGCCCCGGCGCCGTTTGCAGCACCCTGCCATTATAGAAAGCGAAGGCCCGCACGAAGCGGGCCTTCACAGCGAAAGCAGAAGAGCAGATGGGCCGCGGTCGATGCGGGGCCTTACGCCTCTTCGCCCAGCACGAAGCGCTTGAAGTCGACGATGCCGATCGTGCCGCCGAGGTTCTTTGCGACCTCGTCGGTGTACTCGGACACGCTCTGATCCGGGTTCTTCACGAAGGCCTGCTCGGTGAGGGTGCTCTCCTTGAAGAACTTCTCCAGGCGGCCGGTGGCCATCTTCTCCTGGATAGCCTCGGGCTTGCCGGACTCGGCGGCCTGGGCCATGTAGATGGCCTTCTCGTGCTCGACGATGGCCGGGTCGACGGCATCGCGGTTCGCGGCGACCGGGGACGCGGCGGCCACCTGCATGGCGATGTCGCGGCCGTAGGCCTTGAAGCCGTCGGACGCGGGGTCGATGCCCTCCACGTCGAACTGCACGAGCACGCCGATCTTGCCGCCGCCGTGGATGTAGGACGACACGGCGCCGCCCTCGACGAGCGCGAAGCGGGACAGCTGGATGTTCTCGCCCAGCGTGTGGATGGCGTCGGTCACCACGGCCTCCACCGTCTCGCCCTCGGCGTCGGCGGCCTTGAGGGCCTCCAGGTCGGCGGGCTTGGCGGCCAGGGCGGCCTTGGCGATCTTCTCGGCGTAGGCCTTGAACTTGTCGTTCATGCCCACGAAGTCGGTCTCGCAGTTGAGCTCCACGACGGCGCCCGTCGTGGCGTCGTCGGAGACGATGGCCATGACCGTGCCCTCGTTGGTGGCGCGGCCGGCCTTCTTGGCAACGGCGGCCAGGCCGCGGGTGCGCAGGACGTCGACGGCCTTTTCCAGGTCGGCCTCGGCCTCGACGAGCGCCTTCTTGCACTCCATCATGCCGGCGCCGGTCATCTCGCGGAGTTCCTTGACCAGGGAAGCGGTGATCTCAGCCACGTTGTTCCTTTCTCTCTACGGCACCGCATGCGCGGTGCCGGGGTGGAAGCGCCCTCGGGCCGCATAGGCGGGGAGGGCGCGACTCTTCTCTCATAAAGCCCGCTCCCGCGGTAGCGGGGCGGGTTCGCCGCGCGCAGCCTACTCGGCGGCAGGGGCGGCCGCAGCCTCGGGGGCAGCCTCGGCAGGGGCGGCCTCCACGGCAGCCGGGGCCTCGGCGGCAGGGGCGGCCTCGGCGTCGGCCGGAGCGATCTCGGCGGCCGTCACCGGCACGCCCACGCCGGCGATCACGGCGTCGGCCACGAAGTCGGCGAGCAGGCGCACGGAGCGGATGGCGTCGTCGTTGGCCGGGATGCCGAAATCGACGTCGTCCGGGTCGCAGTTCGTGTCGAGCGTGCCCACGACGGGAATGTCCAGGCGGCAGGCCTCATGGATGGCGATGGCCTCGCGGTTCGTGTCGATGACGAAGATGGCGTCGGGCACGCGCTTCATGTTGCGGATGCCGTTGAGGTTCGTCTGCAGCTTGCCGAGCTCCTTGCGCAGCAGGATCTGCTCCTTCTTCGGCAGCACCGCCATGCGGCCGTCGGCCTCCATGGCCTCCAGCTCCTCCATGCGGGTCACGCGGGAGCGGATGGTAACGAAGTTCGTGAGCATGCCGCCGAGCCAGCGGGCGTTCACGTAGGGCATGCCGCACTTGTTGGCAGCGTCGGCCACGGCCTCCTGGGCCTGCTTCTTCGTGCCCACGAACAGCACGGTGCCGCCCTTGCGGGCGATCTCGGACACGAACGTGTAGGCCGCGTCCAGGCCGTAGAGCGTCTGCTTGAGGTCGATGATGTAGATGTCGCCGCGGCTGCCGAAGATGTAGGGCTTCATCTTGGGGTTCCAACGGCGCGTCTGATGGCCGAAGTGGCTGCCCGCGTCGAGCAGCGTCTGAATGCTGACTTTCGTCATTGCTCTCTCCATTCGTTAGTCCTCTGCCCGAGGTCATCCCCTGCCTCCGCAGCCTTTTCCGGTTGGCCACTGGCGGAGCGGGTCGCACGAGCATGCGTAATTAGAAACTTCGAAAGTTTACCACAGCGCCTTCTGATTGCAACCCCCCGTTCACGGTGTTGCGAAAAAACTGCATGCCGGCCGGCCCCTCCTCCTCCGAGACAGCGGGGGCGAGCAGCTGGCGGGGCGCTCGGCCAGCCAGGTGACGCCTACGACACGCGGCCGTGCTCGACGGAGAACGTGCGGTCGGCGATGGCGGCGGCCGAGGCGCGATGGCTGACGATGAGCACGGTCTTGCCGTCGCGGTTCTCGGCGAGTGCGCGCAGCACGGCGGCCTCGTTCAGGCTGTCGAGGTTGCTCGTGGGCTCGTCGAGCAGCACGAGCGGGGCGTCGTGCAAAAAGACGCGGGCAAGCCCGATGCGCTGGCGCTCGCCGCCCGAGAGCGTGTCGCCAAGCTCCCCCACCGGCGTGTCGAGGCCCTGCGGCAGGCGCTCCACCAGATCTGCGAGCGATGCCTTGCGCACGGCGTCGGCAAGCTCGGCCTCGGCGGCATCGGGGCGCGCGAGCACGAGGTTGTCGCGGATGGTGCCCTCGAACAGGTGCGTGTCCTGCGTCATGAACCCTTCCACCTCGCGCAGGCTGGCGGTATTGACGCGACGCACGTCGCGGCCCGACACCTCCACGACGCCCTTCTCGGCATCCCAGAAGCGCATGAACAGCTTGAGCAGCGTGGACTTGCCCGCGCCGCTGCGGCCCGCCACGCGCACGATCTCGCCCGGCTCGATGCGCACGTCCACCTGCTCGAGCACGCGCGCGCCACCGTAGGAGAAGTCCACGCGCCGTGCGGCCGCGCCCTCGAAGCCGTCCAGGTCCACCCCGTCGGCCACCTCCTCGGTCTGCGGGCGCTCGTCCAGAAGGTCGAGCACGCGCGCGCCCGACGCCAGGGTCTGCTGCAAGGTGGAGCCCAGGTTCGCCACGGCGATGACCGGGCCGAACGACGACATGAGCGCCGTGGTGGCCAGCACGGCGGCACCCACGCCGATATCCCCCTGCATCGCAAGCGCGGCGGAAACGAGCAGCATCGCCACGTCGCAGACAATCACGACGGCGCCGACGAGCGCCATGAACAGCGCCGTGCGGCCTTTGAGGCGGCGCTCGACGCCGGCCAGGTTCGCCATGCGCGCCGAGAGCTCGTGCGCACGGTCGGCCGCCCGGCCGTACTGCAGCGTCTCGGCGAGGCCCCGCAGGCTGTCGAGCACGAACGCGTTCATGTCGCCGATGCGGTCGCGCACGGCACGCCCCGCACTTCCGCTGGCCCTGGAGGACACGAGCGGCACCGCCACGCCCACGAGCACGTACGAGGCGAGCGCAAGCGCGCCGAGCACCGGCGACTGGAAGCCGACGAACGCCGTCATGCCTACCGACACGATGAGCGCGATGAGCGCCGGGGAGAGGGTGTGGGCGTAGAACACCTCCAACAGCTCCACGTCGGAGGTGACGAGCGACACGAGGTCGCCCTTGTCGCGGCCCTCCAACTTGGCGGGCGCCAGGCGCCTCAGCGCCGCAAACACCCGGTCGCGCACGAGCGCGAGGATGCGGAAGGCCAGGTAGTGGTTGCACAGCTGCTCGCCGTAGCGCAGGGGGCCACGCACTACGCCGCATACGCCGAGCGCCACGATAGCGGCACCGGCGGCGACAGGCTGCGGCAGCCCCGCAAGGCCGAGCAGCGCGTAGGCGGCGAACACGGTGAGGAAGATGGCCGCCGCAAAGCCCATGACGCCCAGCACCACGGCAAGCGCCATGACCGGCAAAAGCGGCCGCGTGAGCTTCACGAGGCGCAGCATGACGGAGAGATGAGAGCGATGGGGAGCGGAGGCTGTGGCGTTTGCGGAGTCTGCGCAAGAGGATGACCCGGCGAGACCTCCCGGGACCGCCGACTCGTCGAAAGCGCTCCCGGAGTCAACGGCGGCGGAATGGCAGGGGGCGGAGTCGTGGGAGGCCATGGGGGCGGAGCCGCTCAATGGAGCTTCGGGTGCAGGGTTGCCGCAAGGGGTCGCGGCGGCGGCGACATTGGCAGGTTCCTTTGTTTCGCCGCGGGCGAAGGCTTCCAGTTCGGCTTGTTGTTCCCAGAGGCGGGCGTAGGCGCCTGAAGCTGCGACAAGGACATCATGTGGGCCCGATTCAGCCACGCGGCCATCCTCGAGCACGTAGATGCAATCGGCATTGCGCAGGGCCGCGAGGCGGTGCGAGATCATGATGACCGTCTTCGTGCGCGCCAGCTCGTGCACAAGCTCGATGATGGCGCTCTCGCTCTCGGCATCGATGTTCGAGGTGGCCTCGTCCAGCAGGTACACCGGGGCGTCGTGCAGCAGCGCTCGGGCCATGGCCAGGCGCTGGCGCTGGCCGCCCGAAAGGTTGCGGCCGGCCTCGGCCACGGGGGCATCCAAGCCCCCGGCCTCGCGCGCGAAGCCATCAAGGCGGCAGCGGATCAGCACGTGCCACAGCTCGTCGTCGGTCGCCGTGGGTTTCGCCAGCGCGAGATTCGAGCGCAGCGTTCCCTTGAACAGGTAGCTTTGGAACGATACGGCCGTGATCGTCTCGCGCAACGAGGCGCGCGAGACGTCGCGCAGGTCGATCCCGCCCACTTCAACCGTGCCACTATAGGAGGCATTCGCCCCGGTCAGAATGCCGGCAAGCGTGGACTTGCCCGATCCGCTCTCCCCCGCCACACCGATGAAGCTGCCGGCAGGAGCCTCGAAGTCGACATCTTGGAGCACCGTTCGCTCGCCGTCGAACGAGTAGCCCACGCCGCGGCACGAAATATCAGCGCCCGCCGTGTCCACCGAACGCGTGCCGTCGCGGTCCTCCGGTGTGTCCAAAATGGTGAACATCTTCTCGGCGGCAGCCATACCGTTCATGGCCGTATGGAAAAACGATCCCAGCGTACGCAGCGGCAGGAAGAACTCGGCCGACAAGAACACGATGGCGAACGCGGCGCCGAACGCCACGGCGCCTTCCGCATACTGCCCGAGCACCACGGCAATGCCTACCGCGGCGCCGCCGAACGCGAACAAGTCCATGATGGTGATGGAGTTGAGCTGCATGCGCAGAAGGCGCATGGTCTGGCGGCGGAAGCCCTCGGCCTGGCCGTTCATCTGCTCGTGCGCCTGCTCGTCGGCGCGGTATATCTTGAGCGTGGTCAAGCCTTGGATATTCTCGAGGAACATGCCGCCGAGATCGGTGTAGGAGCCCCAGTAGTTGCGCATGGTGCGTTTGGCGAATTTCTGCACCGCCATGATGGATGCGGGGATGAACGGCACGCACACGACGAGCGCTGCAGCCGACGGCAACGAGATCGGCGCCAGGCAGGCGAACAGCGTGAGCGGGGGCAGCACCGCGTAGAACAGCTGCGGCAGGTACGAGCCGAAGTAGCTTTCCAGCTGCTCGGTGCCCTCCACGCTGATCTGAACGGCCTCGCTCGTGGAGACACGCTCGCGATACGACGGCCCCAGGCGCACGAGCTTGTCGTACACCTCTTGGCGCACAGCGCGCTTCGCGGCCTCGCTCGCGGCAAGACCCATGCGCTGCGCGAGCGTCTGGCACGCCATGCGCACGACCACGGCCAGCGCGGCGAAAACAGCGAGGTTCGCCGCCGCCTGCACGGTGACCGCATCGGCGAGCAGCGTCTGCGAAAACGAGCCGATCATGAAGAACAGGACGATATTGGCGAGAAGAGCAATCCACTGGAACACGACGTCGGCAGCGATAAACTTCCGCGCCGACGGGACGAGGGCGAGCAGGCGTTTGTCAAACACGGCGGTTAGGCCCCTTCCCCATCGGCGCGCAGGCGCGCTGCAACCGGCGCGTGGCGCAGGGCCTCGCTTGCAGTTGCGGACTTGCGGACGGGCTCCGCAACGGCGCTGCCAGCGCCGGCAGCGCTCGCGACACCCGCAGCCTCGACGGCAGCAACCAGCACAGCACCCTCACCCGCACCTGCGCCGTTGCCATGAGCCGCACCTGCGCGCTCGGTCTTCACCACGAAGCCGAAGTACACCACGTGGGCCACCCAGATAACGGCGACCACCACGCGGCCGACCGGTATAGAGCCCATGAGCGCGAACGACAGGGAAAGCATGATCGTGGTGGGTATAAGCAGCGTGACCTTGGCCTTCACGGTCATCGATCGCTTGGCCACGTAGCCCTCAAGCACCGTGCGGTACAGTTTCGTGGAGCGAAACCAGGCGTTGAGGCGCTCGGAGCTGCGGGCAAAGCAGAAGGCGGCCACCAGCAAAAAGGGCGTCGTCGGCAAAACAGGCATCACAGCACCGAGGGCGCCGAGCCCAAATGCGGCGAACCCGGCCGCCGCCCAAGCGTAGTGCACGGCCCTCCGGCCGCTGCGTGCTCGCTGCTCCCCTTCGGCTTCCTGCATCTGGTTTTCCATCTCCTTGACTCCGTTCACAGTTTGCTATAGCTAACTTATTTCACTTGCATGATAGCGAAGTCGCGATAAAAAGTAAACCATGGGTAATTATTGAGTGAAAGCCGCGGCCCCCTTCCCAAACGCCCCCATTCGACACCACCCGTCGAGCGGTCGCAGCGGACGCATGGAAATACCGGGCAGGGACGCGGTTCCCGCGGTTTCCCCGTCAACGCTGCGCTACCATGGACGGGCGAGCCGCTTCCCGCCGACGCTCGCATCCGATGGGAAGGAGCGCAGCATGAACTTCAACAACGTGCGATTCGAGCGGTCGTTCGGCACGTCGGCGCAGCTTACGCCTTCGACGGCTCCCGAGGTCGCGTTCTCGGGGCGGTCCAACGTGGGCAAGTCGTCGTTGCTGAACAAGCTGTTCAACCGCAAGGGCCTGGCGAAGGTGTCGCAGACGCCCGGCAAGACGGCCACCATCAACTTCTTCGACGGCGACGGCGTGACGTTCGTGGACCTGCCGGGATACGGCTACGCCAAGGTGTCGAAGTCCGAGAAGGCGCGCTGGTCGGAGCTCATCGAGGGCTACTTCAACCAAGACCGCTCCTTCGCGCTCGTGGTGGCCCTCGTTGACATCCGTCACGAGGCGTCCGAGCTGGACGAGAACATGATCCACTTCCTGCGCGAGGCCGACCTCCCCTTCGTCGTGGCGCTCACGAAGGCCGACAAGCTGTCCCGCCAGCAGCAGATGAAGCAGAAGGCCGCCCTCAAGCGCCAGCTCGCGCTGGGCGACGACGCCTCTATGGTGGTAACGTCATCCGCGAAGGGCGACGGCATCGAGGAGCTGCGGAAGATCATCAGGGATGCGGTGGCGTAGGCGCGGCCATCGACCGGCGCGCGTTCGCTCGCGCCAATCGCAAACGCAAGGAGGGGCGGCCAACTGAACGGCCGCCCCTCCTTGCGTTTGTATTCAGATAGCGTTACGGACGGACGATCTTCATGCCCGCCTGCACGGGGCCGATGACGACGCCCACGCCGTAGGTGGCCGCGTGGATCATCTGGTTGTTGCCGATATAGATGCCGCAGTGGCCCGAATTGACGCACACGTCGCCCGGCTGGGGGTCGCTTACGGTGGGCCATCCCATGAACGTCGAGGTGCTGCCCATGCGCGAGTAGCTGCCCGACAGGCAGAACGACACGAAACCGGAGCAGTCGTACTCGTTCGGACCTGCGCCGTAGCTCGGGTCGCCGTATCCGTACGCCTTCCCGATCTGGCTGTACGCGCGTCCGACCACGGTATCGGCGATAGCCTCGTCATAGGAGGGTGCAGGCGACGGCGAGGGCGTGTAGCCCGAATTGTTGCCCGCGTTGCCCGCGTTGCCGCCCGTCGCCTGCTGGATCGAGGCGTCCACCACATCCTGGGCCTTGGCGGCCTCGGCGGCCTGCTGGGCGGCGCGCTCCTGCTCGAGCAGGGCGGCGGCCTCGGCGCTCAGGCTGTCGTAGGTGGCCTGCATGGAGGCTATGGTTCCCGCCGTCTCGTCTTTGCTGCGCTTCGCCTCGTCGGCCTTCTCCTTGGCGATGCGCTCCTGCTCGGCGAGCACGGCCTCCTGCTCCTGCACCTCGGCACGCAGGTCCTTCGTCTGCTGCACGAGGTCGGCGTCGTTCTGATTCAGGGTATTGAGCAGATCCCAGTTCGTGGCGAACGCCGCGAACGTGGTGGAGCCGAACAGCAGGTCGAGCAGGGTGCTGTTGCCGGTGCGGTACATGCTGCGGGCACGGGTCCCCAGGTGATCCTGCAAGTCGGCTATCTGGCCGGTGGCCTCGTCGATGCGCGCCTGCGCTTCGTTGCGGTTGGCCTCGGCTTCTTCCTGGGCTGCCACCGCCTCGTCGTAGGCGATGGCCGTCTGCTCCAGCTTCTCCTGCATCGCGTTCAGCGAGGCGAGGGCGGACTGGGCCTCGGCCTGTTTCTCGGCAGACGTCGGCTCGGCGAAGGCGAGCGAGGGGATCATGAGGGATGCGGCGAGCGATGCCGCGACGAATCCGGCCAGCGCGCCCTTGGCGCGCGCCTTCGTTGCACTGTGCTGCATGTGGGGCCTCCACCTGCTTCGTTAGCTCTGATACGTTGAGCAACAGTCTAACAGACCCTGCCCCTCCGTTCCCAAGGCACAACCGTATCGATACAGGAACATCACAGCGCAAGCGGGTACAGGATAGGTCGAGGCGCGCGCCTATGAACGAACAGGGCCCCTACCCGGCGAACCCCTCGTCAGCGATGCGCCCTTCCCCGTCGGCGGCTGCGGTGGCCAGCTCGTCGCAGCGCTCGTTCTCGGGATGGCCGGCGTGGCCCTTCACCCATACGAACTCCACCCGATGGGGCTTCTTGGCGGCCAGCAGGCGTTTCCACAGATCGTCGTTCTTCACGGGCTGCTTCTGCGAGTTCTTCCAACCCCGCTTGAGCCAGCCGTCCACCCAATGCTGGTTGAACGCGTTCACCACGTACTGCGAGTCGGAATACAACGTGACATCGCACGGGCGCTTCAGCGCCTCGAGACCTGCTATCACGGCCATGAGCTCCATGCGGTTGTTCGTGGTGTGCTCGAATCCCTGCGAGAGCTCCTTCTCGTGCACCTTGCCGGAGCTGTCCACGAAGCGCATCACCGCGCCGTACCCTCCCGGCCCCGGATTGCCCCGCGCCGAGCCGTCGGTGAAGATCTCTACCTGCATGAATGCCCTTTCGCGATGGAAGGCGCCGCATGAGCGGCGCCTTCGGGTTACTTGTATTGGGACGGGTGCTTCTCGAAGAAGTCGAAGCGGGGCGGCAGCTCGCGGATGCGGTGGCGGCCCTCGTCGATCTCGCCGGCGCTGCACAACTCGCCCATGTCCTCCAGGTCGTAGTTCCAGCTGAAGAAGTCGTCGAACTCGAAGCTCAGGTAGTCGCAGATCTTCTCGGTGCCCGCGGGCACGATGGGGTGCATGAGCAGCGTGGCCACGCGCAGCAGGTAGAACGAGTCCACGAGCACCTGGCGGCGCGCCTCGTCGTCTCCCTCCAGCTCGGCGGCCCTGATGCCGTCCGACCAGTGCTTGTTCGCGAACCGGATGAAGTCGTCCATCAGCGACATGACGGAGTGCAGCTCCACCTTCAGCATGAGCCGGTCGTAGGCCGCAAGCGTCTCGTTCGCGCGCGCGAGCGCGGCGTCCGTGGGGCGGCCGAGCGGCAGATAGCCCTCGAAGTTCTTCTGCGCCTCGTAGAAGCAGCTGCGGGCCAGGCGGTTGAACACGTTCGTGAGCAGCGCGCCCTCCTTGAGCACCGGGTCTGCCACGCGCGGGTCGGCAAGCTCCTCCTCGGTGGCCAGGAACGGCTTGGGCTTGAAGCCCACCGACTTCTGGTCGAGCCCGAGTGCCAGGAAGTGCGCGCGCAGCTGCTCCACCGTGTAGAAGTCCAGAAGCTCGTCGGCCGTGGGAGGCTTCACCGACCCCGACGACGACGCCTTCTTGTCGCCGAACAGGATGTGGTGGTTCGCCACAAGCCGCGTCTGGTGCAGCGGATGCTCGGCCACGCCCGGCATGATGAGGTCGCCCGGGCGGATGGCCTCGATGAGCGCAGGTTGGGCCACGCCGTAGAAGTACAGGTTGTCCTGGCCGATGAACTGGTAGACCTCGGCATCGTCCGAGCACCACCAATCGCGCCAGCTGCCGCGCGGCAGGCCCATCTGGTCGTTCACTGCCATGGTGAACGACATCGGCGCCCACAGGCTCTCGGGCCAGCACCACACGGTGAGCCCCTCAAGCCCGTCGATGACCGGGGCTTTCACGCCCCATTCGATGTTGCCCGTGATACGGAACGGCACGAGCGCCTTGCCGGTGCGGAAGCGGATGCCCGCCCGCCCCAGCACATCGCGCGCCGCGTCGCGGGCGTCGATGTCCTTGAACTCTATCTCGAAGCTCTGCTTGCCGCGCTCGGGCTCTCGCAGCTCGTGGGCGGGAAGCTCGGCGGCCACGGCCTCGTAGGCCTCGCGCGCGTCGTTCTTGATGTAGACGACCGGCGGCGCCAGGAACTCCTTTACAGCCTGGGGCACGATGGCGCGGATGTTCGGGTCGGCCTCCATCGCGGCCACCCGCTCGCGCAGGAAGTCGCCGAAGGCGGGCAGGTCGAAGTACCAGTTCTCCACCGGGCGCATCTCGGGGACGGTGCCGGTGAGGGACGACTTCGGCGCGATGAGGTCCTCGGGCGCGTAGCTGTGCCCCAGGTCGCACTCGTCGGCGTAGGCGTGCTCCGACTTGCAGCCCTGCACGGGGCAGCGGCCCGTCACCTGGCGGCCGTTCAGGAACGTGTGCGCCTCGGCGTCGTAGAACTGCAGCGTGGCACGCTTGTGCAAGTGCCCGTTCTCGTGCAGCTTCTCGATGAACTTCTCGCTGATGAGCTGGTGAACGTCGCCCGAGTGGCCCATGCCGGACCCCTCGTAGATGGACAGGCTGATGCCGTAGGCGTCGAGCGTGGCCTTCTGGGCGTCGTGGTTTCTCTGCACGTACTCCTCGATGGTGCCGTCGAACTCGCCGGCCTCCACCAGCTTCCGGTAGCCCTCGTTGATGGGCGAGCCGAAGCAGTCCGTGCCGCTGATGAAGCGCACGTTCTCGGGCCCTATGCGGTCGCGCAGGAAGCGCGCGAAGGCGTCGGCGGGCACGAACACGCCGGCGATATGCCCGAAGTGCAGCGGCTTGTTGCCATAGGGCATGCCCGCCGTGACCACGGCGCGCTTCGGCCACACGACGCGCTCCTCGGCGGGAGCGGCGCTCAAAGTTGGTGCGTTATCGGGCAAGGCTGCCATCGTTTTCCAGCTCCTTCAAGGCCTGGGCCAGGTCGTCGGCCGAAAGGCGGCTCTCCGACATCAGGTTCAGCAGTTCGGACAGGCTCGAGCTCGGATTGTCGAGCATCACGGTCTTGGCCGTGGACGAGCCGGCCAGCTCGGCTGCCTTGGCCACGGCGTCCTCGCGCGTGCCTATCTCGTCGGCCAAGCCGTTCTCCACGGCCTCCATACCGGTGAACGTGAGGCCGGTGGCCAGCGCGCGCACCTCCTCGACCGTCATGTCGCGGCCCTCGGCGACCGTCTGGATGAACGTCTCGTTGATTTGGTTCACCATGTTCTGGTAATAGGCGCGCTCCTCCTCGGTCAGCGGGCGCGTGCCGTAGCTGGAGTCCTTGGAGTCGGACGACGTGACGTTCTCGATGGAGATGCCCAGCTTGTCGAGCAGGCCCGACAAGTCCGTGACCTGCAGCGCCGTGCCGATGGCGCCGATGGCCGTGGTCTTGGCCGTGTAGATGTAGTCGGCCTGGCTCGAGATCTCGTAGGCGGCGCTCGCGTTCATGGACGCGCTCGAAACCACGACGGGCTTGCCGGAATCCTCGGAGAACTCGCGCACGTAGGCGGCCATCTCCTCGCCGGCCGTCGCCGTGCCACCGCCGGAGTTCACGCGCAGGACCACGGCCTTGATATGTTTGTTCTCCGCGGCCACGTCGAGCTGCGCCTTCAAGCCCTCGGGACTGCATGTCGTGCCATCGTACTGGATGGTGCCGTCGATGTCGATGACGCCCACCGCGTCCGAGGTCAGGTAGTCCACGTCCGACGTGGCCGCCGTGGACCCCAGCGCGCCCAGCGTGCCGAACGACGAGGACACGGCCGACGTGCACGACCACATTCCCAGCGCTATGACGCCGAACACGCACAGCACCGCCACGAGCGCTACGATCCAGCCGCGGCTCTTCTTCGGCGGCTCGGGCTGGTAGTACGGCGGGAAGCCTTGCGGCTGGGGAGCCGGGGCGCCCTGTGGGGCGGCGGGCTGCTGCCACACCTGCTGCTGCCAGTTGTTGTCCTGGGGCATAGTGGTCCTCCGTTGCTATATCTCGATGGCGTCGCCCTTGGTGTGCTGGGCCTTCTTGGCCGTGCGCAGCAGGAACTCCTGGTTGGTCTCGGTCTGCTTGAGCGACTTGATGAGCATGTCCATGGCGCGCTCGGTGCTGTTCGTGTTCGACAGGATGCGGCGCACGGCCCAGATGAGCGGCGCCTCCTGCGGGTCGAGCAGCAGCTCCTCCTTGCGGGTGCCCGAGGCGACAGGGTCGATGGCCGGGAAGATGCGACGGTCGGCCAGGTTGCGGTCGAGCTTGAGCTCCATGTTGCCCGTGCCCTTGAACTCCTCGAAGATGACCTCGTCCATCTTGGAGCCGGTGTCGATGAGCGCCGAGGCCAGGATGGTGAGGCTGCCGCCCCCCTCGATGTTGCGGGCGGCGCCCAGGAAGCGCTTGGGCGGATAGAGCGCCGTGGAATCCACGCCGCCGGAGAGGATGCGGCCCGATGCCGGCTGCGCCAGGTTGTAGGCGCGCGCGAGGCGCGTGAGCGAGTCCAGCAGAACGACGACGTCCTTGCCGCACTCCACGAGGCGCTTGGCGCGCTCGATGACCAGCTCGGACACGGCGATATGGTTCTCCGTGGGCATGTCGAACGTGGAGGACACGACCTCGCCCTTGATGGAGCGTTCCATGTCGGTGACTTCCTCGGGACGCTCGTCCACGAGCAGGCACATGAGGTGCACGTCGGGATTGTTCGCGGTGATGGCGGCCGCGATGTTCTTCAGCACCGTGGTCTTGCCGGCCTTCGGCGGGCTGACGATCAGGCCGCGCTGGCCCTTGCCGATGGGGCTCACGAGGTCGATGACGCGGGCCGTGACGGTGTTCTTGCCGTGCTCCATATGGAAGCACTCGTCGGGGTAGACCGGCGTGAGGTCGCCGAAGCGCACGCGGTTGCCGCACTCCTCGATGGGCGTTCCGTTGATGGCCGTGACCTTCTGGATGGCGGCGTACTTCTCGTTCTCGCGCGCCGGGCGCGTCTGGCCGGACACCATATCGCCCTTGCGCAGGCCGTTGCGGCGGATGGTGGAGAGGCCCACGTAGCAGTCCGTCTCGCTGGGCAGGTAGCCCTGCGTGCGCAAGAAGCCGTAGCCGTCGGCCAGGATATCCAAGATGCCGGACACTTCGATGAAGCCCTCGGCCTTCACGCTGGCTCCGAACACGGCCTCCACGAGCTCTGCCTTCTTGAGGCCGGTGGCGTCCACTCCCAGCTCGGCGGCCTTCTCGCGCAGCTCGGCCACCTTGAGCTTCGCCAGATCGTCGCGCGACACGCTGGGCTGCACCTCGCGCGGGCCGCGGTTGTTGTCGTGCGGGCGGCGCTGGCGGCGGTTGTTATTGTTGCCCTGCTTGCCCCCCGAGGCGTTTTGGCGCTGGTTGTTCTGCTTCGGACGGTTGCCCTGGTTCTGGCCTTGGCCGCCCTTGTTGCCGCTGGAGTTCTGACCCGGGCGCTTGGCGGTGCCGGAACCCTGCTGGGACGTGGCCTGGCCGCCGGCCTTCACGGACTTGCGCGGCGTCTTGGCCGCGCGCGGTGCGGGGGCTGCGGCCTCGGCCTGCGGCTCCGCAGCCTTGGCGGCCGGCGCCTTCGCGGCGGCGGCTCCGGCGTTCACGCTCGTGGAACGGCGGCGCGTGGGCTTGGCTGCCGGGGCGGGCGCCTCGGGCGCCACGGTTGCTGATTCGTTCTCGCTCATGCGTTCTGCACTTTCTCCCAGTCCTTGAGGAACGCCTCGAGGCCTCGGTCGGTCAGCGGATGCTGCACGCACTTCTTGAGCGCGGCGAAGGGCACGGTGGCGATGTCGGCGCCCATGAGGGCCGCCTGCGCCACGTGGTTCGCACTGCGCACGGACGCGGCGATGATCTCCACATCGTGGCCGAAGTCGTAGTTGTTCACGGCGGCCACCACGTCCTCGAGCTGCGCGAGGCCGTTCTCGGAGATGTCGTCGAAGCGGCCCACGAACGGGCTGATGTAGCGAGCGCCGGCGCGGGCGGCCATGATGGCCTGCGGCACGGTGAAGCACAGCGTCATGTTCACCGGGATGCCCTCGGCGGCCAGCTGCTTCGTGGCGGCCAGGCCCTCGATCATCGTGGGCAGCTTCACCACCACGTTGTCGGCGAGCGCAGCGAGCTCGCGACCGTCGCGGATCATCTCGTCGCGCGTCATGGCCACGCTCTCGGCGGACACGGGGCCGTCCACGATCTCGCAGATGCGCTTGATGTGGTTGTGGAAATCGGCGAGCTTGCCGCCCGTGCGCGCGTAGAGCGTCGGGTTCGTGGTCACGCCCGCGAGCACGCCCCAGCTGGCCGCCTCCTCGATCTCCGCGAGATCGGCGGTGTCCAGAAAGAATTTCACCTAGTCCTCCTTATGCTTATGGGTATATCTGCTTGGAAACGCGCGCAAGCGCACGCGTGCATGCCTGAAGTGGAATATTGGATGTTAGATGGCTTTCCAACGGTGGGATATTCAGAACTTCGATCATGTTAGCGCATGATCCGCGATCGTTCAAGCACATCAGGCCGCATATCGTGGAATTGCGATGGAGGTTGGGGCACGCTTCGTCATCAAGCAAGGCGGTGCGGGAAAGCCCCTCGGCGCGAGGCGGGCCTAGCCCATCGTGCGGAAGAAGCAGCTCCTCTCCCCCGTGTGGCAGGCGGAACCCGCCGGACGCACGAGCGCAAGCAGCGTGTCGGCGTCGCAGTCATAGCGCAGCTCCACAAGCTTCTGGGTGTTTCCGCTGGTAGCTCCCTTGTGCCACAGCTCACGCCTGCTGCGGCTCCAGAACACCGTCTCGCCGCACTCCATCGTGAGCGCGAGCGACTCCTCGTTCATCCACGCCATCATGAGTACCTCGCGCGTGTCCGCGTCCTGCACGATGCAGGGGATCAGCCCGTCGGTGTTGTAAGTCAGTTCGGGGACGTCCATGATTCTTTCTCCTCGCTCGCAAATTGTGCAACAGCTGTTGCACAATCGCCTTCTCACATCCGCTTCTCGATATCCTCCGTCGACGGCAGCAACTCGGCGAACCCCTCCGGCAGCACCTCGGCAAGTCGATACTCGCTCACGCCCATCGGCTTGCCGATGTCGCGCAGCGCGTACTCGGCCACCACGTTGTCCTTCGTCTTGCATAGTAACAGCCCAATGCTGTGGTTGTCATGCTCGGTGCGCAGCAGGTCGTCCACCGCCGAGAGATAGAAGTTCAGCTTGCCGGCGAACTCGGGCTTGAATGCGGCGTTCTTCAATTCCACGACCACGTAGCTGCGTAATCGGATGTTGTAAAAGAGCAGGTCGACGTAAAAGTCCTGTTCACCCACCGAGAGGTGGTACTGCCTCCCCACGAACGCAAACCCCGTGCCAAGCTCGAGCAAGAGCCGGGTGATGTTCTCCATCATGCGGTCTTCCACCTCATGCTCGACCGCCCCCTGCCTCGCCGTGATGAAGTCGAAGATATAAGGGTCTTTGAGCGCCTGCTGGGCAAGCTCGCTTTCAGGAGCTGGAAGCGTCCGCTCGAAATTGCTTACTTTTCCAGCCAGCGCCTGGCGTTCGTACAGCTTGGTCTCTATTTCATGCAGGAGCGCCGCACGACTCCACCCGTTCTCGATGGTGGCCTGCACGTACCACTCGCGCCCAGCCCCTGGCTCCGTCTTATCGAGAAGGTGGGTTATATGGCCCCAAGGAATTCTGCAACAGCTGTTGCAGAATTCAGAATCCACCTCCGAGGCAAACTTCTGCATGTACCACATGCTGCGAGCCGAAAAGCCCTTGATCTTCGGAAATGCGAGGCGGATGTCCTTTGCGAGCGATTCGATGAACACCTTCCCGTAACGCGAATTGTCGTTTAGAACCGAACCCACGCGCCAATACAGCCGGATCACCTCCGCGTTGGCGCTTTGGACGGCGCGGTTCTGCGCCTCGGCTATCTCGCTCTTGATCCGACCGAGAGCGTTCAAGTAGTCATCGTTGTTGGCGAGCATGGCGCAGCCTCCTCTTTCCCCTGATTCGAGTATTCAGCAGGCTGTCCCGAGAGCCACAGCCAGAACGCCGGGCTTGGGTTAGGCGGCTTGCCAACCAAAAAGCAGTATAGCAAACACTTGTTCTTATTTCAAGTGGAATGCGCTACAATCTCACCGGGATTCCCTGGGCGCGCATGTGCTCTTTCACCTGGCGCACGGTGAGCTCGCCGAAGTGGAAGACGCTCGCGGCCAGCACGGCGTCGGCCTCGCCCTCGATGACGCCCTGGGCGAAGTGCTCGAGCTTCCCCACCCCGCCCGAGGCGATGACCGGGATGTCCACGGCGCGCGCCACGGCGCGGGTGAGCGCGCAGTCGAAGCCGTCGCGGCTGCCGTCGCGGTCCATGCTGGTGAGCAGGATCTCCCCCGCCCCGCGCCGCGCCGCCTCCTGCGCCCACTCCACAGCGTCGATGCCCGTAGCCTTGCGCCCTCCGTGCACGTAGACCTCCCACTTGTCTCCCGCGCCCGCGACGTGCTTCGCGTCGATGGCGCAGAGGATGGCCTGCGAGCCGAACGCCGCGGCGGCGCTCGTGATGAGCGACGGATCCGCCACCGCGGCCGAGTTCACCGACACCTTGTCGGCGCCGGCCGCGATCATCGCGCGGATGTCGGCCACGCTGCGGAAGCCGCCGCCCACGCAGTACGGCAGGTGGAGCTGCTCGCTCGCGCGGCTGGCGAGGTCGACGGTGGTGGCGCGGTCGTCGCTCGTGGCCGTGATGTCGAGGAAGATCACCTCGTCGGCGCGCTCCTCGTCGTAGCGCTGCGCGAGCTCGATGGGGTCGCCCGCGTCGCGCAGGTTCACGAAGTTGACGCCCTTCACCACGCGCCCGTCCTTCACGTCCATGCAGGGGATCACGCGCTTCGCTAGCATCGCGCACCTCCCATCCCGCACGGGTCGGACGCGATGGCGGCGGCCTCGGCGCGGCGCGTGGCCTCGGCGCAGGCGCGCACGCCGTCGGCCACCGACAGCGCGCCCTCGTACACGGCGCGCCCTGCGATGACCCCCTCGATGCTGCCGGCCACCTCGCCCAGGCGCACGAGGTCGTCCACGCCGGCCACGCCGCCCGACGCGATCACCGGATGGCCGAACGCCTCGGCCATCGCCGCGTACGCCGCCGCCTCGACGCCGGTTTGCATGCCGTCGCGCGCGATATCGGTGTACACGAGATGCCTAAAGCCGAGCGCCGCCACGTCGCGCGCCAGCTCCTCGGCCGCCACGCCCGCGCCTTCGCGCCAGCCGGCCACGGCCACCTCGCCGCCCTTCGCGTCGATGCCCGCGCACAAGAGCCTCCCGTACTGCGCGATGGCGGCCTCGGCGAAGGCGGGATCGGCCACGAGCGACGTGCCCAGCACCACGCGCGACACGCCCGCGTCGGCCAGGCGCGCGATGGTGCCGAGCGAGCGCACGCCCCCGCCCACCTCCACCTTGAGCAGGGTCTTCTTCATGATGCGCTCGATGATGGCGATATTCTCGGGGGTCCCCGACCGCGCGCCGTCGAGGTCCACCACGTGCAGCCACGTCGCGCCCTGCTCCTCGAACAGCTGCGCCTGGGCGGCGGGGTCGTCGTGGTACACGGTCACGCGGTCGTAATCGCCCTTGGCGAGGCGGACGGCCTTGCCGCCCAGGATGTCGATGGCCGGAAGCAGGTACACGGCGTTCACGCCCCTTTCACGATGGACACGAAATTGCGCAGCAGACGCGCGCCGGCGTCCGAGCTCTTCTCGGGATGGAACTGCACGCCGAACGCGACGTCACCGTACTGGACGGCGCTCGGGAACGTCACGCTGTGCGTCGTCTCCCCGACGACGAACGGGCCCGACGGCGCCACGAAGCCGTGCGTGAAGTAGAAGTAGGTGCCCGACGGTATGCCGTCGAACAGGGGGCAGGTTTCGGAACCGTCCGCAGACGGGCGGGGCAACGCCCAGTCGCTCGGCAGTCCTGACTCGCACGAACGGTCCACTGGACCGTTCGGCTCGTGCGGAACTCGCTTGGCGGGCGCCGCCCCGTCCGTCTGCTGCGTGCATCGCAAGTGCACCGTGTTCCAACCCACATGGGGTACCTTGTAGAAGAGGCCTTGCTCGTCCTGCTTGGGCATCTTCGCCACAACGCCGGGCAGCACGGCGAGGCCGCGGGCGTTGTGGGTGGAGGCCTCGTCATCCTCCTGCGGGGCGCCTTCGACGCCCTCCTCGAACATGAGGTGCATCCCCAAGCAGATGCCGAGGAACGGCACGCCGGCGGCGATGCGCTCGCGCACTACGCCGACCTGCCCGAGCTCCTCCATCGTGGCGGCCGCGTCGGCGAACGCGCCCACGCCCGGCAGCACGACGGCGTCGGCGCGGACGATGGCCGCGGGGTCGGACGCGATGAACGCGTCGCCGCCCGCCGCGTCGATGCCGCGCTCGACGCTCTTCAGGTTGCCCTTGCGGTAGTCGACGACCGCGATGCGCGGGGCCGTCACAGCGCGCCCTTCGTGGAAGGCAGCGCGTCGCCGATGCGCGGGTCGCGCTCGACAGCCTGGCGCAACGCGCGCGCGGCGGCCTTGAACGACGCCTCCACCAGATGGTGCGCGTTCTCGCCCGCCAGGCTGCGCACGTGCAGCGTGAGACCCGCGTTCGCCGCGAAGGCGATGAAGAACTCCTTGGCGAGCGACGCGTCGAACGTACCCAGCATGACAGGGGGCACGTCCACGGCCCAGTGCAGCTGGCCGCGACCGGAGAGGTCCACGGCCGCCAGCACGAGCGCCTCGTCCATCGGCAGCGCGAGCGAGCCGAACCGCGCGATCCCGCGCTTGTCGCCGAGCGCGCGGTCGACGGCCTGGCCCAGCACGATGCCCGTGTCCTCAACCGTGTGGTGCGCGTCCACCTCGATGTCGCCCTTCGCGCGCACGGCCAGGTCTATCAGGCTGTGCCGCCCGAACGCCGTGAGCATGTGGTCGAAGAACGGAACGCCCGTCTCGACGTCGACGGCGCCCGTGCCGTCGAGGTTCACGACGATGCGGATGTCCGTCTCGTTCGTCGTGCGCTCGACGGTGGCGGTTCGTTGGTTCATGTTCGTCTCTTTCTCTAAGCTCGCTGGTCCAGCCGTCAGGCCGAAGGAACCCTCAAGTCGCACTTCCCCATCACGGCATCGCGCAGGGCGCGCAAAAACGCGTCGTTCTCCCCGGGCGAGCCGATGCTCACGCGCAGGCAGTCCTCGAGGCCCGGCGCACGCGAGAAATCGCGTACGAGCACGCCGCGGCCGTAGAGCATCTCCCAAACAGTGCCGGCGTTCTCCAGGCGGAACAGCACGTAGTTCGCGTCCGACGGGTACGGCTTCACGCCGGGTATGCGCTTGAGTCCGTCGACGACGCGGGCGCGCTCCTCGATGATGGCGCGGATGCCCGGCTCGAACTTCGCACGGTTCGCGTACACGACGCGCGCGATGGCCTGCGACACGGCGTCCACCGAATACGGCTGGCGCACCTTCACGAACTCGCGGATGACCTCGGCATCGCCCAGAAGGTAGCCCATGCGCACGCCGGCCAGGGAGAACGCCTTCGAGAACGTGCGCAGGATCACGAGGTTCTTGTGCTGTGCCAGGTAGGGGCGCATCGTCTGGCGCGAGAACTCGAAGTACGCCTCGTCCACCATGACGAGCGCGTCGGTGGCGTCGAGCAGCCGGCAGACGAACGTTTCGCTTGCCAGCTCGCCCGTGGGGTTGTTCGGGCTCGTGACCACGAGATAATCGATGCCGCCCTCGGCGACGCGCGCGAGCACGGCCTCCTCGTCGATGGAGAAGTCGGCGCGCCGCGGCACGTTCGCCACCGTCGTGTTCGTGAGGCGCGCGTTGGCGTCGTACACCGAGAACGTGGGCGGCAGGTTGAGGAACGTGCGCCCCGGACCTCCCCACGCGAGCGCCAGGTTGAACAGCAGCTCGTCGCCGCCGTTGCCCACGAGCACCTGGTCGCGGTCGAGCCCGTTCGCCTCGGCGATCATGTCGCGCAGGTCGTTGGCCAACGGGTCCGGATAGCGGTTCAGGGCCACGCGCTTCACCTCGCGCATGATCTCGTGGCGCACCTCCTGCTCCACGTCATGCGGGTTCTCGTTCGCCGAGAGGACGGCCTCGGCGGGCAGGTACTTCGGATCGTAGGGCTCGAGCCCTGCGAGCTGCGGGGCCGAGCAGCACACGCTACGCATCGGCGCCCCCGCTTCCCACGGCGCCGGCACCCGAGGCCGCGCCCATGGGGCCGCCCTCCTCGCCGAACACGTTGCCCGTGCGCAGCAGGTTCTGGCGCATCTCCACGCTCATGGCGTGGGCCCACAGGCCCTCGTGGCGCGCGATGGTGGTGACGGCGTCGGCGTCGCGGGCGAGCGCGGCCGGCGAGTACTGGATGACGCTCGACTTCTTCACGAACTCGTCCACCGAGAGCGGAGAGGCATAGCGGGCCGTGCCGCCGGTGGGCAGCGTGTGGTTCGGCCCGGCCACGTAGTCGCCCACGGCCTCGGGCGTCCACGCGCCCAGGAAGATGGCGCCCGCGTTGCGGATGGCGCCCAGAAGGTCGAAGGCGTGGTCGAGATGCAGCTCCAGGTGCTCCGGCGCGATGACGTTCACGGCCGCGAGCGCCTGCGGGATGTCGCGGCACACCACGACGAGCCCCTGGTCGGCCAGCGACGCCGCGGTGATCTCGGCACGCGTGGACGATTCCAGGTGGCGCTCCACGGCGCGCTCCACCTCGTCGGCGTAGGCCTCGTCGAACGTCACCAGGTAGCATGCGGCCAACGGGTCGTGCTCGGCCTGGGCCATGAGGTCGATGGCCACGAGCGCCGGGTCGGCCGTGGCGTCGGCCACCACGCACACCTCGGACGGGCCCGCGATCATGTCTATCCCGACGTCGCCCGACACCACCTTCTTCGCGGCCGCCACGTAGGCGTTGCCGGGGCCGGTGATCTTCGCCACCGGCTCGATGGACTCCGTGCCGTAGGCGAGCGCGGCCACGGCCTGCGCGCCGCCCACCGCGTATATCTCGGTGACACCCGCTAGGCGGCAGGCGTAGAGGATGGCCGGGTCGAGCTTGCCCGACTTCGCGGGCGGCGTCACGCACACGATGCGCGGCACGCCGGCCACGGCGGCGGGCAGGGCGTTCATGAGCACGGTGGAGGGGTAGAGCGCGCGTCCGCCCGGCACGTAGATGCCCACGGATTCCAGCGGCTCCACCTTCGAGCCCACGAGCGCGCCGTCCTCGCGCACGGTGAACCAGCTCTGCTGGCGCTGGCGCTCGTGGAAGTCGCGGATCTGGCTTGCGGCCTGGCGCAGCGCGCGTGCTGTGTCGTCGTCCACGTAGGCTGCGGCCTCGTCGACGGCCAGCTGCGGCACGCGGAAATCCTCCAAGCGCACGCCGTCGAAGCGCTCCGTGTAGTCGCGCAGGGCGGCGTCGCCCCGCTCGCGCACGTCCTCGATGATGGCGGTGGCCGCCGTGAGCGCGGCGGCGTTGAACGCGCCGGTGCGCTTGAGGTGCTTGTTCGAGAAAACCTCGCCGGGTTCGAGTATCACACGACGCATGGGGCTGCTCCTTATCCTTGCTTCGTCGGCGCCTGCGGCGCAGGGTCGTCCTGCGCCTGCGGGGCGGCCTGGACGGCCTGCGCGAGCGCCTGGGTCAATTGTACGATACGCTCATCGGTGCGGAACGCGCATGCGTTCGCGAAGAACCGAGCGGTCGATGACAGCACCTCTTCAACCACCACGAGGTCGTTCTCGGCGAGCGTGGTACCGGTGGCCGTTATGTCCACGATGCGCTCGGCCATGCCGGTGAGCGGCGCCAGTTCGATGTTGCCGTGCAGCTTCACGATCTCCACCTCCCTGCCCTGGCGGGCGAAGTGGGCGGCCGTGATGCCGGGGTACTTCGTGGCCACGCGGATGGAACCGAGCTCACGGTAGCGCTCGTCGGCCGCTCCCGCCGCGGCGGCCGGCTCGGCCACCACGAAGCGGCATGCGCCGAATGCCAGGTCCACCAACTCCACGACGTCCGAATCGGCTTCCAGGAGCGAGTCCTTGCCGCAGATGCCGCAGTCCGCCGCACCCAGCGCCACGAACGTGGGCGCGTCGGTGGGCCGCACGATGACGTACTCCACGCCCGGGTTCTTGATGATGAGCTGGCGGCCGGGGTTCGCAAGCCCCGTGACGTCGAGCCCCGCCGCGGCGAGCGCCGCGATGGTGTCGCCGTTGAGCGAGCCCTTGGGCACCGCGATGCGCAACGGGCAGGGGTTGGGAGCCGCAGAAACGCTGGGCGCGTTCTCGCAGCCCGCCGGAACCGCGGCGGCGGCGGCCATGGCTTGTTCCAAGAAGAACGCGAAGCCGGCGGCGGGGCGGCTCTCGCCGTAGGCGGCTATCATGTTGTCGTAGCGGCCGCCGCTGCCGAGCGGGGTGCCGAGCCCCGGGGCGTACGCCTCGAACACGAGGCCCGTGTAGTAGTCGAACGAGCTCATGACCGAGAAGTCCACGAGGATGCGCTCGCCCAGGCCCGCCTCCTCCAGCAGGTCGTACGTGCGGGCGAACGCGTCGAGGCCGTCCTCGCAGCCGAGCGGCGCCACGAGCGCGCGCACCTCGTCGATGGCAGCGCGCCCGCCGCGGATGCGCGGCAGCGCGCGGATGGCGGCCGCGAACACGGGCGGCACCGAAGCGCGCGCACCCGGTTCCGCATCCGGAACGGGACCGGCGCCCGCAGGCGCCGTCAGGCGGTCGAGCTCCACGAAGTTCGACGCATGGTAGGCGTCGAGCACCTGCTCCTTCCACCATGCGGGCGCCCCGCTCGCCTCGAGCAGCGCCCGCAGCACGCCCACCGTGGCCAGCGCCAGCGTGTAGCCGCGCGCGCCCGCCACGTCGAGCGCCTCGGCGAGCAGTCCCACGACCTCGGCGTCGGCCTCGGGGCCCTCCTCCCCGATGCACTCGATGCCCATCTGCGTGAGCTCGCGCGCCTTCGCCTGCATCTCCGCCTCGGCCTCGCGGAACACGCGCTGCAGGTAGCGGAACCTGAACGGTCCCGGCTGGCCCGCCAGGCGCGTTGCCGTCATGCGCGCAACCTGCAAGGTGACGTCGGGGCGCATGGCCAAAAGGTCGCCGCGCGCGTCGAAGAAGCGAAACGGGGACCCGGCCAGACGGCCACCCGCCCGCATGACGTCCATGACCTCGAGCGTGGGCGTCTCGATGGGCAGGTACCCGCGCGCCGCGAAACGCTCCTGCACGGCGCGCGTGATGCGCTCGCGCTGCTGCGCCTCGTCCGTGAGCACGTCGCGGAATCCTGCCGGTGTCACATAATTCATAGGTTCGCGCTTCTTTCCCTCGCGGTTCTCCAATACGACGCAGCCAGGATGCCGGGCTCCACCTCTTCGGCTTCGCCGGCCGAGCGCCGGGCGGGCTCGGGGGCGAGAAGCGGTTCCGCATCCGTCGCTGCGGCCTTCATCGCGGCGATTCGACCCGATGATACCACCGACCCATGCGCCTGCGGCAGCAAGCGGGCCGTTCTGCATCGCGTCGCTATACTTTAGCACAGTAGAGTGATAAAGCAATAGGAAATCAAGCCCGCAGCGAGAATCACCGAGCAAGAGAGCATGGACGAACGGCGTGCGGCCACCACCCATCGAGGGCGCGGCCCTGCTCCCCTACAGCAGCGACATCTGCTGGGGAGCGAAATCGTAGGTGCACAGCACCTCGTTCTCCACGAGCTCCACCTCGTGCGACTCCCAGTCTTTCAGGCACACGACGAAGCTCGCGCCGCCCTGTTCGAACACGATGGCGCTGCCCACCATGCCGATGCAGCGGCCGCCGCACACGTCGCGCGCGCCATCCGGCTGCTGGAGGTCGTCGCATGAGGGCGAGGGCCCGCCGAAGTAGTAGGGCGAGAAGTCCTGTACCGGCTCGGGCGCGAACCCGGCGCGCACCACGGCCTCCACCTGCGCGAGGCGCGCGGTCTCGCGGTCGAGCACGGAGACGGCCTCGGCGGCGTCGAAGCGCTCGTTCGCCAGCAGGTCGGCCTTCTTGGACGCGCGCATGGTCTCGGCGATGCCGGGCTGCGCGCAGAGCGCCGCCTCCAGCTCGCGCGCCGCGTAGGCGTCGTCGAACCGCCCGACGATGCGCCCGGCCCGCGCCCCCTGCTCCAGCAGGCGGCGGACGCCGCGCGATGCGCCCGTGATGCCCGCCTTCACATGCGCCGGCGAGAAGTACGCCAGATAGGCGATATGCGGTTCCGCGTTGTAGGCGCGCTGCTGCGGGGAGACGAAGTCCGTGTTGTAGAACGAGGGGTTGAACCCGGTTGCCTCCTGGCAGGCCGGGCACACCGTGACCTTGGACTCGGGCGGCAGCTGCACGTCCAGCGGGCACGGCATCTTGGCGTGGGTCTCCAGGTCGTGGCGCCCAACGCAGCGGCGCACGGGCAGGCGTCGCAGCGAGAACGTGCGTCCCCGCACGCCCACGCGCACCTGCACGTTGCGCACGCGGTCGTTCACCAGCAGGTAGGGTCCGTCCTCGTCGCAGCCGTGTCCAGCCAGCACGGCCGCACGGCCGGTTTCGATGTTGTCCATATAAGTGACCTCGCGTTAACTGCTATGCATCCCGTCAGGTTTCGAGGAGAATGATAGCGTACGAGGAGCATTAGCGGCGGGGGAATGCGGCGAAAGGGCCGGAATCCGCACAGAAGCCGACGGCACGCGGCGGATACCGCCAGCCGCCGGCGATTGCCGCGCAACCGGTTTCGCAGGGGGCGCGACCGCCTTCGAAGGGCCGTATCCCCCTCTGGGAGCACCGCTCTATACTGGCATCGTCGTGTGCAAGCCGGGGAACAACGCGTCCCCTCCCGCAGAAACGAGGCACCATGGCACGCCAAGCGCTATCCCTTACCAAGACCCCCTTCGCAGCGGTCCGCCTCCTGGCGATAGCCGCGCTCCTGATCGCTGCCGCCTGCATCCTTCCCGCGCATGCGCAAGCCGAGGAAGCAGGGGCCGACAACCCTCCCATCCCGAAGATCGTCGGCTCTTTCGACAGGGACGCATACGAACCCGGAGATCAGGCCGTCGTCGCATTCTCCGTTACGAACGACACGCCCATCGCTTGGAACAAGGTGCGACTGGAAGCCCAGCTGCCGCAGGGCGTGAAACTGGCTCGCGACGGCGATGCCGCGGTTCGCGAGGCCGACACGTTGGCAGCCGGCGAAACGATCGAACTGAAGCTGAACGTGTTGCTTGAACCCTCCCTGTTCAAGCGGCTTGCGCCCACGGGCGACAAGGGGAAAGCCGTCGGCATCGCGCTAGCGGCCGCAGCGGCTGCGGGCTTCATCGCGCTGGCGGCCTCCACGTTCTCGCGCAAGCAGGCGCGCAGCCGCCGGGCAAAGGGGACCATGGGTGCGCTCATGGGCGTCGTGCTCGTAGCGGGCCTGGCGCCCCTGGTGCCGCGCGAAGCCCACGCCGACGAGGAGAGCGAGCAGGCCGCGGTGACCTCGTTCACGCTCGAAGGTTCTGCAACCTGCACCGCGCCGGGCGCCACCGTAGCCGCCATGCTCACGGTGGGGTCCACCGACCAGGAAGCCGCGTTCTCCCAGGCGAACGTGGAAGTGATCGGCGGGGCAGCAGCCTCGGCAAACGCGAAACGCGCCCGGATCAACCTGGTGTCCAACCTGCCCTTCGCCGACGAGCTGCCGCTCGACGCCATCTCGCTCGACGGTGATTTCCAGGGCTTGTCCGTCACTGCCGTGGAGCATGTCGGCACTGCGACGATGCTCGACGGCACCGAAGGGTCGGCCCTTGCCGTCACCCTTGGGGGCGACCTTGGCGCACCGGGCGCACGAGGAGTCATGGTCTTCGGCCCGGGATCGTTCTCCAACGCCGCCGCAAGCGGTGAAGCCACGCTGGCCGCCGAGGAAGCCCTCGTCACGTTCCACGTTGCCGAAGGCTCCTACGAGGACGACACGTTCACCTTCCCCGTCTCGCTCGAAAACGGGCGATTCTCTTCCGACGCGCAGGCTGGGCACTTCTCCTTCGTCGATCCGTCTTTGTCCGCAACGTCGTTCGCCGTCGACGCAAACGACGCGACGCGCGGCACCCTTGCCGTAGCGGCAACCGCCGACACGCCGCTCAACCAGTTCAAGGCGCTGTCCGCCGCCCTCGATGCCGACGACCAGCTTGCCGTCGATCCAATCGCCCTTGAAGGGGAGGCACCTGTCGCCATCGCGCACCCCTCTTACTACGACGGAGACGACGCCACCGAAGACGCCGTCTCCACCGCCGATGCCGCAGCAGCCGTTCCGTACGGCACCGTGAAGGCGAAAAGCGTCACGGAAAACCAGGATGGCTCCTTGACCGTGCACAACACGGTTGAGTTCAGCGCGCTGGACGGCAGCGTGAAGATCACCGATTTCAACCGGACCGGCAACTCCCAGATCACCCTGCCGGGCCAGGCCCCCACCCTTCCCCCGGATTACGGCCTCGGCGAAACCGGAGACGCCGGCATCCTGGAAGGCAATCCCGGAGCCGTGGTGTTCACCGACGTGCGCGAGAACGGCTTCGACTTCGATTTCGGCATCGACGCCGAAACGGTGAAAAGCTGGTACGGCGCCTACACTGAGAGCGGCCTTGCCAAAGAGCAGGCCAACGAGCAGTTCCTCGAAGAGATGACGCAGCTCATGTGCGGTCACGAGGTCGACCTGGCCGACGGCGTGGTGCTCAACAAGCTGGGCATCGCCCAGGGACCTTGCGCCGTCAACCTCTCCGACGAATCGCTGGCCAGCATCGTGGGCGGAACGGCGCTTTACAGCCAAGAGGATGACATGCGCACCGCGAAAACGGTGTTCGAGGTGCTGGAGAAGCTGGTTTCGGCTATCAGCTACTTCTGCTCGTCCGACCCATCCAACATCGGCCAGGGCATCTCGCAGATCCTGGGTATCATCGCCGCGCTGCTGGAAACCGGCCCCCAATACGACATCAAGGACGTGCTTGACGAACTGAATCAGATGAAGGGCCAGCTCACGCGCATGGAAACCAGCGTTGACAACCTGGCTATCCAGCTGCGCGCCATCGACAAGCGCGGCGGCTTCGAGTCGGATTGGTACCAGGTGAAGTGGCTCATGGACCACCTGAACAGCTACGGAACCCTGTACACGGCCATCATCGGCACCATGACAGAGGAAGAGCTGGCGAACGGCGGCTTTGATGCGACGACGTTCGAGGAGTTGACGGAAGAGAACCAGAAGACGCTGACGAGCTTCAAGCAGGCCATCGACGCCAAAAACGGGCTGCTCAACACCACCGTGTACGCCGATACGGTGAACCTGGGCAGCATGATCACGGGAACCGGCACCAAAGACGTGGTGAGCGACTACTACAACTGGATCGAAACGTACTACAACTGGGATCCGGAAACCTTCGAGATCAAAGACGTGTACCTGGGCTGCATGATCACCTCGTACCTGTACGGCTACCTGTCGTCCATGGCCTACCTTTCGACCGTCGAGGGCACCGGCACCGACGCCGAGAAGCTCAACGCCACGCTCGCCAAAGAAGACCTCGGGAAACAGGCCGATCAGGTGCTGAAGAAGCTTGTTGGGCAACGGGAGCGCGTATGGGACCAAGACTCTATGACCTACAAGGAAAAGTTCCAGAAGTCCCCGCTGCGCCAAGCCACCGAGCCGCTTGCGAACAAAAAAATACGCTGCTTGATCAACGAGCATGTGTATTCGCTCGACAACCACACCGGCCCGCTTTCTGGCCGCATGTACGACGATGCATACTTCGAAAACGCCCCGTTCGGGAAGAGCGTGGAGCGCGACGATGTTCTGATGTACTCGTTCACCGGCGAGCTCAATCTGGCTCAATGGCAGCAGATGGAAGCGAACCTGCCCCAGGTTCGAAAGATCAAGTACAGCCAAAAGCCCCTTCACGACTACGGGCTGGACATGAGCGACGCAAGCAACATCTTCAGCGAACTGCGCGCGCTAGGCTTCACCATGCTAGCGGTCCGCACCGAAAACACCCATACCGGCGACTCCCCCAAGGGGCGTCCGAAACCGCTCGTGCAGTGGAAGAGCAAGGAAGCGCCGCCCGCCCATGTGGTGGTAAGCGATGCGAGCTACAACAAGGTGAGCGACCAGCTAGCCGTTCGCCACGTGCGCACCGTTTCGGTAGACGTGTACGACATCAAAGCATCCCGGGTACTGCGCGGCGTAACAGCCGCACGGCATGAAAGTGTGTACTGGGTGGGCTATGGCTGGGGCTACCTCCATGACGTCTGGCCCTGGTGCACCTCGGAGACGAAGTACGAGAGAAGGGGGATGGTCTAGGACGCGCCGAAACCCAGCGAAGGCGGGATCCGGCACCCCCGGATCCCGCCTTCGCCCACGCAAAGCTCGCTTTAGCCAGAGCAGCGAGCGAATCCTTGAGCCCGCCTGCATGCGGAGCGAATGCGGCGCTACGCCATGCCGGCAGCCTGCATCGCCTGCACGGTGAGGAACATGTTGTAGGAGAAGTACACGGCCACGACCACGTACACGCTTGCGAGCACCTTGGCCGCCAAGTGCCAACCGCTCCGCCACACCAGCACGATGCCCACCGGCCAGAAGACGAGCAGGAAGAACACGATCCAGAACGTCTGCTGGTGCCACTTCTTCGGGTTGGGGTCCTCCACCAGGTCGTTCGCGTTCTGCCGCAGGTCCTTGCGCTGCCAGTCGCCCGCGCGTCGGTTCTCGTCTGCCATGCCGTCCCCTTCCCTCGAGCACACACTGCCTGGCGCTCTTCCGCGTTTCCTGCCATCCTACCACGTCGGCGCATCGAGCGCCGGGCGTTGGCGTTCCGTTACCGGAACGCTAGGTCGCCGCTCGCGCGCCTGCCGCCGCCCGCGTCCGCCGCCGAACGCAACCGGTGCCGGACACGCGCGCCGCCGTCAGCTCAGCCCCGCGTACTCCACCTCTATCTGCTCGTCGAGGTACTCCTGCACCGGGGGCTTGCCGAAATCCTCCACCGTCTCGGTGTGCCAGCACTCGGTCTTCGGCAGCCCGGGGATGCGGTCAGCCACGAACACCGGGTCCTTGCCGGCCTTGCGCTGCGCCGTGTAGTCGTCGAGCACCTTGAGCGCCCACTTCCCCAGAAGCAGGATGGCCACAAGGTTCACCATGGCCATGAAGCCCATGAAGATGTCGGCGAGGTTCCACGCAAGGTCGAAGCTGTTCACCGCGCCGTAGAAGATGACGCCCAGGCACACGATCCGGAACACGAACAAGAGCGCCCTGCTGTTGCCCTTGATGAAGCGCAGGTTGTTCTCAGCGTAGAAGTAGTTGCCGATGAGGCTGGAGAACGCAAAGGCGAAGATGGCGAACGTGATGAAGTGGATGCCGACCTCTCCCACCGAGTTGTTCACCGCCATCTGCACGAGCGGCATGCCGTTGAGCGCGGCGGCGGCCTCGGGGTCCTGCACGTAGAACACGAGCACCATCATGGCCGAGCACGTGCAGATGAGCAACGTGTCGATGTACACGGACAGGCTCTGCACGAGGCCCTGCTTGCAAGGGTGCGACACGCTCGCCGTGGCGGCCGCGTTCGGCGCGGAGCCCATGCCGGCCTCGTTGGAGTACAGGCCGCGCTTGATGCCCAGCATCACGACCGAGCCTGCGAAGCCGCCGAAGATCGCCTGGAAGTCGAACGCGGAGGCAAGCACCATGCCGAACACCTTCGGCAGCTCGCTGATATTGGCGATGGTGGTCCATACCGCGATGCCGATGTAGCCGACGGCCATGATGGGCACGATGATGGAGGTGATGACGCTGATGCGCTTCGCCCCGCCGAAGATGACGAACGCCGTCATCACCGCCAGCACGATGCCGCAGGCGATGGCCGTGCCGTTCGTTGCGTAGTCGGGGATGTAGTACTCGAGCGATGACGTGGCGTTGAAGGCCTGCAGCCCGTTGAACCCGAACGCGAAGCACAGGATGAGCAGCACGGCGAACAAAACGCCCAGCCAGCGCTTCCCGAGCGCCTGCTCGATGTAATAGGCCGGACCGCCGCGGAACTCGCCCTCCTTGCCGCGCACCTTCCAGATCTGCGCGAGCGTGGACTCCACGAACGCCGACGCCGCGCCGATGATGGCCATGAGCCCCATCCAGAACACGGCACCCGGACCGCCGGTTGCAATGGCCGTGGCCACGCCGGCGATGTTGCCCGTGCCCACGCGCGAGGCCGTGGACACCATGAGCGCCTGGAACGACGAGATGGACCGCTCGCCCTGGACGTGCTTCTTCTCGGTCAGCTGCGAGAACATGTCCTTGAGGTAGCGCAGCTGCACTGCCTTCGTGCGGATGGTGAAGTACACGCCCACCACCACGAGCAGCAACAGCAGGATGTACGTGTACAAAAACCCGCTCAACTCCCCGGTGAACCCGACGAGCCATTCGTTGAAGTCCATTGGAATCCCCTTCCCCTCGACCCACAGGTCGTTCGTAACATCAGCGAGAGGCGCCGAGCGCGTGCGTCAGCTGTTAAGCTGACGCACGAGCAGCTCGTTGATGACCTTCGGATTGCCCTGGCCGCGCATCTCCTTCATGCACTGGCCCACGAAAAAGCCGATGAGGCCGGTCTTGCCGCCTTGGTACTGGGCCACCTTGTCGGGGTTCGCGGCCAGCACCGCGTCCACGACGGCCTCGATGGCGCCGGTGTCCGACACCTGCTCCATGCCGCGCTCGGCCACGATGGCCTCCGGGTCCTTGTCCTCCTCGAGGATGGCGGCGAACACCTCCTTGCCCTGCTTGGACGAGATGGCGTCGGCAGCCACAAGCTTCACGAGCGCCACCGCGCGCGCGGGCGAGAGCGCCGTGTCGGCGAGCTTCACGCCGTCTGCGGCGTTCAGATAGGCGGTCACGTCGTTGATCACGAGGTTCGCCACCGGCTTGGCCAGCTTGGCCACGTCATCGCCGGCAAGCTCCATGCACGCCTCGAAGAAGTCGGCCGTCTCGCGATGCTCCACCAGGTGGCGCGCGTCGTAGGCGGAGAGCCCGAACGCGTCCTCGAAGCGGGCCGCCTTCTGGTCGGGCAGCTCGGGGAGCTTGGCGCGCACCGAGTCGATCCACTCGTCGGTCAGGTCGTAGGGCGCGAGGTCCGGGTCTGGGAACAGGCGGTAGTCGTCGGCCGTCTCCTTCACGCGCATCACGATGGTGCGCTTCTTGGAGGGGTCCCAGTGCCGCGTCTCCTGGAAGATCTGGCCGCCCTCCTCGAGCACTTCCGCCTGGCGGCAGATCTCGTAGGCCAGCCCGTCGTGGAGGTTCTTGAAGCTGTTCATGTTCTTGAGCTCGGTCTTGACGCCGAACTCCTTGGCGCCGCGGCGGCGCAGCGACACGTTGCCGTCGCAGCGCATGCTGCCCTCCTCCATCGAGCAGTCGGAGATGCCGAGCGCCAGGTAGATCTGGCGCAGCTTCTGCATGAACAGGCGCGCCTCCTCGGGCGTGCGCAGGTCGGGCTCGGTCACGAGCTCGGTGAGCGGCGTGCCGGCGCGGTTGTAGTCCACGAGCGAGTGCGTGGCCCCGGCGATGCGGCCCTCGCCGCCGCCGATGTGCACCATCTTGCCCGCGTCCTCCTCCATGTGGATGCGCGTGATGCCCACGTGGGCGGTGTAGCCGTCCGCCGTGCGCGTCACGTTGCCGCGGCTCTCGCCCACGTCGAGCCCGTCCAGGTCGACGCGCTCCTTCGCGGCCGCGCCGTCCACGTCGAGGTCGAGGTGGCCGCGCATGCAGAAGGCGACGGGGCCCTGCGTGGTCTGGTAGTTCTTCGACATATCGGGGTACATGTAGGTCTTGCGGTAGAACATCGAGTGCTTCTCGATGTCGCAGTTCGTGGCCAGGCCCGCCAGCACGATGGACTCGATGGCGGCGCGGTTCGGCACGGGCAGCGCGCCGGGAAGCCCCAGGCACACGGGGCACGTGTGCGTGTTCGGCTCGGCGCCGAACTCCAGCTTGCAGCCGCAGAACATCTTGGTGTCGAGCGTCGTGAGCTCGGCATGGATCTCGAGGCCGATGACGGCCTCCCAATCCTGCAGCACTTCTTCGAGCTTGCGCATGGCTACTCACCTGCCTTTCCATCGGCGTAGGCCGGCGCCACGGGGGCCGTGCCGTACACCGTCTCGAGCGCCGCGGCCGCGCGGAACATGTTCTCGTCCTTGAACGCCGGCGAGATCAGCTGCACGCCCACCGGCAGGTGCGTGTCCGCTCCCAGGCCCGCCGGCAGGCTCATGCCGCCGTTGCCCGCGATGTTGATGGAGATGGTGAACATGTCGGACAGGTACATGTCCGTGGGATCGCTCACCTCGCCGAACTTGAACGACGTGCGCGGCGACACGGGCGCCAGGATGCAGTCCACCTGCTCGTAGGCGCGCGCGTAATCCTGCGTGATGAGCGTGCGCACCTGCTGGGCCGGGTAGTAGTACGTGTCGTACACGCCGGCGGACAGCAGGTAGCTGCCCAGCATGACGCGGCGGCGCGTCTCGGGGCCGAAGCCGATGGCGCGGCTGGCCTCGTACTGGCTGCCCAGATCCTTATGGCCCGGATCGCAGTAGCCGTAGCGCACGGAGTCGAAGCGGGCCAGGTTGCTGAAGGCCTCGCAGGGGCCCAGCACGTAGTAGGCGCTCATGGCGGCCTGGGCGTTGGGCAGCTCCACCTCCACGAGCTCTGCGCCCAGGGCGCGCAGGTGCTCCGCCGCCTCCTCCACCTTGGCCTTGACCTCGGGCGTGAGGCCCTTGGCTTCCATGAAGGCGGGCACCACGCCGATGCGCATGCCGCGCACGCCCTCGGCGAGGTTCGCCGTGAAGTCGGTGCCGACGTCCTGGCTCGTGCAGTCGCGCACGTCGCGTCCGGCGATGGCGTTCATGGCGAGCGCCGCGTCCTCCACCGAGCGCGCGAACGGGCCCACCTGGTCGAGCGAGCTGCCGAAGGCCACCACGCCAAAACGCGACACCACGCCGTACGTGGGCTTCACGGCCACCGTGCCGCAGAAGCTGCCGGGCTGGCGGATGGAGCCGCCCGTGTCCGAGCCGAGCGTGACCGTGGCCAGGCCCGCGGCCACGGCCGCCGCGCTGCCGCCCGACGAGCCGCCGGGCACGCACGTGACGTCCCACGGGTTCTTCGTGGGGCCGAAGGCGCTCGTCTCCGTGGAGGAGCCGAACGCGAACTCGTCCATGTTGAGCTTGCCGAGCGGGATGCCCCCGGCTGCTATGGCGCGCTCCACGCACGTAGCCGTGAAGGGAGACACGTAGTTCTCCAACATCTTCGACGAGCACGTGGTATGGGTGCCCGCCAGGTTCATATTGTCCTTGAACGCCACGGGCGCGCCGGCCAGCGGACCGAGCTCGTCCAGCGTGCCGGCGGCCACGGCCGCGTCGATGCGCGCGGCGGCATCGAGCGCCAGCTGCCCGGTGGTCTCGAGGAAGGCGTTGAGGTCCTTGTTCGCAGCTTCGATGCGCGCGAGCGAGCCTTCGGCGACCTCGCGGGCGCTGAAGTCCTTGGCGGCGAGTCCCGCGCGGATCTCGCGGGCGCCCATCGCGCCGAACGCGGAAGAGGATGCGGCGCCCATCAGCGATCGCCCCCTTCTCCCAGAATGGACGGGATGAGGAAGCAGCCGTCCTGCTGCTTGGGCGCGTTCTCGAGCGCCTCCTCCTGCGTGAAGGAGGGCGCCTCCACATCGTCGCGCATGACGTTCGACAGGCTGCCGATGGGGTGGAACGTGGGCTCCACGCCCTCCAGGTCGTACTCGGTGATGGGCGCGAGGCTGTCGATGATGGCGTTCAGGTCGACCGTCATCTGCGACACCTCCTCGTCCGTGAGGCCGATGCGCGTGTACTCCGCGATGTCGCGCACATCATGTTCGGTTACATGTTGGGTCATGGGGTGGCTCTTCCCTTCTCGTTTTCACGCATCGGCCCGCGGCAGGCACCGGTGGAACCGAAGGTGGAACAGGTGAAAACATAACGTCGCCCATGATAGCAAAGGAAGGCTCGCTGCGGGTGCGGCGACGCAAGGAAACACCGGCCGGAAAAGGGCGGGGAGAATGTCAGGAGGCGGGAAGGGGAGTCGCGACCCCGCCTGTCGACCATGCCGCAGCCAGGCGCACAACGAAAAAGATCGAACGTGCTCGCAAATATCATGCCCACCGCCTCGACGACCATCGCGCCTCCTGCGGAACCGCCCGCCCCTGCAGCCCCGCATCCGCCCATCGTATACGTGAGCACGTCACGGCGCTCGGCATCTCCGAGCTGCCGGCACCATTGGTGCTGGCCACCGTGACACCGTTCGTGCGCAAGCGTATAGCCTGTGAGGGCGCCGCGAAAGCGGCGCCCTCACAGGCGTTGCCTTAACCTTGCTTGTATGCTATGTAAGTCTTCTTGACCTGGCCGTTCGCATCGAACGCCGCGATATCGGCCGCGCTTTTGAATTCGAGGTCGTCGCCCTGGTAGCCATAATTGCTGTTGTTCATGGTATACATGTACCCGTAGATGATGCCCCCTTCTTCGGCACCTTTGTCCTGGGCGTCCACTAATTCCTGTGCAGCGGCTTTGCACTTGTCGAGTTCCTTCGGGTTCCACAGACGGTCCCCACCGAGCGGTCCGAGCATTTCTTCCTCCTTACCTATTGGTTTGCACGCGCTCAAATAGTACGTGCACAATCACGGAAAAACACCGAGACCAGACCAATGAAAACAGGGGCCTGCGCAACAGAAGCGTGATGGCCGCCAGCTACAGATATGCAAGCCATGCGAAGGCAGCCGAACTCGACCGGCAACGCACCCACTGCATGCTCGTCCGACCTTCGTGGGGGTACCCCCACGAAATCGGTGCCCCACTTTTTCATGGGGAGCCCCCCTATCTGGCTGCTGTTCGGACGCATGGCGCTTATTTATGCTGGTAATCCGTCAAGCAATCCGATTGGAGGAAACCATGTGCTTCAGACCAGCAGCTATCGATTCAAACGTCATCGCCTGCCCCATGTGCGGTCATGAGAACCCGATCTCGTCCCAGGTGTGCGAGGAATGCGGGTTCTCCGCCAAAGGCGCCACCTCTTCGGGCGCTCCTAAGGCACCCGGAGCACCGAAAGCACCCGGGGCTCCCAAGGCCCCGGGTGCGCCGAAGGCACCTTGCGCCCCGAAAGCCCCTGGCATCTAAACGGTCTATCCGGACCGTAAGGCGGAAGGCCCTCCCTGCTTCGCAGCGGGGAGGGCCTTCCGCGCAATGCGCGAGGGAGGATTCAGTCGCACAGCACGTACAGGCCCGAGTCCACGTGATCACGGTAGAAACCATCCAGGATGCGCATGAGCCCTTGAAAACAGGCGGACTCGAGGTCGGACTGCATACCCACGAACCCTATCTCCACCTCGTAGGAACGCTCCATGTCGCGTAGGACGAACCCAGTTTCCCCAAGCATGGTAAGCGAGGCGATGGCGGGCAGGAACGACACAGCCGCATCGCATTCCACCATGCGCCTTCGCAGCGAGAAATCGGCACTGGAAAGCTCGATGGCATCACGCCCATAACGCTTTGATAGAAGGCTGTACAAATGCGTGTTGGTCGACACCAGCGGCTTGGAGATAACGTCCTCATCAGAAAGAACGTCCTTCTCTGCCAAGGGCGAGCGCGCGCACACCATGACCTTGTCGTAGGTTTTCAAGTAGGGCCGGTACTGGAAGCCCTTGGCCTCCAAGTCGTCGATGCCCCCGAAACTGGAGCGCTCTTGGTTGAAGAAGCAAGTGAGGCCGATGATGGCAGGGCAGACTTCATCGGCCTCACTTGCGCTGATGGCAAGGAGATCGCGACGGATCTGGGAGTTCTGAGACTCGCGAAAACGCAGGTCACGCGATTCGAAGATATAATCTTTGGCTTCCTGCGTCAAGAAGGCCAGCATGGCGATGTTCTGGCATTCCAGCTGAACGGACCGGCCACCACCCGCATGCAGCACTCGGGACTTCGCAGCGGCAAACTCGAGCATCTCCGCATATCCATCGATGATCTCGGCTGCCTTGGGAACGAGCTCCTCGCCGACAGGGGAAAGGGCGAGCTTGTTGGGGTAACGGATGAGAAGCTCGCAACCGAGTTCCTTCTCGAGCTCGTTCATCGCGCGGCTCATACCCTGCGGCGAAATGAAGTTCAGCTTTGCCGCCCGGGTGATGGACTTGGTTTTCGCCACGTCCAAGAAATAGTGCAAGTACTCGATATTCATAGGCACCCCCTGCGTCGTCCCCAACCGAAGCACCGCCATTGTACGGCAAAACGAGGCTGCAAAAGCCGCGAGATCGCGTGTTCGAAGCCTTCGGAGAGGGTGCACAGGCCAACGAAATGTGGTGACGGCCCCACGAAACAAGAAGCTCCCGACAGCCCCCACGAAAACGGGAGGCAGCCCAACGGGCCGCTTGTTTTCACCGCCCGCGCCGGCGCCTACACTCGCAGTGGTGAATCGAGCCAACGCCTTGCGCGCTAGGCTGCTGGTTTTCGCATCGCCCACCCAGAATCGGCACGCGTGCCCGACAGGTCGCGCCCGCCGCTCGGGACAAGAGAGCAGAGGACGAGAAAGTAGGAGGAGTATGAAGACGTCTGACAAGACCATCTACAAAAACATGTCGCTGTGTTCTTTCGGCAACGGCGCCAACCTCACCGCCGTCGACTCCAAAGACGGCAAAATCGTACGCATGCGCCCAGTGCACTACGACGAGCACTACACGAAAGAGGATCTGAACTACTGGACTATCAACGCGAAGGGCCACTCGTTCGAACCTGGCATGAAGACGCTGAACTCCCCGTTCACCTTCATCTACAAGACTCGCACGTACTCCCCCAATCGCGTGCCCTTCCCGCTGAAGCGCGTGGACTGGGATCCGAACGGCGAGCGCAACCCGCAGAACCGAGGAAAGTCGAAGTACGAGCGCATCAGCTGGGACGAGGCCACCGACATCATAGCCTCCGAGATCGTGCGCATCGACAAGACCTACGGCCGCAACTCCATCTTCTGCCAAGGCGACGGGCATGGCGAAACCGGTTCCATCCACGGCCCGCACGGGACTATGGCGAACTTGTTGGACATGACCGGCGGGCTTACCATGCAGGCACGCCAGCCCGACTCGTGGGAAGGCTGGTACTGGGGCGCAAAGCACGCTTGGGGCAACGAGCCCCTGGGGCAGAACACCCACCAGCACAACCTGTTCAAGGACATTTCCGAGAACTCCGACGCCGTGCTGTTCTGGGGCTGCGACCCCGAGACCACGCCGTGGGGCTGGTCGGGGCAGCAGGCATCGCGCCTATGCTTCTGGTTCAGCGAGATAGGCGTGGAGCAGATCCACATCGCCCCCGACGTGAACTACGCCAACGCCGTGCACGCCGACCGGTGGATTCCCGTGCTGCCCAACACCGATGCCGCCCTGCAGCTGGCTATCGCCTATGTGTGGATGACAGAGGGCACCTATGACAAGGACTACGTGGAAAGCCACACCGAAGGCTTCGACTGGTTCGAGTACTACGTGCTAGGCAACGAAGACGGCGTGCCCAAGACGCCCGAGTGGGCCGAGGAGAAATGCCACGTGCCAGCCTACCGCATCAAGGCGCTGGCGCGTTACTGGGCGTCGCACAATCTGTCCATCGGCCACTGCAACGGCGGTTCCTATATCCGCTCATGCTACTCGCACGAGCCGGCGCGCCTCGAGGTGTACTTGCTGGCCATGCAGGCCGTGGGAAAACCCGGTCGCAACCAGGTCAAGTTCATCGAATGGGCTCTCATCGGCATGGACTCCTTCAACCCGCTGCCCCCGGGTCACTTCCTTCCCGAGGTGCGCGCCTGCTACCACGGCTCGGTATTGGGCGAGCTTCCCGCATCCTTCATCCCCAAAACGCTCGTGCCCCAGTGCATCAACGTCGAGGATGGCGAGAAGGTGGAATGGTACGGCCACACCACGAGCCGCCACCATCGCACCGATCAGTTCAAGAAATTCCAGTTCCCGCAGGATGGTGACCACGGTATCAAGATGATCTGGTCCGACTCCCCCTGCTGGTCAACCTGCTGGAACGGCGGCAACGAGTTTCAGGACGCATTGCTGAACCCCAACCTGGAGTTCTTCCTGGTGCAGCACCCCTGGATGGAAAACGACACCTTGTTCGCCGACATGATCCTGCCCATCTCCACAACACTCGAATTGGACGACTTCGGCGTTGACACGTACTCGGGCCAGTTCAACTCCATCATCTGGGAGCAGCGCGCCTGCGACCGGCAGCTCGAGTCGCTCTCAGACTACGAAGCCGTGGTCGAGGTAGCAAAGAAGCTGCAGGCCTATGGAGGAATTTACGAGGACTGTGCCAGCCACCTGACCGGCGACATGACCGTGGAGGAATGGCAGGAAGTGGGCTACCAGGGATCTGGCCTGCCCGAAGAGGAGCAGGACCTCGAGTTGATCAAGCGCCAGGGCTACCAGATGCTGCCCACACGCGAGGGCTGGGACCAGGAGCCTGCCGGCATGATCGAGTTCTACGAGGATCCCGTGAACAACCCCATGGAAACCCCCACGGGCAAGATCGAGTTCTACTCCACCGGCCTGGCAAACTTCTTCCCCGACGACGAGGAGCGCCAGCCCGTGGCCAAATGGATCGAGGAGTCGGAGACGCACCACGAGCGCATCAGCTGCGAGCGTGCCAAGGACTATCCCTTCCTGCTGGTGTCCAACCATCCGCGCTGGCGCATCCACGCCAATTTCGATGACTGCCCATGGACGCGCGAGATAGAGACGTGCAAGGTCGTGGGCGTCGACGGCTATGCCTACGAGCCGGTATGGATCCATCCTGCCGACGCGGCCAGGCTAGGCATCGAGAATGGCGACATCGTGGAGGTGTTCAACGAGCGAGGCACGGTACTAGGCGGAGCCTATGTCACCGAACGCGTCATCCCCGGCGCGGTGCTGCAGGACCACGGTGCCGAAACCGACCCCATCGTTCCCGGCGTGGGAGGCATCGACCGCGGTGGCGCGAACAACCTCATCGCCCCCAGCGCCACGTCTTCCAAGAATGCGGCCGGCGAGGTGACCGGCGGGTTCTTGGTGGGCGTGCGCAAGTGCGACATCCACGCCCTGATGGAGCGGTACCCCGAGGCCTTCGAGGCCGAGCATTACACGATCGAGACGGGCACGAACGTCTACGACTACCTGCAGGAGGCTTAAATCATGAAGACCATTCTGTTCGATGCCACCTTGTGCAACGGCTGCTACGGCTGCCAGATGGCGTGCAAAGACGAGCACTGCGGAAACGATTGGAGCCCCATCGCCGCAGAACAGCCCATGACCGGGCAGTTCTGGTGCCGGGTCGACCAGGTTACCCGAGGCAAAATACCCGAGGTGAAGGTGCAATACGAGCCGGTCATGTGCGGCCACTGCGACAACGCAGCCTGCATGGAGGCGTCCAAGGACGGAGCCGTGTACCGCCGGGAGGATGGTCTGATCATCATCGACCCGGTGAAGGCCAAGGGGCAGCGAGCCATCGCCGAGGCCTGCCCGGCCGGCGCCGTTTACTGGAACGAATCCCTGGACATCCCGCAGAAGTGCACCGGCTGCGCGCATCTGCTGGACGACGGATGGAGCGTCCCCCGCTGCGTGGACGTATGCGCCACCGGCGCCTTGACCTACGTCGACGAGGAAAACGTACCTGCCGACGCCGTGCCCCTGCCAAGCGTAGCCGAGAACCATCCTCATGTGTTCTACCGTGGCATACCCAAGCGCTGGGTGTACGGGGTACTGGTGGATCGCGTGGCAAACGAGGTGATCATCGGCACGCCGGTGCGCCTGCTGGACACCGATGGCAATGAGGTTGCCACAGTGAAGACCGACGCGTTCGGGGAGTTCCGCTTCAAGGAGCTGGACGAACGCCCTTACACCGTAGCTGCAACGGTTGAGGGCTACGAGGACATCGTCCTCGATGCCGACACCACCGCTGAGGACGTGGTTCTGGGAGACATCTTCCTCAAGGCCATCGCGTAAACGTTGCCGGGGGTTTCCGCACGGCGTTGGGGATATGGCGTCGTGCGGGTTTCTGGACAAGCAACAGGAAGGGGTAACACCATGGCTGAAACAGCCAAGGGCAACAAGGTTCTGTTCAAATGGACATGGATCGTCATTGCCATCGCATTGATTCTCATAGGCCAGTTCGGCCCGCTCTGGTCACCCGATTTGGCCCGTGAAGGCCAAACCGCGATCATGGTCTTGCTGGCCGCCGTCGTCATGTGGGCAACCGAAGCGCTACCGCTGCCCATCACGTCGCTCGTCATGGTTGCGCTGTGCGGATTCCTGGGTATCGCATCCTACAACGATATCTGGGCGGCCACGTTCACCAGCTCACTGTGGATGTTCGTGGGTATTTTCGGCTTCACAACGTTCCTCGGGGTGTCCACATTTCCACAGCGCCTCATAGCCATGGTCGTGCGCATGGTGAAAGGCAATATTAACCTGGTCATTCTCGGCTTTATGGTGATCTCTGCCATTATTTCCACCGTTATGTCGAACATCGCCCTCACGGCCATCATGATGGGCTTCGCGGCCTCGCTGCTGCGTGCGGCGGGCGCCAAGCCGGGCGAATCGAACATGGGCCGCTGCCTGGCCCTCGCCATTCCCTTCGCCGTGATGTTCGGCGGCTGTCTGCTGCCCTCCGGCACACCCATCAACGTGGTCGTGCTTGGACTGGCCGAAAGCGCCTGCGGCGTGAGCATCACCTTCGCCGAATGGTTCGGTTACACCATCATTCCGGTAGCACTGAGCCTGGTAGCTTGCTGGCTCATCCTGGTCAAGGTATACAAGCCTGAACCTTTAAGCCAGGAGACCGTCGACAAGTTCCTAGGCGAGGTATCCTCGCTGCCGCCCATGGACTTCAAGGAGAAGTTCAACATCGGCGTGTTGCTGGTAGCCCTGGCATGCTGGATCGTCAGCTCCTGGCTACCGGTGCTGAATACAACCTTCATTGCGTTGGTTGCTCTGGGCCTGCTGTTCCTGCCGGGAACGTCCATGATCACCACCAAGCAGTACCGCTCGGAGAGCCCGTGGGACATCCTGCTGATGATGGCTTCCATCAACGGCATCGTCGCCGCTATGTCGGCAGCCGGATCGGTGGCTTGGATCGTCAGCCTGCTTCTGGGTGTGACGGCCAACATGAGCTTCGTCATGCTGTTCTTGGTGATCAGCGTCGTGCTGGCCATCGTGCACAACTTTTTCCCGTCGGGTCCCGGTCTGGCAGCACTCGTAACCGCACCGGTGCTGGGGTTGGTGGGGGCAGTGGGCGGCAACTTTACCGCCACGATCCTGATGCTCGCGCTGTGGTGCGCCTTATGCTTCCTGGTTCCCTTGGACTCGGTGCTGCTGGTCTCCTACGCAGGGGGCTACTACAAGTTCAACGAGATGTGGAAGGGCGGCCTACCCGTCACCTTGGCGACGATGGTGTTCTTCAGTGCGTTCCTGCTCGTTGTTCCGCCGATGCTCGGAGCTATGTAAAGTTACATCGTGTTCTGCGTCGAACAGACCCCTCGCCCTTTCGGAAAAGGGGTCTGTTCGATGGGGGGAGAGCATTTATAACTTGGGGGGTCAACCGTGTCTGAAGCCGTCCTGCATGCCTCGCTGCGGCCGCGCAACGTTGCTTGCATACTTATCGCCATCGCCATCGTCGCCGCAACGGCTCTCGCCCCGACGACGGAGGGGCTGACCTACGAGGGCCGCATGGTTTTGGGAATTTTAGCGGCAGGCATTCTTCTGTGGGTAACCGAATCACTGCCGTTGCCAGCAACGGCGCTGCTCGTGCTCATCATGATGCCCATCATGGGCGTATGCTCGTTCGATGAGGCGTACTCTAACGCCATGGGATCAACGGTGTTCTTCCTCATGGGCACGTTCGCGTTCACGGTTGCCCTCGATGCTACCACCATTCCCACCCGCATCGCAGCCTTCGTACTCAGGAGGTCGGGCACCGACACCAACAAAATGCTGCTGGGCTTCATGTGCGCCACAGCATTCCTCTCCTTTTTCATGTCGGATGTCGCCGCCTGCGGCGTGTTTATCTCGGTTGGAAAGCGCTTGTTGGAGTTGAACGGTGCTGAAAAGTTGAAATCGCCCATGGGCAAAGCCATGATGATAGCCATTCCTTGGGCATCATATGCCGGGGGATGCGCCGTGATGACCGGCAACGGTTGCAACGTGATCACGGTTGGGCTGTTCTCGTCATTGTTCGGTGTGAATATGAATTTCGTCGAATGGTCGATGCTCGGGCTTCCATTCTGCGCGATCATGCTGTTTGCCTCGTGGCTCGTCATCACCCGGTTCTTCAAACCAGAGCCCATCTTGCAATCGTCCATTGACACCACCATGGAAGAGGTCTCGGGTATGGGCAGGCTCACGCGCTCCGAGATAATGACGGTTGCCATCATCGCGCTCGCCATGCTGTTCTGGATACTCAGCTCTTGGATCAGCTATCTGAACACTGCCATGATCGCCATCTGCGCCGTGGTGCTGCTCTCGGTACCCGGCTGCTCCACCCTCGACTTCAAATCGATGGTATCGCGTATGAACTGGGGCGTCTTGATCATGATCATGTGCATCTTATCCGCAGCCCACTTCGTGGTGTCCACCGGCGCCGGAGACTGGATGGTCTCGACCGTGGTCGCAGCCTTGCCCGAGAACTGGAAAACGCCCCTTGCCGTGCTCGCGGTGCTTTCGACCATCGGTGCGATCGTGCACAATATCGTACCCGTAGGTCCTGCCGTGGCGGGAATCTTGGCCTATCCCTTGGGCATCATCGCAGGAGACTTCGGCATCAGCATGTACTGTATGCTGATGGTAGTTGCCTGGCAGGCTTCGCTAGCCTACCTGCTGCCACTGGATTGCGTACCCATCCTCACGTACTCCACTGGATACTATCGCATGTCCGACATGGCGAGGATCGGCTGGATACCCACAATATTGCTCATCGCTTTGACCGTGACGCTGCTGCCAGCGCTCTGCGCCCTGTTCGGCTTCGCTTAAGCCTACGAGCACCACCGCGCACGCCGAGATGACTTTTCAACCTTCTCGACCATATTGCAGAACGACCACAGGCGGAACAGCCGACACTCACCGGAGTGCCGGCTGTTCGCGCATTTAGGCGTATGAGCACCTACCCTCGCTGAACGTTTTCCGAATACCCGTTGACGCCCGATACTATGCGTTGTATAGTATCGGGCGAAAGGAGGTATGCAATGGACGCACAGATGAAGCGAGGGTTCCTCGAAGTCTGCGTGCTCGCCTCGATCAACCGGCAGGATTCGTACGGCTACCAGATCGTCAAGGACGTGCCCGCGATCCTGAACCTGACCGAATCGACGCTCTACCCCCTGCTCAAACGATTGGAAGCAGCGGGGCTGCTCACCACGTACTCCGTCGAGCACAGCGGGCGGTTGCGCAAGTACTACCGCATCACCGAGGCAGGCGTGCGCCATATCGACGAGTTCCTGCGCGAGCGGGACGACGTCGTCTCCATCTACGATTACGTGAAACGAGGTGCCAGAAAATGAACAAGACCGAGTTCTCCGACGCGCTGCGGCGCGCGCTCGGCAAGCTGCCGTCATACGAGGTGGAGCAGTCGATCGCCTTCTACCTGGAGATGATCGACGACCGCATGGAGGACGGCATGAGCGAGGCCGACGCCGTGGCGGCGCTCGGGCCGGTGGGGGCCATCGCCGCCCAGATCATCGCCGAGACGCCGGTCATCCCGAAGGCCATCGCGAAGGCGAACACCGGCAGCCGCACGCTCAACGTGGTGCTGCTCGTGGTGTTCTCGCCCATCTGGGTGCCCGTGGCGTTGGCACTGGTCATGGCGGCCTTGATGGTGTACCTGTCCATCTGGATGGTCGTCGTGGCGCTGTGGGCGACCGTCGCCACGCTGCTGCTGTGCGGCCCCATCGGCATCGTGGGTTTGGTGTGGTGCCTTGCCACCGGCTACCCGCTCACGGCCGCCTGGCTTCTGGGCTGCGGGCTGGCCGCCGCGGGGACGGGGCTGTTCGCCCTGTTCGGCGTCCTTGCCGCCAGCAAGGGGCTCGTGCAGCTCACCCACTCGTTCGCCCGCTGGATCAAGGGGCTGTTCGTGAAGAAGGTGCACGGGTCCGGCCAGGCCGCGCCGCCGTACGCTCCCGCACCGGGCTCGCCGTCCGTACCGGTTGCCGCCGGCGCCCCGCCCGCCCCGCCGTACGGGGCGCCCTATCCCGGCGCCGCCTACGCCGCGGCCCCCTGCCCCGGCGCGTACCCCCCTGCCACCGCGCAGGGCACCATCCCCTTCCCGACCGCGCCGAGCGCGCCTGCGGCGGGAAACCCGGCCCCGGAAGGAGCGCAGAGCCATGACCACCGCGCGTAAAGCAGTCCTGATCGTCGCCACCGTTTTACTGGTTGGCGGGTCGGCGCTCGCCCTCGGGGCGTTCGTCGCGGCGGACTTCCGCTTCGAGAACCTGTCCAACACCACGCGCGACTGGGTGTCGGATACGAGGATCCTGGAACCCGAGGCAGAGGCGCCCCACACCGCCATCGTGGTGAGGGACGCCGGCGGGGACGTGCGCTTCGAGCAGGCCGACGGCGACGCCTTCGAGGTGACGTGCTGGACCAGCAGCGAGAAGACCGTGGACGTCGTCGACGAAGGGGGCGTACTGGAGATAACCGGCCACGGCACGTCGCTCACAGGACTCATGATCATGAAGGTGGAGTTCCAGGACCATGCCACCGTGGTGAAGGTGCCGCGCAGCTATACGGGCTCCCTCACCGTGGAGACGGGCAGCGGAAGCATCGACGTGGCGGACCTCGACGGCCTGGAAGCCGTGTCGCTCACGGCGAGCAGCGGCAGCCTGTCGGTGCTGCGCACGAGCGCCGGCACCATGAGCCTGAAAACGTCGAGCGGCAGCATCGGCGTGGTGGGCGTGGATGCCGAGGGCTTCTCGGCCCGCACGTCGAGCGGCTCGCTCTCCCTGGGGGACGTCGAGGCCGCCACGGTGGAGACGGGCACCGCGAGCGGGCGCCAGGACTTGAGCGATGTGCGCGCGACCACGCTGGATATCCGCGGATCAAGCGGAAGCATCGGCGGAGCCGGGCTGGACGCGAACGAGACCATGATAGAGGCGACGAGCGGCAGGGTGGACGTCATGTTCGCGAACCCTGCGACCGACTACGACATCGCGGTCTCCTCTACGAGCGGCCGCGTGGACGCCCCCAGCGGCACGATCGGCGTCGGCAAGCGCATCGTCGTGCGCACCACGAGCGGCAGCATCGACCTCGACTTCAACGTGGAAGCGGCTCCCGATTCCGCAAGGCGCGGCAACGACGGCGCCTCGTCAGACGGCAGCAGCCCGTCGGCACCCGGGGCACCTGCCGCGCCGGCAGCACCTGCTGCCCTGTAAGAGGGCCCGCAGGACGGTGGCCGTCAGCCCGCCCGGCGCGAAGGCGTCCGGGCGGGCTATCCTGCGCTTTCATAGGCGGCGAGCTCGGCGAGGAACGCCTCGCCGTAGCGGGCGAGCTTCGTGGCGCCCACGCCGGAGACGTCCAGGAACCCGTCCTCGGTGGCGGGGCGCTTCGCGCACATGTCCCGCAGGGTGGCGTCCGAGAACACGATGTAGGGCGGCACTCCGGCCTCGTCCGCCAGGCGCTTGCGCAGCGTGCGCAGGCGCTCGAACAGCTCCGGGTCGGCCTCGCCCGACGCGACCGCCGTGCCCGAGGCGCCGAACGCGCGGCCGGCGCCCGCTTCGGCGCCCCGCACGCGTTCGGCCTTGCGCACGACCTTCTTCATGGAGAGGGAGAACCCGTCCTCCGCCGCCTCGCGGGCACGCGGGCCAAGTCCCACCGTAGGGTAGGTGCCTTCGGTAATCGCAAGGTAGCCGCCGGCGGCCAAAAGCTCGATAACCTCCTTGACCTGGGCGGCGGAGGCGTCCACCGCATCGTAGCTGGCCGCCTCGTCCAGGTGCATATCGAGCACCTTCGCGCTCTTCGAGCCGCGCAGCACGTCCACCACGAGCCCCTTGCCGAAACGCCCGCGCAGCTCCTGCACGCAGCGCATGACGGCGCGCGCCAGGTCGGTCACGTCCACGGCGTCGAACGTTCCCTCGCAATTGGAGCAGTTGTTGCACCCGGCGACGGGCGCGGAAGCGCCGCCGGTCGGCGCGGTGCCGTCGGTCGGCGCGGCCTCGCCGAACGCGATGTACGCCTCGCGCACGCTGGGGGCTTGGCCGGGTGCCGCAGGGGCGGCGTCTTCGCCGAAGTAGTTCAGGATGTAGCGGCGCAGGCACCCCGTGGTGTGGCAGTAGCCCACCATGGCCTCCAGCAGGCGGCGGCGCGAGGCGCGCACGGCGTCGGCCTCCTCGGGCGAGAGCTCCTCGTTGCCCGACTCCTGCTCGATGAAGAAACGGCAGGTTGACACGTCGCCGTCGCTCCATAGGAGCATGCACGTGGACGGCTCGCCGTCGCGCCCGGCGCGGCCGGCCTCCTGGTAGTACGCCTCGATGCTGCCGGGCATGTTGTGGTGGATCACGTAGCGCACGTTGGACTTGTCGATGCCCATGCCGAAGGCGTTCGTGGCCACCATGACCGGCGCGTCGTCGGCGATGAACGCGCGCTGGCTCTCGGCGCGCTCCGCCGCCGGCATGCCCGCGTGATAGCGCGCCGCGCGCACGCCTGCGGCGACGAGCGCGGCATGCACCTTGTCGGTGTCCTTGCGGGTGGAGCAGTACACGATCCCCGAGTCGCCCGGATGCGCGAGCGCGTAGCTCCCGATCCAGGCGAGCTTGCGCTTGGGCTCCAAGCGCTCCACGCCGAAGTAGAGGTTCGGGCGGTCGAAGCCCGTGACCACCCCGTAAGGGTCGCGCAGATCCAGAAGGCGCACGATGTCACGCCGCACGCGCTCGGTGGCCGTGGCCGTGAACGCCGCCACGACGGGGCGCGCGGGCAGCTGTTCGATGAAGTCGCCGATGGCCAGGTACGACGGGCGGAAGTCCTGGCCCCACTGCGACACGCAGTGCGCCTCGTCCACGGCGACGAGCGGGATGGCGGCCTTGCGCGCGAACTCGAGGAAGCGCGGGTCGGCCAGCCGCTCCGGCGCCACGTACATGATCTGGTACGCGCCCGCGAGCGCGCGGCGCAGCACGGTGGCCTGCTGGCCGGGCGTGAGCGTGGAGTTGAGGTAGGCGCCGCGCACGCCCGCGTCGAGGAGCGCGCGCACCTGGTCGCCCATGAGCGACACGAGCGGGCTCACCACGAGCGCGAGGCCTTCCATCACGATGCCGGGCACCTGGTAGCACACCGACTTGCCGGCGCCCGTGGGCATGACCGCCAGCGCGTCGCGGCCGGCGAGGATCGCCTCCACCACGCCCTCCTGCCCCGGACGGAACTCCTCGTAGCCGAAATGCTCCCGCAATGCCGCCTTCGCGGCCGCCGCCTCAACCATCGGGCCCTTCCCTCTCTGGGCATTTGCGCCCTCGCTCGTCTCGCCATCATGATACCGCAACGCCCCCGAAAATCGGGCTTGCACCGGACGCTGCGGTGTGTATAATGCAGGGTGTCAGCGGTGCCCGCGGGGTTGTGAGTCCGGGCGGGTGACGCGGGACTAGGTTAGGCGGTCAGAGTGCTAGCTCGGCCGCCTTTTTGATGCTTGTTTCGCCTTGCCCCTCGCTTTCCGTTTTCGCTGCGACCAGTCGTAGGCTGCCAGAAGAAATGACAAGATGGAACAAAGTCCTGCGATCAGGTTGAAACTATCCATGGGGATCCTCCTTATCTCTAAGGCGTCACCCGCTGGAAGCGGACACCGCTGACGCGAGGCATTCTAGCACGTTCCACTCTGGTTTCACATGGTGAAGCGTCTTCGATTATTGCTGTTTGAACAGGTGGTATCTCGTTTAGAATTTGAGCCGGCAATCTGCTTGATCCCTGCAAGGTCCCGACGGTTGCCGCGCAAGATTCGAACGGCATTTCGACGGTTGGCGAGTGGGACCCGACACGGCCCGAGCCGCTTCCCTCCATCACCTACGCATCCGCTACACTGTCCGTAGCGGGGAACAAGGCAATCGCGCGCAAAAAAGTATGCCGGTTTCCCGACATTTCCGCCCCTGCGATCGTGTTGGGGGCAGAAAGGGAGAACCTGCCGAAGAACGACGACATAGCCGCGGTGTTCCGCCGCCATGCGAAGACGGTCTACCGCCTGTGCTACGCCTATCTCGGCAACGCGGCCGATGCGGAGGATGCGGTGCAGACCGTGTTCGCGAAGTTGCTTTGCAAGCCGCGGCGTTTCAACGATGCCGAGCACGAGAAGGCGTGGCTCATCGTGTGCGCCCAGAACCACTGCCGCGACATGCTGAGAAGCGCGGCGCGACGATGCGCAGCCGAGCTGCCGGACGACGTGCCCGACGACCGGACGGCCGCCGATGGCGACGAGACGCTCGAGGCGGTGCTCGCCCTTCCCCCGAAGTACAAGACGTGCGTGTACCTGTACTACTACGAAGGGTACCGCACCGCCGACATCGCGCTCATCACCGGCACGCCCGCCTCGACGGTGCGCAGCCACCTGAGCGAGGCCCGCGCGCTGCTTAAGACCATGTTGGGAGGTGAGCGCCGTGAACGACCGTGACCGCAAGGACTTATTCGCCGTCGACGACCCCTTCGAGGACGAGCAGGCCTTCGCGCCGCCTATCGACCCCAATGCGCCCGATGCGCGCCAGGCGGCGGACCCCTCCTTCTGCGAGTCCGGGCTCGACGCGGCGATCGCACGCGCCTTCGACCGCATGGGCCCGTCCGCCGCAGCCGAGGAGCGCATGCTCGCCGCCCTGCTCGCAACCTGCGGCGAGCATGCGGCCGCAACCGGCCCGAAGGGGCGCGGCCCGGTTGCGCAGACCGGCACGGGGCGCAGCACCCGGCGCCAGCGTGCAAAAAAGATGCTGCTTCCGGCGGCGGCGTGCCTGGTGCTGCTGGCCGGTGTGGGCGCGTTCGCCTATCACGGGCTGGTCGCCGCGCAGCTGAACAGCAGCCTGCAGACAGCGGGCAGCGGAGCCGCCTCGTCGTCAGGGGAGCTTGCCAGCATCTCGGACGGCATGGCTTCCGAGGACCTCGGCTCGCCGTCCGGCGGCGCCAAGGACGGCGCACCCGAGGCGGGCCGAAACGACGGCTCCGCGGGCGCGCCCCCGTCCGACGGCTCTGCGGATGCGCCGTCCTCCGACGGTTCGGCCAACGAGGGCTCCTCCAGCAGCGGCAGCGATGCCGACGCGCGCTACCCGTTCGTCACGCTCGCCTCCGGCCAGGCCCTGCGCATTGCGGTCGACGACGCGGGACACCCGCTCGTCGCCGACCCGGCCCTCGTGGGCGCCGAGATCGAGCAGGCGACCGCCTCCGACGGTACCGGTGGCCATGATGTAGCCTGCACGGTTTTCGCCTCGGCGAGCGACGCGCATCCCTACGCCGTGCGCTATCCGGGCGACGCCGCCTGCTACTGGGCCGACGAAGCCGCGTAGCACGGGATTCCGCACACGGGAACCGCACGCAGCGGACGCAAGCGCGACGGTCCGCGCCACGCCCCTCCGAGCGGTGCGGCCCATCGCGCGGAATCTCCCCGACAAACCGGCATCCTCGATCGTGTTAAGGGCAGCAAGCGAGAGAAGGAATGCCCATGAAAGCCTCTATGCCCGCCCGCGCGAACGAGCACCGCTCCCCCGTCCCGCGCCACCCGCATGCCCGCCTGCTCGCCGCAGGAGCCTTCGCGCTTGCGGCGGTGCTGGCGGCAGGCGCCTGGTGGTGGTGCACGCTCCCGGCCAGCCTCCAGGCGGCGCCAGGCGAAGAGCTCCACGCCGTCGGTGCAGCCCGGGACGGATCCGCATCGGAAGCCCCGGGCGCGGCCGGCATGAACGCGGGAGGCGCATCCGCCGGCTGCTCTCCCGGGCCCGACGGCAACCTGCCTGCGTACCCCTATGCCGGCGAGGGGTACGCACGCGTGGAGGAGACCGGCTTCGTGTCCACGGCCGCACGGCCGCTCTCCACGTTCTCCGCCGATGTGGACACGGCCTCCTATGCCAACCTGCGCCGCATGGTGCGCGACGGGGCGTGGCCCGCCGACATCCCCGCAGGCGCCGTGCGCACCGAGGAGCTGCTGAACTACTTCGATTACCGCTACGCACCGCCCGAGGGCGACGACCTGTTCGGCATCTCTGCCGAGATGGCCGACTGCCCATGGAACCCCGACACGAAGCTCCTGGTCATGGGTTTCGCCACCGCTCCGACCGAGCCTGCTCCCGAGACCGGCTCGAACCTCGTGTTCCTCGTCGACGTGTCCGGCTCCATGGCCGACCCCGACAAGCTTCCGCTTCTGCAGGAGGCGTTCGCCACGCTCGTGCAAGGCTTGGGCGAGAACGACCGCGTGTCCCTGGTCACGTACAGCGGCGAGGAGCGCGTGGTGCTGGAAGGCGCGAGCGGCGCCGACCGGCAGCGCATCCTGCGCGCAGTGGGCAGCCTGCGGGCCGAGGGCTCCACGAACGGCGAGGCCGGCCTGCGCACAGCCTACGACGTGGCCGAGCGGAACTTCGTCGAAGGCGGCGCGAACCGCATCGTCATGGCCTCCGACGGCGACTTGAACGTGGGCATGACCTCGGAGGACGAGCTGCATGACTTCGTGGACGAGCGCCGCGGGCAAGGCGTGTACCTGTCGGTGCTCGGGTTCGGCACGGGCAACTACCAGGACGCCAAGATGGAGGTGCTGGCCGACCACGGCGACGGCTCCTACCACTACATCGACTGCGCCGAAGAGGCCCGGCGCGTGCTGGGCCGCAACCTGCTGGCGAACTTCACCCCGCTGGCCGATGACGTGAAGCTGCAGGTGGAATTCAACCCCGTCCAGGTCAAAGGCTACCGGCTTATCGGCTACGAGAACCGTGCGCTGGCCGACGAGGACTTCCTGGACGATGCGGCGGACGCCGGCGAGGTGGGCGCGGGGCACGCGTTCACCGTGGCCTACGAGGTGGTGCCGGTCGATTCGCCGTTCGAGGTGGCCGTCCCGCAGCTGAAGTACGGCCGCTCGGACGGCGACGCCGCAAGGGCGGGAGACGCCGAGGCGGGCGCGTCGGGCGGCGACGGGGGCGGCGGCCTTGCCATCTGCACCGACGGCAGCGAGTGGCTCACCTGCTCCGTGCGCTACCGCCCCGCCGGCGAGGACGTCACGCAAAGCCAGGCGCGCGTCATCGGGCGCGCCGACCAGACCGACGAGCCGAGCAGCGACTGGCGCCTGGCCGCCGCCGTCGCCGAGTGCGCCATGGTGCTGCGCCAGTCGCCCCACGCGGGCACGGCGACGCTCCAACCGCCCGCGACCTGGTGGATGCCGCCGGCAGCGAGGAGCGCGCCGAGTTCGCCCGCCTGCTGGAAACGCTCGCCCTCCGTTCGCGCGAACCCGCGGCCTCCTCGTACGCAGACGGAGGCCGGCTCAATCGCTAGCAGGCCTTCGGCAGGAACCCGTCGAGCTCGGCGTCCAGCTCGGGGATGCGCTTCACGCGGGGGTGCTCGTCGAGCTTGCCGCGAGCCATCACCATCGACACGTCGCGCAGGGCCTCCAGGTTCTCAAGCGGGTTCGCCTTGGTTACGATGAGGTCGGCGGCCTTGCCCTCCTCGACCGATCCCGTCTCTTCTCCCAGCCCCAGGATGCGCGCGTTGCCGAGCGTGGCCGTGTGCAGCGCCATCTGGCGAGACGCCCCCACGAGGCGCTCGAAGTACACCACCTCGCGCCACATGTCGTAGTGCGTGATGTAGGGGCACGACGAGTCGGTGCCCAGGCCCACGGGGATGCCGGCCGCGAGCGCCTTCTGCGCGGCGCGCACGATGCCCTCGTACACGATGCGGCCGTTCACCTTCTGCACCTCGGTGGACTTCGTCTTCTCGGGTGCCAGCTCCACGAAGGGCAGCGCCGGCGAGACGGTGCAGGTGAGCGACGAGGCGCGGCCGACGCCGTTCTTTTTGAAGAGCGCGATCAGCTCGTCGTCCAGCTCCGCGCCGTGCTCGATGGTGTCCACGCCGGCCTCCAGGCCCACGCGCACGCCCTCGGCGCTCTCGATGTGCGCGGCCGCCGGCATGCCCAGCTTGTGCGCCTCGTCCACGGCGGCGCGCGCCACTTCGGGCGACATGCGCAGCACGCCCGGCTCGCCCTCCACCTCGGCGTCGAACACGCCGCCTGTGATGAACAGCTTCACCAGGTCGCACTTGCGGGCGAAGCACGCGCGCACGATCTCGCGCGCCTCCTCGGGCGTCTTCGCGATGTGGGCGAACAGCCCCGCGCCGTGCCCGCCCGGCACCGTGACGCCCACGCCGGAGGTGAGCAGCCGCGGCCCGGCGCACTTCCCCGCGTCGATGGCGTCGCGCACGTCCACGTCGGCGAAGCCGGGGTCGCCCACGCTGCGCACGGTGGTCACGCCGCTGGCCAGCTGCGCCTGGGCATGGCCGCGGATCATGCGGCGCAGCGCCCACATGCCCACCGGGTTGCCCACCACCTTGTCGATGAGGTCGCCGGCGCCCCCGGCGCTCATGGGCTTGCCCGAGCCGCACAGGTGCACATGTGCGTTGATGAGCCCCGGCATGAGGTACGCGCCACCGAGGTCGATCTCGCGCGCGCCCAGCGGCCCCACGGTGGAGGCGGCCGGCCCCACGCGGTCGATGCGCCCGCCGTCATCTACCACCACCGTCATGTTGGGCTGGGGCTCCATCTGCTCCGTGCCGTCGAGCACCGTCGCATGCGTGAGAACGTACGCCATTTCCATCCCGCCTTCCGCAGCGCCTTTCGCGCTGTTCTCCCGTCGTTCCGCCACGCCCAGTATACGCCCCTAGCCGCAGTCGCGCGTCCTGCGCTCGCCGTCAGCGGGTTGGACCCCATCTCGCGCGACACGTGTCACCGAGAACACGAGGTGGGGCATGCGCACACCGCGATAGTGCTTGACGAGGGAGCCTCGCTGCTTCATGCCGTTGCGGCGAGCAACCGCCAACGAAGCCGCATTCGTGTCGCGGATGATCGAGAACACTTCCTCGGCCCCCAGCACGTCGAACGCGTAATCGCGGCAGACGCGAGCCGCCTCGGTGGCATAGCCATGGTGCCAGAAAGCACGCTCGAAGAGATAGCCCACCTCCATGACCCGCCCGCCGTCGAATTCCTGCCAAGTTAGCCCACACTGGCCGATGAGTTCGCCCGTCCCGCTCAACTCGACCGCCCACAAACCGAAGCCGTCGCTTCTATAGCGCGCCAGCTGGCGGTCGAGCCACTCTCGCACCTCGGTATCCGAGAAGACGCCCTCATAGGCATACATGGCCTCTGCATCCTGCAACGTGCGGCAGAGCGCAGCGAAGTCGCCGGGCGTCATCTCGCGTAGCACAAGGCGCTCGGTTTCGAGGATGACCTTGCCGCCCCGCCCGCCAACGCCCCGCGTCTTGGCGCACGGGCTCCTTGCTGACCGCATCTCGGCCCCTGCGGCCCGAACGGGCGTATCAATAGGTTCGGAAGGCATCAAAACGTCGTCCTCAGGCATCGAACTCGTCCACGAAATGCTTGACGAGAGCGGCACTCGTTGGGGTGCAGCGTTCACCGTCCAGGCGTTCGGCGCACACGGGGATGCCCGAATCCAGGATGGCGGCCGTGGCCGGCGCGGGAATGGGCAGCTCGCCATGGGCGCACGTCACCGTGCCGCTGCCCACCTGCACGGGCGTGGCCGCGATGCGGTCGGGCGCGAGCGCCTCCACGGCCAGGCACACGGCGCACACGTTGCGCACGGCCTCGCCGTTGCCCACCTCGTGGAAGTGCGTCTCGTCCACCGCGCATCCGTGCACCGAGGCCTCGGCCTCGGCAAGGATGCGGTACACGGCCCGCATGTCGTCCTTCACGCGGCTGCTCGCCTGCAGGCCGTCGATCGTGGCCAGCACGTCGGGCAAGTCGTGATGGTGTCGCTCGGGCACGCCCGCCGCCTCCACGGCGGCATCGAGCGCGGCGCGCGCGGCGGCATCGAGCCGCGCGCGCAGGTCGGCGAGCAGAGAGCGGCGCGTGGCGTCATGGGTTAGGTCGAGATGAAGGACGGTCATGGCATTCACTTCGCTTTCAGGTGGTTGATGGACGACGCCTGGTAGCCGGCGCCGAAGCCGTTGTCGATGTTCACCACGGACACGCCGGAGGCGCACGAGTTCAGCATGGCCAGCAGCGCGGCCACGCCGCCGAACGAGGCGCCGTAGCCCACGGACGTGGGCACGGCGATGACCGGGCACGACGCCAGGCCGCCCACCACGGACGCGAGCGCCCCCTCCATGCCGGCCACGGCCACCACCACCTGCGCCGACGCGATGTCGTCCGCATGTGCCAGCAGCCGGTGGATGCCGGCCACGCCCACGTCGTACAGGCGCACGACGACGTTGCCCAGCACTTCGGCCGTGAGCGCGGCCTCCTCGGCCACGGGCAGGTCGCTCGTGCCGGCCGCCGCGATCACGATAGGCCCGTTGCCGTCGGGCTCGGGCAGGCCGCCCACCAGGCCGAGGCGCGGCAGCTCGTGGTAGGCGAACGCTTCGGCCGCCAGCGGTTCGGACGCCTGCAAGAGCGCCCGCAGCTCGTCGGCCGCCTCGGGTGCGAGCCGCGTGACCAGCACGCGCTCCTGCCCCGCCGCGCGCATGCTCGCCACGATGCCCGCCATCTGCGCGGGCGTCTTGCCCGCCCCGTACACGACCTCGGCCACGCCCTGCCGCACGCCGCGCTGGTGGTCCACCTTCGCGTAGCCCAGGTCCGTGAACGGGGCCGTCTTCAGGCGCAGCGCCGCCTCGTCCGGGTCGACCGACCCATCCGCCACCGCCGCCAGCAACGCGCGCATCTCGCGTTCCTCCATCAGAGCGCCCCTTCCTTTTCCATCCCACCGAAAGCTCCTGCCCCGCGGAGGGCGCTCGCAAGGGCGTTCGACGCCTCCTCGTCGACGGGCTCTCCGACCGCAGCTGCGCCTTCAGCGCCTCGACCGCCTTCCGCGCCCTCCACCAGATGGGCGACCACGCCGTCGGCCGAGTACACGGTGTCTAGGTCGACCCCGATGGCCGCGTTGCGCGTCACAAGCCGCGAGACCACCTCGGGCGAGCGCGCCGCCGCTTTGAGCGACGTCGCCGTGATGCGCTCCCCTTCCGGCACGTGCACGGCCAGGCACGAGAAGCTGGGCTTGCCCGCCGTGAACAGCCCGAGCCTCCGCGAGGCCGCCCGCACGTCGTCCTTGCCCAGGCCCGCGCGGCGCAGCGGCGACACCACGTCCAGCTCGGCCAGCGCGCGGAAGCCCGGGCGGCGCGCGGGGTCGTCCGTCGCGTTCGTGCCGTCGGCCAGGGGCGTGCCGGCGAAGCCGTCCTCCTCAAGGCGCTCCAATATCGTGGAGAAGATGAAGCGCTTGCACCGGTAGCAGCGATCGGAAGGATTCGCGCAGATGGCGTCCTCGGCCAGCACGTCGGCATCGATGATGACCAGCTCCAAGCCCAACTCGGAAACCAGGCGCTCGGCGTCGGCTATCTCGCAGGGCAGCTGGAACGCCGTGCGCACGAGGTAGGCGCGCACATCCACGCCGGCGTGGCGCGCCGCTGCCACCAGGTACGACGAGTCGCACCCGCCCGAGAACGCCACGGCCAGCCGCGGCGTGCGCGCGAAAAAGTCGTCGAGCGCCTCCGCACCTGCCTTTTGGCCGGGCCCGACGAGCGGGGCCTCATCCTGTTCGAACATCGATGCATTCCTTCCCAAACGTTTCCCCCACCATACAACTTGGAGCACGCTCCAAGTCAAGCAGGATATCGGTCCCACATGGCGCCGCGGCAAGACGCACGGTAACGCCATCCGCCCCATCGTGCCAAAAACGAGGCGGTTTGGCAATCGCACCAACATGCGGCGGGGAAGGTGATCGCCGACGACCTGGTATTTCATCCGTACAGCCCGTTTTCCGAACGCAAAAACGCGACCCAAGATTGCCAAACCGCCTCGTTTTTGACAGCAGAGGCCGATTTTCACGACAGCCTCCTCCGGCTGGCTGCGACCGACGCCCACCCTTTTCCAGCCGGCCGCGGCCAGTGCCAGGCCTTCGACAGACGCATCCGACGCCCGCCCCCCTTCCGGTCGGCTATGGCAGGCGCCCGTCCTCTCCCGCCGACCGCGGTCGGCCATCCCCCCCTCAAACCAGTGCCGCGCGGCACCCCACCACAGCCAGACGCATTCGACGCCCTCTGCGGCTGGCCAGGGCCAGTGCCCGACCTCCCCGACGGCGCGGGAAGCCAACCGGCTCGACGCGCCTCACCTCTTCTCGAACAGCCCCGCCGCCCTCGCAAGCTCGCGCACGATGCCTATGCGCTGGGGGCACACGCCCTCGCACACGCCGCACGCGATGCACGAGGACGCCGGGCCCGCCGAGGCGTTCCAATCGTAGTTCTCCTGCGCGCGATGCTCGTCGCCGTACAGCGCCAAGATGTTGAGCGACGCGAGCGCGGCGGGGACGCGCACGCCCTGCGGGCACGACTTCAGGCAGTAGCGGCAGTCGGTGCACGGCACCGTGGGAATGCCGTCCAGGATGGCGCGCACGTGGTCGAGCGCCGCGCGCTCCTCGGCGCCGACGGGGCGGAAGGCGCGCATGGTGCGCACGTTCTCCTCCACTTGCCCGGGCGTGGACATGCCCGAGAGCACGGTGAGCACGCCGGGCAGCGACGCGGCGAAGCGCAGCGCCCAGGCGGCGAGCGGCTCGTCGGGCGCGGCGTTGCGCAGCACGGCGGCTGCATTGTCGGGCAGCTTCACCAGCGATCCGCCCTTCACCGGCTCCATCACCACGACGGGAAGGTTGCGGGCGCGCGCCGCCTCGTAGCACTTGCGCGACTCCACGGTCTCGCTCTCCCAGTCCGCGTAGTTCACCTGCAGCTGCACGAAATCGACCTCGGGATGCGCGTCGAGCACCGCCTCCAGGGCGTCGGCCTTGTCGTGGATGGAGAAGCCCAGGTTGCGGACGAGCCCTTCGCCCTTCTTCTCGGCCAGGTAGTCCCACAGCCCCCAGTCGTCGAACAGGTGCGTGCGGTCCTCCCCCAGGTTGTGCAGCAGGAAGAAATCGAAGTATCCCGCACCCGTCTGCTCGAGCGACGTGTCGAACATCGCGCGCGCGGAAGATGCATCCTCCGCCATCCATGCCGGCAGCTTCGTGGCCACCTGGAACGACTCGCGCGGGTAGCGGTCGACCACCGCGGCCTTGAGCGCCGCCTCCGAGCGGCCGCCATGGTAGCCGCGCGCCGTGTCGAAGTACGTGAAGCCCCCGTCCATGAACGTGTCCACCATGCCGGCCAGCGTGTCGAGGTCGATCTCCTTGGAGCCGCCCGCGCCTTCCACCTCCGGCAGCCTCATGAACCCGAAGCCCAGCTTCGGCAGGTCGGTATAGGTGCAGGCCATGATTCTACTCTCCCTCTCGCATCGCCGCGGCGGTACGGCCCGCCGCGGCCGACTCTCATAGGGCATCTACTGTAGAGCATTGCCCGCATCGCATGACCAACGTCGGCACCCTTTTCGCCGATAATACAGAAAGGGCGCCGACCAGCAGCCAGGCCGATCGCGCTGGCAGCGAAAGCGCCTATCCGAAATCCGCATACGCCTATACACCCAAGGCCCTCGCCCGATATGCTATGATCGTGGGAAATTTATGGGGCATATTGGATGATACCGCAGGTCATCCTTCAAAAACAAAATCGCGTCCTAGGGGGAGGTCGTGCGACCTGGCATCGGTATCCAAAGGGGAAGGTGCGCCTAATGCCTGGCGAGAGCATGAGCAAGTGGTCGGAAAGGGCGACATCGTACAGCAACATCGCATACATCGAGATGCCGCTCGTCATCGGCCTTGCCGTGCATATCTGCTGGACGTGCCTCATGTTCACGGAGACCATGGATCGGATCCACGGGCCTTTGGTGCAGCCGCGCCTTGCCTACGGCGTGTTCGGCGCCGTGTTCCTCCTCGCCTTCTTCGCAGGCGGCTTCATCGCAGGGTTTGACCGCGAGCACATCACGAAGTTCATCCGCCGCAAGTGGGCCCATTTTCTAGTGTCCGTCTGCGGAGTTGTCGGATGCTTGCTGTTCGCGCTCGTGCCCTCGGCCGCACTGCCGCTGTCTGCCGCCTACGCGGTCGCAGCGGCCCTGCTGGCCGGAGCCTCGTGCGCCTTCGCAACCGTGCTTTGGGGAGAGGCGGCTCGCCGGCGCCAGTTCGACCGACTTGCCATCATCACTGTGCTCGCCTTCATCCTGGCGTTCTTCGCCGCCCTCCTTGCGGAGAACGGGTTGGGGGAAACCGCCCTGGACGTCATTTTGTGCCTGAGCCCCTTCGCCTCGCTCGTGCTGGTGTACAAGGCACAGCACGACAACGTGAGCTACCTGAAACCCCAGGAGTTCCTCATCCTGCCAGACGGCACCAAGCAGGTGAAGGAGGGCGCTCTGTGGATCGAGACGTTCCACGACCTGCATATCAGCAAGGGCCGTTTCGCCCTTACGCTGGGCAAAAGCGCCCTGCCGTTCGGTTTGGTGTTCGGCAGCCTGGCCTTCGAGAACTACCGCTACCTCTCATCCGACACCGCGTTGCAGGGGTCGTTCTGGACGGTGCTGTTCCCGCTGGGCGCCGTGTTCCTGTTCACCGTACTGTTCTTCCGGACGTTCCAATCGGCTGCGCATCCCAGCACCTCGCGGAAGCTGTTTTTGTTCTTCTTCGTTTTCTTGCTGTTCACCTGCGGCGACAGCTACCTTGGCGGCAGCAGCTTCAGGAACCCGTCGTGCGTCGCCCTGCTCGCCGTGCTGGGAACCATGCTCTGGTTCTACCCGGCCGAGCTCACGCACCGCTACCGCATCTCGGCCATGCTGACGTTCGGTTACTTCTCGGGCTTCCTTGCCCTCGGGGTCCTGGTGGCATCGCTCGGCTTTTTCGCTTTGCCGCTCCAGCCCTCTGACGGTTTGGCCCCCACCCTCGGGCGCATGGCCGTGTTCCTGATCGGATTCGCGTTCCTCGTAGGCGACGAGAAGATGCGCAGCATCGCCATCACCGAGGCCAACGAGCCCGCAGAAGAAAGCCATGCGGCCGAGAGCAGGCCACGCGGCACCTTCACGCAGCGCTGCCAAGCAGTGGCCGACACATTCTTGCTTTCGCGACGCGAGCTGGAGATACTCATTGCGCTGGCAAAGGGGCGAAACGCCTCCTACATACAACGGGAGCTGACCATATCCGAGGGCACCGTGCGCACCCATATGCGAAACATCTACCGCAAGCTGGACGTGCACAACCAGCAGGAGCTCATCGATCTGGTGGATGACATGCCAATCCAACGCAGCTGAAGCCCTTGATGCCACCGCCCGCCCGCTTCACGGAAGCGGGCGGGCGGCAGGTGAAACGACGGACGCTCCGCGGTACGCGGCGTCAATACCCAAGGGCGGTGATGATGGGCAGGATGACGAACGCGTGCATGACCATGAGCGCGATGGTGGGCAGGATGCCCGACTTGAAGTAGTCGATAAGCGTCCAGTAGTTGTACTTGAACACGATCATGCTCGCGCTCTCCAAGCCGTTCATGAGCGACGTGCTCGCGCTGATGGCCACCACGATGGTGAAGAACACCGGGCTGATGCCAAACGAGTCTCCCAGCAGGCACAACGGCACGAGCGTCGTCCCGATGAGCGCGGGCCCCACGGGAATGAACAGGCGTATCAGCGGGATGATCACCGCCGTGGCACCCGTGAGGAAGGCCGCTCCCAGGGCGAACTTGCCGATGGAGGCATTGAGGAACCAGCTTGCAGCCCCCTGCTCCTTGATGCCGCCGGCGAGCGCCTGCACCGAGCCGATGAGCAGCAGCACGTTCCATGACACGCTCTTCATGTACTCGTCCCACGAGAGCACGTCGATGCCGGGAAGGAAGAACAGCACGAGCGCGAACAGCGCGATGCCGGTGAGGTCCCACCCCGTCCAGTTGCTCGCTATCCACAGGGCGAACGTCACCGCCAGTATGACGAGCACCTTCCAGTCAAGGGCGTTGAGCTTCTCTTTTTTCGTTGCCGTCTCGGTGATGAGGTCGATGGTCTTTTGCGAGATGGGCTCGGGCTTGTGCACGGCCACCACCGAGATCCACGCCACGAACAGCAGCACCACGGCTACCGGCAGGCAGATGACCATCCAGTCCAGAAACGATATCTCGATGCCCATGCTCGACTTCAGCATGCCCATGGCCATGATGTTCATGGAACTGCCCGACGGCAGCACCTCGCCGCCGATGCAGGCGGCATACGGTATGCAGATCATGAGAGAGCGCCCAAGCCGCGACTTGCCCGGCTCGGCATTCTCCAACTCCAGGATGCTGCTGGTGGCTATGCCCGCGAAAAGCGCGCTGCACGGAAGGTCCGACACGAACATGGACACGAACGCCGTCGCCACCATGAACGCCAGGATGACGCCCTTCGCGCTCCCCCGCGAGAGCTTCAAGAGGAAGAACACGATGCGGGTGGGTATCTTCGTCTTCAAGAGCGCCGCCGACAGCCCGAACGACGCCAGGACGAAGAAGATGACGCTGCTTATGAAGGCCACCCACACGGTGGGGCCCTCGGCGGCCGAGAACGGCAGTATGCCGAACACCGGCAGCGATATCATGATGGCGAAGCCCGTGACGGCGAACGGAACCGGCTCGGCCACCCACAGGATGATGCCGGCCACGAGCAGGGCCAGGCTCATCTTCCCGGCGCTCGAGAGCCCCTCGGGAAGCGGAAGCGCCAACGCTATCAACACGATGGCGACCGACACGGCCACGCACAAAGCACGGATTCCAACCGGCTTGTCTTTCAACATGGATTCCCCTCACACCCCTCTCATGATCGCTTCCCGCCCGGTGCCGGGGACGCAGGGCACCCCCGACGCGCGGCGGACCGAGCCTATTTCAGCGTCTTGCGGGTGATGATAAGCGTGAGAATCACCACGACGAGAATAGCCGGGATGGTGAGCAGATGCGAACCCAAAGACCAGCCGAAGGGAACGATGAAGTAGCCGAGCGCCATGCCGCCCAGGATGTTGCCGGCATTGCGGAACACGTTCATCAGGCCCATGCCCATGGCGTTGAGGCTGGGGTTCTTCAGGATATCGGGAATGGCCACCTGCACCATGGCGGGTATCCACCCCTGGCAGAAGCCGTTGACGATGGCCAGGACGTACACGAGCGTCAGGTCGACGGTGCTGAACGCGAACCACAGGAACACGAGCACCACGGCCCAAGCGGCCATCATGATCCACTTGCGCGTGCCCAGCTTATCGGAGAGCCATCCGCCGAACGGGATGCCCACCGCGCCGAGCACCGTGCACAGGCTCACGGCGAAGGCGGCCGTGGGAGCGGGGATGGCGGCCACCTCGCGCAGGTACAGCGACCAGTAAGAGCTCGTGGTGCCCGTGGTGGTGAGGGCGAACACCATGAAGCTGATGCAGAGGATCCACAGCGACGGGTTCTTGAGCGCCAGGGTCTTCTTCACCGGCGGCGCATCGGGCCGCTCGACCTGCGCGTTGGATACGAGGTCGGCCGGCGGCTCCTTGAACAGCACCACGAGCACGACGAGCGCCACCACGCAGTAGGCGCAGGCGAACCACCACACCGAGCGCCACCCCATGGACGCCGTGAGCGCCGGCGCCAGGTTCATCATGATGAGCGTGCCGAACGGCATCCAGGTTTGGAACACCGCCACCGCCACGCCTTGACGACTCAACGGGAACCACAGGCTGATGGCCGTGGGGCCGGCCACGCCGATGAAGCCCATGCCCGCGCCCTCGATGATACGGGAGACGAGCAGCACCTCGAAGCTCGGCGCGAGCGCGCCCATGACCGTGCCCACGAGCAGCGTGCCGAGCGAGATAAGGAACGATTTCTTCAGGCCGAGACGATACACGATCCCCGTCGCCGGCAGGGCCAGGATAAGGCCCATGATCGAGAACACCGACATGATCCAGCCATACGACGAGGTGGCTATCCCCAGCGACTGGATGAGCTCGACCGAGATCGTCGTTGGCTTGAACATGTTGAGCGGCGCCGCGATGGCCGCGATCCAGATCGCGAACAGCACGCCCCAGGCGCCTTTCGGAACCGGCTCTTTCGCCGGCTTTGCTTGAGCGTTGATAGTCGCTTCCATAGTAAAACCCCCTAGTTTGCGTTTCCGATAACGTTGAAGACGCAGTGGCACGATCGGAACGTGCGCATCCGGCGCGCAACGCTCAGACGATGCCGCTTTGCTTGCGGTAGGGTTCAAGCCGGGCGCCGCAGGCGCCGCAGGTCGTCGCACTAGGGGCGTTCTGCTTGCCGCATCGTTTGCAGCGCCCTCGGGGCGACAGCTTCCCACGCTTGCCCTTGCCGCGGCACTCGCCGCATCCAGTACACGAATACCCGCACATCATCCCTCCTCCAACCGTTGTGCCCTTCCTGAAACGAAGGCGGTCCGCACGCCGCCGAGGGAGCGCTCCGAGCCCGGACGCCGGCATGCGGCCCCTGTCGGCTCAGCGTTGCGGCGCCCCGCTCGGCGGCTTCGGCGCCCCCGGCGCCTTGGGAGCGCCCGGAGCAGGGGCGGCACCTGCCGGCGCAGGCGCCGAAGGTGCGCCCGCCGACAGCTCGGTGTGGCAGAACGGGCACTTCTTCAGGGGAACGCCCCCCATCGATTGGAGCTTCTTACCGCAGCTCGGGCATTCCGCCGCCCCCGCGTTGGCATCCGCCGGTCTGAAACACATGCTGGTCTCCTTTCCCTCGGGGCGCCGCGCCCAAGGCGGGCGCCCCGGTTTGCTTTCGGTATCTCGGTTCGACGCGGGCTATCCGCCTAGCCCAGCTTCGTCGGCTTCGTGCGCGCATAGCCGCGCGTGGGCTTCAGCATGAAGCGCCCGCCCACGAAGAAGAAGCCGTAACGGGCCATGTCCGTGCGCGTCGTGCCCAGGCCCTCGTACACCTCGTCGGCCGACTTTCCCTCATCCACCCGTGCGTTCAGGTAGGCCGCCTGCTCTTCGTCCTCAAGCTCGAGCAGCTCGTCGATCGTCATGGTTCCCTCCTTTGCTTGCGTTGCTTGCGTTCGTCCTGATGCGCCCCGCGCAGACGCGCGGGGCGGCTGCGCCTTTAAGGCAGGAACACCGCCACCTTGTGATCGAGCTCGGCGGCGCGCTTCTGCATGTCCTCAAGCGTCCCGCACTCCAGGCAGAACGACTGGCAGTGCTTGACGCACGTGGGCTTCTCGCCCGCTTCCAGCCGCGAAGCGCACTGGTCGCAGAGCGCTGTGGGCACGGGCAGGTAGATCCAATCCCAGGCATCCACCACGCCCTCACCGATCTTCATGGGCGGCATCTCGAGCACTTTGATGCCGAACTGCCCGATGGGAAACCCATGCTCGTTCTTGCAGGCGACTTCGCAGCTGTGGCATCCCGAACAATACTTGTAATCCACCAGCAGCGCAGAATCCTTGCTCATAGGTGCACCTTCCTTTCCTGTTAGTCGTCGAGGCCGTCGACGCGCCGGATATCGCACATCACGCCCTTGTAGGGGGCGCCGAACCCGAGCTTGCCGATCTCCTTGTGGGGCAGAAGCTCGTTGACGTTGGACTTCCACACGCCGAACAGGTTGGGCTCCTCGCCGTCCTGCTCGGGGTACCACCAGCCGTGGCGAGCGTGCACGACGCGCGGGTCGATGGTGTCGGTGATGTGGGCCTTCTGGCGCGCCGCGCCGAAGAGGTTGCGGATCTCGACCCAGTCGCCTTCCTCGATGCCGTAGCGCGCGGCGGTCTCGGAGTGTATCTCCACCACCGGCCACGGGGTGATCTCGCGCATCTGGGGCAGCTGCCGATGCTCGGAGTGGAACGATGCGAAGTCGCGTGCACCGGTGGTCATGATGAGCGGGTACTGCGCCTTCAGCTCGGGGTGGCTAGTCTGGTCCCAACGCGGCTTCTCGAAGTAGGGCAGCGGATCCTCGCCCCAGGCCTCGTACACGATGGAGCACAGCTCCACCTTGCCGGTCACGGTGTTGAAGCCGGGCTCGCCATCGGGGCGCAGCATGCCCTTCTCGTACTTCTTGTACGTGTAGCCGGGCTGGTAGAAGCCGATCTTGCGCAGCTCGTCGAACGTGAAGCCGTACTCGGGCATGAGCAGCGAGTCGAAGAAGTCCTCGACCGAGTCGTACGGCCACGAGGCAGGGTTCAGGCGCTTGCCCAGCTCAAGGTCTATCTCGAGGTCCGACTTGCACTCGCCGCGCGTCGACGCCTTGTTCATGGCCCCCATGAACACCGAGTTGCGGCCGTAGTGCGGCAGCACGATGCCGTCGTGCTCGGGGAAGGCCGCCAGCGGCAGGAACACATCCGCGAAGGCCATGGCGGTAGGCGTCATGAACAGGTCGGAACAGACGGCGAAATCGATGTCCTTCAGCGCCTCGTGCCAGCGGTGCGGCTGCGCGGAGTTCGTGGGCGCGATGAGGTTCGTTGAGTTGAACCAGCACATATGAATCTCGTAGGGATCGCCGGTCTCCAGCACGTCCAACGTCACGTCGGGATGCGTGGTGGCGTGGGCATAGGCGAGGGCCGGGTACTCCTCGGCACCGATGCGCTGCTGCCAGTCCTCCTCGGCCACGGCCTGGCGACTGTCCATGCGCCACTTGCCCATGAAGCTGTTCGGCGCGCCCACCGTCAGGCCGCCCGGCACGTCCAGGTTGCCCGTGATGGCGGCGATGGCCAGGATGGCATGGCCCGCCTGCACGCCGTTCGCCTGCTGGTCGATGGCCAGACCCCAGGCCACAGCACCCGGATGGTGCGTGCCGATGTAGCGGGCGAGCTCGAGGATCTGGTCCTCGGGCACCCACGTCACCTCGGACACGTAGTCCACCGGGAACTCGGCGGCGCGCTCGGCCAGCTCGTCGAAGCCGAAGCACCAGTTCTCCACGAAGTCGTGGTCGTAGAGGTCTTCTTGGATGATGATGTTCAGCAGGCCCAGCGCCAGGCACGTGTCCGTCTGGGGCTTGATCTGGATCGTCCAGTTGCCCTCGCGGCAGCCGAGCCAGGTGACGCGCGGGTCGATGCAGATGATCTTCGTGCCCAGCTTCATGAGGTCGATGAGCGCGTGGCCATGGAGGCCGTCGGGGTTCGAGGCCAGCGGCGCCTTGCCCCAGCAGATGACGTAGTCCGGCACCTGGTAGGCCGGGTTGTCGAAGCGGTCCTCGAAGAAGCCGGCGTAGTCGATCTCGGGATAGCCGGCGCCCAGGATGAAGTCGGCCACCGTGCAGCGGGGGCCGTAGCACGACCAGCCCGACTGCGAGTAGCAGTAGTTCGGGCTCTGCAGGACCGAGAAGCACAGCGGGTAGCTGTACATGACGGCCTCGCGGCCCGTGCCGCCGAACACCATGATGGCGCGGGCGCCGTACTTGGCCTTGACGTCCTTCACGTGCTGTTCGATGAGGTCGTAGGCCTCGTCCCACGTGATGCGCTCCCAGGTGTCCTTGCCGCGGTCGGCGCGGTTGCGCTTCATGGGATAGATGATGCGGTCGGGGCTGTTGCAGTATTCCACCAGGTCGAGGCCGGTTGCGTTCAGGCGACCCTGGTAGATGGGGTGCTCCTCGTCGCCCTCCACCTTCACGAGGTTGCCCTCGGCGTCCACGGTGAGCTGCATGCCCCACCCCACCGGATGCTCGCCCGGAGGCGACCAAGCGCACGTGCGGAAAATGGTGGTCCCGTCCTCCTTTACCTGCTTCCACTCTTTCTTCATCGGCATACTCCCCTTTCACTTCCGGCGCTCGGGCAGACCCGGCGCGCTGCGAATCGAGTACCCGAGCCGAGACGGCGCCTCGGGGGGAGAGGCCGGACGGCTCGGGATGGCGGGAAGTATAGGGCGGCAGCAAAAAGGGGCCGTACCATGGCCGCTATGAAATTCCGCAGGGAAGGATCATATCGGAAAGAGTAATACCGCGCCTATGAAGGTGCGGGAGCGCATAATACCGGGAATGGTAAAGCACACGTTACACCTGATGGATAGCGGGCTTGCATCGGGAGCCGCTCGCATCCGCGCCCGGCCCAAGAAAGGATATTGCGCGAGAACCACGAAGCCGGCAAGGCGCACGTCTGCGATAATGGGTCGAGACGCCCCGTCGGACCGCACGCATGCCGGCTTGCGGGCGTAGGGTCGCACACGTTTCGAGAGAAGGGAACTGCCATGCTGCATGAAATCCGCTTTCCATCGTCGAACGACCGAGACCAGGTGACGGGGTGGATCTACGTCCCCGCCTGCGAGCCGGAGGGCATCGTGCAGCTGGTCCACGGCTTCGGCGAGCACTCCCGCCGCTACTTCCATATGATCGTGGCGCTCATGGACGCCGGCTTCATCGTGGCGGCCGACGACCACGTAGGTCACGGCGCCACCGCCATAGCGAACGACACCTGGGGCGACTGGGGCGACGCGGGGCCGCATACCATGATGGAGGACGAGAAGCGGTTCAAGGACCTCGTGTGCGAGAAGTACCCCGACCTGCCCTACTTCCTGTTCGGCCACTCCATGGGCTCGATGATCGCGCGCGACTTCAGCGCGAAGTACGGCGACGAGCTGGCGGGCGCCGTCTACTGCGGCACCACCGGCATCTTCAAGAACACCCGCGAGGTGCGCGCGAAGCTGGACGAGGCCATCGCCGCCGGCAAGGGCCACGAGAGCGACCCAGCCTTCGTGGGCGAGCTGATGGGCTGGATGTTCGCCCGCTGCGAGGAAGGCGCCGCGCTGGGCAACGAGTGGATCTGCCACGACCCCTCCGTGCAGAAGGACCACGCGGAGGATCCCTTCGACGCGTTCACGCACCCCACGCACAATGTGAGCCTGCGCGATTTCATCGACATGATGCTGGTCATCGAGGGCGCCGAGTGGGCCGAGAAGGTGCCCTCCGACCTGCCCGTCCTCTGCATCGCCGGCGACCAGGACCCCGTGGGCAACTACGGCGAGGGCGTCTACCAATGCGCGAACTGGCTCGCCGACACCGGCCACGAGGTGACGACGAAGCTCTACATCGGCTACCGCCACGAGATCCACAACTACGACGACCTCAAGTTCGAGGTCGAGGAGGACCTCGTCAGCTGGCTGATGGTGCACCTTTAGGCGAGTCGAAGGGCGCCCCCGCGATCCTGCGGGGGCGCTCCGCAGTCGGCCTCGGAGCTCGCCCGTAGGGCAAGGGCTCTGCCCTCGCCGCTCAACAAATAGCATTACCGCAGGTCGACGGCAAGGGCAGAGCCCTTGCCCTGCATTCAGCAGGCAATTATGGCCGCATCTGTTAAATGCGGCAAACCCTCGTTAAGTGCGCTCGGCGTAGATGTCGGCGTTCACGTGCCAAGAGCCGTCGTCCTGTACGTTGACGTTCTGCTCTTTCCGCACAGACGGCAGAATACACCACGCCTCCCCAATTTGATTCCTCGGTGACTACAGCAAACTTTGCAACAACATTCATTTTTGCTTCGTGCATGGTAGTTCGCGAAGTCGTTCCTATGAAATAAAAAGGCGAGCAACACTCCGAAAAAAGGAAATAGACCTTCGTACAAATTCGATGACGACCGGCAAGCGAACAATGCGGAGACGCAATCACGACTCGCTAGCTTTTTGTAACAATCCACTTTTCTTTGCGCTCGTCGTAATACGAATTCACGCTAGTGACCTCGTCTTCTATAACTGCATTAATAAACTTGAGCCATTCGCCCAAACTACAGTAGTGTAACCTTTTGTTAGCATCATGATCCGAAGTCACGTAAAAGCCGATAGCAGCACCCGTGCTGTCCGTTTTAAAGGAAAGTATCACAAACGAATGAATAAGCTGGTTGGCCAAATACCTACCAGAAATTGTTCTTTTCTTGCTGTTAGAGAAATCATAGTATTCCGAATCCGGATATCTTCGAAAAAGCGGAAGTATCCTTTCGGGGTTTTCGATTGTATTCTCTATTTCTTCAACGGCGAGCGTGTATCCTTTCATCGAGCTGGTCAATTTTTCCGACTCATACAACAAACGAATAGTGAATGCCGAATAGAGCAATGCGCGTTCAAGCCTAAATGCCGAATAAGACACATCGGGCGCATCCCTATTTTCATCTATCGATAGGTTTGCATAACGGTCTATCTCATCAATGAGTCCGCGAAGTTCGTCTTTCCAATAATATGAGTTCAGCAACAACGTAATCTCTCATACTACGATGTATTACAAAAATCGAGTCATGCAGAGTGGCTCAAAATCAGAAACTGATAAAAAATTATAGCTCGATTCCATTGATATCGACTATTCATCCATTTACCCATATTTGTCCTGAAACCACCGACCACACAACGTCTATTATGAGGGTTTCGACGAAAGTGCCTTTTTGATGACGCAGTGCGGGAATGCTGTCATCGCGACGCACGACGAATGACGAGATGCAAAGACAAGATAAAGCCGAGGAACGCCCGCAGGTGGTTTCGTTACGCGCGCTCGGCGTAGATGTCGGCGTTCACGTGCCAGGTGCCGTCGTCGCGCACGTTGACATTCTGCCAATGGAAGCGATCGTCCTCGATGGAGACGAACACCCACTTGTGCCGCTCGTCGGCGAGGTTCGTGAGGACGATCTGGTCGCCCTCACGGCGCGCCTTGAGCCGGAAGATCTTCCCCGCGTAGCCGTAGGCGACGTCCCACGCGCGCGTGCCCGGATTGTAAACGCGCAGTGACGTGCCGTACTCGGTGAGGGGATGCGGCGTCTCCGTCCTCGCGTCGCGCGCGGGCAGGATGATCACGTCCTGGATGCCCATGCCTTCGAGCACCCGCGCAAAAATCCACTCGCCCTTGACCGAAGAGGCCAGATTGCGGTCGACGTAGTCGAGCTTCCAACTGCCCACGAGGCTTCCGAACCAGTCGAGCTCCTCCGGCAGCTCCGGGCTCCTCCCGTCGCTCACCAACGCCTCGACGAAGTCGTTCATTCGAAGACCCCCTTCTGCCGCTTTAGAGAAACAAAATAGAAAGCGCCGGAGGAGGTAAAAAACATACCTTTCGGGCGCTTTGTGATAGCCTATAGTATCGCGAATCCATGCGATGTCAACAATCTTCTCGGCGGCAGAGCGTCAAATGATGCACATACGCCCACGATTGGAACAGAAAGTTAGCAATAGAACCGAAGCGCCACGGATGAAAATCGTTCAAGGACCTTACCGATAATCGGAGAAATCGACATTGGGCCATTTCTTAAACAATTCTGCCACCTCTGACGCATCAAATTCGACAGACTTTGCAATTATTGCTCCCGTAGCATAATAGTCTGCTCTCGATTGCCCTAAATGGCAAAGGCATCGAGTAAAGAATTCTTGACTACATAGCATTTTTGTTACGCAAATCTGCAAAGCAGAGCAAATTGCTTCTTCATTCCACTTATCAGGCGACTCGCTAGGCCCAATTCCTACACCCGGCCTATCCTTGCCGTAATAATTCCAAAACGCACAATGGCCAAACTCGTGGGCAGACTGAAAGATCGCAAGACCCGGATCGTCCTCTTTGGCAATGCTCAACTTAACCAAAAGAACCAGATCGTGCACAAGAATCGTGATAGGAGCGGATTCGCGATCCGTAGCCTTATCGAGAAAAATCGGATATGTATCTGGGAGGTCAGGCAACACGTCTTGAACGACCACAAAAGCAGAGGGAACTCGACTCCGGCATATATCCTGAAACCAGTCATCCAGGCTTGCGTTGTACTCATACATCTTCATCTACTTGCCCGACCTCTCAATCGACTTCAGGGTGGTGTATTTGAATTCCAAACGATGTGTTTTACGTTGTTTCACCTTCTCATCTTGAATCACTTCGCTTTACATTATGGCTGAATCACGACTTCAGAAAGCCCCTTCTCGTCATTTGCCCCTTCACGCAACTCGCCATGATCATAAGTTCGGATCATTGCGACCCCTCCTCAGTTCGGCCATGACCTCGGAGTTTTTTTGCTCAAATTCATTGAGCGGCGAAGGCATGGCGTCAAACTCTTCAGGAGAATAGAGCGGTTCATACCAATCGCAAGACGCGAAATAGGCCGCAAGATCCTCGCGGTCGAATTTCCTTCCATGTCGTGCATATATCTCATTATGAGCAAGATACAAATCCCAAGTTGGAAGTTCGTCTAGTTCTTCTTTGGAGTAGTAACGAGAATCACTATCGGGGAGGATGAAGCCAGCATATTCGCCCTGCTCATTCTCTGAACGAAAGTCACCTGAAATCCTCTCTTCGACCAGACCGTCATCGATCGAGTCCGACAATGCAGCGATCGTCGCTCCTATTGCTATAGCGATCATAAACAGGAGCGCTATTTCAGCAAGCAGGGTTAGCTGCCTCTTTCTGCTCGAAGACTTGGCTCGCATTCGATTCTTCATCTACGTCGCCTTACACCTCGAATCGTTCCGGTGGATAGTCCGGCGGGTAGTATTGCAGCAAGTCTTCCCGATGAAGCTCCCACTCTTCCGTAGCCATTGCCCCCTCAGCCTCGGCAACTGCGAAAACCTCTTGAACCAAGCACAAAAGCCCTTCCCCATTCACAAGTTCAACGCCCACACTTGCCGCGTACTTCTTCGCGTCAAAACTGAAATCGCTCGTTGTTACGAACATCATCTGTGGTGCATTGAGCGAGGCGTTCGCACCGACAAGCTTCTGGATCAGATCGCGTCCAACCTTATTACCGGGGTCATAGCATTTGCATTCTACAATTACCTCTATACCGGAATTGCCCCAAAGCTCGATATCGTATCCTCCGTCCCTGGAAGGAGGAGTCACTACAGCCCTGAAGCCACGATGGGCAAAGAGTTGCGCACAGTAATTTTCAAAATCCGCGGGCCTTTCCCGGAACTTGCCAATCAGCGAGAGAATCGTTTCATGCTTCTGGATTAGCTCTTTTTGACTCATCGCATATCGGTATTTCCGCTCTTCCTCAACGCATCTGTTTATTGAAACGCCCTTTGCTCGCAATGTGTTGACAAGCCAAATAAGATGTATTGGACTATCAACAGAAACTCGATAGTCATCAACGAGGAGAACGCAGGATTCCTGCACAATGGTGTTGTTCGAACGACGGCGATCCCGACTCCCATCTTTATTGGGATAGAGCCACTCGGGAAACGATAAGCTAAAACCGTTAGCGCCGTTGCTCCTTCGGCGTTGTATTTTGACCGACCTGCTCAGATCTATTTTATAATCGCGGTAAAATCTATTGCGCAAATAGGTGCGATAAACGCCCCTGGCGACCAAGACGAACGCCAAAGCAAGCGCCGCCAACACCGCCAGCAGGATCAAAACACGCGCCGTAATTTCAACTGATCCGACATTTAAAAGAACCTGCTGAAGCGCGGTATCCAATTTACTCACAGCGTCCATCGCACCCCTCCGCTCGATTTTATTTGCAACAAGCGGCAACTCCTCAAGCCATACCTCTACACGTTGAACTTGAAGTGCATCACATCCCCGTCCTGCACCACGTACTCCTTGCCCTCCTGGCGCAGCTTGCCGGCGTCGCGACAGCCTTTCTCGCCGCCCAATCCCACGTAGTCCTCGAAGGCGGCCGTCTCGGCCTTGATGAAGCCGCGCTCGAAGTCGGTGTGGATGACGCCGGCGGCCTGCGGGGCCTTCGCGCCGATGGGGATGGTCCAGGCGCGCGTCTCGGTCTCGCCGCTGGTGAAGTAGCTCTGCAGGCCCAGCAGCTTGTACGCCTCGCGCACAAGGCGGGCCAGGCCGCTCTCCTCGAGGCCCATGGCTTCCAGGTACTCGCGCGCCTCGGCCGGGTCCAGCTCGGCCAGGTCGGCCTCCACCTTGGCGGAGATGGGCACCGGCGCGCAGCCGTCGATCTCGGGAAGCTCCGCGTCCAGCTGGTCCTCGTCGACGTTGGCGATGTAGAGCATCGGCTTCATGGTAAGCAGGTGCAGATCGTGCAGCGCGGCGCGCTCGTCGTCGGAGAGGTCGAGCGTGCGGGCGCGATGCCCCTCGTTCAGGCCCGCGAACACCTTCTGCGCGGCGGCCACCTTGGCGGCGCCGGCCTTGTCGCGCTTGGCATCCTTCTCAAGACGCGGCAGCGCCTTCTCCAGCGTGGCCATGTCGGCCAGGATGAGCTCGGTCTTGATGGTGTCCACGTCGGAGAGCGGGTCCACCTTGCCCGCCACATGCACGACGTCCGGGTCGCCGAAGAAGCGCACGACCTCGCAGATGGCATCCGTCTCGCGGATGTTCGCGAGGAACTGGTTGCCCAGGCCCTCGCCCTGGCTCGCGCCCGCCACCAGGCCCGCAATGTCCACGAACTCCACCGTGGCCGGCACGATGCGCGCCGGGTGGTCGATCTCGGCCAGCGCGTCCAGCCGCGCGTCGGACACCGGCACGATCCCCACGTTGGGCTCGATGGTGGCGAACGGGTAGTTGGCCGCGAGGCCGCCCTTGTTGGTAAGGGCCGTGAACAGCGTGGACTTGCCGACGTTGGGCAGGCCGACGATACCGATGGAAAGCGACATGGAACTTCCTTTGACGATCGTTGCAAACGTATCGTCCCATGATAGCAAAACGCCCGTCCTCGCACGAGCACACCGCGCACCATCACTCAAAACAGGCACCGCGCGGCCGTCCTCGCATAATCTCGCTTATACGGCAAGAATGCGGTCAGGATAACGGCCCGAGGCTTATACTGTTCTCCATGACAATCGAAACGAGCAGCTATCTGGGAGACACGGTGGCCTTCAAGCAGGCGCTCGGCCTTGTCGTGTCGCGGCACAGGATGAGCGAGCGACTCTCGATCAGGAAGTTCGCCCTCATGGTGGGCATGAGCCACACGCACCTCTGCCGCATCGAATGCGGCAAGAGCGCCACCTCCGTCACCATGGCGATGAGGATAGCGGAGGCGCTCGACCTGAACCCTGGCGACCTTTTGGCCGAAGCCTACGAGGAGGCGCTCTGCTTCAAAAGGGCGAGGCAGGCAGCGTGCGCCCATCCACGGCAAAACGCACGTTGACGAAGAAGCTCGCAACGGTGCGCCTGCCGGCGCAAGCGGCCCCGCACGCCCGCGTTGGAAGCGCGAGGATCGGCACCGCCGGCCCTACCCCGCCGCGCGCCGAGGGACGCGCGGCGCGACCGTGCGGGGAAACCTCACCTCCGGGTAGTAGCACGACAGCCCGTCCGTGCAGGCGGCGGCGCGCTCGGGCGGTACATCCATACGCGCAAGGTACTCCTGTTCGTCGACGCACGCGCGCGCGATCTCCACGTTGCGCACGACGGCCTCGATGTCGCGCAGGATGCAGGCCGAGTCGTCCGAGCGACCGACGATTTTCGCCGCGGCCACGCCGGCGCGCTCCAAACGGTATATGGCACACAGGCCGCAGGCGGTACGGTGGAACCGCCCGTAGGCCTCGTTGTTCTCGCGTGCGGCGCCCGACAGGCTTCTGCCGCGCCCCACGGTGTAGAACTCCCGGTCGGCGTGGCGCACATCCCAGCAGAGCGCGTTGCGGTTCTGGAAGTGACGGCCCAGGCAGTAGCCGTCCGCGAAGATGCAGCCGTTTCGCATGAGGAACACCTCCAACTCCACATCGGGCACGGCTTCCGCCAGCGCCTCGATCTCGGACAGCCCCATGTCGCGCGGCACAATGACGCGCGTGCAGCCAAGCTCGCGGTAGAAGCGCGCGATGTCGGCGTTGTACACGCCGCACATGGTGGACGCCACCACCGCCAGGCCGCTGTCGGCCGCCGGCTCCACAGCCTCCGGCACCGACACGATGACGCCCGCTGCGCCGGCCGTGTGCAGCCTCTCGAAGTAGCCGTACAGGAAGTCCAGCTGCTCTTTGGTGTAGACGTTCGCGTTGAATGTGACGTAGAGCTTCTTGCCCAGGCCGCGCACCTCGTCCACGATATCGAGCACCTCGTCGAAGCCGTAGGGGTTCGCCTGGTCCTGGAAGCCCGTCATGCGGTTGAGGTCCGCCACGTCGCCGAAGCGCTCGTGCCAGGCCGCATCGTGAAAGCCCACGTAGAACTCCTCGCCCCCCGCCTCGGCGTAGCGCCCGAGGTATGCCCGGTCGTTCACCGGTACGAGCGGGTTCATCGCGCGCTCCCGGCCGCCGCGAGGGACACGCGGGCCATCGCCCCGCCCCGATCGGGCACAGCGGCCGGACCTTCGCCCGGACCGAGTTCCGCCGCCGGTACCTCGGCGGCGGCGGCCGCGCGCTCGCATCCCTGCCCTTCCTTCGCTTGGAAGCGTACGGCCCCGGGGCCGTGCTCAACCCTCGCATCGCGGCGCGGCACCAGCACGTCGAACGGCGACACGATCATGCGGAAGTCCTCTCCCTCGCACACGGTGCAGCCGTGGTTCGGGAAGTACACGGCGCGGCCGAACTTCAGCAGCCGCGCGCCGTACGGCAGCCCGTAGCCGATGGCGCAACGCGCACATTCGAGCTTGCATGGCGCATTCGGTCGGAACTTCTCGCGCACGGGGCGGCCGATGCCGGCCAGCTCGCAGATCGAGCCCGTGGACATATAACAGTAGGGCATGTGCACGCCCACCTCGAGATGCGGCATGTAGCCGCGCAGCTCGGACAGGTCGAGCGCCACATGCGTGGGATCGAGCTCGAGCCCCTGCAGCTCGCCTTGGCGGAACAGCTCGGTGACGAGAGCGGGAACGCCCACCGCATGCCTCTCCTCGAAGAGCTCCGCGTAGCGCGGATCGCGCGGCTCCTTAGAGAACAGGCGCCCCGCGTTCAGCGGCAACCCGTACCGGTCGAGGCAGTACGCCACCATGCCCACGTCGTTCACCGTTATCTCGTCGACGACGCCGCGGTTCGCTCCCACCAGCTCGTCGATGCGGTGGCACGCCTCGGCCAGGTCCTTCTGGGAGAACACCGGCACCACGAGCGTGGCTGGTATGCCCTCGCGGCGGCAAAGCGAGAACGCCTCACGCCACACCTGGTCGGGCTGGCGCAGGAAGTACTGGCTGCAGAAGTTTGAGCCGATGTAGAGCCGTCTCACCGAGCGGCGGCCCGCCGCCTGCATGGTGCGCTCCACCATCGTGGAAAGCGTCATGCCGTGCGCACGGGCCGCCGCGGCCACGTCGGCCACGCTGCACGCGGGTATCGATTGCATTGCCGGCTACTGCTCGTTCTCGGCGACGCCCTGGCCGTACCGCTCGCCTTCGCCGTAGCGCTCGCCCGAGGCGTACCGCTCGCCCTTCTCGGAGCCTTCGCCATATCCTTCGCCCTTGCCGTGCTGCTCGTCGGCCTTGCCGGAGCCTTCGGCGTAGCGCTCGCCGGCATGCCCGCCTTCGCCGGAGCCGTATCCCTCGCCATAGCCCTCGCCGCGGCGGCGGCCCTCGCGGCCGCTCTCGCCCGCGCCGTAGCCCTCGCCCTCGCGGCCGCCCTCGCCGTGCCCGTAGTTCTCGCCCTTGCCGTAGCCCTCGTCGCGCGGCTGGCCCTTCAACTCGTCGATCGTGTCTTCCATCATGGCAGACCCCTTTCGTCGTAGAATGCGCGGTTGAAAAAGGCGGCCCCACGGACCGCCGTCGCGACGCCTCCCGGCGGAGGATGGGCCGGTGGCGCCGCGTTCCCAACATGGTAGCGCGCACCTCGCGCGAAAGGCGCCGCGCCGGGCGTCCCTTTCCCGCCCGTACCCGCCCCGTCAGCATCCCGAAAACGAACGGGGCGCCCCCGTTGCCGAGGGCGCCCCGCAATGCGCTGGTATAGACTCCAAGCAGGCTACATGCTGAACAGCCCGAACTGCGCGGCCACGTAGGCCACCAAGATCACCACCACCAGCACCGGCGCCACGAACTTGATCATGACCGTCCACGCCTTCTCGGCCTTGAACGGGCTCGACAGCTCCACTTCCTTCACGATGAGGCCCGGCTTCACGATCCAGCCGATGAACACGCACGTGAGCAGCGCCACGATGGGCATGAGCACCGAATTCGAGAAGAAGTCGAAGAAGTCCAGAAGCGTGGTGCCGGCGCCCAGCGGCTCGATGAACGACAGGCCGTTGTAGCCCAGGTTCACGAAGATGCCCGCCACCACGACCACGCCGATCACCGTGCCGAGCGCCTTCTTGCGCGACCAGCCCGCACCGTCCTGGATGATGGACACGCACGTCTCGGTGAGCGAGATGGCGCTGGTCAGCGCAGCGAACAGCACCAGCAGGAAGAACACGAAGCCCACGATCACGGCCGCATCCCCCATGCCGGCGAACACCCCCGGCAGCGTGATGAACATGAGCGACGGCCCCGCCGCGCCCGCGACGGCGTCGCCCGAGCCCATGGCCACGAACGCGGCCGGCACGATCATGAGGCCGGCCAAAAACGACACGCCCACGTCGAAGCAGCCGATGCGCGTGACGCTCTGCGTGAGGCTGGACTTGCGGTCGAGGTACGAACCGTACGTTATCATGATGCCCATGGCCAGCGACAGGCTGTAGAACATCTGCCCGAGCGCGCCGATGACCAGCTCCGGCGAGAACTTGCTGAAGTCGGGCACCAGGTAGTACAGCGCCCCCTCGGCCGCCCCCGGCTGCATGAGCGTGTAGGCCGCGATGGCAACGGCCATGACGATGAGCGCCGGCATCATGATGAGGTTCGCCTTCTCGATACCGCCCTTCACGCCCAGCGACACCACGATGAACACGATGGCCATGAACAGGAGCATCCACAGGAAGCTCTCCGTGTTGCTGGTGATGAAGCCCGAGAAGAAGTTCCCGCCGTCGGCCAGCGCCTCCGGCCCGTTGATCAGGTAGGCCGCCGCGTACTTCGTCACCCAGCCGCCGATGATGCAGTAGTACGGCGTGATGATGAACGGCACGGCCGAGGCCAGGATGCCGATGAACGCGTACTTCTTGCCGAACTGCTTGAACGCGCCGATGGCCGACTGCCCCGTCGTGCGCCCGAGCGCCGTCTCCAGCAGCAGCAGCGACACGCCGAACGTGAACACGAGCACCAGGTACGTGAGAAGGAACGTGCCGCCGCCATACTTCGCCGCCAGGTACGGAAAGCGCCACATGTTCCCCAGCCCCACGGCGGAAGCCGCGGCGGCCAGGATGAACGCCCATTTGCCCGACCAAGACGAGCGCGCGGGCGTGCCGGTAGAAGACATCGATAACCTCCGTTGTCGATCGATCAATGCAAGGGAACCCCCGGCGCGGACGCGTCCGCGGGAGGCCGGATACGGGCGCCGCCGAACATCCACCCTCTGCGCCGCGACCCAAATGCATCATTATAGCGGGAAAACCCCGCTTGGCGACCACGTTTTCGCAGAAGCGCGCTCATGGGCGACCAGGGTCGCGCGGCCCGACCCGCAGCGCGTCCGGTCGCGCGTCGTTACGGGCGGGATGCGCACCGGGCACCGTTCGTTGGCGGTTGTTGGTCGCGAGCCGATCGCGATGCTCTGCGCTGCATTATGGAGATCGCTCTGCCGTCGAAACGAGAGGATTCCACCCATGAACCATCCCGCTTGCCTTTCCCGCCGCACGTTCCTGGCGGGAAGCGCCGTGCTCGCCGCCACGGCCGGGCTCGGCCTGTTAGGCTGCTCGACCGCCGGCACGGACACGGCCGCACCGAACGCCGTTTCGAACGAGGACGAACCCGTGAACGCCTACTACGAGAACGCCGTAATCTATACAGTCGACGGTCAGGATCGCATGGCCGAAGCGCTGGCCGTCCGCGACGGGAAGATCGCCTTCGTCGGATCGTCGTCCGACGGGCAGCGTTACAAGGACACCGCCCAGAACGTGGTGGACCTCCAGGGCAGATTCGTGCTGCCGGGCCTCATCGAGGGCCACATCCATTCGGGATCGCCCGACTTCTTCGACTTCAGCCTCATCGGCCTCCCCACTGCCGACGACGAGCTGGCCGCCATCAAGAAATACGTCGACGCCCACCCCGAGAAGGACACGTATCTCGGCTTCGGCTACATGGCCAGCCTCTACCCCGGCGAAGAGCTTGAGCGCGGGCCCAAGAAGGAGCGCCTCGACGAGATCAGCCCCGACAAGCCGCTGCTCGTGTACTCGTTCGACGGACACGGCGCGTGGCTGAACTCGAAGGCGTTCGAGTACCTCGGCATCACGCCCGACACGCCCTCCACGCCCGGCGGCGAGATCTACAAGAACGAGGACGGCAGCCTATGGGGCACGCTGGCCGACTCCGCCATGTCGATGACCTCAAAATACCCCGTCAATCAGGAGAACGTGGCCGATGGGCTGGCGACGTTTCTGCAGGGCCTCAACGCGTTGGGCTACACGTCCATCTTCACGCCGCCCGGCAACGGTTTCTTTCCCGTGCCCTACGAGGGCTACCAGACGCTCGCGGACCGCGACGGGCTCACCATGCGCGTACGCGGCGCGGGCATCGTCACCAGCTGGCAGACCGACGAGGACCTGACCAAGCTCGAGGAGCTCAAGAAGAAGTACGACAGCGACGCGCTCAAGGTGATCGCCGGCAAGATATTCGTCGACGGCGTGATGGACAACGAGTCGGCCCTACTGTCCGAGCCCTACGCAGACAACCCGTCCAACTACGGCGAGACCGGCTGGGAGCAGAACCCCCTCAACCAGGCCGCCGCGGCCATCAACCGCGCGGGGATGCTCGCGCACATCCACGCCATCGGCGACGAGGCCGTGACGATGGGGCTCGACGCCATCGAGTACGCCGAGCAGAACGTGCCGGACGACGACGAGCGCAACGCCATCACCCACCTGCAGCTCGTGAAGGAAGACGACGTCCCGCGTTTCGCCGAGCTGGAGGTGACGGCCGTGGCCGACCCCTACTGGCACTTCAAGGAGCCGCAGTACTGGGAGTCGAAGGAAAGCCCCGCGCTCGGCGAGCGGGCCGAGAAGATGTACCCGATGAAGTCGTTCGTGGACGCGGGCGTGACGCTCGTCTCCGCCTCCGACTTCCCGGTGACCTCGAACCCCAACCCCTTCTATGCGATGCAGTTCGGCGTGACGCGCAACCTCGTGGACGGCAAGCCCTACGACGTGCCCGACATCACCGACATGGACGACCCCGCCTACCTGCTGTGGCCCGAGGAGCGCGTGGACATCAAGCGGATGATCCGCAGCTTCACCGCCGACGCCGCCTGGGCGCTGTCCCTCGACGGCGAGACGGGCAGCCTCGAGGAGGGCAAGGCGGCCGACTTCATCGTGGTGGATCAGAACGTCCTCGAGGCGAAACCGCTCGACATCAAGAACACGAAGGTGCTCGCCACGTACCTGCGCGGCGAGAAGGTATTCGACGCCGAAGAGGCCGCCAAGCAGCAGTCGTAAACGGAAGAGTTGGACGAAACGGGAGCGGCAGGTGGGGCGGGATACCCCGCCAGCCTTCCTCGCACGAGGCGCTGCGACCCACACATCGCAGCGCCTCGTTTCTCGCCGCACGCCGCAAAACCAAATCTGCGGTCTTGGTTGAGACGCTTGGGCGCCGGTGCGTTTTCCTCTATCATGGGCGAAGCTAACGTAGATATCTACGTGCTGATTTTTGCGTAGATATCTACGCATTTCCGCAGACCCTCCGAGGGCGCGGAAAACAACGATCACGACGCGAGGAGTACCATCTACCATGTGCGGAATCTGCGGATTCACCGGGGCCACCGAGGCCGACCTGCCCACCCTGAAGGCCATGTGCGACGTGATGGCCCACCGCGGGCCCGACGGCGAGGGGCAGTACCTTGACGACGGCATCGCGCTCGGGCACCGGAGGCTCTCGCTCATCGACCTCGAGGGCGGCAACCAGCCCATGGTGCGCGCCACCGGCGAGCACGCGGCCCGCATCACCTCCCCCGCGCTCATGCCGGACGGCACGCCCTGCGCGAGCCCCGAGGCGGCGGCCGCCAAGGGCGACTTCGCCATCGTGTTCAACGGCGAGATCTACAACTACCGCGACCTGCGCGCGGAGCTCGAGGCCGAGGGCTGGGCGTTCCAGACGAGCTCCGACACCGAGGTGCTGCTCACGGGCTACCTGGCCTGGGGCGAGGCGGTGCTCGACCGGCTGCGCGGCATGTTCGCGTTCGCCATCTGGAACCGGAAGTCCCGCGAGCTCTTCTGCGCGCGCGACTTCTTCGGCATCAAGCCGTTCTACTACACGGTGCAGCAGGGAGCTTCTGGCCCGCAGCTCATTTTCGCCTCGGAGATCAAGTGCATCCTCGAGCACCCCGCCTATCAGCGCGAGCTCAACGAGGCGGCGCTCGAGCAGTACCTGTGCTTCCAGTTCAGCGCGCTCGACGAGACCTTCTTCAAGGGCATCTTCAAGCTGCCCCCCGCCCACTGCATGACCGTGCGCGCGGACGGCACGACCGAGATGCGCCGCTACTGGCGGCCGGAGTACAACTTCGACGAGGGCCGCAGCCGCGAGGACACCGTGGAGGCCATCGACGCCGCCATGCGCGAGAGCGTGCGCTACCACAACGTGGCCGACGTGGAGGTGGGCTCGTTCCTGTCCTCGGGCATCGACTCCAGCTACATGGCCGCGTGCCTGGCCAAGGAGAACCCCGCCATCAAGACGTTCACCGTGGGCTTCGCCGAGTACGAGGGCGAGCGCGACGAGATATCCTGGGCGCGCGAGCTGGCCGACGAGCTGCACATCGAGAACAGCTCCAAGCACATCGGCGAGGAGGAGTACTGGGCGAGCCTGCCCCGCGTGCAGTGGCACATGGACGAGCCGTCCGCCGACCCGAGCGCCGTGGCGCTCTACTTCGTCGACCAGATCGCCGCCGAGCAGGTGAAGGCCGTGCTCTCCGGCGAGGGCGCCGACGAGTTCTTCGGCGGCTACCGCATCTACCAGACCCCGTTCGCCAACCAGAAGCTGTCGTGGGCACCGAAGGGCCTGCTCAAAGGCGCGTCGAAAGCGGCCCGCGCGCTCGGCGTGCGCGGCGCGAACTACCTTGAGCGCGCGAGCGAGACGCCCGAGGACTGGTACTACACCAACGCCAACGGCGTGGCATTCTCGCCCGCCGAGCGCGAGCGTCTGCGCACGGGCAAGCGCACCGACGCCGGGGCGCGCGTGCCGTCCCCGCAGGAGCTCATTGCGCCGGCATACGCCGAGGTCGCGGGCCTCGACGACACCACGCGCATGCAGTACGTCGACCTGTTCTTCTGGCTCGTGGGCGACATCCTGCTCAAGACCGACAAGATGTCGATGGCCCATTCGCTGGAGAGCCGCGTGCCGTTCCTCGACAAGCAGGTGTTCGACGTGTCGGCCACCATCCCCACCCGCCTCAAGGCGAACGACGAGCAGACGAAGCTCACGCTGCGCGAGGCCGCCGAGCGCGCCATCCCGAAGGATTGGGCGCAGAAGGAGAAGCTGGGCTTTCCCGTGCCCATGGTGAACTGGCTGCGCCAGGACCGCTACTACGACGAGATCAAGGAGTGGTTCACCGGCGACATCGCCCGCCAGTTCTTCAACACCGACGAGCTGGTGCGCCTCCTCGACGAGCACAAAGCCGGCGCCGACCGCTCCCGCAAGATATGGATCGTCTACATGTTCCTCATGTGGTACAAAATCTACTTCGTGGACCAGAAAGCGCCGGAGAAGCCGGCGGCGTAAACAAAAAAAACGAGAGGCAGAACGGAATACTCGTAGGGGCGGCCACCAGGCCGCCCCTACGAGTGAAAACCGAGGACCTAGCGCCTACGCTCCCGTAGGCGCCAAGTCCTCGGGGTCGAGGTCGAGGCCCTGTTGCTCGCGGCGCTTCGCGTCCGCGTCGAGGCGGGCGAGTTCTTCCCGCGACAAACCCTTCCACGCAGGCTCGATGCCGGCACGCTTCTCGGCGGCTTGCGCCAAGAGGCCGGGGATGATATACGCCGCCCAGCACGCCACGGCGCCCCACAGGTTCACGCCGAGGAAGTTCGCGTACGAGCCGCCGCCAATATCCATGAAGCCCAAGGCGGCCGGGGCCACGGTGTCTGCGATGCCCAGCACCATGCCAACCCAGAACGCCAGCTGGAAACCAACCTTCGTCGGCTTCACCACGCCGTGCAGCAGGAAGATAGGGCCGAGGCCCATGATCATGGTGCCCGAGATGGTAGTGGCCGTGATGATGTCGGCGCCCATGATCATGGGCAGGTTGCCCACGATGCCGAAGACAATCATGAAGATAATGCCGATGATGCGCGGGTTCATCTTGGGCGTCTTCCCCAAAATGCCCGGCAGGTCGCGCGCCGTGAGCTTCGCGAGCGAGCTGAACGTGGAGTCCAGCGTGGAGCCGGCCGTGGCTATCATGATGACGGCCATCATGAAGAACGCCATGATGCCCAAACTCTGCGCCACCACGACCGGCGCGCTGGAGCCGGCGATGCTCATGCCGTCGAGGTAGGCGTGCACGCCGATGAGCGAGAACAGCACGATGGCCACGAAGCCCAGAAGGCCGGCCACGGTGAAGCTCTTGAGCATCTTCTTCTCCTCGCAGATGAAGCCGCGGTCGGTGAGCACGGCGTCGTGGAAGCCGTACGACAGGCACTGCAGGCCCGCGCCGATGATGAAGTCCACGCCGCCGCCGAGCGTCCAGGTGCCGGACGTCGCGAAGTCGGCCAGGCTGTGCTGCGGAACCACCCACGCGAGCACGGCAATGAGCAGCACAGCGAAGAGGATGGCCTGCGCCACGTCGGTGATGATGGACCCGCGCATGCCGCCCCAGCAGCAGTAGCCCACGGTGATGGCGGTGAACAGCAGCGCCGCGATGATGAACGGCGCCGAGCCGGACGCGCCGTAGTACGCGCCCACGACCGATGTGTTCGACCACACCTCGTTGAACAGGCGCACCAGGATGGCTGCCGAGAAGCAGAACGCGGCCGCGATGCCGTAGTGCTCGGTGAGGAAGCTGATCATGCCCGTGGCCTTGAACTTGCGGCGCAGGCGGTACAGCGCCCAGCCGGTCAGCGGGATGCACAGCCAGTACATGGCGTAGCCGATACCGCCCACGATGCCGAAGTTCGCGCCCATGTTGGCTGCGTTCGTGACCGACTTCGCGAAGATCCACGCGATGAAGATGGATGCCGTGATCATCCACGGGTTGGCGGCGCGGCCCAACTTGTCCTCGCCCTTGAAGAACCCGCCCAGCGAGACGGTCTTCGGCGAGAGCAGGAACATCACGATGCCGTACACGATGAGAAACCCCCAGAAGAAGATCCCGGTTGTCGAATCCATGCGGTCGTCCCCTCACGTCCTGATTAACTTGATTGATGCCAGTAATAGATTATATCTACTAATATGGCATGTCAACTAAAAAGATGATCGTGCGGGGACGCGGCGTGCTGATCGAGTGGAGGCGCTGCGCGCATCCCCGGAAGGGGCCTTGGGCCGGCGCGGCGTGCAGGCCACGAGACGGCAGGCGGACGGGCAGCCCTGCGACGTCGGGGCTATTCCTGCACGATGGTGCCGCCGCAGCTCGAGCCGCTGCCGGCCGTGCAGGCGTAACAGTGGTTGCGGAAGCGGATGGGGCGTGCGAGGGGCAGCACAGGGTCGGCCGCGTAGTCGAAGACCGTGCGGTCACCGCCGTCCTCGCGGCGGACAGGCAGACCGAGCGCCTGGTTGAAGTCGCAGTCGTACACGCGCCCATCCCAGCCCACGGACAGCTGGTGGCGGCACATCATCCCGTCGCACGCCTGTTGGTTGAAGCCGTCTATGAGCAGGTTCAGGTAGCTGTCGAACGCGCCGGCGTCGATGAGATGCGCACCGTAGCGCCCGATGGGGTTGTTCGCGACGGCGAACAGGTGGTCGAACGACACGCCCAGCGCGGCCAGCCGACGCCGGTAGACGGCCTCCAGCTCGGCCTGGTCGGGCGGCAGAACGGGCCACTGGGGGTTGAACACCAAGTCCAGAACGTGCCGGCCATCGCGACCGTAGCCGCGGCCGTTCAGCTCGCGCAGCACCTCGATGCTCGGGTCGAACGTGCCGCCGCCGCGCTGCTGCTCGGCCTGCGCGTCGTGCACGTTGGGCAGCGAGGCCACCACCTCTACGCCCAGCCGGGCGTAGAGGTCCATGAGCGGCCGGTACGCCGGGTCGCGCAGGATGACGAGGTTCGTGCGCACCATGACGTGCGCCATGCTTGCCGCGCGTTCGACGAACCAGGCGAAGTCGGGGTGCATCTCGGGCGCGCCGCCCGTCACGTCAACCGTGTCGATTCCGGGGCGCGCGGCCACGGCCAGCACGGCCTCGAGCACGGCGCGGTCCATGGCCTCGGTACGGTGCGGGCCCGACTCCACGTGGCAGTGGGCGCAGGCCAGGTTGCAGCGGGCCGTGACGTTGACCTGGATCGTGGACGGCTCGCCCGCCGTGCGCAGGCAGGAGGCGTCGTCCACGACGTCCTCGAAGTACACGAGCCCGGCCAGCGCCAGCTCCACGTCGCCCTTCGTCGCATGCGCCCGAAGCGGCGGGGCGTCGGTGCGGGCGGAGGGGCCGCGGCTGAAGCCGCCGAGCAACGCGTCATCCAACCGGTCGTCCGCGCCGTCGACAATGCGGCCGCGGTACGACACGGCGGCCGGGCTGGCCGCCGGCCACAGCTCGTCGAACCAGGCCAGGTAGGCGTCGTGGTCGTAGCGCAGCGGCACGGCCTCCACAAAGAGGCCGTCGCGCTCGGCGCCGAACAGCGCATCCGGGTGCGGAGCGGCCGCCACGCGCACGGCCAGCCCGAAGTGCTGGCCGAAGAAATTCGGCAGGCCGGCCGCCCCGTTGTTCACCACGAGCCCGCGCGCAAGCGAGAGCGCCGCGGGCGCGCACGTGTGCGTGCAGGCCAGCACGTCCACGTCGTTGGCGGCCATCCACCGGTCGAGCTCGTCTTGCCGCAGCACGTCCTGCAGCGACTCGCGCGAGCAGGCCCAGCCGCCGATCAGCTGCTCGTCGCCGTGCGTGACGGCCACCTTGCGGCCCGCCACGCCCACCGTGCACGTGGCGGGCCGGCCCGCCAGCAGCTCCTTGAGCTCGGGATGGGCGTCCACGGCCTCGGACAGCTTTCGGTGGATGCGGTTCGAGCGGCTCACCGCATCGTCGCCCGTGCAGTCCGGGTAGGCGCATCCGCACCCCACGCCCACGTCCACCTGGCGGCGCAGCTCGGCCTCCACATTGCCCACGAGCGGCAGGTAGCGCGACGCCCGACGCTCCAAGGCGGCGAAGTTCTCGGCCGTCTTGTCGAACCAGTGCATGTCGCCGTTCAACACGACGCGCACGTCGCCCTGCTCGGCCGCCACCAGGCAGTCCACCGCGTCGAGCGCAAACGGGTTGCCGTACAGGCCGCCCACCACGTACAGTACGTCGCACGCAACCTCGGGATCGCCGGCGAAGGCGTCGGAGGCCAGGCGGTAGTCGACCGGGCAGACCCGGCCCGCGTCCTTGAACACCCGGCGCACCTGGCCGGGCACGGAGCATGACGACATGGATGCGCATCCTTTCTCGCTGCGGTTCTCGTTAATATAGGATTATATCCAATAATCGCGGAATGCCAGCAATAAGTTGGCGAAAGAGGGAGGCGCTCGGCTAGGCGAGCTTCGAGGCGTCCACCGCCACCAGATGGCCGTGCTCGTCCTCGAACACGCACAAGCTGCCGTCACGGCTCTCGTACAGGTTCCGAAACCGCGCGAACCGCTCGCGCCCCGGCTGCTCGGCGCGGCTGCCAGCCTCGTCGGGGACGACCCCGCCGCAGGCCGCCGGCTCGCCCGCCGCAGGAGCAGCCGTCGGCTCGGGCTCGGGCTCGGGCTCGGGCTCGGGCTCGGGCTCGGGCTCGGGCTCGGGCTCGGGCTCGGGCTCGGGCTCGGGCTCGGGCTCGGGCTCGGAAAAAGCCTCGCATGCCCTCTTCATCGCTGCAACGGCATCTTCCCCCGGCGTACCGGCGGGGGCGTCAGCAGCTCCATCAGCCCCTCCATCTGCGACAGCAATCCCTCCAAGAGGGGCCTCCGGGGGTAGGGCGGGTTCGAACAGCGCCTCTTCCTCGGTTTCCGTCGCCTCGTCGGCGCGCCCCTCGGAAGGCTCGGCCGCAACCGGGACGTCACCTATGCGGGGAATGCGCGGTAAATCGATGGGAAGCTCGGTGGTCGAGCGCGGCACGATGCGCGAGGGAGGCTCTTGCGGGTCGAAGGCAGCGGCCTCGTCAGGCATCTTCGACCGGAAGGGGGCGCCGCCTTCGTCATCGAGCCTTCTGGACGCCTCCATCAGCTCTTCCAAAGACAGGCCGCCGTCGGCCATCCCAGATTCGGGTCTCTCGATGCAGATCGAGAACGTTCCCGGGAGCTCGATCGGCTGTGTCTCGCCGTCGGACTCGCAGGCCGCGCGGGCGGGCTCGTCCGCGCGGCCAGCCTCGCCGCGCGAAGCGGATGGCGAGGGGCTCGCGGCGCCGGAGCCAACCGGTGCGCGCGATGCATCGATAGCCGCCTGGGCGAGGCCGCCCTCCACGATCTTCACACCCGATGCCATCACGCGGCTCTCGGGCGGCGCAGGATCGATGCCCAGGCGCGTGGCCAGCGACAGGTTCGATTGGGCGATAGACACCAGCTCGGCGCCCAACTCGGCCTCAGCCGCCCCCTTGCCCTGGAGCTGCTTGCCAATTTCGAGCACGCGCCCCCAGGATATCGCGTCCAGATCCTCTTTCAACGACGCGACCTTGTCAGCCTCGCGGGCGATGCGCTTCTCTGGCGTGTTACCGAACAGCATGGCTTCCTTTTTTGCAAGCGGTGGATTGTACCGACGTTTGACCAGTATAGCACGCAACTCAAACCGGCAAAGCCCCCCTTGCTTTATCCTTGGCAGCCAACGAGCCGCGGTTGAGGGCCCCGGAAGGAGCGCTGCAGCACCGGATAGGCGGCACGCGCGCCGCAACGCGACCGCGCCAAGCAGGACGCGGCACAACACGGGCAGCGGCCCGAGCTGCCCGGATCGGACGCTAGTAGATCACGCGCCAGAACACGAGGCCCTGAGCGGGGGCGTTCTCGCCAGCCGCCTGCCGGTCGCGCGCTTCCAGCACCTCGCCCACCCATGACGAGGGTCGCTGGCCCTTCCCCACCATCACGAGCGTGCCCACGATGGTGCGCACCATGGAGTGCAGGAAGGCGTTGCCCACCACCTTGATGGCCAGGATGTTCTCGCCGAGCACCGTCTCGGGGTGGAACGATATCTCGCGCACGTTGCGGTTCGTGGGCTTGCCCACGGCCGACGCCGCCATGCAGAAGCTCTTGAAGTCGTGCTCTCCCAGCAGGTGCTGGGCGCCGGCCTCCATGGCCGACACGTCCAAACCGCCCGGCACGAACCACGAGAAGTCCTTCATGAAGATGGGCGCCGTGCTGTCCACGCACAGATGGTAGTGGTACTCGCGCGCCTGGGCGTCGAAGCGGGCCGAGAAGCCCTTCTGCTTCGGCTCCACCTCGCGCACCGTGATGGCGTCGTTCGTGAGCGCGTTGAGCGAGCGGCGCAAAGAGGGCAGCGACCGCCCGGCAAGGTCCACGTCGTCAACGTCGAAGCTCACCACCTGGCCGAGCGCGTGCACGCCCGCGTCGGTGCGGCCGGCGCACGTCGTGTCGATGGGCCGGCGGAACAAGAGCTCGAGAGCCGCCTCCACGTCGCCCTGAACGGTGAGCTGGCCGGGCTGCCGGGCGAACCCGGAGAAGGGCGCGCCGTTGTACGAGAGGGTGAGCGCGAGGGTGTGCTCGCGCACGGGGCGCTCTCCATCGGCGGCGGCAGGAGCTCCCACAGCGGATCCGGCGGGGCGCGGTTCGGTATGTCGAATAGTCTGAGTCATGATGCGCTCCATCTTAAACGAAACCGGCCGCCCTGCGAAGCGCGGCCGGTTTCCGCTTGCCAAACTGTAATGAAACGCCGAGGCGCGCAGCCCTCCCGCTACGACGCGCGGCTCCACACCGGGCGGCCGAACAGGTCCTGGATCTCCGAGAGCATGATCTGCGAGCGGGCATCCACCGTCACCGGCAGCTCGGCGCGGAACTTGCGGCCGTCGCCCTGACTCACGAACAGCACCACGCCGTCGCGGCCGGGATAGGACTTCAGGATGCGGTTCAAGCGCTGCGACGTGGCCTGGTTGAAGTCCGCGGACGACACCTTCAGCTCCAGGTGCGAGGGACGCGCGTCGGCCTCGTTCAGCTCGATAGCCTCCACCTCGAACGCCATGATCTGGTTGCCGCGGTCGCTGTGCTCGAACTTGCCCTTGATCTTGACGATGGCATCCTCCTGGATGGCCTCGGCGTTCTCGTCGTACTTGAAGCAGATGCACTCGATGTGCCCCGTCGTGTCCTCCAGCGTGAACGTGGCCATCTTCGTGCCGCGCTTCGTCAGCTTCGTCACCACGGTGGATATCATGCCCACGAACGTGGCGGACTTGATCTCCTTCGTGCGCTCGGCCAAGTCGCCCAGCTGGAACTTCGTCATGCGGGCGATGGTGCCCTCGTACGGGCGCAGGGGGTGGTCCGAGACGTAGATCTTCATGATCTCCTTCTCGTAGGACAGCAGCTGGCGCTTGGGCCACTCCACGCCGTCGGGCTCGGGCACCTCTTCCTCGAACCCGGAGTCGGGATCGTCGCCGAACAGGTCGAACATGGACACCTGCCCGCGGTCGCGGTCCTTCTGGCGCTTCGACGCGCTCTCTAGAAGCGGCGTCTCGTCCACGAAGTACATGAGCTGCTTGCGCGTGTAGCCCGTGGAGTCGAACGCCCCGCCCTTGATGAGCGCCTCGAGCGTCTTGCGGTTGTAGCACTTCGCGTCCAAGCGGTTCACGAAGTCGTGCAGGCTCGTGTACGGGCCGTTGGCCTCGCGCTCCTCGATGATGGCCTCGGCTACGTTCGCGCCCACGCCGCGCACGCCCACCAGGCCGAAGCGGATGCCGTCGTCGGTAGGCGTGAACTCCGCGTTCGAGGAGTTGATATCGGGCGGCAGCACGGGCGTGCCGTTGTGGTTGCAGCTGGCAATGTAGCGGATCAGGCGGTCGGTGTTGCCCATGTAGGACGACAGCACGGCTGCCATGAAGTCGTTCGGGTAGTGCGCCTTCAAATACGCCGTGCGCATGACCAGGATGGCGTAGGCCGCCGAGTGCGATTTATTGAACGCGTACTTCGCGAACTTCTCGGCGTCCTCCCAGATCTGCTTGGCAATAGCAAGCGAGAAGCCGTTCTCCACGGCGCCGTTGTTCCAGTCCTCCTGCAGGGCGCGCATGACGTCGAGCTTCTTCTTGCCCATGGCCTTGCGCAGCTTGTCGGCCTTGCCGGCGGAGAAGCCGCTCATGGCCATGGAGATCTGCATGATCTGCTCTTGGTAGACCATGGTGCCGTACGTCTCCTCCAAAATGGGGCGGAGGCGTTCGTCATAGTAGTGGATCTGCGTCTTGCCGCTGGCCACCTTCACGTAGTCGTCCACCATGCCGGACTCGAGCGGGCCCGGGCGGTTGAGCGCGATGGAGGCGACGATGTCGGAGAAGCGCGTGGGAGGCAGGCGCGCGAACAGGCTCACGTACAGGGCGCCCTCAACCTGGAACAGGCCGTCCATGTTGCCGGACTGCATGAGCTTGAACGCGGCCTCGTCGTCGACGGGAATCTCCTCGGGCACGACCTTCGTGCCGAAGCGCTGCTCGATGTTGCGGCACGCGATGGTGAGCACGTCGAGCGTGCGCAGGCCCAAGAAGTCCATTTTCAGCAGGCCGAGCTCCGGCGTGTAATGTCCGTCGTACTGGGTGATGATGCCGCCGCCCTTGGTGTCGCGCTTCATGGGCACGTGGTCGGCCATGGGGTCGCGGCAGATGATGGTGGCGCAGGCGTGCACGCCCTCGCCGCGCACGTGCCCCTCGATGGACTTCGCGGCGTCGATGACGGCCTTCACGTCCTCCTCGGTCTCGTATGCCTTCTTGAGGTCGGGGTTCGTGGCAAGCGCCTTGTCGATGGTGATGCCCAGCTCGTCGCCGATCAGCTTGCAGATGCGGTCGCCGGTGCTGTACGGGTAGTCCAGCACGCGCGCGGCGTCGCGCACGGCGTTCTTCGCCTGCAGCGTGCCGAACGTGATGACCTGGGACACGTGGTCCTCGCCGTACACGTCCTTGATGTGGTTGATAACCTCTTCGCGGCGTCCCTGCTCGAAGTCGACGTCGATATCGGGCATCTCCACGCGCTCGGGCGACAGGAAGCGCTCGAACAGCAGGCCGTTGGACAGCGGGTCGAGCGCGGTGATGTCCATGGCGTACGCCACGATGGCGCCTGCGGCCGAGCCGCGGCCCGGGCCCACGCCGATGCCCTGGCTGCGCGCCCACTCGATGTACTCCTGCACGATGAGGAAGTACGCCGGGAAGCCCTGCTGGATGATGATGCCCATCTCGTAGTCGGCGCGCTCCTGCGCCTCCTGCGGCACCGGGCTGCCATAGTGCTTGACCAGGCCCTCCTGCACGCGGCGACGGAAGTAGCTCTCCTCCGTTTCGCCCTCGGGCAAGGGGAACCTCGGAAGGATGGAATCGCGCTCCAGCACCACGTCCACCTTCTCGGCTACCTCCACCGTGGTGTCGCAGGCCTCGGGGAAGTCCTTCAACGCGGTGCGCATCTCCTCCTCGGTCTTCATGTAGAACTCGTCGTTCTCGAAGCGCATGCGCTTCTCGTCGCTCACGGCGGCGCCCTGGGCCACGCACAGCATGTAGTCCTGGGCCTTCGCGTCTTCCTTCGTGAGGTAGTGGAAGTCGTTCGTGGCGATGGTCTTCAGGCCGGCGGCCTTGGCCACGTCGGCGAGCATGTGGTTGAGCTCGGTCTGCGTGAAGCCGGCGTCGGTGCGGATGCCCTGGTTCTGCAGCTCGATGTAGAAGTCGCCTGGCTCGAAGCAGCTGGCGAACTTGTTGGCCCACGCCACGGCGTCGTCGAACTGGCGGTTGTCGAGCAGCTTCGGGATGATGCCGGCGATGCAGGCCGACGAGCCGATGATGCCCTTGCCGTACTTCTGCAGCATGGAGAACGTGGTGCGGGGCTTGTAGTAGAAGTTGTCGACGTGCGATTCGCTGACCAATTTCACCAGGTTGTGGTAGCCCTCGTTCGTCTTGGCCAGAAGCAGCAGGTGGTAGAGCTTCGGCTTGCCGTCGCGCTTGAGCTCCTCGTCGGTGGTGAAGTACACCTCGCAGCCGTAGATGGGCTTGACGCGCTTGCCGGTCTCCTCCTCTACCTTGTCGCACATCTCGCACAGCTGCGGCACGCCCGACATCACGCCGTGGTCGGAGATGGCCACGGCCGGCATGCCGAGGTCGGCTGCGCGCTTGACCATGTCGTAAATGTGCGTATGGCCGTCGAGCAGGGAATATTCAGTGTGGTTGTGCAGGTGGACGAATGCCATATCTTGTGCCTCTAATCAGTCAGAAATGCGCTTGGTGGTGTGTTCTGGATGCGTGCGCAGCGTGTCATGGTGTCGTTGCCATTCTAGCAGCATTGGCCGACGGGCGCCGCCCACAAACAGCGAACAAACGATGGTTTTTGCGCGAACGCGGGAACGTAGAGGAAGCGGGAACAGCCGAAGGAACGCGCGGCGGTCGAACGCGAGCATCCGTGGACCGTGGGCAGAGAAACGGAGCGGGACGGGGAATGAGACGATTACCCCGTCCCTTTGTCTCACGTCCCTTTGTCTCATTCCTCGACGATGATGTTGTAGGGAACCTCTTGGTCGCCCAGCTTGAAGAGCAGGCGGTAGGTGCCTGCGGAGGTGCCATCGGGGACGGTGACGGTGATTTTGTCGGTGTCGACAGCCGCCGTCAAACCGACGGTGTTCTCGTAACCTGCATCAGTCTTCTTCTGAGTGCCCACTGTGATTGCCTCGCCATCCGATGCCTTGTAGTTGGCCGTGAAGGAAAGCGTGCTTCCCGGCTTCACGATGCGGCTCGAGCCCGCGTCAAGGGTCACGGACAAGCTGTACGATGGATTCTCCGAGACGGTGTAGTAGGCTACCTTCGCAGGGAGAGAAGCCGCATCGCCCGCGTTCGCGCCCGTAGGGAGCACCTGAGCGGAAAGCGTGTGCTCGCCACTCGTGAGGCCAGTCGTATTCGTCGTGTCCATTACGAATGACGTCGCGCTGCCAAGTGGGATGGACACCTTGCCGTTGACAGGGTAATACTCAGCTTCGCCAACCCTGAACACCGTGCCCTCGGGGAACCCTTCCGAGTCGCCCGAAGAGAGTACCACCGCCGTCCCATTGGCGAAGCGCGTGTCGCTGCCCAGCTGCAAGCCTACCGCAAACCCATGCGTCCCTCGAGACAACCCGCCGACACCGCTGATCGAAGCCGTAGCAACAGAATTGTTCAGCGTGAAATCAGCGCCTGTGCTGTCGGCGCTCGTATCGGCGCGCAAACGAAGGCTGTACTTGTCCAACTCAAGCTGCGAGGATGCCCGCCCGAAGTCAAAGACCACCGTTACATCGCCGTTGAGGGTCCCCGACAAATTCGCATTACCGCCCATGGAGGCAAAGCTGTCCAGCAAGATTTTATTGTCCCCTTCCGCACCCGTCGCCTGGTAATGGTAAAAAGATGAGCCACTGAGCAGCGTGAACTCCGTGCCAGACGGCAGCGCAACCGAGCCACCGCCGTCTTTTTGCAGCTCGAGCCACGAGCCCTTGACCTGGAGGCTCGCCAGCGTGAACACCGCTGTCGCGGCGCTGTACTGCGAAATCGCCAAATCACTCTTGGTATTCTGCAAGTCATACTGCCTGCCCGGTCCGGCTTCGACCCCAGATACGGCTGACTCCTTCCAATGAATCCTGAGGGTAACTTGCACCGAACTGGCAACACCTGTCTCCTTAAGCTCAAGCATCACGATATCCGGAGCTTCCTTCGAGGCAAACCCTTCTGCGTTTCTCAAAGTGAATTCAATGGGTGCCTCGTGGCGACTGTCAGTGACGCCGATGGGTACAGACTCTGACGCGAACGATGCAAGATCATAAGGCGAGCTCATGAGTCCTGTCGACTGCCATCCATTACTTTTTACCGGCTGCATGGAGATCGAGAATTGACCGTCTGTTAGCGCGGCGCCCTCTTTTACGAGACCAGTATTCCCTGCTCCAACCCCCGTCAACGACAGCTCCCGACTGGAACCTGACGGAATGATGATCTTTCCGGTGTAGCTTCCTGCCTGTGTGGCATACAGATCCGCTTCCAACTCCGAAAGGCTGGTGGTTCGCGTGACGATCTGGATGTTCACCGTCGTGGTTTCCGTCGCGCCGTTCCCAAGCGCGCGCTCAAGCACCACCATCACTGTTCCCGCATCGCGGCTTGCCGTGATCCCATCGTTGCGGTAGGTGAGGTAGAACTCGATTTGGGGAATGGTGCCGACACCAGAAACCTTTTGCCCGATTTGGCTGTTGGCCAAGCTTCCGGTGACCACTTTGCCCGAATCGCCCGAGACCGACTCAAATCCACTGCCTGCTTTCATGAATAGGCCGAACGTGTTCAGAGGGCTGTTCGACATGGCAGTTTTCGCGCTGTTGGCGCTCGATTCGTCTGGCTCCCAAGCGGCGCTTTGCTCCTGGCCATCTATTGCAGCGTCCGTCAACGAAAGCCCGGAGCCAACGTCGACGCTTTTCACCATGTAGGTCGAACCATTATCGGCAGGAGGAAGCTCGATGACGCCCTTCGCTACCGCGTACCCGTCGTTGCCAAAACCAATATCGCTCGACTCGAGCGTACGGGCGGTCAGCACCGCTTCGCGAACCGCGTTGCTACCGCCCGATCCGGCCACTTTCCAGTATCGATACGAGAGAGTTGCGTTCCCCACATTTGTGAACGAAATCGTCGTATTGTCTTTACCAACGAATCCTCCATCCGTATCGCCAATCGCAGCGTAGACGTAGCCGTCTGCGGCGTTGCCGGCAAGCAGGCGCGTATAGCCCTTCACAGGGCCGTAAACGGTCGAACCCTTTTCGTTGGTATAGGCAACGCGCAGGAGAGTGCCGGTGTCCAGCAGCAGAGTGCTTTTGGGGCTGCTCTCAACAGCCTCTTTTCCGTCCGCATCCACGCTGCGGAAAGCGGCCAACTCCATGGCGGGGGAATTCAAGATGAGCGTGCTTGCGCCTTGGAGGACAAGGCCGTTGCCCAAATCGCCTAAACCGGCCGCCTTTTCGTGATCGCCGATGCGATTGAGGGAGTACTTCGCCGTTTGATTGGCATTGGCCACGTCGGACTGGCCGATCAACTGCACGTGGGAGTTCAGGATCACCACACGGTCGGCACGCTGGATGGAATCGAGGGTGCGCGTGGCCCCCGTCACCGTGCCACCGTCCAAGACCGCTTCGCCGTAGTTTTCGAGGGTGACTAAGCGGGTGCTACCAGCATCGCAGGAGGCACCGCTGCCGAACACGCCTCCCCCAAGTTTCATGGTCGTACCGGAAGCGTTATTGGAAGTGTCGTAATCGCCCCCGTCGATGTACACATGCGAGGTGCCCTTCACGGTGATGGCATTGTAGTCCTTTCCGTCACCGCCGTAATCGCCTCCCGCGTAGACCGATTTTCCAACGGATAAAGACGAAGCTTTCAGATTGGGCTTCTTATCAGAATGCGTCTGGTAATACTTGCACTTACCCAAAGCGCCTGTTCCGATATGCAGGTGGGTGGAGCCGTTGACGATGCCCCTATAGCCACCGCCGAACACGTTGCCGTCCACGATGCCCCCCACCAAGTTGGTGATCACCAGATCGGGAAGGCTGCCGTTGTCAGCCCCGTCGTTGCTGAGCTCGCTGCCGCCGTACACGTTGCCGCGCACCCAGCCGCCCGTCATATTGACGGTGGAGCCGCCCAGCACCAATATCTGATCTGGCTCGCCGTAGGCGCCGCCGAACACCGACCCTTTCACTGTGCCGTTCTGCACGTTCACGGTTGCGGATCCTTTGACCTCGCCCTTCTCTCCGCCGCCGTAGACGTTGCCCTCCACGGTGCCGCCGGAGATGGTGACGGAACTTGAGCCCTCGATGTCGGCGATCTGGCCGCCGCCGTAGACATTGCCGTGCACGGTGCCGCCGGCGATGTTGACTTCGACCTTCGAGTCTTTGGTCACGCGGGCGCACTGCTCGTAGCCTTCGGCGGCAATGCCCTTGCCGCCTCCGTAGACGTTGCCGGTGACCGTCCCACCTTCCATGTTGATGGTCACATTGCCGTCCAGGTAGGCGTTGGCCTTTGTCCCTTCATATTTCGTTGATCCTGAATAACCCTCACCGCTCGCGTAGATGTTCGCGACTACGGCATTACCCGAGACGGTAATAGTCTCGTTTCCCGAGAAGCTTCCGAATTTTTCAACAACCTCCCACTCGGATTGACTGGGATTGAGGGTCGTCTCCCACCCTTTGCCAGCAGCAAAAAGGTCAGTGACCTCGCCATGGTCTGTCACTGACACCTTCGCTTCGGAACCTGCGAGCACGTATGCAGCAGAGCCGGAGCCATAGAGCCTCTTCACTTTCCCGCCCGAGACATTCACATCAAGCTTGCCGGAGAAAGTGGGGGCGCTCGTATTTCTGCCGGAACCTGCGCAATAGAGGTTATCGACCTCGCCGCCTTCGACCCGGATCTTTGTGCTGCCGGAATACGGGGGATAAACGTCGTTGAATCCTTGATTCCCGCCAAGGAGCGTTTCAACTTTCCCACCTTTGACGTTAATGTCCACGTTGGCGTTCTCGATAGCGCCATTGGCACTACCTGCCACAAGCAAATCGACCGCTGCGCTGCCCTCCACGGTGACGAACGACGATCTTCCAGAGCAGTTAATTCCCGCACTCTGGCTTCTAATGTAGCCGTTGATGCGCACATAGCGTCCGCTTTTCACTGTGATATTCGCAGATGCGCTGTCGCTGCCAAAAGTGCTATTGCCGTAACCGTAAAGGTAAAGCTTGGGCGAAGTCGGTTTTGTGTTGACGCTCTCGCCGATGGTGAGGTTGAACCCGTTCGCGTATATGTGGTTGCATTGCAGCTCGATCGATTCGAAGAGAATATCGTCGTGAAGATACAAAGGATAATCGTTTGCCGTTGTCGTCGGCTCGTCATATGCGAAAGTTCCCCCCGTAAGGGTGGCCGGCACGGGATGGTCTCCGAAGATGCCTTCTTTGCTGTCCTGATTTTCTAACTGCACCGAGCGCTTGTACTCCCCGACGATAACGATGCGGTTGGTTTCGACCGAGCCGCCTTCGGCTTTCGGAGTCAGCTTCCCTGCGGCTGCTTCGAGGGTCTTCGCCGCTGTATCCGTGCTCGCCCCATCGTTTCCATCGTCGCCGTTCGTCTGATCCACGTAGACGGTTTTCACGTCGGCGGATGGGGCGGGCTCGGCGAGGAGCGCAAGCGGCTCGGCGGCGTTCCAAACGGAGTAAAGGGGCACGCGGTCGCCATCGTTCGCCGGGAGGGGGTCGCCGGGAGCGAGGACGGGTGCGGACTCGTCGCCGGGGGCCTGCGTCCAGCCGGCGAACGACTCGCCCTCGTGCGCGGCCAGCGTGTCTTCGGGCGGCTCTGGCAGCGTCAGCTGCCCGCCGGCCAGAGGAAGCTCCAGCTCAACCGCATCGTCGAGCACCACCGTGGCCGTCGCGCCGGCCTGCTGGAAGCCGGCGGAGAGCACCGCCTGCAAAAACGTCGCGTTATCGTCCGAGCAGACCACCATGCCGTCCTGGCCGGGGCCGAAGAGCGTCTCGGGGCTCGCAATCTCCTGCTGCGCGATCTGCTCCACCGCGTAGCCGCCCTCCGACGGGACCTCGACGGGCCCGGGCGCGTCCTGCAGCTCAGGCGCGTCGACCTGCGCAGGCGCGGGCGACTCGGCTTCGGGGGCCTCGGGCTCGGGAGCAGCACCGTCTGTCAACGGGGCGTCGGCGGCGGGATCCTCGGCCGGCTCGTCAGCGACAGACTCGGGGTCGGGCACCGGTTCCGGCTCGGCCTCGGGGGCGGCCTGCGCCTGCGCCGGGCGCACCACCTCACCCGACACGAACAGGTTGCGGATGACGGAGAAATGCGCCGACGACTCGGAGCCCTCCTCCGAGAAGGCGCGCTCGCCGAAGCCGACGATGCTGCCCGGCAGCGTCAGGCTGCCTCCCAGCTCGCCCAACCCGTAGAACAGGCACGCGCCCACATACGTGACGCACTCCTCGATCTCGAGCGCGCGGATCTCGGGCGCATAGCCTTTGAACGGGGCGGTCTCGGCCGTGAAGTCGTCTGTGTCGCCGGTGCCGGAGAGGGTGAGCACGCCGTCGGAGATCTCGGCGGTGACGTTGGTTCCCACCTGGATGGTCACGGGGGTGCCGCTCGTCGCGTAGGCGACGAAGGTCCCGCTGTTCATCTGGCCCAACACCAGGCAGAGCGCCACCAGCACGGCAAGGGCGCGCCGCGGCACGCCGGCGCGCTTAGCCCTCTTGTTCCGAACCTCTATATTCATGGCAACTCCTCCAAGTGCTCAGCGGGGCCAGCCGCCCCGCGCGTTTCGGTGATCTTATGTGGCGGGCGATTTGTTTAGATCGATCGTATCGGCGAAATTGCCAGAGCCCGCTAGATCCAGCGATGCGTCGGCCTTGAGCAACACGAGCGAGTACACGCCCGAGCCCACAGGCGTGAACGTGTTTTCGCTCACCCTGCCGTCGGTTGCGTCGGGGATCACCTCCGAAGGAAGGTTGAGCGTGATCGACCCGCCGCTGTCGGCGCATGTCATGGTGAGCACCGCGGCCGTGTTGCCCGACGCGTCCTCCACGGTGTAGTGGTTGCCCTTAGCCAGGATGAACGTGGCAGTAAGGGTTTGGGCGTAGGGAGATGTCGAGGTGGCTGTGACCGCGAATTCCTGAACCTCGGAATTCGGTGTGACGGTGACCTTTGCGGTGCTTCTTTCCGTACCCTTCAGCATGCCACTCCCTGAAGCAACGCTAGCGTTCGTCGCATTGACGCTGTAGGAAATGCCTCCCGAAGTCGTCCTTAGGTCGTCCGCGAAGTTTCGCAGCTCGACTGTGAAATCATCGGTGCTCGGATCGATGTAGTACGTAGCGTTCTCGCCGCTCTCTTTCAGGTAGTCGCTCGTGAAGTAGAAGTCCGTGGCCGTTGCGAGGCCGTCCTGCTGCTGTTGCATGACGTAGCGCGCGGCGGCGAAGCCGGCAAGCGCCAGCACGACGGCCACCGCCAGCACCGCCGCAGCGGGAACGCGGCGGCGCGCCACGTGGGTGTGGATGCTCGGCCTTTTGTGGGCAGGCGTTCGATTCATACCTCGTCTCTTCTCCATCACACGGCCCCCGTTGTTGGCTGGGCCTGCTGCGCGTCAGCTTTCAAAATCACCTGGTCGATCTCGTAGGCGAGGGCGCTGCCGTTCTCGTCGCTAGGCCATTCCACTTTGAGCGTGTAGCCATGTGAGATGCTGGTACCGTAAGGAAGTTCCCCGCCCGTCCATGGCGATCCATATCCCGTCGCAACTTTCCCCTCGTCGGGGCCGGGGGCAATCGCAGTCAGCTCGAACTCCAGCGGCAGGTTGCCCGTGGTCACGATGGACACCGAGTACGCCTGGGTCACCTCGCTCGTCGTCTCGCCGTCCGTGTTCGTCACCGCGAACTTCACCTCTCGCGTATCGCCCGGCTTCATCCCTTGCAGCTGCGACGTCAAGTCCGCCGTGCTGTCGCCCGTCAATCCCAGCGCCACAGCGGCGACGTCGCCCGAGCCCTGGCCCTGCACCACCGTGGCGTACCGGGCGAAGGTGACGCCCAGCACCACGGCGCAGGCGACGGTGAGGAGCAGCAGGTAGCGCACCACGCGCCCGGTTGTCAGATGCTTGCTCATGCGGCGCACTCCTCTCCCCTGCGGCGAACCCGGCGCAGGACGTCCGGCAGCACCAGCACCGCCAGGCCCACGACCACGAGCAGCCCCAGCCCCGCTGGCGTGCGCAGAAACAGCGCCGCGCCGCCCACGAGGGGCACGGACAGCACCACGCGACCGGCCACGTGCTCCGGCGCGACCGGCAGGGCGTCCTGCGCGTTGTTGAAATCGCCCTTGGTCACGAAGCCCTCGGGGCCGTCGGCCACGATGCGGTGCGTGGTGAGCGAACCGCCGTCCCAGAAGGCCACCACGTCGCCCACCTGGTACGACCCTTCCCGATGCACGATGGCCAGATCGCCCGCCGACAAGGCGGGCTCCATGCTGCCCGACGCCACTGCCAACGGCGAGAAGCCCAGGACGCCGGGAAGCTCGCGCGGGAAAAGCGCCGCCGACGCCAGCAGCCACAGGTTGCACAGCAGGCCCGCGCACAGCACGACCACGAGCGTCGTCCGGATGGCCTTCGCCGCGCGCGCCATCATGCCTCCTCCGCGTGCACCGTCATGGCCAGCAGGTAGACGAGGTTGCCTCCGCTGCCTGCCAGGGTGTCCAGCTCGTCGTTGCCCTCGGCCGGCCACGACCAGTCCAGCCGGTAGCTCGCCACGGCGCTTCCTGCGATATCGGTGCGCAGGTTCAGCCCGCCGGCGGTCGAAAGCGACCCCGTCACCGCCCTGTCGGCCATCGCGCGCCCGTTGGCGTCCAAGGGCGTGAGCGTGAGCTCCAGGGGCAGGTGCAGACCGTCCTCGGCCAGCGAGACGGTGACGTTCAGCCTGTTCGCAAGCGTGTTCTGCAGCCGGAACAGGTAGTAGCCGGACGATCCGGGGGCAATCTTCTCCTGCTGCCCGCTCGTCTTGTTGTAGAAGAGGTCGATGGTGCTGATCTGCGTCCAGGGGGAGAAGCCGCCGTCGCGGTTCTGCCCATGGACGGCGAGGGAGCCGCTCGGCGGCGTATCGCCGCCGAGGGTCTCGCCACCGCCGGGGGAATCTCCGCCGCCGGGGGTATCGGGCGTGTCGCCGCCACCGGGGGGCGTATCGCCGGGCGCGTTGCCGCCGGGAGTCGTTCCCCCTCCGGTCGTGCCGCCGCCTGCGGTCGTGCCGCCGCCGACGGTCCCGCTGGTCGAAGGCGCGTTGCCGCCGGCCGCGCCGCCTGCGGAGCCGCCGGTTGAGGAATCCCCGCCGCCGCTTCCGCTTCCCGAGGAGGAGCCGCCGCCGATGGGCGTCACCACGGCGCCGCCCTCCACGATCACGCCGCCCTCGCCGGGGTCGTGCCGGGTGCCGTCGGGCGCGACGATCTGCCCGCCCGAGCGCACCACGGTGCCGCCGGAGAGGCGCACCGTGCCGTCGGTCTGCACGGAGTAGCCGTCACCCTTCATCTCCTGCTCGAGGTAGACCACCTGGTCGTCGGGCATGATCACGGCCACGGCGTTCTCGCCGCTGCGCGGGATGACGATGGTGCCGTCAGGCAGGAGCACGCTCCCCTTCGGCGTGACCACGGCCCCGCTCTCCAGCGTGACGCTGCCCGTGGGCGTCACCACCAGCCCGTCGCCGTCGGCGTAGGTGCATCCGGTGGGGACGATCTCCAGGCCGCCCTCGCCGTCCAGCAGGATGACCACCTCGAGCATCCTCACGTTCACGGCCAGGGCGATGGCGCTGCCGCCGTCGGGGCTCTCGGAGATGGACACGCCCTCCTCGGCCGCATTCTGGCCGATGGAGAGGGGACGCTCGGCAGCCACGGCGCCGTCCGGGCCGTAGACGAGTATGCGATGCGACCTGAAGGACGCGTTGGGGAACAGGAAGGTGCCCTCGGCGTCGGTTTGCGCCTCGATGGGGTCGCTGTGCAGCTCCAGCTTGAGGCCCGCGGCCGGCGAGCCGTCCGCGTACACCACCTGGCCAGTGAGGTGCGCCGTCGTGCGGCCCGAGGGCTGGGGGCTGAGCACGATGGTGTCGCCGGCCTGGCCCAGGGGGCCCGACGCGCTGCGGCCCAGGACGTAGCCCACCATGCTGGTGGTGATGAGCACCAGCAGAAGCAGCAGCGCCAGCAAAGCACGGCGCCGTTTCCCGTCCTGCTCGCCCTCCTGCACGGAAGCGTTGTTCGTTTGTTCCACGTCGGTCCCTCCTCTCGGAAAACGCGACTCAGCTCTTGGCGAAAGGCGCGGTCGCACCGCGCCTTTCGCCAAAGGTTGAGAATGCCCGCCGACGCCCTGCCCCGGCACAGGGGGCAGGGCGATGGTGTTGGGGTTAGGCGGCAGGAGCGACGGGCGTCTTCTGCGTGCCGGTGACCGCGATGTCAAAAGTCATCGACTTGGCAGCTGTACCATTCGCTGTGTCTGTGGAATTATCAGCATCGCTGCTACCGATAGCCCAGTCCCAATACACGGTCTTCGTAACCGCAGTGCCCACATCTTTCAATTCGATTGTGCCGGTAAGAGCGGTGGCCAGATCAGAGATTTCCGTGCTCTTATCCTTGTCCGAATAGAACTTCAGGTTCTTCGGCTTGTTCTGCAGATTCGAGAACGCGATGGTGTAATCCACCGCGACGTCACTGCCGGAGGCGTCAAGCACGATATCGAAGCTTCCTTCCGTGCCCGGAGCAATCTTCTTCTCGGCCACATTGGTGTAAGCCGTCTTCGCAAGATCAATGCTGCCGAACGTATCTGTCTTGCCATTTGCCGTGAAGCTCCACTTCGCCACCGTCGCGCTGCCGGTGCCGGTCACCTCGGTGACGTACTTCGCCATGGTGCCGCCCAGCAAGCAGGCGGTCACGAGGGAGAGCGCCACTGCCAAGACGCCGAGGCGCGCTGCGTACGATTTCTTCTGCGTTGCCGTTGCCATTGCCTGTCCTCGCTTTCTTTCTCGCGGGAACCACGTCGTAGGTTTTCGTCCCAGGCGCGGCTCCCGTGCACCTGCGGCATTTCTATCGCCAGGTGCCGCGAAGCTCCTGGACCTGCTCGGACCTTCCGTCTCCGCCGTGCCCGGAGGCGGAAGGGCCGTTGCATGCGTATCAGAATTTCTCGGTGGGCCCGCGCCCGACCCCCTGCTCCCGCCTCAAGGCGGCCAGCTCCGCCTCCAGCTGCGCGGCGCGCGCGGCCTCAGCCTTGTCCATCCGGCGGCGGCGCCACACGTCCCACGCGAAGAACAGCGCCAGCGGGCACACGATGAACAAGATCATGCCGGCCGGCGTCTGCATGAACAGGATGGCGTTGCCCAGCCCCGGCACGCGCGCGCCGCTCCACTGGCCCTGCACCTGGTCGAACGACACCGCCAGCCGATCCTCGGCGTTGTTGGCGTCGCCCTTCGTCACCAGGCGCGGCTGGCCGTCATCGCCCTCGGTGATGCCGGCGATGCGGTGGGTGATGGCCTTGCCGGACGAGAGGTAGCACACCACGTCGCCCTCTTTGAGCGCGGCAGGGTCGCAGTCGTTGACGAAAATGAGGTCGCCCACCTGGATGGCGGGGTCCATCGAGCCGGAGAGCACCACGGCGGGCTTGACGCCGAACACGCCGGGCAGCTCGTCGGGTTTCAGGTAGCTGCTGACGATGAGCACCAAGTTCACCACGATCAGGGGGATGAACACAATGCACAGCACCACGCCTAGCACGCCCGACGCCGTGAATCTCCGCCCCTGCCGTCTATTGCTCCCGCCAGCTCTCATCTCGTCCCCGCCCCTGCTCCCCACATACGGAAAGACCGACCTTTCTGCAAAGCCGGTCTCACTTTCATGCAACTGGCTGGCTTTCTCCGACATCCGAAGGTAAGCCCCTCTAGCTTTGCGACGCTGCCTTTCGGCAGGTGTGCCTATAAATGTTCCACTGCATAATGAGCATTATGTAGTGGATGCTGCTTAGCAGAGGAGCGAGCCTGCATCCGCATGAGCAAGCTTGTGGCGAAGAATTTCTTTTTGTATGTCGCCCGAAATAAGGCAAAAATGGTAACAATATGGTGCGTGCTTGCACTCGAAACACGCTAAATAGAGTGCTTTCAGGGTTATTTTCCCTAATAAGGCAGTAATTCGTCTACGATTGCAGGCTGCCTTGCAAAATACACCCCCATGTTGTATAAAGGGAAAGTAGAATCATTTGCAAATATTGTTCCACTACATAATGCTCATTATGCAGTGCTTCATGCGAGCAGACTCAATCTTTCTAAGGAGCGCCTGCATTCCGTATCGGTAGTCGATGTGTAGATGCGCGTGGTCTCGATGCTGGCATGGCCTAGAATGTCGGCGAGCCGCACCACGTCCTTCTCCAGCCGATAGTAAGACAAGGCAAAAAGATGACGCAGGTTATGGGGGAAGCACTTTGTCGACTCAACGCCAGCGGACGCGCACAGCGCTTTCATCTCCGCCCAAATGTTGCACCTATTGAGGGGGTTTCCGTACCGGGTCACGAACACGGGACCTGAAGAGATGCCCTTGCGCCGGCAATAGTCCAACAGCATCTTGCGCAGCTTGTCGGGAAGGAACACGGTACGTTCCTTCCCTTTCCCGACGATGCGCACCACACCCTTGCGCAGCGACTCGACCGTGATGAAGCGGTGCTCGCTCACGCGGATGCCTGTGCTGCAAATGGCTTGGATCAGCAGGCTCAAGCGCTCCTTCTTCTTCAACTGGGCAGCCCTCACCAGCCGCTTGTACTCAACCAGCGAAAGCTCGCGACGGTGCTCCCGGAAGGTGGATCGCTGCACCTTCACCAGCTTTACCCGCAAATCCTCTCGCTTGCAGAAGCGGAAGAACTGGTTTATCGCCACCAGCATGCTGTTGACGCTGGTAGTTTTGTACTTCTCCAACAAGCATTGTTTATAATCGAGGATCATCTCCTTAGTGAACCCCACCTCGCCGGGAAAGTGCGCGAGCAGGGCCCGCACGTCCCTCGAATACTTCTTGATCGTGTTCGGCGATCGCTCTTCCTCAATGAGGTGCAGTTTGAATCTATCCAGCTGCCCCTCGTTCAAAACCGGTATCTCCATCATGCTCCTTTTCGGGATTCAACGTTGCCCCGAGTGGGGCCACGCTACTTATATCACACCGTTTCGAACGCAAGGGGAGGTTGGCTGGAACGGGAGGAGGATAAGGCGGAGCGTAGGGAGACGCGCACAGGAGGATACCGGCGAAGCGCGACGCTCGACAGGGGTCACGATGCGGGGACCGCCGAAGGTTGGCTATAATGGGGAAAAGATCGTGCTCGGCAAGGCCGTAGAGCGCAAAGGCGCGGAAGCGCCCGCGAAAGGAGAGGAACCATGATCGACTACCCCCTGCTTGCGAAGGATCGCGAGCTGTCCGCCAGCGAGGCGCTCGAGGTGCTGGAAGCCGGCGAGTTCTGCGTCGTGTCCACGGTGGACGTGGACGGGATGCCCTACGGCGTGCCGCTGTCCTACGTGATGCTGGACGGCGCGCTGTGCTTCCACACCACGAACAAGGCCGGGCACAAGCTGGACAACTTCGCTCGCGACGGCCGCGCGTGCGTGACGGTGGCCACCGAGGTCGAGCCCTGCTACGAGGACGACTTCTTCACCACGCGCTTCGCCTCGGTCATCGCGCGCGGGCGGGTGCGCCGCGTGGAGGACGGCGCCGCGATGCGCAAGGTGCTGGTGGCGCTGTGCATGAAGTACCTGCCCGAGCACAAGGACAAGATCGGCGAGGGCATCGCCCGCGAGATCGACGACACGGCCATCTGGGCCGTCGACCTCGAAGAGGTGCGCGGCAAGGGCGCGCGACGCCTCGGCCGGTAAGGAGGAAGGTAAACGATATGCAGAAGTTCATCGCGGAGGAATCGTTCTGGGAGCTGTTCCCCGACGCGGCCATCGGCATCTTGGTGGTGCGCGGCATGAAGTCGGCCAACGACGTGCCGGCCGAGGACGCGGCCGCCATCGCGAAGCTACTGCGCGAAGCCAACGCCACCGCCGATCAGCACCTCACCAGCAACACGATCTCCGAGAACGAGGTTGTGCGCGTGTGGCGCGAGGCGTTCCAGAAGTTCAAGACGAAGAAGGGCGCGCGCTGCTCGGTGGAGAACCTGCTCAAGCGGGTGCTGAAGGGCAACCCTGTGGGCTCGATCACGCCGTCGGTGGACATCTACAACGCCGTCTCGCTGAAGTACGCCTTACCCGTGGGCGGCGAGGACGTGGACTCGTTCGTCGGCGACTTCCGTTTGGGCCTGACCGAGGGCGGCGATGCGTTTTTGCCCATCGGCGAGGACGCGGAGGATCCCACGCTTCCCGGCGAGCTCTGCTACCGCGACGACGAGGGCGCCGTGTGCCGCTGCTGGAACTGGCGCGACGGGCAGCGCTCGGCGCTCAAGGACGATTCCGCGAACGCCATCCTGGTCATGGAGTGCGTCGATCCCACGCGCCGCGCCGACCTGGAGGCGGCGCTCGACGAGTTCGCGCAACTCATGGAACGCTACCTGGGAGCGACGATAGAGACGCGCGCCATCGCAGACCGCGCGAACCCCGAGGTGATTATCGCCGGATAGGTTGCCCCGACCGCTTCTCGCGGGTCGACCGGCGCTCGACCCGGAAGAGACGACCGCATGACAAGGCACCTGTCCCCCTGTCATGCGTGTCCCCCTGTCATGCGTGTCCCCCTGTCATGTGTCCCCCTGTCATGTGTCCCCCTGTCATGATGCGGGTTCGCCGAAATGGGCGATCGGGGGAATCACCTCTACAAGAACCTCTCGATTCCTACCTTTTGACACTCTACGAGAACGCTCTCCATAGCAGCTCCACTCAGCGAGCATTGTTGCCGCAGCTCCTCAGCCCTCACCCGCGGGGCAGCGGGGTGCCTGGCGGGCTGAAGGCGGGAACGGCGGCGGGGTTGTCGTTCAGGCGCGCGGCGAAGCGCGTCTCCATGATGCGGTTGCGCTCGCCCCATGTGGCGCCCGTCACGGCGTCGATGACCTCGTCGATCTCGTCAGGCGACGGGGACGCCAGCTTCTGGCTTAGCGCGCGGCCGTCGTAATCTGCCATGTCGCTCCTTTCAAACGCGGGGAGCCGGCTCGCGGCCGGCTCCCTCACCTTATCAAAACCCGAACCGCAGCGCCTAGGCAGCCGGCGCCTGCTTCGCCGCAGCAGCAACCTCGGCGGGGTTCTCCTTCACCAGCAGCCCGGCCAAACCGCCGGCGGCCGGGTCGGACAAAAACGCCACGATCACGATGGTCGGCCAGAACTGCAGGCACAGGCTCACGAACCGGTCGAACAGGTTCGTGCCCATCATCTGCCCGGTCATGGCGCTCATGGTCTGGACCTCGCCCACGCCCGTCATGAAGGCCGTCATGACGATGCCCAGCACGAACATGATGAGAGTGCTGAAGAACACGTTCTGGATGAGCCGGAACGCCACGCTGCCCGGCTTGGCGTCGTAGTACACGGCGCACGCCGCGGCGATGCGCGCCAACGGGATCACAGCCGTGACCACGAACGAGGTGACGAACGCCACGCCGAAGCTCATCAGGTAGAACACGGGGTCGATGTGCGGCATGCCCTGCATGATGGTCAGGCACAGGCACAGCACCGCCGCCACGATGAGCGAGAAGAACAGGCCGTACACGATGTAGTACTTCTTGGAATGCATATCCGCTCCTTGTCCGCGGGCCCGCACGAGGCGGGCCCGCCCAGATCAGGAAAGCCCCTTTACGCCACCACGAACAGCGTCTTCTGCTTCACGTCCATGCGCTGGGACAGCTCGTCGATCGGGCCGAACTCCAGGCACTGCGACTGGCAGTGCTGCACGCAGGTGGGCACCTTTCCCAAACCGCGGCGCGCGGCGCAGGTGTCGCACTGCTTCGTGGGGATGGGCAGGTAGCTGAACTGCCAGTTCTCATCGGCCTCGTCGCCGATGGCCCACGGGCCGATCTTCACCACTTTGATGCCGGTCTCGCCCACGGGCAGGCCGTGCTCCATCTGGCAGGCCACCTCGCAGCTGTGGCAGCCCGAGCACCACTGCGCATCGGCCAGGATTCCGTACTTAGCCATGGTCTATTCCCCCTCTTCCACTTTGTAGATCTTGCAGATAGAGCTCTTGTAGTTCGAGCCGAAGCCGCTCTTGCCCGGGATCCACGGCAGCGTGTTGTTGATGTTCAGGTCGAACACGTCGTAGAACTTCTCCGGGTCGCCCTCGGGGAACCACCAGCCGTGGTCGCACGACACGATGCGGCGATCCATGACGGGCGTGAGCTTCGCCTTGCGCTTCGCGCGGCCCATGGGGCCCTCCATCCACACCCAGTCGCCGTCCTTGATGCCGTACTTGGCGGCCGTCTCGGGATGGATCTCCATGAGGGGCCACGGGCGGTAGTGGCGCATGCGCTCGATCTGGCGATGCTCGGAGTGGAACATGCCCCAGGTGCGCGCGCCGCTCGTCATGACCAGCGGGTACTCGTCCATGAGGTCCGGCGTGGAACCGGGGCCGGGCTCGGGCTCCTCGAAGTAGGGCAGCGGGTCGAGGCCGGCCTGGTTGTAGAAGTTGCTCCACAGCTCGATGCGTCCCGTGGGCGTGTTGAAGCCGGGCTGGCCGTCCTTGCGCAGCTTGCCCGTCTTGTAGCGGTAGTACTCGATGGGCTGGTAGGCCGGGGCCACCTGCTGCAGCTCCTCGAAGCTCATGTCGGTGGGCTTGAGCATGTCGGTGAACATCTCGTCCACGTTGTCCCACGGCCACGCCTCGGGGTTCCAGCGCTTGCCGAGCTCAAGGTTGATCTGCATGTCGCTTCGGCACTCGCCCACGTCCGTCACCTTGTTGATGGTGGAGCCGCGCTGCGCGCCGGATACGAACGCGATGCCGTTGCGCTCGGGGAACGTGCAGGCCGGCAGCACCACGTCGGCCAAAGCGGCGATGGTCGGCGTCTTGAACAGGTCCACCACCACGATGAAGTCCAGCTTGTTCAGGGCCTTGTACAAACGCTGCGGGTCGGCGCCCATGCAGGCGATGGGGTTCGTGGTCTGGAGCCAAGCGCCGTGGATCTCGTACGGCACGCCCGTCTCGATGGTCTTCACGGTCTCGTCGGGCTGCGACACGGCGAACCCGAAGTTGTACAGCGGGTAGTCCTTGATGCCGATGCGCTTGGCCTCCTGCTCCGGGCCCAGGATCTCGCGGCCCCAGCCGCCGGCCACCGACAGGATCTCCGGCGCCACGATCATGCCGCCGGGACGCTCCATGTTGCCCGTGATCTCCCAGAGGGCGAGGATGGCCTGACCGGCCGGCATGGCCTCGCGGGTCATGTCAACGGCCACGCCCCACTGCAGCGTGGAGTTCTTCGCGTTGCCCAGCATGCGGGCGGCGGCGATGATCTTCTCCTCGGGCACCCACGTGATCTCGCTCACGCGCTTCACGTCGAACTCCTTGGCGCGCTCGGCCAGCTCGTCGAAGCCGTAGCACCAGTTGTCGACGAACTCGTGGTCGTAGAGGTCCTCCTCGATGATGACCTTCATCATGCCCAGCGCCAGCGCCGCGTCGGTGCCGGGGCGCACGCGCAGGTGCAGCTCGGACTTCGAAGCCAGCCACGTAACCTTCGGGTCCACCGTGACCAGCTTCATGCCGCGCTTCATGAGGTCGATGACCCAGTGGCCGTAGAAGCCCTCGATGTTCGACTTCAGCGGGTAGTTGCCCCACACGAACATGACCTCGGGCACCTCGTAGTCGGGGTGGTCGTAGCGCTCGGGGAACTGCTGGGCGGCGTCGGGGATCCACGGCGCGCCCGTCGTGGCGGCCATGCCGGCGATGCGCGGCAGGTAGCACGCCTGGCCCGAAAGCAGGCCCGTGTAGTTCGGGCTGCCGAACGACCAGGACAGGCGCGTGATGTACGCGGCGATGTCGCGGCCGGTGCCCTGCGCGAAGATGACGGACTCGGCGCCGTACTTCTCCTTCATGGCCATGAACTCGTCGGTGATGAGGTCGTAGGCCTCGTCCCAGGAGATGCGCTCCCACTTGTCGAGGCCGCGGTCCTCGCGGGCGCGCTTCATGGGATACTGCAGGCGCTCCTTGTGGTGCGTCACCTCGGGCACGTCAAGGCAGCGCATGCACAGGCGGCCGTTCGTCCATGGGTCCTCCGGGTCGCCCTCGCACTTGGCCAGCTTGCCCTCGGCATCCTGGTACATGATGACGCCGCAGCCCAGGTGGCAGCCCGGGCCCGTCCATGCGCAGCCGCGCGTGACCTGGTAGCCGCCTTCCTCGTACTGGAACGGCTTGTCGTGCTGCACGGTTCGATACTCCTCAGCCATACCTTGCCTCCTCGTCCTTTCGTCTCGGATGCACCCGCCCCGCTCTCTGCGGGAGGTGGCCCCGAGGGGCCTCCCCGTCCTGTTCCCCGGTTTCGGGTCCCCGGGCGGCGGCGGTGCCTTTCCTTGCCACGATCCTAGAGACCGTTTATCATGGGCGCCATCGACAAATCGTCTGGTTTCTTCGGAGGGGCCTCGGCGATATGCGGGAGGGGGCCGCGCGAACGCCTATGGAAAAAAGTCTGAATAGCTGCGAAACACCACGTCAGAGCGTATCTCCCACCATGCTTCTCACCATGGTGGGAGGCATGGCGCTCTTCTGGACCTGCTTCTTCGCCATGCTCATGCGCAACTCGTTCTTGGATCCCGGCATCGACCGGCTGTGGTACCACTTGGCCCTGCGCATCGCGTTCTTCATCGGTTTCGGGGCCTGCTGCCTCACGATGTCGCGTGCCCCCGAAGGGCTGCCGTCGCCCCGTGCACGGCGGGCCATGACGGGGTTCGTGGCGGCGTTCTGCGTCATCGCCGCCGTGTCGCCCACGGCCTATGCGGCGCTCGGCATGCCGTTGCCGCTCGCCTTCGACCTCGCGGCATGGGGGCTTTCGGGGGCCGGCCTGGGATGCCTTCTGTTCAGCTGGATGCCCGCGGTATCGCGCCTCGACGAGCGGTCGGTGGCGCGCTGCATGGCGCTCTCCACCGCCTGCGGCGGCTTCCTCTACCTCATCATCAACCTGCTGCCGTCCTACTTCAGCATCGTCATGCTCGTGGTGTGCCCTCTGGTAAGCCTGGGCGTCGAGCGCGTGGTGGCGCACGAGGCGGGGCCGGACGAGGGCCTGCGCATACCGCTGGCCGTCTCCCAGGAGAAGGCGGGCCTCTCGTGGGCGTTCGGCGTCATCTACCTCGTGTACGGCATCGTGTTCGGCCTCGGAGCCGGTTCTATCACGCAATTGGCCGGCGATCCGCTGCTGTTCGCCGGCATCGCCGGGTTCGCGTTGGCCGGCGCGCTGGCGGCGCTCGCGTTCATGCACCGCTTCGCCGGGCGCATGCGCCAGATCGACGTGCTGCGCATGGTGTTCCCGTTCCTCGTGGTGTCGCTCGTGTCCATGACGCTGTTCACCGGGCCGGTGTACGCGCTGTCGAACCTGCTGCTTTTGGCCGTTTACGTGTTCCTGGTGGTGGTGAGCATGGCCTTCGAGGTGCACACGGCGCACAACCGGCATGCGGCGCCCCTGTACTTCGTGGGAATGAGCCAGGGCGTGCTCGGCGCCGGGATGGCGGCGGGCTTCGCGCTGGGTTTGCTGCCGGCGGCCACCGGCGCCACGAACTACGCCGTGCTCTCGGGCGTCGCGCTGGGGCTGGTGGTGGTGCTGGCCGCGTTCATCACGTTCGCCCCGAGCCGCCGTCCTGCCGACGACGACGATGCCGCCGAGGCTCCCGAGCATGAGCACGAGCAGGGCCGCTGGAAGGCCCGCTGCACCGTGGTGGCGCGCGAGGCCAAGCTCTCCGCGCGCGAGACCGAGGTGTTCTTCCTCATGGCGAAGGGCCGCGGCATCGAGCACATCCAGAACAAGCTGTGCATCTCCAGCCACACCGTGAAGTCGCACACGTACAACATCTACAAGAAGATGGGCATCAACTCCCGCGAGGAGCTCCTCGACGCCATCGAGGCCGCGAACCCCGACGACGCATAGGGGTGCAACCGGATAAAAGGTTGCTTATTGTATAGCGAACGGTATATACAATAATCCTCTATCCTGCTATGCTCCTCGCAAGCGAAAAGGAGGCTTGCCATGGAACCCATCTATCCCGTCACCGCCCTCCAGAAGAAGCAGGGCGAGGTCAAGGAAGCCGCGCGCAAGGGAATCGTGCGCATCACCGAGAACGGCGCCGGCGCGTTCGTGTTCTGCTCGGAGGAGGTGTACGAGCAGAAGATGAAGGAGGTAGCGGATCAGGCCGCCTACGAGGCCCTTGTGGCCGCCGCTTTGGAACGCGGTTTCGCCGACATAGAGGCCGGACGATGTTACGAGGGTGCAGAGGTGGCGCGCGAGGCAGCGCTCAAGCTGAGGAGAAAGCATGCCTAAGGTCATCATCTCGGAAGAATTCGTCGAGGCGACAGCCGAGGTCTATTCCGAGCGCATGTTCAACGATCTCTACCGATTGGTGGAAATGCTGGAAGCTCTTCCCGAACTCGGCTCAACCGAACTTCCCTACGCCATCAAGAAGCGCTTCGGGAAGGACTGCCGAAAAATTGTTATCGCACCGTTCGATATTCTCTACCGATACGACAAGGTAGAAGACACCGTGTATGTTGCAGCTTTGATCCATCAGCGGAGAGTGCACTAGCAACAGCGAACATGAAAGGAGGGGGACAGCCAAGCTGTCCCCCTCCTCGGTTGGTACCCTTGTGATGCGGCGGCGCGCTATTTGGCAGGTGCGCCTTCCGCCACGCGCAGCTGGGTCTCGTACCAGGCAAGACGCGCCCGGGACGTCTCCAAGATGGCGCCGTAGGACTCCACCTCGGGATCGTCGGCATGCTTCGCCTCGAGCTCGGCGACGCGCTCCCGCATCCCGTCGGCCTTCTTGCGGACCGCCTCCACGTCGATGCTGTCCGCATCGACTCCGAAGCGCGCAAGGACGGTCAAACGGTCCGCGTACACCTGCGTTGCACCCTCGTAGAGGGCGAAACGGCGCTTCTCGTTGCCGGCGGCATCCATCCAGAGCGTGAGGACGCCGGGGCTGTTCTTGGCCACGAGCATCTCATGGCCGCTCAGCACGCCGTAGTTGCCCTCGGAACCCGGGACGTCCGCGTAGGCGATCTCTCCCGAGAACAGCTCGCGCGTCGGCGTAGCCACCATGCAAAGCAGATTAGGCATGAGCTTCTTCCTTCGTCATTTCCTCGTAGGCCGCGTACACGTCCTCGATGGCGCCCTTGTACACGAAGCACTGCTCGGGGATATGGTCGCACTTGCCGTCGAGGATCTCGGCGAACGAGCGGATGGTATCCTCCATCTTCACGTACTTGCCGGGGTTGCCGGTGAAGACCTCGGCCACATGGAACGGCTGGCCCAGGTACTTCTGGATCTTGCGGGCGCGGTTCACGACGAGCTTCTGCTCCTCGGAGAGCTCGTCCATGCCGAGGATGGCGATGATGTCCTGCAGGTCCTTGTAGTTCTGCAGCACCTCCTGCACGCCCACGGCCACGCGGTAGTGCTCCTCGCCCACGATCTCCGGGTCGAGCGCGCGGGAGGTGGACTCCAGCGGGTCGACGGCCGGGTAGATGCCCAGCTCGGCGATGGAACGGGACAGAACCGTCTTCGCGTCGAGGTGGGTGAACGTCGTGGCCGGCGCAGGGTCGGTCAGGTCGTCGGCGGGCACGTACACGGCCTGCACCGAGGTGATGGAGCCGGTCTCGGTGGACGTGATGCGCTCCTGCAGGTCGCCCATCTCGGTTGCCAGCGTGGGCTGGTAGCCAACGGCGGAGGGCATACGGCCGAGAAGTGCGGACACCTCGGAGCCGGCCTGCGTGAAGCGGAAGATGTTGTCGATGAACAGCAACACGTCCTGGCCCTGGTCACGGAAGTACTCGGCCTCGGTCAGGCCCGCCAGGCCCACGCGCAAACGCGCTCCCGGAGGCTCGTTCATCTGGCCGTACACCAGGCAGGTCTTGTCGATGACGCCGGACTCGCTCATCTCGAGGAACAGGTCGGTGCCCTCGCGGGTACGCTCGCCCACGCCCGTGAACACCGACGTGCCGCCGTGCTCCTGGGCCAGGTTGTTGATGAGCTCCTGGATGATAACGGTCTTGCCGACGCCGGCGCCGCCGAACAGGCCCGTCTTGCCGCCCTTGACGTAGGGCTCGATGAGGTCGACGACCTTGATGCCAGTCTCGAAGATCTCCGTCGTGGTGGTCAGCGTGTCGTAGTCCGGGGCCGGGTGGTGGATGGGCATCCACTCGGCGACCTCGGGCATGGGCTTGCCGTCGACCGGCTCGCCGATCACGTTCCAGATGCGGCCCAGCGTGTTCGGGCCCACGGGCATCATGATGGGGTTGCCGGTGTCGACGACCTCGAGCCCGCGCACCATGCCGTCGGTGGACGACATGGCGACGGTGCGGACGAGGTCGCCCGGGAGGTGCGTCTGCACCTCCAGCACAGTCTTCACTTCCCCGATGGGGGTCGTTGCATCCACGGTCAGGGCGTTGTAGATCGCCGGCATTTGATCCGGCGGAAACTCAACGTCGACAACAGCGCCGACGATGCGGACAATGCGTCCGGTCGCGCCCGTGGCCGATGCAGTGTTCTTGGTTTCAGCCATTTATTCCTCCAAAGCTGCGGCGCCGCCAACGATCTCCGAGATCTCGGTCGTGATAGCGCCCTGGCGCACGCGGTTGTACACGCGGGTCAGGGTGTTGACCATCTCGTTGGCGTTGTCGGTCGCCGACTTCATTGCGGTGCGGCGCGCGCCCTGCTCGGCAGCCGCCGAGTCGATGAGCGCGTAGTAGAACGTGTTGCGCAGGTAGGCGCGCATCAGATAGTGCATGACCGATTCGGCATCGGGCTCGAAGTCGATGTCGCCGGGCAGGTGGTCGAGGTCCTTCTCGCGGAAATGCTCGAAGTAGTCCTTCTCCTTGGGAGCCAGGCCCAGAAGCTCGGCATAGCTCGTGGTGTTGATGGGCAGCACCTGCTGCTCGATCAACCGCTGCTCGGCCGCGTTCTTCGCATGGTTGAACACGATGATGACCTCGTCGAGCTTGCCCTCGCGGTAGCTGTCGCCGGCGAACTGCGAGATCTCGGCCGCCTCCTCGTACGTCGGGTCGGCCGAGAGGTCGCGGAACTCGAAAATCGGCACGATGTTGCGATAGCTGAAGTACCCGATGGCCTTCTTGCCGCAGGCGACGATCTCGACCTCGATGCCCTGGCGCTCCTTCTCCTTGATGAGCTTCTCGGCATGGCGAAGCACGTTGCTGTTGAACCCGCCGGCAAGCCCGCGATCGGACGCGATGACCACGATCAGAGCGCGCTTGACCTCGTCATGCGTGGCGAGCAGCGGCTCGGAGTCGAGCGGTGCGTACTTCGCCGTGGAAATGAGCATCTCCGAGATGGCGCTCGCCCACGGAAGGGCGTTGTACACCCGCTCCGAGGCGCGGCGGATCTTGGCGGCCGCAACCATTTCCATGGTACGCGTGATCTGCTTCGTCGAGGAGACGGAGTTGATGCGCCGTTCTATGTCGTGAAGGTTGGGCATGGTCTACCTGCCTTAAGCCGAAGCCGAGAACGTCAGCTTGAAGGCCTCGATGGCAGCGTTCAGCTCGGTTTCGATCGCGTCGGTAAACTTCTGCTCCTTCACAATGTTCTCGAAGATCTCCGGCTTGGAGGCGCGGATGTAATCGAGCAGCTCGCCGCGGAAACGCACGACGTCGCCCACCGGGATGTCGTCGAGGTAGCCGTGCCCGCCTGCGTAGATGGACACCGCCTGCTCCTCGACCGGCATGGGGTTGTAGCGACCCTGCTTCAGCAGCTCGGTCATGTGGGCACCGCGGTTCAGCTGGTCCTGCGTGGCCTTGTCCAAGTCGCTGCCGAACTGCGTGAACGCCTGCAGCTCGCGATAGGACGCGAGGTCGAGGCGCAGCGAGCCGGCAACCTGCTTCATAGCCTTGATCTGCGCGGAGCCGCCGACTCGCGACACGGAGATGCCCACGTCGACAGCCGGGCGCTGGCCCTGGAAGAACAGGTCGGTCTGCAGGAAGATCTGACCGTCGGTGATGGAGATGACGTTCGTCGGGATGTAGGCGGACACGTCGCCGGCCTGCGTCTCGATGATGGGGAGCGCCGTGAGGGAGCCCGCACCGTTCTCGTCGTTCATCTTCACCGCGCGCTCAAGCAGGCGCGAGTGCAGGTAGAACACGTCGCCGGGGTACGCCTCGCGTCCCGGAGGACGACGAAGGGTCAGCGACATCTGGCGGTAGGCCACAGCCTGCTTGGACAGGTCGTCGTAGACGCACAGCACGTGGCGGCCCGGGTTCTCGGCGGAGGCCGGCTTGCCGTCCTCGCCGTTGTACATGAAGAACTCGCCGATGGCGGCACCCGCCATGGGGGCGATGTACTGCAGCGGCGCGGAGTCGGACGCGGAGGCCGACACGATGATCGTGTAGTCCATGGCGCCATGGCGCTCGAGCGTCTCGACGATGCCGGCAACCGTGGAGGCCTTCTGGCCGATAGCCACGTAGATGCAGATCATGTCCTTGCCCTTTTGGTTGATGATAGCATCAACCGCAATGGCGGTCTTGCCGGTCTGGCGGTCGCCGATGATGAGCTCGCGCTGGCCGCGGCCGACGGGGATCATCGAGTCGATGGCCAGGATGCCCGTCTGCATGGGCTCGTGCACCGGCTTGCGGGCGATAACGCCGGGAGCCTTGAACTCCACGGGGCGCATGCCCTCGGCCTTGATGGGGCCCTTGCCGTCGATGGGCATGCCGAGCGGGTTGACCACACGGCCGAGCATCTCCCTGCCCGACGGAACTTCCACGATACGGCCGGTCGTGCGGACCTGGTCGTTCTCCCTGATTGCCGTGACATCGCCGAGAAGCACGGCGCCGACCTCGTCTTCTTCGAGGTTCTGGGCCAGACCGTAGACGGTCTTGCCGCCCTGGCCGACGAATTCGAGGAGCTCGCCTGCCATGGCGTCGCGCAGGCCGTCGACGCGGGCGATGCCGTCGCCGATTTGGATAACGGTTCCGACCTCGCGAGACTCGATGTTGACCTTCAGGGCGTCAAGCTGCTTGCGCAACGCATCGTCAATGGACTTAGCGGTGATTTCAGTCACTAGCATTCACCTCCATCTGTAGTCGTTTTGAGCACGTTGCGGGCATGGTCGAGCTGGGACGCCACGCTGGCGTCGATGCGCTTCCCGTTCGTGCTCATGATGATGCCGCCCAATATGGACTTGTCGACGCTCTCGCGCAGGACGACGTTCGTGTCCAGATCGGCTTCGGCTTTTTCCGTAATGATGCGTCGCAGGGCGTCGTCCAGCGGAACCGCCGTCGTAACGTCCACCACGCACAGGTTCAACTTGCTCTGCAGCTGCTCTGCGTAGTTCTCGAGCACGCGGGGCAGCAGCGCGGCGTCGCCCCGTTCGGCCAGAACCGCCAGCACGTCGAGCAGGACCGGGTTGCAGCCAGCGAACACGTTCCTGGCAAGCTCGCCCCGCTGCTCGGGCGTGTAGCCCGGGTCTGACAAGGCAACGGACAGCTCCATGTTCGTTCGCATGGCCTCGGCGACGCGGACCATCTGGTCGCGCACCTCGAGGACCGCCTCCTGGCCGCCCGCCTCGAACGCCCCATCGAACAGGACGGCGGCATAGACTGCCACTTCCTCTTTGACGATAAGACGATTAGTTGGCATCGAAACTGCCCGCCTCGTTCACGTAGCGCTCGATCATCTTGCGATGCTCGCTCTCCGAGAGGTCCTCGCCGATGAGGCGCGCCGCAACCGCGACGGACGTGTCGGCGACGGAGCTCTGGAGCTCGGCGATGGCAGCCTTCTTCTCCGCCTCGATGGCCGTGCGCGCCTTGGCGATCATGTCGGTCGCCTCGGACTGGGCCTTGGCCGTGATGTCGGCCTTGGCGGCTTCGCCGGTCTGCTTGGCGTCGGCCACGATCTGGGCCGCCTGGGCCTTGGCATCGGCCAGCTGCACCCGGTACTCCTCGAGCACCCGCTCGCTCTCGATGCGGGCCTCTTCGGACTTCTCGAGGGCATCTTTGATCATCGTCTCGCGCTTGGACAGCATGGCCTCGAACTTGGGCCAGCCGAGCTTCGCGAGGACGATCCACAGCAAGATGAAGATGACGAGCATGGGGATGAACTCCGCCATGTCGGGCAGGATGGCGCTGATGCCGCCTGCCTCCTCCTCACTGGCGAACGCGAGCGCGGGAAAAGCAAACGTCATGCCGGCGCCGGCAACTGCGGCAACCCCCATGCGAGTCGATGCTTTTTTCGCTCTGTCTTTCACGTTGTAACCTCCTTTAGCCTTCTTGCGGCAAATATGTCCGAATAAGGCCGAGTTACACGATGAAGGTCAGAACGAAGCCGATGAGGCCGAGGGCCTCGGCGAGGGCGGCGCCGATGATGAAGTTCGTGAACAGACGACCCTGCAGTTCGGGCTGGCGGGCGGTCGCGACGCAGCAGCCATAGCAGGCGATGCCGATGCCGACGCCGGGGCCGATGGTCGACAGGCCGTAGCCCACGAGCTTCAGAGCCGCAAGAACGATGGTAGTTTCCACAATTTCCTCCTTTTACCGTTTCCGAGCCAACCTCGGAGACTTTGGACAACCTGTTTATGTCAACCGGCCGTGGAGTGCCGGTATGAACCGTGGTTCCGCGCCCTCGGCGCGATGCCGCCCGCTCGCGCGGCCAGCGGGGACGATCTCCTAGTGGTCGGAGGTCGCCAGGCCGATGTACACCGCGCTCAGGATGGTGAACACGTAGGCCTGCAGGAACGCGACCAGCACCTCGAGCGCGTACATGGCGAACAGGAACAGCATCCAGGCGATGGATATGCCGCCCACCGCAACGCCCGCGCCCTGGATGGCGGAGCCGATGAACACGCTGGTGAGCAAGGCGAAGATGCCGAGCACCATGTGGCCGGCGAACATGTTGCCATAGAGTCGCACGGCGAGCGTGAGCACGCGCAGCACCGTGGAGAAGAGCTCCAGGAACCACACGATGGGCACCATGACCACGGGCAGGCCGGCCGGCGCGAACGACTTGAGGTAGCCGCCCAGGCCCTTGACCTTGATGCCGTAGAAGATGAAGTACACGAACGAGATGGCGGCGAGGGCCCACGTGATGGAGATGGAGCCGGTGGGCGTCTTGCAGCCGGGGATCAACCCGACGAAGTTGCTGATGAGGATGAAGAAGAACAGCGTGGCCAGGAACGGGATGTGCTTCTTGTAGCCGTGGCCGATGGCGCTCTCGCCCATGTCCTTCTTCACGAACTCGTAGCCGTACTCGACCATGTTCGTGAACTTGTTCGTGGGGATGAGCGTGAGGCGCTTCCCCGCCGTCAGCACGACGATGAGCGTGATGACGAAGCAGATGATCATCCACAGCACGTACTGGGTCATGCCGAACGAGCCCGAGCCGAACACAAAGGCCGGGTCGAACGAATGCTGCAGATGGGGCACCTCGGCCGCTAGTTGATCAAGTGGATTCACGTGTCTTACCTTCCCATCCTACTTCCGTACAAATGTATATACGCCGTAGCCGATTGCGCAGGCAACGAGCACCGCCGCTTCCGCCAAGACGAAGGGCACCGCTATGTCGCGAGCAAGGACGACGCAGGCGATGGCTCCGAGGAAAAGGATGACGAACGACAACAGCACACCGAGCATCAGGGCGCCTGCATGGCCCAAGTTGCTGGTGTCGGTCACCCGCCTCGTCATTCGCAATCCGAGAAACAGCGGCAAAACGCCGAGCACCCCGGACAACGCCCCCAAAACGATCGCTAGTACCATAGCCTGCTTTCAAATCCATGCGCTCGCAGACGCACCCTATTAAACCGGTACGTATGATAACGGAACGTTCGATTTATTCTACGAGAAGGTAACAAAAACATCCGATTTTCGGGTGAGTGGTGGATAAATCCGGCAGAAAACTGAATAAACCCTGCGGTGCGGAAGGGCGAAACTGTATATTCGGAGAGAAGCGGAGGGGGAACTAATTGATAGGTGAATAACCCCATTTCAGGACCGGACACCGTCCTCTCTCCGCCCTCTCCGCATCCTACCCCTCGAACACGCGCAGCTTCATGCCGGCTTCCTCGAGCATGGACATGGCCAGCTCGTCGGGGTACGGGTTCTGGTAGACGATCTCCTCGATGCCGGCGTTGATGAGCATCTTGGCGCACACGACGCAGGGCTGCGTGTTCACGTAGATGGACGCGCCCGTGATGTTGATGCCGTAGCGCGCCGCCTGGATGATGGCGTTCTGCTCGGCGTGCAGGCCGCGGCAGATCTCGTGGCGCTGCCCGCTGGGCACGCCGAGCTGCTGGCGCAGGCAGCCGGTCTCGGCGCAGTGGCGCATGCCGGTGGGCACGCCGTTGTAGCCGGTGGCCAGGATGCGGCGGTCCTTCACGATGACGGCCCCCACCCCGCGGCGCATGCAGGTGGTGCGGGTGGCAACTTCGTTCGCCAGCTTCATGAAGTACTCGTCCCAGCTGGGGCGGTGGTCGATCGTCTCGGTCATGTCGCGCTTCCTTTCAACCTGCGGGGCGGCGGAAGGGCGGCGCGACGCCCAGTCGCTCGGCAGTCCTGCTCGCACGAAACGTCCACTGGACGTTTCGGCTCGTGCGGAACTCGCTTGGTGAGCGCCGCGCCGCCCTTCCGCCTTCTCCGTTGCCGCGGACCGGGCCGGAGTCGCGCAGAGCGCTCTCCGGCTCGGGGGGTTCATGGATCTGCTCTCCCGTTTGGGAGGGGTTCGGCCTGCGGGGTTCTCCTACTTCGTGCCGAAGATGCGGTCGCCGGCGTCGCCCAGGCCGGGGACGATGTAGGCGTGGTCGTTCAGGCACTCGTCGACGGCGCAGGTGTAGATCTGCACGTCCGGGTCGGCGGAGAGGACGGTCTCGATGCCCACGGGCGCCGCCACGAGGACGACGAGCTTGATGTTCTTCACGCCCCGCTCGCGCAGGTAGTGGATGGCCGCGGTGGCGGAGCCGCCGGTGGCGAGCATGGGATCCACCACGAGCACATCGCGCTGGGCGATGCTATCGGGGAGCTTCGCGTAGTACTCGTGCGGCTCGTGGGTGTCGGGGTCGCGGTACATGCCCAGATGGCCGACGAACGTGGAGGGCATGAGCTCCTGGAGGCCCTCCACCATGCCGAGGCCGGCGCGCAGGATGGGCACGATCACCATCTTCTTGCCGGCAACCTGCTTGCACGTGGTCTTGCAGATGGGGGTCTCCACCTCCACGTCCTCGAGGGCCAGGTCGCGCGTGGCCTCGTAGCCCTCGAACATGGCCAGCTCGCGCACGAGGGCGCGGAAGTCCTTGGACGAGGTGTCCTTGTTGCGCAGCTTCGACAGCTTGTGCTGCACCATGGGATGGTCGACGACGGTGACGCGGTCGTACTCTTTCGTCATAGGGATGCGCTCCTCGTTCCTAGTAGTCGAGTTCGGGGTAGAGCGGGTGGGCGGCCAGGAGCGCGTCCACCTTGGCGCGGATGTCGGCGAGCAAGGCAGCGCTTTCGGCGTTGAACACCGTGGCGGCGATGAGCTGGCCCACCTCGTAGAAGTCGTCGGCCGTGAAGCCGCGGGTGGTGGCAGCGGCGCTTCCCACGCGGATGCCGCTCGTGACGAACGGGCTGCGCGGCTCGTTGGGGATGGAGTTCTTGTTCACCGTGAGGCCCACGCCCTCGAGCAGCTTCTCGGCATCCTTGCCGGTGACGTCGGCGGGCGTGAGGTCCACGAGGCACAGGTGGTTGTCGGTGCCGCCGGACACGAGGCGCAGGCCACCGTCCATCATGCCCTGGCCGAGGCGCGCGGCGTTCTCCACCACCTGGCCGATGTACTCTTTGTAGGAAGGCTGCGCGGCCTCGCCGAACGCGACGGCCTTGCCGGCGATGACGTGCATGAGCGGGCCGCCCTGGGAGCCCGGGAACACGGCCTTGTCCACGCGCTTGGCGATGTCCTCGTCGTTGGACAGGATGAAGCCGCCGCGCGGGCCGCGCAGCGTTTTGTGGCTGGTGGACGTGACCACGTCGGCGTGCGGCACGGGGCTCGGGTGCGCGCCGGCGGCCACGAGGCCGGCGATGTGGGCCATGTCCACCATGAAGTACGCGCCCACCTCGCGCGCGATGGCGGCCATGCGCTCGAAGTCGATGATGCGCGGGTACGCGCTCGCGCCGCCCACGATGAGCTTCGGGCGGACCTCCTTGGCGATGCGCTCCACCTCGTCGTAGTCGATCGTCTCGGTCTCGGGGTCCACGCCGTAGCTGGCGAAGTTATAGTGGCGGCCGGAGAAGTTCACGGGCGAGCCGTGCGTGAGGTGGCCGCCCTCGGCCAGGCTCATGCCGAGCACCGTGTCGCCCAGCTCGATGAGCGCCTCGTACGCGCCCAGGTTCGCGTTCGCGCCGCAGTGGGGCTGGACGTTCGCGAAGTTCGCGCCGAACAGCGCGCAGGCGCGGTCGCGGGCGAGGTCCTCCACGATGTCGACCTTCTCGCAGCCGCCGTAGTAGCGCTTGCGGGGATAGCCCTCGGCGTACTTGTTCGTGAGCACGCTGCCCACGGCCTCGAGGACGGCGGGAGACGTGAAGTTCTCCGAGGCGATGAGCTCCACGGAGTCGCGCTCGCGGGCGAGCTCCTGGCGCAGGGCGTCGGCGACGGCGGGGTCTTGCTCGGGCAGGTAGGTCAAGGGCATGGCGGTTCCTTTCGGATACGGGTGCGGTTCGCGAAAGCGGGGTCGCCGATGTCGCGACTTATGCTAGCACAACGGCCCGCGCCGGTTGAGCGGGCGCGGGCCGTCGGTTCGACCTCACTTGGCTTCGAGAGCCATGATCTTCGCCACGCGGCCGGCGTGGCGGCCCTCCCCGAAGGGGGTGGCGAGAAACGCGTCGAGGATGGCACGGTTCGTCCCCTCGTCCACGAAGCGGCCGGAGAGCGTGACGACGTTCGCGTCGTTGTGCTCGCGCGACAGCTCGGCGAACTGCGGGTTAATGACGTTCACGGCGCGGATGCCGTCCACCTTGTTCGCGGCCACGGCCATGCCGATGCCCGTGCCGCACACGAGCACACCGCGCTCGGCCGCGCCGCCCGCCACGTCGCGCGCGACGAGCTCGGCGAAGTCCGGGTAGTCCACGCGGTCGTCGTTGCCGGGGCCGCGGTCGATGACCTCGTGGCCTTGGTCGCGCAGGTACGCCGCGAGCGCCTGCTTCTGCTCGAAGCCCGCGTGGTCGCTGGCGATGCTGATGTTCATGGGCGGTTCCTTTCCATTCGTCTCTCGCTGCTCTCGGTTCCCGCCACGCCGGGCGGGCGGCAGGCCGTCCTTGGGGCGACCGGGGCGCTTATCTTGCCATCGTGCGCTTCACGGCCTCGGCCCAGCCTTCCAGCAGCTTGGCGTGGCGGGCGTCCTCCATGCCCGGCACGTAGACCGTGTCCGACGAGCGCAGGTCGCACAGGCGCGCGGTGTCCTTCCAGAAGCCGGTTCCCAAACCGGCCAGGTAGGCCGCGCCGAGCGCCGTCGTCTCCGTATTCTGGGGACGGTGCAGCGGCGTGCGCAAGAGGTCGCTTTGGAACTGCATGAGAAAATCGTTCTCCGACGCACCGCCGTCCACCTTGAGCACCTTCAGCGGCAGGCCCGCGTCCGCCTCCATGGCCACGGCCAGGTCGTGCACCTGGTAGGCCAGCGACTCCAGCGCGGCGCGCACGATATGGGCGCGGTTCGTCCCGCGCGTGAGGCCGTAGATGGCACCGCGCGCCTCGGCGTCCCAGTACGGCGCACCGAGCCCGGTGAAGGCGGGCACCACGTACACGCCCCCCGTGTCGGGCACGCTGCGCGCGATGGCGCACGTCTCGGCCACGTCGTCGATGAGGCCCAGCTCGTCGCGAAGCCACTGCAGCAGCGCGCCGGCCATGAACACGCTGCCCTCGAGCGCGTACTCGGGCCCGGGCGTGCCCGGCGCGGAGGCGGCCAGCGTCGTGACCAGGCGGTTCGTGGAACGGCACGCCTCGCACCCCGTGTGCATGAGCAGGAAGCAGCCGGTGCCGTACGTGTTCTTCGCCTGCCCCGCCTCGAAGCAGCACTGGCCGAAGAGCGCGGCCTGCTGGTCGCCCGCCACGCCGCGGATGGGCACGCCGCGCACCACGCCGGGGTTCGCCGTCACGCCGTAGTCGGCCGACGAGGGGCGCACGTCTGGCAGCAGGGACGCGGGAATGCCGAACAGGTCAAGCAGCCACGGGTCCCAGCGCATTCCGTGGATGTCGTAGAGCATGGTGCGGCTGGCGTTCGTGACGTCGGTGGCGTGCACCTGCCCGTCCGTGAGCGACCACACGAGCCAGCTGTCCACGGTGCCGAACGCCAGCTTGCCGGCCTCGGCGTCGGCGCGGGCGCCGGGCACGTTGTCGAGCAGCCACTTGATCTTGCTGGCTGAGAAGTAGGCGTCGGGCACGAGGCCCGTCGTGTCCGCGATGCGGCGGGCGACGTCCGGGTCGCCGCACAATTCCTCGATAATGGGTGCCGTGCGGCGGCACTGCCACACGATGGCATTGCCCACGGGCCGGCCCGTCTCGCGGTTCCACAAGACCGTGGTCTCGCGCTGGTTCGTGATGCCGATGCTGTCCAGGTCGGCAGGCCCCAGGCCGTGCGACACCGTGAGCTCGGCGAGGGCTCCCAGCTGGGACGACAGGATGTCCAGCGGGTCGTGCTCCACCCATCCCGGGCGGGGGTAATGCTGCGGGAACGGGTTCTGCACCGCGTCGACGACGCGCCCGTCCGCGTCGACGAGCATGGCGCGCGACGAGGTGGTTCCCTGGTCGAGCGCTACGACGTAGGCTTTTCGCATGCGTGCTCCTCTATCCACTGTGCGATGTCAGTATAGACCTGGGCGCGGCCGGGCTCGTTGAGTATCTCGTGGCGCATGCCCGAGTAGAGGACCTCGTCCACACGCTCGACCCCCGCGCCGCGCAGGAGCTCGGCGGCGGCGTGCACGCCCTTGCCGCAGCTGCCCACCGGGTCCTCGGCGCCGCCCACGAACAGCACGGGCAGGCCGCGGGGCACCTTCGCCGCGCAGGCACGCGTGACCACCTCGCCCGTGAGGTCGGTGAGCGTGGCGTAGCCGCCCGCGGAGAACATGGCGCCGCACATCTCGTCGGCAATGTAGGCGTCCACGACGGCCGGGTCGGTGGACAGCCAGTCGAACGGCGTGCGGGCGTTCTCGATCTGCTTGGCGAAGGCGCCGGCACCCAAACCGTCGAGGAAGGCGCTCCGGTAGTCCTCCCCCTTCGACGCCGCTATGCGGCGCGCGACGAAGTTGCCCGCCTTCGACAGCACGAGCGGCTGGGTGCCCGTGCCGCAGATGACGGCCGCGGCCAGGCCCTCGGCGTGGCGGGCCAGGTAGGCGCGCACGACGAAGCTGCCCATGGAATGGCCGAACAGGATGTAGGGCGTCTGGCGGGAGTAGCGGGCCGCCACCGTGCGGCGCAGCTCGTGGACGTCCTCGACGAGCACGTCCTTGCCGCCGTGCGCGGGCAGGCACCCCAGCTTGGCGGGGTCGGGTACGCTCTTGCCGTGGCCCACGTGGTCGCTCGCGCACACCACGAAGCCGCGGCCCACGAGGAAGCGGGCGAACTCGTCGTAGCGCCCCAGGTGCTCGGACATGCCGTGCACGATCTGCACGACGCCGCGCGGCGCAGGCGCACGGGTGCCCGCCGGGCGCTCGGGCGCCCAGATGAGGCCCCTGATCTGGGATGTGCCGTCGTGGGACAGGAAACCGATCGGAGCAGTGGAAACCGTAGCAGCCATGCGCGCCCTCCCCGGGAGTTGTTTGGAGGCTTCATTATACCCGAGAAGCCGCGGGCGGCGGGCGGATGGGCGGATGGGCGCGATGGCTGGGTGCCGGCGAGCCGGGCAGCCGGCCGTCGGCGGGCTGGACGGGCGGATGTCGGCGGACTGGCGGCCAGATGCTGGCGGGCCGGGCGGGCGGCCCCCTGTCCGGCTGGTCGAGCTCCCAGCACAGTAATCACCGATTTTGTACGCCCTGCATCCACCTCGACAGGGCTTGCGCTTCTTCGAAGCCACGCGACCAGGCGAAACGGGAGCCGTTCGCACCGGGAGGCAGGGGAAGCGAAGCTTTCCCGCGCAAAAACGTCGAAATTCGGTGATTACTGTGCAGAATGGGGAGCAGCGCCCTAGGCGAGGGCGAGGATATCTGCGAGGGTCACGGCGCCCTCGCGCACGATTGCAGGGGGGTCCTGCGTGCAGTCGAGCACGGTAGAGGCCACGCCGCTCGAGGCGCCGTCGGCCTCGTCGGGCACGATCGTGCCGACGCGTGCGGCAAGCTCGGGGTCGAGGGCATCGAGGGCGCCGGCGGCCGCACGGCCCGAGAGGTTCGCCGACGTGGTGGCCAGAGGGCATCCGGCGGCGCGGACGAGCGCGAGCGCCGTGGCGTTGTCGGGCATGCGCAGGCCGATGGTGCCCGCGTCCGAGCGGAACGCCTCGGGCACCTCGTCGGAAGCGTGTACGACGAGGGTGAGCGGACCGGGCCAGTACGCGTCCGCCAGCTTGCGCGCGATCGCGGGAACGCGCGCGCCGTAGCGGTCGAGGTCGTCCGCGCCTCCCACCAGCCAGGAGATGGGCTTGCCGCGATCGCGCTCCTTCAGGTCGTAGAGCACGTCGGGGCCTGTCGCGGCGCGCACGGAGACCCCCAGGCCGTACACCGTCTCGGTCGGGAAGATGACCGCCTCGCCCTGCCTGAGGGCGCGGGCCGCCTGGTCGATCGTACTGGTTCGCATGGGGTTCTCGCCTTCTGCCGCCCTCCCTGCACCATGCGGGGAGCCGCCATTGTAGCACGTCGCCTCGTGCGCACCGCAATACGCATCGCCGAGCGCCGCGCAGCCGGCCGGCTGACGGGAACTCACTGCGCGCCGCCGTCGGGCACCAGCGCGTACTTCTTCTTGATGCGCTCGAGCTTCTTCTTCCAAGGCAGGTACAGGGCGGCGAGGAACGCCACCGTTGCCGCGCCGTGCATGAGGTCGAACGGCAGCGCAGCGCCGAAGGACACGAGGACGGCGGGTAGCGTGAGCGGGTGGACGAAGCCGATGGCGTTCCAGCCGTTCAGCAGCAGGCCGTACAAAAGCGCCGACGAGAAGCCGAACGCGAGCAGCGCCGGCGTGCGGTCGAGCCAGCCGCGGTCGGCCAGCACGCCGGCCAGGTAGCCGACTAGCCCCCAGGCGTACATCTGCCAGGGCGTCCACGGCCCCTGCCCGAAGAAGAAGTTCGACACGAGCGCGGCGAGCGCGCCCACCATGAAGCCGCTGCTCCGCCCGAACACCGCGCCCGCCAGGATGCAGATGGCCGACACCGGCTTGAAGTCGGGGATGGGCGCGAACAGCATGCGGCCGGCCGCCGCGAGGGCGGCGAGCACCACCGTGGGCATGACCTGCCGCAAGGAGGGACGCGAGGTCTCGAAGGCGGCGAAGAACACCCCCACTGCCGTAAGCGCCGTGGCCACGGTGAGCAGCGCGCTCTGGTCGAGGTTGAGATAGGCGCACGCGGCCAGCACGAGCGGCACTGCCAAGAGCGCGGGCACCTCCAACGCGCGCAGCACCTTGGCGCTCATCGGGCCGTCCCGTCATTGGGATCGAGCGTGTGAGCCCCCGACGCGCCCGCCCCCGCAGCGGGCAGAGGTTCGCCCTCCAAGGAGGTGCGCAGGCCTCCGCCCGAAGAGACAAGGGGGCCGGGGCGGGAAGGAGCGCTGCTCCCGCCGTCCGGGCCGTCGTCGGCCCGCGGCTCCCCCGCCCCGGCGCGCCAGGTGCGGAAGAACGCATCAGGTACCGGGCGGTAGAACAGGTTGCCCGCGAAGAACTCCTCGGCAGGTTCCGTGCAGGCGGCCTCGCCGTCGAACAGCATGGTGGCGCGGTCGGCCACGCGGGCGGCGAACGCCAGGTCGTGGGTCACGAGCACGACGGTGGCCCCGGAGCGGGCGCAGGAACGCACCGCATCGGCCAGCACGCGTTTCGTGGGCGTGTCGAGGCCCTTGGTGGGCTCGTCGAGCAGCAGCAGGTCGGGGTCGGTGAGCAGGATCTTCGCGAAGGCGAGCAGCTGCTGCTGGCCGCCCGACAGGTCGTAGGGATGCCGCGCGGCATGCGCCGCGAGCGAGAAGCGCCCGAGCGCCGCATCCACCGCATCGTCTCCGTAGCCGCAGCCGCGCTGCCACTCGCGCAGCTCCTCGGCCACCGTATCGCACACGAACAGCGCCTTCGGGTTCTGCGGCAGCAGCGCTTGGCGGGCGGCCAGGCGGTTGGCCACGCGCCCGCGCTCGGGGCGGAGAACGCCGGCCGCAAGGCGCAGCAACGTTGACTTGCCGCAGCCGTTGCCTCCCACGACGGCGTGGACATCGCCCATACGCACGTCCAGGTCCAGGCCGCGCACCACCCAACCGGCCTCGCGGGAGTAGCGGAAGTGCGCGTCGCGGAAGGAGAGGACGGGAGGCGCCTCGCGAGTTGCGGCGGGAGACACCTCGCGGATCGGGCGGGCGGAGGACACCTCGCGGATCGGGCGGGGCGCCGCCTCCACGTCGAGAAGAGGATTCTCGGACCCACCTGACGCGCCCTCGACGCGTGGGGAGGGGATCGCGGATGCAGGGCCGAAGGCGGACGCGGGGCCGGGTGCGGGTGCATCTGCCGTCGCGCAGGGAACGGCAACCGGGCGCACCTGGCCGTTCGCCAGCTCCACGAGGTCGGTGGCGTAGGGGGCGGTGGCCTCGGGGGCGTGGGTTGCCATGACGACGGTGATGCCCAGCTCGCGGTTCACGCGGAAGAGCGCATGCAGGAAGTTCTTCTCGGCCACCGGGTCGAGCTGCGCCGTGGGCTCGTCGAGCACGAGCAGCCGCGGTTGGCACGCCAGCACGGCCGCCAGGTTCACCATCTGCTGCTGGCCGCCCGACAGGTCGGCCACGGACGCGCGGAACCACGGCTCGATGCCGAAGAAGTGCGCGACCTCGGCGACGCGCCGGCGCATGGCGTTCTGGTCGAGGCCGATGTTCTCCAGCGCGAACGCCAGCTCGTGCCACACCGTGTCGCACACAAGCTGGTTCTCCGGGTTCTGGGCGACGTAGCCCACCTGCGCGGCGCCGTCGGCGGCGTCGAACGCGGCCGGCTCGCGGCCCAGCACCTCCAAGCGGCCCTCCTGGGCGCCCGTCGGCGCGAGCGCGGGCTTGAGGCAGCGCAGAAGCGTGGTCTTGCCGCAGCCGGTGGCACCCACGAGCAACGTGAACGACCCCTCCGCAACCCGCCAGTCGAGCGGGCCGAACGTGCGCGCCGGCGCATCGGGGTAGGTGAACGCGAAGCCCTGCGCCCTCACCGCGTCCATCGCGCACGCTCCCTCGCCTCGAGCGCGAGCGGCGCGAACGCCAGCACGGCAAAGGGAACGTAGCCCCACCACACCGTGAGCGCGCTCAATGTGGGGTAGAAGTGGAACTGCGTGCAGGCGACGTACGCGAGCACGGCGTTCAGCGCTGCGAGCGCCGCCAGCACGCCAAGCGCCGCGCCGTCGCGGGCGCGGAAGCGGCAGCGACGGTAGGTCGTGCGGCGCGCGCGGGCGCCCCACCCGCGGGCGCGCATGGCGTCGGCCGTTTCGAGCGAGTCTTCCATTCCCCATCCCATCAGCACGGACGTCATGCGCAGCTGCGAGCGCGCACCCTCGAGCAGCCCCGTGGCGCGTGCGGACGTGCACGCCCGCTGCACATCGCCCACCGTGGCGCCCCGGCGCATGAACTGGGGCACGAGGCGCATCGCCATGGACAGCATGAGGCCGATCGTGGGGGCCGCGTTGCCGAACAGCGCCATTACTTTGTCCGACGAGAGCACGCGCGAGGCGTTCGAGAACCACAGCAGCACGCACACCAACATGGCGCCCATGCAGGCGCCGAACACCAGGCTCTCCAGGTAGAACGCCCGCAGGCCGATGCGAAAGAGCTCCGTGGAGCCCATGGCCGAGAACAGCGGGTTCGCCACCGCCATCACCAGGATGAGCGGCATCTGCCACAGCGCCGTGCGCAGCGTGGCGCGCACGCCCCGCAAAATGATGCTGTACGAGAGCGCCGCCGCGAGCGAGAGGGCGAGGTAGACCGGCTGCATCGCCGCCATGCCGAACGCGAGCACGCAGGCGAAGTAGCTAAACGCCACCGCCGGATGATACCGGTCGAACGCCGTGGGCTTCGCGCCCCCGCTGCCGAGCATCGCCGCACCCCCCTTCCTATCGAGCGTAGAACCAGCGCACGACGTCGCCGTCCTGCAAAACGACGCTGTCGCAGGACCTCATGATAACCTCGCCGTTGACAGAATACTTCCACCCGCTCTCGCCGGGGTACTCCTTCTCCGCCAAACCTCCGATGGCGTTGACGTAGATACCGAGCGGCGTGCTGGACGCATTGACGGAAAGGCCGCATGCCATGAGCGCATCGTAGACGGTGGCGCCCTGCTCGAACGTGGGGTTGGCGCCGCCCGACACGCGCCCGTCGGCGGCCGACGAGTCCACGGTCACGCTCACGGTGACGGTGGCCGGCCGCACAGATGCGCTCGACGAGGCGGATGCGGAGCCGTTAGACGTCGCCCCGCCGCCCGACGCGCCGCCGTCGGACACGTCGGCTCCTGCCTCGGCTGCGGGCGCCGACGCATCCGCACCTGCGGGGTCTCCGGCTACTGCCCCGCCCGCACCGCCTTGCTCCTCCGCCTGCTGTTGCTCGTCCTCGGCGGCGGGTTCGTCCGCCTGGCCCACAGGCCCCGCCTCCTGCGTGGTAGCAAGCAGGTCGCCAGCCTGGGACCCCTCGACCGCCGGAGCGGCGACGAAGTACGCCGACACGGCGATGAGAGCGACAGAGAGCGCCGCGGCGATGCCGACGCCCACCTTCTGCGCTGCGCTCAGCGGAGCGCGTTTCGCCCGCGGGGCATCGGCGGCTCGCTCGACAGCGCCATCGAGACAGGGGCGCGCAGCCTCATCCTCGCGCGGAGCAGCCGTCCCTTCCACCTCGTCACCATGGGCGAGGGGCTTCTCGTCCTGCACCTCAAGGGGCGCAGCCGCCTCGCCCGCTGTGCGCGGGGCTCGCGGGGCAATGCGGTCGTCCGGCTTCTTGTTTTCGGCCATGGCTAGCTCCTTCCCTTCCCATGCGGCGCGGAAGCGCTCACCCGCCGGCGTCCCAGCACGGCGTACGCGACGGCGCCCGCCAAGCCGGCGGCGCCCACGGCGATGCCCCCGACGGCCCACGGGTTCACGCCGCCGGGCACGCCGGGCGTCGAGGGTCCGTCGTCGGCAGCGAAGCCTCCCGCAGCCGACGAGGCCCCGGCGCGCGTCGACGCCTTCGCCGCTCCCGCGTCCGCCTTCTCCTCCGCCTTGGCGGCGGCCTCCTGCACAAGCGGGGCATGCGCGGCCGCCGGCGCACCGCCGAGCGGCGTGCGTTGGCCGGGTGCCCCGCCCGACGAGGTCTCGCCATCCGTCGAACCTTCCTGCTGGCCCGATTGCTTCTCCCACTTGGCATACAGCGTGAGAGCCGACCCGACCGGCGTCGCGAAGTCCCACGCCGCCGTGCACGCCTCGTCTGAGAACCAGCCCGCGAACGTGTAACCGCTGCGCACCGGATCGGACGGGCGCAGCACCGGCTTGCCCAGCGCCACGAAGACCGACGGCACGAACGAGCCGCCCTTCGCGTCGAACGTCACCCGCACGCCGTCCAGCCCCTTCAGGGCGAACAACCGGCCCGCGTCGTTCGTATAGTACAGGTTGCCGGCGCCGTCGGCCATGACGGAAGCGAAGCAGTAGTTCTGCTCGCCGGCGGCAGGCGTGAACAGCGTGTAGGCCGCCTCGTCGCCCAGCCGGTAGCCGTATACCCCGCCGGGCAGCCCGTTGCAGGTGAAGTACGCGTACGTGCCGTCGCCCTGCACCGACACGAGCGGGGACGACTGCGCCTCGTCCTTCCCGCCGCGCACCGTGCGCTCCACGGAAAGCGACGCCAGGTCGATGACCGAGAGCGTGCCGTACCCCTGGTCGTCGGCACCGCATACGAACGCCTTGCCACCCGACACGGCCGGCGTGGAGGTGGACTTGCCGGCGAACCTCACGGAACCCGCCTCGGCCAGCTGGTCGCCCTCGCGGGCGACGAGGTGCAGCACGCCGTCGCTCGACACCACGGCGAACCGGTCGCCCGCGCCGGCCCGCGCCGTCTCGGGAAGGGCGACGACGCCCGCGCGGATCGGGGCGCCCACGTCGACCGTCGCCTTCACCGCGCCCGTCTCGCCGTCCACCAGCTGCACGAGCCCCGCGTCGTTGCCCACGACGAGGTCGGCCCCCGACACGGCGGCGCCGGCCCAGTAGTAGCCGGCCGCGCCGCCCTGCTCGGCCGGCTCGTCCCGCTGCAGCCACCTCACCGATCCGTCGCGCACGTCCACGCACAGGCGCACGCCGCCCGTGCCCACGCTGCCGGCGCCGACCGTCGTGAAGGCGGCGAACACGTACGATCCATTCACCGTCAGCGAGGAGAGCGACTGGTAGCCCTGCGCGCCGTCCGCCTCGAGCGGCTTCGTCTTCCACACGCACACCAGCTCGTCGGCCGTGAAGGCGGCGAGGCTCCCGTCATCGGACGGAACGACGACCACGCCCCCCGTGTAGACCGGACGGTTGCAGTAGGCGCTCCTCCCCCCGACGTTCGCGCGCAGCTCCCTCCCGTCGCGGTTCTTCTTGACCGTCCCGGTGGACGCGTCGATCACCCGCAGCTCCCCGTTCACCACGAGGTACACGTCGCCGTTCACGATAAGCGGCTCCGACACGCCCACGTCGCCGCTCGCACCCTCGCGGAAATCGTAGGACCACGCCTGCTCCGCCGATTGCGTGGGCGTGGGCGCTTCCACCGCGCCATCCCCGCCGAAGCCGGGCCAGGCGGCATCGTAGCTCGGGCGCGGGGCATCGGGGTCGGTGACGACGGCGTCCAGGTCGGGAAGGCTCGCGCCGTATTCGGAATAGAACCACGATACCTCGTCGCCCGGTTGCAGCACGATCGAGCCGGCGCCATAGTCCGTGGGCTTGCCGTTCACGAAGAGCTGCCAGTAACGGTACGGGGGCACGGATTCCATCGCCAGCGTGAGCGATGGATCGAAAGGCGAGGTGACGGAGTCGAGGAACCAGCCGTGCGTACCGTTGGGATCGTAGTCCGCCTCGATGCGCTGTGCTGCGAACACCTGCTCCGTGAGATCGGCCGCTGTGGCGCCTTCCACCATCGTATAGGTTGCGGGGGCGGCCCACCGCTGCGCGTTGCCGTTCGCGTCGAGGCCGACGATCTCGCAGGAGGCCGCCACCTGGCCAGGCAGCGTGCCGTCGGAGCCATAGCACCAGACAACCTCGTCTCCCGCCTCGAGCACGTGGCCTCCGGCGCCTACCTTCGCCAGCTCCCCGTTCACGAACAGCTGCCAGTACGACCACACGCCCGGGGACGTCTCGACGCTTCCCAATTGCTCGCCGGTGTACGGCGAGGCGATGGAATCGAGGAACCAGCCGTATTGGCCCACACCCGTCTGGGCGGACAGACCCGCCTGCTCGAACAGCGCCTCGGAGAGGTCGGCGGCCGTCGCGCCCTCGTCCAGGGCGAACGATGTCGCGGAGGCCCACGTCTGCGGGGCCCCGTCGGCGTCCGCGCCGATGACCTCGCACGTCACCGACAGCTTGTCGGTGGGAGCCGGGTCATCCCAGGCGCCGTAGCGCCAGATGACGCGGTCGCCCGGCTGGAGCACGCACTTGTCCGCTCCCTCGCCGAGGTCCTGGCCGTTCACGTAGAACATCCAGCCCAAGCCCTGGAACGTGCCCCACTTGAGCGTCAGCCCGGCGTCGAAAGGCGAGGTGATGGAGTTGAGCGACCATCCCCATGCGCCGATGCCGAAGTCAGCCGTCATCCCGGTTCTCGCGAACAGCGCCTCGGCCAGATCGGCCACCGTGGCTCCCGCGTCGAGCGTGTACGGCTCGGCCGCCGCCCAGGTCTGCGCCGCGCCGTCCTTGTCCATGCCGATCACCGAGCACGTGGCCGTGACGTAGGGGTCCTCCTGCCCGCTCGTGCCCTCGACCGTGAACTCGGCGGCCACGGTGCGTCCGGCCAGCTTCTGGAAGACGGGGTCGTCCGGATAGCGCTCCGCATAGCGCGCGTACTTCTCGCTGGCCAGGCGCGACTCGACGGTGACTTTCGCGCTGTATGCGGGCTGGGTCACCAGCAGGTTCTCATGGGACACGACAGAGGGGTTGCTCGACTTGAACAGGCGCCAGCCGGCCGAGCCCAGGGGATCGTAGCCCTCGAGGTCCACCGGCACGATGCCGCTGCCCGCAGCGTCGGCCGCCTCATGGTCGTACGCCCAGGCCAGATTGCCGTCCGCGTCGAGGTACGCCTTCTGGAACGCGTGCAGGTCGCCCGTGACCGCGCCGGCGTCCTGGCCTTTCGCAAGCGCGGCGGCATAGCCGACCACGGCCTGCTCCATGAGCGCGGCCTCGCGGTCGAGGTCGGCCTGATCCATGGGGGAAACCGTGAACGAGAGCGTCTTGGAGGCGCTGATCTCGGCGTTCGCCTTGTCGGTCACGGTAAGCGTGATATCCACCTGCGCCGGAGCCTCGCCGGGCAGCGGGCGGTACACCTTGCCGGCCCACCCGTTCGGCACCACCGCGTCGGTCGAGGCCGTGTACTTCACCTCGTAGTACTTGCCGTCTACGCCGATCGTAGCCGGCTTCGGCAGGCTCACGTCGCCCGTCAGCGCGCTCGCGCCGACAGGCTCCCCCGTCTCGGCCAGCGTGATGCTGTCGCAGGTGAAGTTCTCCCCCACCTTCTGCTCGAGCGCCGCCCTCTCCGCCGCCACCTTGTCCGGGTCGCCCTTCACGGTGACTTCGAACGTCTTCTCGATAGTCGTCTCCGGGCCGCCGGACGTTACGATACCAACGGCGGCTGTCAGCTGCACTGTGCGGTCGGCAGCGCTGCGCACTACCGTGCCCGTGTAGTTTGACCAGCTGTATCCGCTGACTTTCACCACCGAGGGGTCGGACGACGTCCACGACACCTCGGACCACGGTTTCCCCTCCAGCTTGTTCGGCAGCGTCAGATTCTGCGTGACGGCGTCGGCCTCATCATCCAAGGCGAAGCCCACCACAAGGGATGCAGCCTTCTCCCCCAGCATGCGCTCGACCCGGCCCTCGTCCCATGCGAGCGCCGTGGGCTTGCTCGGCGCGTAGGTATTGGACGCATCGCCGCAGGCGAGCGAGAACTCCAGGTCGAGGCGGCGGATGACGCTGTAGTCGAGTGCGCCCTTCTCGTCGGGGGAGACATAGAAGTACGTGATGTCGCCGTTGGAGGAGCCGCTCGACGTATCGATACCGCCGGTCTGCTTGGGGTCAGGACTCTCGAACGTGGCCGAGGAAACCTGCGAGGTTACATCGGAGAATCCAAGCTTTGCGAGCTCCGCCTCCATCACGACGTTGAGGTTGGTATCGCTTCCGTACACGGGGTTGGGACACCAGCCGCTGAAGCCGTCGTTTTTCAGCGCCTCGACGGCCGCGGCGAGGCGCGCCTCGTTTTCCGGCGATCCTGCCGCAACAACGGGCCCGACTGCAGCCTCAACCGCATTCGAGGAGGTGGCAACCACCTTCAGGTAGCTGCCCGCATCCTCTGCCGTCACTTCGTAAACTGCACCCGTCGCGTCCTCGATGAGGGTGAACTCGCCGTCTTCGGCCGCGCTGCGCAGCCACTGGTATGTCACCCCAGCCGTGACCGGTTCGGGGTCTTGCCAACTGTACTGCGGCTCGCCGTAGGCCGTGGCAACGAGCGTCTGGCCCGTCTTCGCCTTACCGGCCACCCCAACCGATGCCAGCTTCGTCTTGCCGTCCGTCACCTGGGATGTCGAGGCCTTCGACCAGAACTCGCTTCCTCCCGGCAGCGTCACTTTAACTGCGAGGCAAGAGCCCTGGTCGGGTTCACTTGCCTGGTAGGTTTGGAACGTCGCTCCGTCGATGAGGACGTAGTCGCGATAGCTAGAAGTGCCGGAGGCATAGGTTACCTTCTTCGCACCTCGATACCACTGGAACGTCGCACCGGTGTAGTCGTCTATCTCCACCTCTTCGGTATCCCAGCCCCAGTCGTCCTCTTCTTCGATGAACGCCCAAGCATAGAGCGATTGTCCCACGCCGATCTTGCTCGGCAGGTCAGCTGTCGCCGATGCCTTGATACGCACACCATCGAGGGAAGCCGGGGCTGCGAGCAGGGACGGCGACGCCCCGGGAACGGAAGTGACCTCCGCGCCAATCGGGGTGCCGGCAGACTCCTCGTCGAGCTGCTGCCGGCCAGCCTCCTCCTCAAGTGCCTGCTCGGTAGAGGCGCCCGGTTCGGCACCCTCGCTGGGGGCGCCCGGTTCGGCGTCCTCATCGGGAGTGGTCGCATCTGGCAGGGCGATATTCGCCGGCTCCTCCGTTGGAACGGCGGCCGGCTCCTCTTCGAGCGCTTCGTCCTGCCCGGCGACTCCGGCAGGTGCGGAGGGCTCGGAGGCCGCGTCCGCCGCCCAGGCGGCGCTCGGCACGAGCGAGAACGCCAGCACCATAGCCATGAGCAGGGAAAGTAGTTTCTTGGGTAGTTCCGCACCGTCCGAACCGGAGCGCGCAGATTGAGAACCGATGGTCATCGGAACCTCACTTTCCAGGGCTTCGAGGTGTGATGGACAGGTAGTCCGACTTTGCCTCATCTGAGACGGGCGATGCTGCGGGGCATCGCGGGTTCCGCTCATCGGCGTTTACGGTTACTGGTATAGCGCGGGATTCTCACCCGCATTCCCCTCGGGCAGCCTCGTCGGCGGCCCGGCGCCGCGCCCGGCGCGCTCCATCCTAGCCAATTTCTATTGCTGACGCATTCTAGCACCAAACCGACGCCGCGGGGACGGCGCGGAAAGACTCGCGGACAAATAAGGTCTGGCGGGTTACGCCCCGGGCAGCGAGCGCAGCGGCGCAGACGTCCCCTCACGGACGGCGGCTTCCCGCGCGCCGGCTACTCGACCTGGGCGGCGTCCCCCGGCGTCGGAGTACCGCCTTCCTTCCCTGCACGCGGGCGCGGCTCGGGAAGGTCGGGCGACAGGAGGCGCTTGTAGTACGAGCCCTTCGTGTAGAGCGCGGCTGCGGGGTTGTGGGCGAGCACGCGGTCCTTCACCACCAGGTAGGTCACGGGAGCTTCCGCATGCTTCATGAACAGCGTGTCGTGGCCCACGCACAGGCCCACGATCACGTTCAGGTCGCAGCCGGCTTCGTTCAAGATGCGCGCCTGCATGATAGGGTTGCACGTGGGTTCGAAGCAGCCGGGATGCACCTTCACGTCGTCGGCGATGCCCGCACGCTCCTTCGCCACGGCACCTACCTTGCAGGCCACGGCGCACACGTCTTCGAATCCCTTGGCGCGCAGGATGCGGGCGAACGCCTGGGCCTCGTCGATGAGCCCCATGCACGTGGCGATGCCGATCTTGCGCGCGCCTATGCGCCGGGCGAACACCATGACCTCCTCCACGCGCGTGAGCTGGCTGTAGAAGAGGCCCTCCACCTCGGCGGCGGCTTGGAAGATGCGCGCCGTCTCGGGGTCGTCCCGATAGAGGGCGGCCGCGTCTTCGAACTCCTCGTCGGGCGTGCGCTGCGTCAGGCAGAACGAGGGATAGGCCCGCGCGGCCCCCTCGGCGCTACGGTCGTCGCAAGCCCGCACGGCGCAGTTGGCGCAGCTGCGCGGATCGTCGTTTTCCATATGCTCCCTTTCCAAGCCTTCCAGCCCTGCGTTTGCGGCGCACCGGGGTGCGGCGCGCGTTGCCGAACGCAACGGGTCGAGCTTTTCCTTCCGCTACTGGTAGCGCAGCGACTCCACCGGGTCGAGCTTGGCGGCGCGGCGCGCCGGGTAGTAGCCGAACACGATGCCGATGAGCACGCACACGGCCACGGCGCCGAACACCACGCCCGGCGCGAGCACCGGCGTGACGGTCATGCCCGCCTGCACCGCCCCGATCACCTGGCCCAAGCCCCACGCCGCCAAGAAGCCGAACACGATGCCGAACGCGCCGCCGGCCACGCACAGCATGATGGCCTCGAGCAAGAACTGCTTCGTTATGTCGCGACGGCGCGCGCCGAGCGACTTGCGCAGGCCTATCTCGCGTATGCGCTCGGTGACGTTCGTCAGCATCATGTTCATGATGCCGATGCCGCCCACGAACAGCGAGATCGACGCTACCGACCCCATGAGCAGCGAAAACGACGTCATCATCGTCTCCATCTGCTTGATGACGGCATCGAGCGACGACACGTACACGTTTTCGGGCTCCAGGTTGAAGTACTGCGCCACGAAGGTTTGGGTCGTCTCGACGAGACGGTCCATGTCGGTGCCCTCGCGCGCGAAGCCGACGATCTGCTGGATGCCCCCCGTGTTGCCGATGCGCGTCTCCGCCGTGGTGTAGGGCGCGTAGAACGTCCCGCCCCCGCCCATGAACGTCGAGGTCTCCAGCACGCCGATCACCGTGTAGTCGTCGTTGCCGAGGCGCACCGTCTTGCCCACCGCCTCGGTGTCGGGAACGCCGAGCATCTGCACGGCCATCTCGCCGCCGCCCATCACCACGAGCCGCGCGGCGTTCTGCTCTTCGCTCTCGGTGAAGAAGCGGCCCTCCTTGAGCTTCGTCCCGTTCGCCGTGAAGTACTCGGGGCGGGCGCCGATGATGCTCGCGTAGTTCTTCTGCCCGTCGGCCGTCGAGACCTCGGCCGATGCGTACGACGCGCCGGTAATGACCTCGTACTCCGGCATGCCCTGCGCGAGCTTGTCCAGGTCGTCGAACGTGATGCCCTGCGGCGAGTAGGCGCTGATGGACACCTGGCGCGCCTGGGAAAGCCCCATCTCGCCCATGAGCATGTTCTGCACGCCCGCGATGAGCGAGGTCATGGCGATGACGGCCGCGATGCCGATGACGATGCCGAGGATGGTGAGCAGCGAGCGGCCCTTGTTCGCGGACAGCGCGTGCCAGGTTTCGTAGAACAGGTCTCCGATCCTCATGCGCACTCCCCTTCGTACAGCCGCCCGTCGCGAATGTGCACCACGCGGTCGGCATGGGCGGCTACGTCGGGCTCGTGCGTGATGAGCACGATGGTCTTGCCCGCATCCCGCAGACGCTTGAACGTGTTCAGCACCATGTCGCCCGTGGCGGTGTCGAGGTTGCCCGTGGGCTCGTCGGCCAGGATGAGGGCCGGGTCATTCACGAGGGCGCGCGCGATGGCGACGCGTTGCATCTGGCCGCCGGACAGCTCGTTGCTGCGGTGGTCGTACAGCCGCTCGTCGAGCGACACGCTGCGCAGCGCCGCATGGGCGCGCAGCTCGCGCTCCTTGCGCGGGCAGGCCGTGTAGATGAGCGGCAGCACCACGTTGCGCAGCACGGTGGCGCGCGGCAGCAGGTTGAACGACTGGAACACGAAGCCGAGGCGCGTGGCGCGTATCTCGGCGAGCTCGTCGTCGCGATAGTCGGCCACGTCGACGCCCTCGAGGAGGTAACGCCCGCGCGTGGGCGTGTCGAGACAGCCCAGCAGGTTCATGAGCGTGGACTTGCCCGAACCCGACGGGCCCATGATGGCGAGGAACTCGCCCTGCGCCACCGTCAGCGACACGCCGCGCAGGGCGTGCGTGTAGCCCGAAGCGCTCTCGTAGATGCGGTGCAGGTCGACGGCTTCAACCACGTTGGCCATGGCGCTACCCCACCATGACGCTGCCGGCGGAGTCGGCCGCGGCCATGCCGCCGGCCTCCATGCCCATGTCGCCCGACGCGCGGCCCGCGCCTCCGCTCACGACCACCTCGTCGCCGGCCTTCACCTGGCCCCTCACGACGGACGTGAGACCATCCGACGCGACGACCTCCACCTCGCGCACGTCCATCTCCTGCGTCTCGGGGTCGGTGAGCACCATCACGAAGTTACCGCCCGCGCCGTCGGACTGCACGGCCGAGATGGGCACCATGAGCGCGTTGTCGATGGTGGTCGTGGTGATGGCGGCCTTGGCGGTCATGCCGGGCTTGAGGCGCGGGTCGGGCTCGGCGATGAGCAGTTTCACCGCGTACGTGACGGCGCCGCCCATGCCGCCGTACATGGCGCCGCCCGACGGGTCGCCGGAGCCGGCCGACGTGGTGGCGATGCTCACCACGGTGGCGGGCAGCGTGAGGTCGGGGGCGGCGGTGAACGTGACTTCGGCGGTCTGGTCGGCGCTGATCTTGAGGATGTCGATCTCGTTCACGTTGATGGAGACGGTCATCTGCGACAGGTCGGCGATCTGCACGGGCGAGGTCGCGGCGCTCGCCGTGGCCCCGAGCGCCTTGCCGGGCTCGATGTTCACCGCGACGACGCTGCCGGCGATGGAGGCGGTCACCGTGCGCTTGGCGGCGCGCGCGACGGCCTCGTCGTAAGCGCTCTGCGCGTTCTGCAGCGCGAGGTTCGCGTTGCTTAAGGCGAGTTCGGCCGACCTGATGGCGGAATCCGCGCTGGACTCGTCGAAGGACGCCTGCTCGCCGGCGAACGACCCGGCCGCCGCTCCCCCGGCCTCCTTGGCGGCCGCCGCGGCTGCTTGCGCTTGGGCTTGCGCGTTCGCGGCCGCCTGCTGGCCGGCGGACTTGGCGTGGTAGGCGTCGTTCACGGCGTTCTGGGCTTGGGCCACGCCGTTCCTGGCCTCCTCGATCCCCTGGGCCGCCTGGTTCACCGCTTTGTCCAATTCGTCGTTGACCACGGTGAACAGCGTCTGGCCCTCTTCCACCGCATCGCCTTCGGCCACGAGCACCTCGCCCACGATGCCGTCCACCTCGGGCGTGGCGCTCACCGACGCGACGGGTTGCAGGTTGCCGGAGGCCGACACCGTCTCGACGAAGGTGCCCTGCTCCACGAAGCCGGTCTGCGGGGCCATGTTCTGCAACGCCTTGGCCGCCTGGTCGGCCGTGTACCATGCGAACGCGCCGCCCGCGACGGCGAGCACCGCCACGGTCGATGCGACGCCGATGATGATCTTGCGCTTGCGCTGCTTCTTGCGCTTCGCCTTGAGGTCGTTGAACGCCCGCATGTCAGCGAGCGCCTCGGCGTCGACCAGGTCCGCGGGACCCAACGGGTCGGTTGAGCCGGGGACGTTGGCATGCGGGATGCCGGCGAGCGCGGCGGTCGCGCCGGGGGCCGCCTGCGGCGCGGGCTCGGCGGCGGGCATCGCGGGGGCGGCGGGCGCCGCAGGAACGATGCGCGCGGAGGCGTCCTCGCCCGCCGCTGCGCCGATGGGATGCGCGGACACCGGCGCCGCTGCCCTGCCGTCGCTCCAGGATGCGCGCTCGTCCGCGCCGTCTCCCCGCCGGTTGCGTCGCAGTGCCATCATGAACCTCCCGTGTGAAGAAGCGATCAGTCCCCAAGGCATCGAGCATAAGCCTCTCCGTTTCAGCATACGGTGCGGAAGAGGAAAAGGGAAGCCGAATTGGGCGGGTATGCACCGAGCCGTCGAAACCACATATTCCTCAAACTGCGGTTGAGGCGAGCGGGCGGGCGACCCTTTGCGCGGCCGCGGGCAATGCGATACCCTAGCAGGGAAAGGCGCGGGCGGAAGGATGGTGTCATGGGCGATTTCTCGGAGCGGGTGTTCGCGGTGGTGCGGCAGGTGCCGCACGGCAAAGTAGCATCGTACGGGCAGGTGGCGCGCCTGATAGGCGCTCCGCGGTCGGCCCGCTACGTGGGCTACGCGCTGCACGCGAACCCCGACCCGGGCGCCGAGGTGAACCACATCCCCTGCCATCGCATCGTGTTCAAGGACGGAGGCCTGTGCCGCGGCTACGCCTTCGGCGGCCCCGACGTGCAGCGCGAGATGCTGGAAGAGGAGGGCGTCACGTTCTCCGATGACGAGCACGTGGACATGGGCGCCTGCCAATGGGACGGCCGGCTGGACTCCGACGGAGGCGATGGGAACGTGCCGCTGGCGCCTCCCCCCGACTTCGACTGGGAACGCGAGCTGGGCGACTGACGGAGCAGGCACCGCGCCGATTGGGCCCGTCGGCGTGACGCGCGGGCGTCGACGGCACGCGGGCGGGAACGCGCGACGCGCGCCCTCGAGCGCGGCAGGCGAACGGGAGCGCCCGGAACGGACGCTCCGCGAAAGGAGCGGCATGGAGCAGGGCAAGGTGCAGGTGTACACGGGCGACGGCAAGGGCAAGACCACGGCCGCCGCCGGGCTGGCCCTGCGCGCGGCGGGCGAGGGCCTGCGCGTGTACTTCGGGCAGTTCATGAAGCACGGCGAGACCGGCGAGGTCAGCGCGTTCAGGGCGATGCCCCAGTCGGGCGCGCCGGTGACGACCGAGCAGTTCGGCACGGGCGACGAGCTGTCCGCCCCCGACCCGCTGCGCGACGCGCAGGCGGCCTGCGACGGCCTAGCCCGCACAATCAAGGCCATGAACAGCGGAAACTACGATGTCGTGGTTCTCGACGAGGCGAACGTGGCCGATTCGCTCGGCTACTTCGAACCGGGCGCCCTGCTGGACGCCATCCGCGAGAAGCCCGAGGGGGTCGAGCTCGTCGTCACGGGCCGCGGCGCCAGCGACGAGGTCATGGCCGCAGCCGACCTCGTGACCGAGATGCGCGAGGTGAAGCACTATTACCATGACGGCGTTCCCGCGCGGCGCGGCATCGAGTTCTAGCAGGCGACGTCGCCCGCCACCGCCTGGGCCACGCGCAGGCCGTCGCAGGCGGCGCTCATGATGCCGCCGGCATAGCCGGCACCCTCGCCGCAGGGGTAGAGGCCGCTGCCGCAGGGCTCGCCGGCGACGGACGGGCGCGAACCGGAAGCCGCATCGCCGGCCGTGCGCCGGGCGCTTGCAGCCCCGACGCCGCCGCGTTGCGCAGCCGCGGCCCCGCTGCCCGCCATCACGGCCTGCAGACCCTCGTCGCGCACGATGCGCACGGGGCTGGAGCTACGCGTCTCCACGCCGGTCATGACGGCGTCGGCATCGGCGAAGCCGTGCATCCTTGCGTCGAGGAGCGGCAGCGCCTCGGCCAGCGCGTCGGCCACGAACGGCGGCAGGCAGTCCCGCAGGTCGCACCACGCCACGCCACGCGCGTACGTGGGGCGCACCGCGGCGCTCGGACCGCCCGCACGGCCGGCCAGGAAGTCGCCCACCGTCTGCGCGGGGGCCTGGTACGGCGCGCCGCCGGCCGCCACGGCCGCCTCGTAGGCCGCCCGCTCCATGCGGCGCTGCAGCTCCACGCCCGCCAGCGGGTGGTCGCTCCCGAAGTCCTCCGGCCCCACGCCCACCAGCAGCGCGCTGTTCGCGTTCTCGCCGTCGCGCGCGAAGCGGCTCATGCCGTTCACCACCACGCCGCCCGCCTCGCTGGCCGCGCACACCACCTGCCCGCCCGGGCACATGCAGAACGTGTACACGCCGCGGCCCTCGCCGCCTGCGCCGCCGCCGCGGCTCCTGCCGAAGCCGCCGTCGGACCCTGCGTCCTCGCCCCCTCGCGCGGGCAGGTGCACCGCCAGCTTGTAGTCGGCCGCGCCGAGCGCCGGGTGCGCGGCGGCCACTCCGTACTGGGCCTCGTCCACGGAGCGCTGGAGGTGCTCGATGCGCACGCCCACCGAGAACGGCTTCTGCTCCAGCGCCAAGCCCGCCTCGTGCACGAGCTCGAACGTGTCGCGCGCGGAGTGCCCGCATGCCAGCACGACGCGCCGCGCCGGCATGCGCTCTGTGCGGCCCGTGCGCACGTCCCGCGCCTCCGCCTCGACAAGCGCGCCGTCCTCGAACCGCAGGCCCGCGAGCTGCGCGTTGAACCGCACCTCGCCGCCCGCCGCGATTATCTGGCCGCGCAGCCGCCGCACCACGTCAACCAGCAGGTCGGTCCCGATGTGGGGCTTTGCCTGCCAGAGTATCTCCTCGGGCGCGCCTGCGTCCACGAACCACCGCAGCACGTGCGGCGCGAGCGGGTTCTTGATGTTCGTGGTGAGCTTGCCGTCCGAGAACGTGCCGGCCCCGCCCTCGCCGAACTGGATGTTCGTGTGCGGGTCCAGGTCGCCGCCCGCATCGAACGCGGCCACGGCGGCCAAGCGCTCGTCCACGTCGCCGCCGCGCTCCAGCACGAGCGGTCGCAGCCCGGCTCGCGCCAGGTAGAGCGCGCAGAACAGCCCCGCCGGCCCCGCACCCACCACCACCGGGCGCGGCTCCGCCCCGGCGGCGGCCCCCGCGCGCGGCACCGCGAGCGGCTCGTAGGGGACGCGGCGCTTGACGTGCGTGCCCTTCGCGGCGCCCGCCCCACCGCGGGCCTGCGCCGCCGCGAGCGCACGGTCCTCGGCCGCCGCGTCCGCCAGCTCCACGCCAAGGGCGGCCACGAAGCGCACGTCGCGCTTCTTGCGCGCGTCCACGCTGCGCTTGAGCACGCGCACCGCCGCCACCTCGGCCGCCGGCACGCCCAGCGCCTGGGCCGCCGCCTCGCGCACGAGCCGTTCGCCCGCCGCACCCGGCAGCCCTGCGTCGAGCGGCAGCCTCATGTTGGACACCTCGAGCATGCGCTACCCCCCCCCCTATCGTCCCTCGTCCTGCGCCACGTCATCGGGGCCCATCAGCCGCGCGGCGGCAGCGCGCCCTGCCAGGATGCCGCTCGCCCAGGCCCAGTGCAGGTTGTAGCCGCCGCAGGGGGCATCGACGTCCAGCGCCTCGCCCACCACGTGCAGCCCGGGCACGGCGCGGGCCTCCAGCGTGCGCGGGTCGAACGCGGCCACGTCCGCGCCGCCGCGCCGCACCTGGCATTGGCGCTCGTCGCCTATGCCGCGCACCTCCAGCGGGAACGCCTTGAGCGCGGCGGCCAGCGCCGGCACATCGCGCTTGGCGAGGGGCGCCCTGGGCGCAAGCCCCGCCTCCTCCAGCACGGCGCGCGCCACCGCTGGCAGCAGCATGCCGCGCAGGAACGCCTCGCGCGAAAGCGGGCGGCCGTCGGTCGAAAGGCGCCTGCGGCGCGCATGCAGGAAACCCGCGCAGTCTCCTTCGGGCATCTGCGGCAGCAGGTCCACGAGCAGCCGGTCGCCCGGCTCGGCAAAGCGCGACAGGTTGAACACCGCGATGCCCGACACGCCGTAGTCGCGGAACAGCAGCTCGCCCGCCTCGCGCGCCTTGGGCGCGCCGTCGGGCCCCGCAAGCGTCACGGCGCAGCGCACGCGCAGGTTGTTCAGGTGCCTCACCACGTCGGTGGCGGTGCGCAGCGGGCCGAGCACCGGGCGCGCGGCGGCAAAGCCGATGCCCTCCGGCAGCAGCTCGCGCACCGTCCGGCCGCCGGTGGCGAGCACCACGGCGTCGGCATGCCCCACCGTCCCGTCGGCGAAGCGGATGTTAAAGCGACCGCCCGGACGATCGGGCACGTCAAGCCGCACGGCGCGCCGCCCGCACGCCTCCCGCACGCCGAAGTCCGCCGCAGCCGCCCGCAGCACGTCGAGCACGCTCGTCGCCTTGTTGGCCAGCGGGTAGAGCCGCCCTTCGCCCTCCTCGCGCCACACGAGCCCCAAGTCTTCGAAGAACGCATGCACCGGGTCCGAGCCGGCCGTCAACGCGCCGAGCGCCGAGCCCACGAACGCCGCGTTGCGGTAGGCTCCCGCATCGATGCGCGCGTTCGAGAAGTTGCACCGCCCATTGCCCGTGGCCAGGATGGAGCGCCCCACCCGCTCGTCGGCCTCGTACACCGTCACGTCGCCGGGAACGCCGAGCATGCGCAGCTCGCGGGCAGCCGTCACGGCCGCCGCCAGCCCCGCCGCCCCGCCGCCAATGATCGCCAACCGGCCCATGAGCCCACCGCTTCCCTTCCTCGCTTCCTTCGCCCGCCATCATACCGCAACGCCGCAGCAGGAAGAACGCCGCTCACGCCGTCGCCACATGAGGCGCCGGCAGGAAGCGGCGCAGGGCCTCGGCGTTTCCGGCCGTCGGGGCACCGGTCTGCGCCGTTCCGCCCAGCAGGGCACCGTTTACGCCCAGCGGGCGAGCCTGGCCTCGTGCCAGCGGCCGAACACGCCGTACAGCCAGTGGAACAGCGCCGACGCCGCAACGGCGCAGACGGCGAGCAGCACGGCCATAGGCACGGTGAACGGCTCGATGCCGAATAGCCCGTGCAGCAGCGTGGCGCCCAGCACGGTGCCGCCCACCACCACGACCAGAAGCGCGGTGCGGATGGGCGTGAACGGCACGGACAGCCGGATGATGAGCATGACGCCCACCCAGGCCGTGAGCAGCACGCACAGCGTTGACACCTGGCCGTAGTCCAGCCCCAGCGCCAGGCGGCCCACCGCGTTCACGGCCAGCACGCCCAGCACCGCGCACACGGCGCCGGGGATGGACTTCACGATGACGTTCTCCAGGAAGCGGCCGCGTATGCGCTCCTTGTTGGGCTCGAGCGCCAGCACGAACGACGGGATGCCGATGGTGAATGCGCTGATGAGCGTCATCTGGATGGGCTGGAACGGGTACTGCCACGGCAGCAGCACGAACAGCACCGCCAGCGTCATGGACAAAAGCGTCTTCACCAAGAACAGCGACGCCGAGCGCTGGAGGTTGTTGATGGAGCGCCGCCCCTCGGCCACCACCTTCGGCATGCTGGCGAAGTCGTTGTCCACGAGCACGAGCTGGGCCACGTTGCGCGCCGCGTCCGAGCCGGCCGCCATGGCGACCGAGCAGTCAGCCTGCTTGAGGGCCAGCGTATCGTTCACGCCGTCGCCGGTCATGGCCACCACATGGCCCTGCTCCTGCAACGCCACGACGAACTGCTTCTTCTGCTCGGGCTTCACGCGGCCGAAAACGTGGTAGCGACGCAAGGCGTCGGCCACCTGCTCGGGAGTCTCGAGCGTCGTGGCGTCCACGTACTCTTCCGCGCCCTCGACGCCCACCTGGGCCGCAATGCCCGCCACCGTGCGCGGGTCGTCGCCGGAGATGACGTTCACGGAAACGCCCTGGTCCTTGAAATAGCCGATCGTCTGGGCGGCCGTGGCACGTATCTGGTCGTGGATGCACACGAACCCGAGCAGCGCCGGCGCGCCCACGATGGCGCCGTCGGGGTCGAAGCCCTCCACGCGCGCCACGGCGAGCACGCGCGCCGTGGCGGCCAGCTCGCCCGCCTGCTCCTCGAACGCGTCGAACGCGTCTCCCATCACGAACCTGCCGGCACCCATGACGTAGGCGCGGCCTTCGAAGGCCGCGCCCGACCACTTCTTATCGGAGGAGAACGGCACCGTGCGCATGGGCGCGAGCGGGCGCACGGCGGGGCGCGCAGCATAGTACGCGGCGACGGCCTGCGCCGTCTCGTTCGGGTCGTCGTCCGCCGCGGCGAGCGAGGCCAGCGCCACGTCGAGTTCGGCCGCGTATCCGGCACTCCGCGGCGAGGCGGGAACCGCCCCCACGCCGCCGCCCCCCGACGCCGCCATGTCCGCCGCGGCACCCCCGGACGCGCCATCGCCCGGAGCACCGTCCGCGCCCGCCCTCTTCACGCCAGCATCCGCCGCACCCGCGCCTGCAACCGGCACCACGGCCGCCACCTCCATGGCCCCCGTGGTGATGGTGCCCGTCTTGTCCAGGCAGAGCGTGTCCACGCGCGCAAGCGTCTCGATGCAGTAGAGCTGCTGCACCAGCACCTTGCTCTTGGCCAGGCGCACCACGGCCACCGCCAGCACCGTGGACGTGAGCAGGATGAGCCCTTCGGGGATCATGCCCACGAGCGCCGCCACCGTTGACAGGATGGCCTGGTTCAGCGCCACCTCCTCGCCGCTGAAGAACATGCGCGCGAACAGCAACGCTCCCACGGGGAAGATGACGCAGCTCACGAACTTGATGATGCCGTTCAAGCTGTTCATGATCTCGGAGTTGACCTTCTTGTGCTGCTTGGCCTCGGCGCTGATCTTCGCCGCGTAGTTCTCGTGGCCCACGTGCACCACCCGGGCGCACACGGTGCCGGCATTCACGAACGAACCGCTCATGAGCTCGGCGCCGGAAGCCTTCTTTATGAGGTTGCTCTCGCCGGTGAGCAGGCTCTCGTTCACGTCGGCCTCGCCGGACACCACCACGGCGTCGGCCGGCACCTGGTCACCGCGGCCGAGCACCACCACGTCGTCGCGCACGATGTCATGCAACGCCACCTGGGTGCGCGCGCCGTTGCGGATGACCGTGGCGTGCGAGCCCGCCACGATGCTCAAACGGTCGGTGGTGATCTTCGAGCGGATCTCCTGCACGATGCCTATCACGACATTGCACACGATGACGATCATGAACAGCATGTTCTTGTACGAACCGGTGAGCAGCACGAACGCCGCCAAGATCACGTTGATGGCGTTGAACAGCGTGCAGACGTTCTCCCGCACGATCTGGCCCACGGAGCGCGTCTTCACGTCCACGTCGGCGTTCACGTCGCCGCGCGCCATGCGCTCGGCCACCTCCGCGGCGGTCAGTCCCCAGGGTTCGTCGGCCATGTTCTGCTCCTGCTTTCTTGCTCGTCCAGCAGACGGCCCGTTCGGGAAGCCGCCCGCCTGCTTGCGCCCATTCTACGGCACCTCCACGCGAAACGGCCTCCGCTTCGCTGGGAAGGGAGGCCGTTCACGCGAAACCCTCAAACGCCTGCGGCGCCTGCCGGAAACAGGGGCGCCCGCAGATGCGCCCGACCGGCAGGGGCGCACGCTGCGCCATGGGCCGGCAACCGCCCTCGCCGACGAGGCTGGCCGGCTGCCACGTTCTCGGGCACCGGGCTCCCACGCCCCGCAGGCGCAGCAGCCCCGAGCCCCCGCCGCGTCGCGCGCCGCCTATGCCTGCTTCTTCACCTGCGCAGACAGGTACAGGCAGACGGCGATGATCACCAGGCTGACGAGCGACCACGGGTTGAACGAGCCCTGCGCGATGGACATGCCCAGGCTCACGAGCCCCAGCACGAGCCCTATGATGCACAGCACGAAGAACGGCCCCACCTTGCGCGGGTTCTTGGCGCCGCGCAGGCCCAGCAAGCCGATGATCAAGTCGATGACGCCGCCGGCGATGGTGCCGGCGCCCAGCGCCGCGGCCATGACGTTGGCCGCCTGCGCGGTGCCGTCCACATCGACGGTCTCGCCGACCAGAAACGAGCCGCCCGCCACCATGAAGATGCCGAAGGCCGCCATGGCCACGGCATAGATGATAAGGAGGACGGAAACGACCTTCAAGGCCTTCTGAGAACCGGACATGCTGGACTTCCTTTCCGAAACGCGAGTAGGGTTCCCTGTCCCGGAATGGCACGACGGCCGGCCGGTGGGCAGGGCGCGCGACGTCCCCTCTCGGCCGGCGCGCTGCAAGGCGCTTCGATTATAAGATGAGGGAGGACGACCGCTCGCCCTCCCTCCGTGATTCAGCATATCATTGAACGTGCCGGCCCGACGGCCCGCGATCTGCGCCGCGGGCTACTTCGATTCCAGCACGGGGATGGGCGTCTCGTCCACCTCGTCCAGGTTCTTGTCCCACACGTAATGCTTCGTCTCCCGGGCGATCAGGCCCGACAGCATGAGCACCACGATGATGTTAGGCACTGCCATGAGCGCGTTCGTGATGTCCGAGATGGTCCACACCAAGTCGCCGATGCCGATGGCGCCCAGGAACGCCACGATGACATAGAGCACCTGGTAGGGGCGCACGGCATGCTTGCCGAACAGGTACGCGGCGCAACGGTTGCCGTAGTACGACCAGCCGAGGATCGTGGAGTACGCGAACAGGATCATGCCGATGACCAGGATGGGCGTGCCCACGTAGGGAATGGACGCGAAGGCGGCGCTCGTCAGGTCGGCGCCGGCTTTGATCTGCCCGGACTCCAGGATGCCGGGATTCGCGATGAGCGTGGACACCAGCACGATGCCCGTGAGCGCGCAGATGACCACGGTGTCCCAGAACGTGCCGGTCATGGACACGAGCGCCTGGCGCGCCGGGTTGCGCGTGGAGGCCGCCGAGGCCACGATGGGCGCCGAGCCCAGGCCCGACTCGTTGGAGAACAGGCCGCGCGCGCAGCCGAACTGCAGGGCCATCATGATGCCGCTGCCCACCGCGCCCCCGAACGCCGCCTTCGGCGTGAAGGCGCACTCGAAGATGAGGCAGATGGCGGGCCATACGTACTCCCAGTTCATGCCGATGATGACGATGCAACCCCACGCGTAGGCGATGGCCATGAAAGGCACGAGCTTCTCGCACACCTTCGAGATGACCTTCACGCCGCCGAAGATGACGATGGACACCATGATGACGATGGCCAGGCCGATGCCCCATGCGGGAATGCCCGGGAAGTTCGACGTGATGATGCCCGTCATGGCGCTGGACTGCACGGCCGAGCCGATGCCGAACGACGCGACGGTGGCGAACAGCGCGAACGCGCCGGCGCCCAGCAGGCCCCACCACGGCGTCTTGCCGTCCTTCTCGAAGGCGCGGCGCCACGCGTACATCGCGCCGCCGAGCATGTTGCCGTTGTGGTCCTTCACGCGGTACTTCACCGCGGCGAACGTCTCGGAGTACTTCGTGGCCATGCCGAACACGCCGGTGAGCCACATCCACAGCACGGCGCCGGGCCCGCCCGCCAGGATGGCGGTGGCCACGCCCACGATGTTGCCCGTGCCGATGGTGGCCGACAGCGCCGTGCACAGCGCGCCGAACTGGCTGATGTCGCCCGGGGCGTCCGGGTCCTTCGTCACCGACAGCTTGATGGCCGTGGGCAGCTTGCGCTGGATGAAGCCCGTGCGGAACGTCAGGAACAGGTGCGACCCCAGAAGGATCACGATCATCGGCGGACCCCACACGAACGCGTCGATGTCGGTGATGAGCTGGACGATGTCCATTGGCAACCTCTTTTCTGCTGGTGAATCCCCCTCGCGCAGTGCCGTTGCCGAAACAGATTCCGTCTCCGGGAAGCCCTGGCAATTCGATGAAGCCGTTTCGGCACGGGCGCTTTCGCGCACTAAAGTGGTTGGATTATAGGTGCAGGATCCGGCAGAATGCGCCGTAAACCGCGAAATTCCCAGCGAGCGGAGCCCCGCCGCCCGGCCGCGGCCGACGCGCGGGTGCGGGGAGCGGCAAAGCCCCTCGCGGACACGCCCGGCACCACGGCGTTCAGAAGGCCACGAGCATGACCTGGATGCCGTTGCGCTTGAACAGCGGCTTCATGTATTCCGGGTCGCGCAGCTCGGGCAGCACCTGCTGCAACGCGAAGAACACATCGGCCGAGGGCGCGCGGCTCGCATCCTCGAGCGTGTAGATGGCCCGCTCCGATATCCGCATCCCCGTCTTCTCCTCCACCGCGTCGGAGAGCGCCCGCCCCCGCGTGTATCCGTTCGCCAACCGGGCCGCCTTCAGCAGCACCCCGTACGCCTCCCAATCGATCACGCCGTCTTCCCGAGGCATCTTCTCCGCCCTTCCATTGCACTATCGTGCGAATACGTGTTAGTATCATTTTTGCATTATAGTGCAACTTTGGCGCTTGCCATGGGGAAAAGGGCGTGATAGTATGAGTTCACTTAAAAATGAACTAAAGAATGGATCGGGAAGGAGGCTCATCAAGCGTCGACTGGATGACGGCGTATTCTATTATGTCCTATCCGACGGAAGCAGCACGAGCAGCTTTCTTGACGATTGGCTGAACGACCCACGATCGAGGGGCAAGGCGAAGCGCCTCCTCTCGACGGTGCAGAAAATCACGACAAACGGGCTCGAATGGGCAACGGCCGCCAGGCGCATCCGCCGCATCTCGCCGGAGCTGTACGAGATCAAGAACTTTTCCGGAGCGGCCAGGGTTATGGCGCATATCCGCACGGTTGAGGCAATCGTGATACTCCGGCCGTTTCAAGGGCACAGTGGAACCGGGAGCGTTCCGACCACTCTTATTGCAAGCGCAACCCGGCAACAGCGCCTTGTCGTCGAGTTGCTTGAACAGGAGGAATACGATGGCGATTGAGGAACGCGACGATCGCGCCTTCATGCGGGACTTCCACACGCCGGGCACGCGCGCCTATGACCATGCGCTCGACATCAGCGTCATGATCTGGGAGCTCATGCAGGAGCAGGGGCTCTCGAAGACCGAGCTGGCGCGCCGTATGGGCATATCGAAGTCGCACCTGTCCAACCTGCTGAACACCCAGCCGAACATGACGCTGGAGACCATCGCGAAGTTCGAGCTGGCGCTCGGCGTGGAGTTCAAGTTCAGCTTCGTCCCGGCCCCCGCCCCCCTTGCCGGGACAGCCGTGGAGGACGCCCCGGCATCGAAGCGCGCATAACCGCCGGCATGCGGGGCGGGTGCCGCTACTTGCTCTCCACGACGGGGATGGGGTCCTCGTCCACCTCGTCGAGGCAGCCGTCGTAGACGTAGTGGCGGGTGCCGCGGGCCACGAGGCCCGACAGCAGCAGGATGGCCACGATGTTCGGGATGGCCATGAGCGCGTTGCCGATGTCCGAGACCGTCCACATGACATCGCCCACGCCGATGGCCCCCAAGAACGCCACGGCCACGTACAGCACCTGGTACGGCCTGATGGCGCGCTTGCCGAACAGGTACGTGACGCAGCGGTTGCCGTAGTACGACCAGCCCAGGATCGTGGAGTACGAGAACGCCACCATGCCCAGCACCAGGATGGGCGTGCCGATGTAGGGGATCTTCGAGAACGCGGCGCTGGCCAGCTCGGCGCCCGAGAACAGCGTGGGGTTCGCCAGAACGTCGGCCTGGATGCCGGGGTTCGCTATCATGGTGGACACGAGCACGATGCCCGTGAGCGCGCAGATGACCACGGTGGACCAGAACGTGCCGGTCATGGCGATGAGCGCCTGCTCGGCCGGGTTGCGCGTCTTCGCGGCGGCCGCGATGATGGGCGCCGAGCCCAGGCCCGACTCGTTGGAGAACAGGCCGCGCGCGCAGCCGAACTGCAGCGCCATCATGATGCCGCTGCCCACCGCGCCCCCGAAGGCCGCCTTGCCCGTGAACGCGCACTGGAAGATGAGCGCCACGGCCTCCCCCACCACCGGGGCGTTGAGCGCCAGGATGACCAGGCAGCCGCCCGCGTACGCCACGGCCATGACGGGCACCAGCTTCTCGCACACGTTCGAGATGGTGCGCACGCCGCCGAAGATCACCACCGACACCAGCACGACGATGCCGATGCCGATGGCCCAGGCGGGCACCGGCACGCTCGACGCGATGATGCCCGTCATGGCGGACGCCTGCACGGCCGATCCCGTGCCGATGGTGGCCACGGTGGCGAACGCGGCGAACGCCACGGCGCCCAGCTTCGCCCACCAGGGGGTGCGGCCGTCCTCCTTCTTGAACGCGCGCTCCCACACGTACATGGCGCCGCCGAGCATGTTGCCGGCATGGTCGCGCACGCGGTACTTCACCGAGGCGTACACCTCCACGTACTTCGTGGCGATGCCGAACACGCCGGTGATCCACATCCAGAACACCGCACCCGGCCCGCCCGCCAGGATGGCGGTAGCCACGCCCACGATGGAGCCCGTGCCGATGGTGGCCGCCAGCGCCGTGGCCAGAGCGCCGAAGTTGGAGATGTCGCCCTTGCCCTGGGGGTCCTTGCGGAACGACAGGCGGATGGCCTGCGGCAGCTTGCGCTGGATGAAACCGGTCTTGAAGGTGAGGAAGACATGCGTGCCCAGAAGGAGCACGATCATGGCCGGCCCCCAGACGAACGCGTCGATACTGTTCAGTATTTCAAGCATACGGCGCGGTATTGTACCCGATCGGCGGGCGCCGAGCGCAAAACTGTAGCCGACGCACACATATGGGAAGCCTCATGCCGGCGTGCCCGCGGTTGCCGACCGCTTCGACGTTTCTGTCCGGTCTTTCAGGCACGCTGGTTGCGCGGGGCCGTCGGGGCCGCTACAATGGGCCGCGATGGATTCTGTTTCAGGGCGAGGTGAAATTCCTCACTGGCGGTAATCGGACAGCCGGCGCAAGCCGCGCCAAGCCGAGAGTCCGCGACCCTGCGACGGCGCACGCCGGCCCCGGCCGAGCGCGCCCGGCAGGCTGACACCGGTGAGATTCCGGGACCAACGGTTAAAGTCCGGATGGAAGAGGCAGATATCGCGTCGGCTGCGACCGTTTTGCCGTAAAGGCCGGCCGCGTCCTTGCGAATCACAAGCCCGTATGGCAGGAGTGGAATTCATACGGGCTTGCTTCTTCTCTGCGAGGCGGGAGGCGGACCCGAACAGCCGACGCCCCGCGGAAAGAAGGTCGATCATGGCCGAGAAGGCGCGCAGCGCGCAGAACCTCGAATTCACGAACACGAACAAGTGGGATACCCGCCAGCTGGTGACGATGGCCCTCATGTGCGCTATCGCGGCGTTGCTGTCGTTCATCCAGATCCCGCTCATCCCCGGCGTCACGTTCCTCACCTACGACCCCTCGCTCATGCCGGCCATGGTGTGCGGCTTCGCCTTCGGGCCCGGCGCGGGCATCGCCGTGGGCGCCGTGGCAGCCGTCATCCACGGGCTCATCCTGGGCGAGTGGGTGGGCTCGCTCATGAACATCGTGGCCACGCTGTGCTTCGTGTGGCCGGCGGCCGCCCTCTACCGCCGCAAGCGCACCTTCAAGCGGGGCGTGATCGGCCTGGCTGCGAGCGTGCTGGCGGCCACGGCGGGCGCCATCGCGGCGAACCTGACCATCGGCGTGCTGTTCTGGTACGGCAGCGTGGACGTCATCCTGCCCATGCTGCTGCCCGCCATCGTCCCGTTCAACCTGGTGAAGGGCACGGTGAACGCCGTGCTCACGCTCATCGTGTACAAGGCCGTCTCCAACCTGATAACGCCGAAGAAGTCGCAGGTCAAAGGACATTAGGCCGCATCGTCAACCCGGCCCCCCACGGCACCCAACCGGCCCGTAGGGTCGCAGTAAGGAAGCATATGATTCACTGCACCGACATCGAGTTCACCTACGACGGCGAGCGCTTGGCGCTGGCCGGGGTCGACCTGCACGTGGCGCCCGGCGAGTTCGTCTGCATCTTGGGCGGCAACGGCAGCGGCAAGAGCACCCTGGCGAAGCACCTGAACGCGCTCCTGCTGCCCGACCGGGGCGCCGTGACCGTCGATGGCTACGACACGGCCGAGCCGCGCGACGTCTACCGCATACGCTCCACAGCGGGCATGGTGTTCCAGAACCCCGACGACCAGCTGGTGGCCTCCCTCGTGGAAGACGACGTGGCGTTCGGCCCCGAGAACCTGGGCGTTGAAACGGCCGAGCTGCACCGGCGCGTGCGCGACGCGCTCAAGCAGGTGGGCCTCGTGGGCTTCGAGAAGCATGAGACGAACGCCCTGTCCGGCGGCCAGAAGCAGCGCGTGGCCATCGCGGGGGTGCTCGGCATGCAGCCGAAGATCCTCATACTGGACGAGGCGTCGGCCATGCTCGACCCGCGGGGACGCAAGGGCCTCATGCGCGTGTGCCGCGAGCTGAACGGGCGCGGCATGACCGTGGTCATGATCACCCACTTCATGGAGGAGGCCGCCGCGGCCGACCGCGTGGTGGTGCTCGACCGCGGCAAGGTGGCGTGCAACGGCGCCCCGCGCGACGTGCTCGTGCGCACCGACGTGCTGGCCGGCTTGAACCTGGAGGTCCCCTTCGCCTGCGACCTGTCGCTCAAGCTGCGGGAAGCGGGCGTGGACGTGCCCGTGTGCGTGGAGGAGGCACCGCTCGTGGATGCCGTCGCCGCCGCGCTGCGCGAGGGCCTCCTAACGGAAGGGCCCGCGGGCCCTGCGGCGGACCCGGAGAGCGGGGACGGGGCACCGAACGACAACGCCCTCGGTGCCGCCGAAGAACCCGGGGCAGAGCATCCCCGGGCCGCACTCCAAGACGACGGAGAAGGGCGTCCGCAGCGCTCCGGCCGAAACGGCAAGGGCGCGGGCGCCATCGTGGCGTTCGAGAACGTCTCTTTCACCTACAACCCCGCCAAGGGCAAGCGCGCCGGAAAGGGGAAGCGCCCCCGGGGGCCGCATCCAGACTGGGGCAACGACCCGGACGCCGTATGGGCGCTGCGCGACGTGAGCTTCGCCATCGCGCCGGGCGAGTTCTTCGGCATCGCCGGGCACACGGGCTCCGGCAAGTCCACCCTCATCCAGCACATGAACGGCATCCTGCATCCCACGTGCGGGCGCGTGCTGGTGGAGGGCCGCGACGTGGCCGACAAGGCGCAGGCCGCCCGCGTGCGCGCCGACGTGGGCGTGGTGTTCCAGTACCCCGAGCGCCAGCTGTTCGCCGACACGGTCTACCACGACGTGGCGTTCGGGCCGCGCAACCTGAAGCTCTCCGACGAGGAGGTGGACGCCCGCGTGCGCGAGTCGCTCGCGCTCGTGAACCTGGACTTCGACGAGATCGGGGATGCGAGCCCCTTCGAGTTGTCGGGCGGCCAGCAGCGCCGCGTGGCGTTCGCGGGCGTGCTGGCCATGCGCCCCCGCATCCTCGTGCTCGACGAGCCCGTGGCCGGCCTGGACCCGGCGGCGCGCCGCGACTTCCTGGCGCTCATCGCCGGCCTGCACGCCCAGGGCCGCACCGTGGTCATGATCTCGCACAGCATGGACGACTTGGCCGCGCTCTGCGACCGCGTGCTCGTGCTGAACGAGGGCCGCACGTTCGAGGTTGGCACCCCCGGCGACGTGTTCCTACGCGCCGGCGAGCTCAACGGCATCGGGCTCGGCGTCCCCGCCGCCCAGCGCATGGCGAACGCCCTGCGCGAGCGGGGCCTGCCCCTGCCGGCAGGCGTCCTGTTCGACAGTGCGTCGCTGGCCGACGCGCTAGCCGGGATCGCCGGCAAGGACGCGTGCGGGGGCGCCGACGACGGCATGCGGTCCGGCGGATCCGCCGACGGGAACACAGGCGGGCGGTCCGACGAGGGCGCCGGGCTGCAGGGCGGGGCGGCGCAGCCGCACCTCGGCAGGGCGGGCGGCGCACGATGAACGTGTTCTCCTTCGGCAGCTACTACCCCGGCGAGAGCCCGCTGCACCGCCTGGACCCGCGCGCGAAGCTGCTTTTGGGCTGCGCCTTCATCGTCATCGCGCTCTGCGCCCGCAACGTGGCCGCGCTCGGGGCGGTAGCGGTGTTCGTGGCGGCGCTCTACCTGGCCTCGCGCATTCCGCTCGGCTACGCGGCGCGGTCGCTCGCGCCGCTACTGTTCATCGTAGTGGTGGCGTCCCTTCTGAACCTGTTCGTAAACCAGGAGGGCGCCGTGCTCGTGGAGTGGGCGTTCGTCCGCATCACCGCAGGAGGCGTGGGCGCGTGCCTGTTCATCGCCGCGCGTCTCGTGCTCATCCTGCTGGGCATGAGCCTCATCACCATGACCACCCCCACCCTCGATTTGACCGAGGCACTGGAGAAGTTGCTGTCGCCCTTCGCCCGCTTCGGGCTTCCCGCTCACGAGCTGGGCATGATCATGGGCATCGCCCTGCGGTTCCTGCCGCAGTTCGCCACCGAGCTCGTGACCGTCTACCACGCCCAGATCAGCCGCGGAGCCGGGCTGGACAGCAGCCCCGTGCGCGGCATGCGCATGCTCTCTTCGCTCATGATACCCCTGCTCACCAGCGCGTTCCGCCATGCGGAAACGCTCTCGGCCGCCATGGACGCACGGTGCTACCACGGCGGCGAGGGACGAACCCGCCTGCACCCGCTCAAGCTGTCCGCCCGCGACGGCGTGGCCGCCGGGATGCTGGCGGCGCTGGCCGTGTGCGTGGGCTTGGCGAACATGCTGCCCTGACCGCCGCCGCGTCCGCGGCGCGGCCCCTCCCTGATCGCCCCCAGACCCCCCGCAACCGACCGAACAACCACGATGCCGAAGACCGTGCCGGGCGACCGAGCCCGGAACGCAAAGACCGACCATCGACCATGAAAAAGGAGCACTCCATGACCGGAAACGAGACCGTCCTCCAGTACCTCACCAGCGTGCCCGCGTGGTACCTCGCCACGAGCGTGGACGACCAGCCGCACGTGCGCCCGTTCAGCTTCGCCGCCGAGCAGGACGGCAAGCTGTGGTTCTGCACGGCCACCACCAAGGACGTGTGGGAGGAGCTGCTGGCCAACCAGCGCTTCGAGGCCACGTCGTGGTGGCCCGGCCACGGCTGGCTCATCCTGCGCGGCATCGCAGGGCTTGACGACCGCGTGGGCGATGACATTCGCCAGGCGGGCTACGACCACCTCACCGGCCTGGGCGAGCACTACGACGGGCCCCACGACCCCACGCTCGTGTACTTCTCGGTGGAAGACCCGCAGGCCTGGATCTGCAACCACGACGAGTGGAAGCCGCTGGTTTTCTAGCCCCCTCGGCGCGAACGGGAAGGGCGGGCCGCAAGGCCCGCTTGGCACCGGTCGGCCCTCGTGAGCCTTCCGTCGCTCGGAGCCCCGCTTTCAGCCTTCGTCGCCGAACAGCGCGCTCACGCTCGTGCCCAGGCCGTCGGCGATGCGCTCCAGCACGTCAACCGTGGGGTTTGCGGCACCGCTCTCTATGTTGCCCAGGTAGAGCCTGCTCACCCCGATCATGAGCGCGAACGTAGTCTTGGACAGTCCGGCCCTCGTTCGCAGTTCCGCAATATTGGCACCGAGTTGGGCTTTCAGTGTAATATTCCCCATGCTCGAAAAGGCTAGTATCGGGCCGGAGAAATGTCGTAAACTATAGTTTACAGCACACGGATAAAACAACTGGTCACACGCTTATATATAAGCACCGGTGTAAGTGTCGCGACCGGACGCCGAGATACGGGGACAACGATGGAGCACGCAGAGTACGAACGGCAGATGGAGGCGATCAAGGCCGCAACTGCCCACATATTCGCCATGGCCGAAACCGAGGAGGAGGTCTGCCGCCTTGAGAAGGCCATAAACCACGAGGTCATGTACCTTGCGGCCATCGCCCAGTCCGAGCTGGTGAAGCCCGAGGGCGGTTGGGATCCGTTCGGGCGCTGACGTCCGGCGAACAGGGCCGCGAACCGGCCCCGGAACGATTGGGCCCCGCACTCGGGGGTGCCATTGCCGTGCAGGCCGCATCGTGCCCGGAAGGGCGCCGGTAAGCTCGCGCGAGCAGCCGCGCGGTCAGTCCGCGAAATCGTAGAGATCCTTGGTAGCCTGGCGAAAGTCAGCATACACCTCGGCCGCCACGCCCTCGTCCTCCACCAGCTCGAAGGCGGAGGGCTGGCCATCCTCGTCCAGCTCCGTCACCTCCAACAGCACGACCTCCCCCGACGAGCCGGCCGGCTCGTCCTCCGACACGGGAAAGAAGAACCCGTAGCGGCGCGCGCCGTGCAGCACGAGCCCGAGGAACTCCAACGTCACGGCATCGCCTCTCTCGTCGACGAATTCGAGCGTCACGCCCTCCTCGACCGGCGGACAGAAATTCGGGGCGCTCCCTTGGCGCATGCGCAGCTCCTTACCTCTCGCGGCCCCGCCCTCCTGCGCGGCAAGGCCCTGTTTGATCCCAGCAGCATAGCATACCGCGCCCGTGCCCGTCCGCCCGCCGCCTCCCCCTCCACGAGATCGGCTTTCATCTGCAACCGCCGCCGACGACCCGCGGCCATCGGCACCTGCACGCTTGCAGCGCCGCAGCCATCCGATCACTCTAGGTTACCGCCGATGACATTCCGCAGGTCAGCCTCTGCTTTGCCACCCCGGGCGAGCAGAGCGGGTCGAAAGATCCCGCCGCGGAGTTGCCGGAACGCTTCTTGTTGCGTGAAAGACCCTTCCAAGGAGGCGCGTCGGCCCAAAACGGGATTCTCCGGCCTTTTCTGGAAAACCCCTCCAGGGCAAAGCCCCTCCTTCGCCGCCAAGCGCCCTCACGCGCCCGGCCACTGGAAGAGGTCGGCGCGGTGATCGGCCACCCAGGCGAGGGCGAAGTCGCAGAACTCCTGGGCCTGGGGCGACAGGTCGGCGCCGGCCTTGCGGACGATGAACGTCTCCCAGACGAACGAGCGGTCGGCGAAGGGCCGGATGACCGTATGCGCGCGTCTGCCGCCCCAGGCGGCGAAATCGAACGACACAGCGATGGCGTCGCCCTGCTCGGCCAGGCGGTGGCATAGGTCCAGCTCCGTGGCCTCCATGACGATGTCCACGTGCACGCCCGCGTTCGCCAGGCGGTTCACCACCAGGTGGTGCGAGGCGAACTCGCGGCTGACCATGGCGAGCGGCTGGCAGTCCAGGTCGGCGTAGTCGATGGCGGCCTTGCGCGCGAGCGGGTTCGCCTCGTTGACGACCAGGCATGGCCGATGGCTCGTGAACGGCACGGCGTGGAACACCGACAGGTCCACCGGCCCTCCCAGCACGCCGACCTCGGCAACGTTTTCGAGCGTGCGCTGCTTGGCGATGGCGTCGGGGCTTTCCATGATGCGCGGGCTGATATGCGGATGGCTCTCGGCGAAGTCGCGGATGAACGCGAGCGAGAGGTACTCGGACACGCCCTGCGTCGAGGCGATGGTCAGCGTGTACTTCAGCGCGCGGGCAGCCTCCACCTCATCCTTCACACCTTCGAGCAGGCGGATGACCATCTGAGCGCGACGGTACAGCGCATCGCCCTGCGGCGTGGGCTTCACACCGAAGTGGTTGCGGGCAAAGAGCGACGTGCCCAGCTCGGCCTCGATCTTCTGGACGATCTTGCTGCACCCCTGGGGGCTTAGGAACTGGTCCTTCGCTGCGCGGGTGATGCTCTTCGTCTCGTAGACGGCCACGAACACCTTCAAGTCGCGTGTGTCCATGGCCGCCTCCCTTCCCCGCCTCGTCTGCACCCGGCGCGCCGCCTCCCTCCGCCGGCGCGCCGGTCGCGTTTTCCGGCGCGCAAGCGCGCACCGCGCCCCCGTTGCCGTGCGCGCCATGCTTGGACAGGGGGCGTCCCGCCGTCTCACGCACCCGCTCCCGCCCCGCGGCCAAGCCTGCGCCCCGCTTCCGCAGCCCGGCCCGCATGCGCCCGCCTTCGGTTCCGCGCCTCCATTCTACGCAGCGGGGCGCGCGTTTTGAATCGGCCTCACGTGACTATTGATACCCCTCTCCATATCGTTCGTTCCGCCATAGGAAACCCCGCGCGTAAGCTGGGAGCAGTACGGGAGGTATGAGCGCGACCACCACCCACCTGCGGTTTCGGGGCAGGACGGGCCCGTGGTGCGCACGGAGGCGGCCAGACGGCCGCGAAAGGGGTGAAAACATGATGGAGCGGAAAAGGATCTCTCCCGGGCTCGTGCTGTTCATGATGCTCATGTCCATGACGGCGGGGGCCATGTGCCTGAACAAGGTGGCGCCCATCGTGCCGGTGCTCACGGAGAGCATGGGGCTTGCGGGGGCTGGGCAGGCCGGGCTGCTTATCTCGGTGTTCGTGTTCTCGGGCATATTCCTGGCCATTCCCAGCGGCGTCATCATCGCGAAGCTGGGGTACTACAAGACGGGCATCATCGCCCTGGCGGCCATCTTGGCCGGTTCGGTCGTGGGCGCGCTCGATGCGGGCTACGCCGTCATGCTGGGCAGCCGCATCGTGGAAGGCGTGGGGCTCATCCTGCTCATGACGCTGGGGCCGGCGGCCGTGGCCAGCTCGTTCGACGACCGGCGCCGCGGCAGCGCCATGGGCCTGCTCATGTGCTTCATGGCGTTCGGCCAGATAGCCATGTTCAACCTGGCGCCGCGCATCGCCGAGGGCGGCGCTTGGGAGAACGTATGGTGGTTCACGGCCGTCTACGCCGGCGTGTTCCTCGTGGCATGGATCGTCGCGCTGCGCAACCTTGACGCATCGCTCGCGGCGGCGGCCGCGCCGGCCGCGGAAGCGCCGGGCACAGGGGCGCTTGACGGCGCACCGGCTGCGCCGAATGCGCCGACGAGGCTGTTCTCGAAGGACGTGTTCCTGAACCCGGGCGTGTGGCTCGTCGGCATCACGCTCATGGTGTACCTGATTGCCGAGCAGGGCGTGATCTCGTTTCTGCCCACGTACCTGGCCGAGGTGCGCGGCATGGACGCGGCGGCGGCCAGCTCCATCGTGAGCATCGCGCCGCTCGTGGGCATCCCCGTGGGCATCGTGGCCGGCATGGTGTCGGACAAGATGGGGTCGCGCAAGAAGCCGCTCGGCGTGCTCATGCTGGCCAGCGCCGTGACCTACGCGCTCATGCCCACCTGGCCCACCGGCGTGTTCATCGTGCTGGTGGTGCTGTTCGGCATCGCGGTCATGGGCATCGTAGGCCTGTGCTTCTCGGCCGTGGCCGAGCTGGTGCCGCCCGCGCAGGGCGACATGGCCGTAGCGCTGCTGAACACGTTCCAGTGGGTGGGCATCTTCCTGAGCTCCAGCCTGGTGGGCCTGCTCATCGAGGCGGTGGGCTGGGACATGGCGTTCTACCTCATGGTGCCGCTCACCGTGGTGGGCGCCGTGTGCACGTTCGTCACGCCGAAGCTGCGCTAACGGACGAGAAGAGCGCTCTGCAGCGGCCGGGACCGTCATGGCAGCACGGCAGGCCGAGGGCGAACTGCGCAGGCCCGGCCGCACCTCGGGGAAACCGAGCAGGCGGATGCGAGGGCGCGCAAAGCGCAAGACGAGAGGATGGCGCAAGGCACTGCGCCTTGCTGGAAAGGAGCTTTTCATGAAGGACATCATGAACGTCGCCGTGGTCACGTACGAGCCGCGCTGGGGCGACAAGGAGCGGAACCTGAACCGCATCACGGGCTATATCGAGTGCGCGGCGGCGCGCGGGGCGAACCTTGTGGTGCTGCCCGAGACGGCGCTCACCGGCTACGACGCCGATCTCGAACACGCCGGCGACGAGCGCATGCACCATCGGCTGGCCGAACCCATTCCCGGCCCGTCGACCGAGGCCGTGGCCGAGGTCACGCACCGCTTGGGCGTGTACGCCGTGTTCGGACTGGCCGAGCGCGCCGAGGACGGTACCGTCTACAACGCCGCGGTGGCCTGCGGACCCGACGGAGTGCTCGGCCGCTACCGCAAGATGCACCTGCCGGCCGCCGAGCCCACCTGGGCGGGACGGGGCGACGAGCCGTTCATGTTCGGCACCCCCTGGGGGCCGGTGGGCGTGAGCATCTGCTACGACACGTTCGTGTTCTCCGAGATCATGCGCTACTACCGCGCGAGCGGATGCCGCCTCATCGCGAACCCGTTCGCCGTGAACACGGGCGTGACCGCCCGCAACATCAAGGACTCGCTGGAGTACCTGGCTGCGAACAACGACGTGTACATCGCCTCGGCGAACTGCACGGGCTGCGCCCTCACCGACGACTTCGTGGGCGGCAGCAGCGTGATAGGCCCCGGCAAGAACGTGCCGGCCGTGCACTACTACGCCGGCGGGCCCTGCGGCGCCCCCGGATCCGACGAGCAGGAGCTGCACCTGGGCACCGTCGATCTGTCCTACGTAGACAAGCCCTTCCTGGCAAAGCAATGGGCCGACGAGGACCCGGACTTCCGCCCCGATGTCTACGCCCGCTGGTATGCCGAGCTGGCCGGGCAGGAGCGCTTCAAGCGGTAAGGGCGCATGCGGGTTGAAACCTGCCTGGTCAAAGAGGGGGCTGCCTGCGTACCGGGGGCAGCCTCCTCTGCATGCGGGATGACCTCCTTTCGCCCCGCCCCTCTTTAAGCGACATACATTCGCCATTCCCTCTTTACAAACATATGTTCCCTATGCTACGATAGCCTCATCGAAACGAGCCAATGCACGCGCTGCGCTGATGCGCAGTCCGAAGAGGCGAAGGCGTTCCCCTTCTGCCTGACGCAACGCTTGCAGGATCCTCGAAACCAGGGAACATTGGGAGTAGCCCGCGTTGGGTTGCGCCCGCATGGTAGGAGGATGCATGGGCTACATCGCATTCGAGCACACCCGCATCGTTGCCAGCGAAGGAGGTGAGAGCATGGCAGAGTTCCAGCCGGACCCGTTTCTGACCTCCCTCGGCCTGTCCATCGACGAGCAGCGCGCCTACGACGCGTACTGCGACGCGGTCGTGGACGCATCCGAGGCAGAGATCGCGCGCACGGGGATTACGTATACTTGGGAGGAAGTCCAAGCGAATGCCCAAGCGGAATGGGATCGCCTCAAGCGCGAATACCCCCGCGAAGATTGGGGGCGGCCATGTTCCCAGTAGAGTACGCACCCGAGTTCAACGAAACACATGTGGACATCGCGAGAAATCTCTTTTTCCACTACGATGACTATTCTGCACTTGAAGAGTTCGACAACGCGCTGCAGGCCGCCCTCGCCACGGTACGGCTGTTCCCCGAGGCATATCCACGCACGGGCAAGGCGCGGCGGCGCTTCACCTTCGAGTACCGCTCCATCCCCTACACGGTGATCTTCGCCTTCGACGGCGAGATCATCACGCTGCACGACCCTCACTTCGCACGGTCGGCACGTGCCGCGCACTGGCTTGAGGAGTAATCGGCAAATTCTCTGTCTGCGCTTAAGCGAAGGGGTTGTATCAAAAGCCTTCCTGTAGAAGGGCCGAAGCCTCGTGAAGGGCTTCGGCCCATTTCGCTGTCGGACGGAAGAGGGGGGCAGACCCCTACGCCCGCGCCGTCGCGGGTCGGGCCGGGGGTCGGCGGCAAGGGCGGAGCCCTTGCCCTACGGGACGATCCCACGACGAGCGCCGATTGCGGGACGTTTTTTTGGGGGGGGGGGCACCGTGCAACCGGGGCCGGGTCACAGGTTGCGGCAAGCACAGGGTGCCTGCCCTACGCAGGTTCTCGCACGCACCGGATGCCCCGGTTGTACGTAGGACACGGGCAGGGGGCGCGAGGGCGGTCGGCCTTGCTGTGCTGTGGGAAAAAGCGCCCCTGGTCGTTCGGGACGAGCGGGGGCGCTCACTGTACCTTTTTTGGGCACGGGGAGGCCCGGGGGCGCGGAGCGCCGACCGGGCCTTGGGTGGTGCTGGTTAGCGGCGGCGGCGCAGGCGAACCGCTGCAATCGCCGCAAACGCCGTGCAAACGGCTCCGAGGACGCCTGCGGTGCCCACGGCGTTGCCCAGCGGGTCGCCGGTAGGAGCCAGCGGCTTGGCGCCCGCGGCGCCGTCGGTGGCGCCGGTTCCACCGTTACCGCCGTTGTTGCCGTTGTTGCCGTCATTTGGCGGGGTCGGCGTCGGCTTGTCGGGCTTCGGGTCGTCGGGGCCAGGGCCGGGGTCGGCCGCGGCCACGGTGAACGTCGTCTCTGCCGTCCCGTCGGTGTACGTCGCGACCAGCGTATGCGTGCCCGCCGAAAGCGTGGCCAGGTAGTCGCTCGAAAGCGTGAGGATCGTGCTGCCCGAAGCCGCCGTGTAGTCCTTGCCGCGGACGAGCTGCGCGCCATCGACCGCCAGCGACACGAACTTGTCGAGGTCGCCGTTGATAGTGAACGCCAGACCTGCCTGCCCCGGCTTCCACGTGCTATTGGCGCCGGCCGTCACCTGGTAGGTTTTCATCGTTTGTGTGGTGAAGGAATCGCCGTACGCCCACGCCGTCTTCAAAGCGTCGTCGCCCTCTCCCACGACCGCCTGCACGCGCCACTCGTAGAGCGTCCCCGGCTCAAGGCCGCCCAGGTCGTACGAAGGCTCGGTCAAACCCGCGACCTCCGTCCAATCCTGGCTGCCGGCAACATGGTACGCCAGCGTGAACGTGACGCCGTCCACATCGGCGGCCGCCCACGAAAGCGCGGCGTTCGTGTAACCGACCGCGCCCACCGCAAGCCCGCTCGGCACGCTGGGCGTCACGCGCACGCGCGCCTGGTTGCTGATCGCGACCGGCGCCGGCGCCGCGAACGTCTCGGCAACCTCAGACACCTCAGATGTCGCGGACGCCTCGCCTGCCTCGTTCACTGCAGGCGTCTCGCTTGCCTCGGGACCGTCGTTCACCCCAAGCGTTTCGTTCGACGCGCCAGCCTCGGCCACGTCGGCCACGTCGGCTCCCTCGGGCGTCTCAGGCGTTTCAGCCGCCTCGGCAACCTCGGCAACTTCAGATACCTCGGCACCCTCGGCCGCCCCGGCGCTTGGAGCCGTCTGCGTGGCTACGCAGCGTACGTAGCCGGTGGTGTTGGCGGCGAGCGTCAAGACCTTATCCGTCGCGTTCGGGATAGTCTCCCACGAACCGTCGGCATCATCGGAATCGAGCGCGCGGCGCTGCCACTCGTACGAAACGCCCTCGGCATCCCCGAGGTTCGTGAATACCGTGAACTTCGCTTGCTCGCCCTTCCCAAGCACCACGTCGGGCGGCCATATGCGCGCGACCTTGAGCGACCCGCCCGACAGCGTGACGAACCCGCTGCCGGCCCATTCGCTCGCCTGGCCGCCTTGCACGGCTTGCACCTGCCACTCGTAGGACGTGCCGGGCGCAAGACCGCTCAGCGGGCAGGTCATGTTCACGGCGTCGATAGCGGCGGCATCGGCAAGCTGCCACTCCGAAGCGCCTTCCTCGCGGTACTGGACGTTGAACGACTCGACCGCACCCGGCCCCGTCCACGTCCACGCAAGCGTCGCCGCATCCCTCGTCACCTCTCGCACGTCAAGGCCGCTCGGCGTTGCCGGCGACAGCACCAGCGTCACCGCGTTGCTCTCGACCGTCTTCGTCTTGCCGCCCGGCGCAGTCGCCGTCACGAGGCAGCGCACGGAGTGCTCGCCCGCTTCCAAGGTGGCAACCGACAGATGGGTGCGCTCGCCCGTCTCGCCGGGCAGGTTTGTCCACCCGCCGGACAGCAGGACCTGCCACTGGTACGCCAGCGACTGGCCCTCGGCGGCACCGGTAACCGTGGCGAAGAAGTCCTCGACCAGCGCGCTATCGCCCGCCACCGCTTCCGCACGCTCGGGAGCCACGACTACGCTGCCGAGCACGCCGTCCGGCGACGTCGTGGCGAACGCAGGACCGTCAACCCATTCGGAGGCCACCCCGTCGGCCGACACCGAGCACATGCGCCACTCGTATGTCGTGCCGGGAGCAAGGCCTTCTACGGTATAGGGCGATGCGGTGAGCTTCGACACCGTGGTCCATCCGTCCTCGCCAGCCGGCCGGTACAGCAGCGTGAAGGAGCCGCCGGTTGGCAGCGTGCCGTCCCATGCGAGCGTCGCCGCCGTGTCGCCGATATCCTTCACTTCCAGGCCGGTCGGAACAGCATCGGCACCAGGCTGCACGCGCACGGACACCTCGTTGCTGACAACCGGGTCGCCCACGGCAGAGCCGTTGACTGTATACGTCACCGTGCAACGCACGTAGCCGCTCGTTATAACGGAAGACGTCACGCTGCTGCCCGTTTGGCCCGTGATCTCCACCCACGCATTAGGATCGTTGGGTTTGGAATCGAGCGCACGCTTCTCCCATGCATACGTAAGCTCGCCCGGATCCACCATCCCGTCCAGGTTCGTGGTCGCCGTCACCGTGGCCTGCGCCTCCGGCTTCACCGTCTGGTCGCTCGGATCCACCAGCACCGACTCCAGCTTCAAGGCAGGATGCTCCGACGCCGTGACGAACAGACTCGAGGACGACGGCAGCGACTCCACGTCGTTCTGCACGGCCCGCACGCGCCACTCGTAGATCGTCTCGGGCTTCAAGTCCTTGAGCACAAGCTCGCAGGCACCGCCCGCAGCCGTGGCGGTCTTCCACTCCTTCGCACCGCTTTCGCGATAGAGAACCTTGAACTCGTCGGCCTTCTGCAAGCCTCCCTTCTCCCACGTCCAGGAAAGCGTGGCTTCGCCGGACGTGATATCCGACGCCGTCAAGTTGGCCGGAGCGGCGGGCGCAAGCGTGCAGGTGACCTCGTTGCTTGTCGTATCGACACGACTGTACTCACCGTCGCCCAACGTCACCATGCAGCGATACCTGCTCGCTCCAGCCGTGGCCGCCTTGTTCGCCTCGATGCTGAGCGTCTCGCTCGTTGCGCCCGGCACAGACACCCAGTCCTTGCCCTCATAACGCTCCCACTGGTACGTCTTCTCGCGCGTGCTGCTCGTTATGGGGGCATTGGGCATGGCCGTGAACGTCAGGGTGCGGCCGTTGCCGATAACCGCCGCCGCCCTCGTCGGGGTGACCTCGACCTTCGGCATGGTGAACACGGGGCCGTCCACCCACTCGGAATGCGGGCCGCCCTTATCCACCGTAGGATTATAACCTCCCTCCCCTTTCATATTATTGCTCAATATCGTACGCACGCGCCACTCGTACGTTGCATCCAACTCCAAAACCTGGGAAGTCAGAGGGCAGTTCGTTTCGTTGCAAATCTTTTCAGACCACTCGCTTTCACCGACCTTGCGATAGTTCACCTCATAGCCGATGACCGTTTTCTGCGCATTGTCTTTTGCACGCGGGTCATCACACTTCCAGCTCAGGCTGGCACACGAGGTAGAGTCGTAAGTGCCGACACGGGCCGCTTTCGCGGAAGTGTCCTTCGGTGCCATGGGCTCGGTGCGCACGCGTGCCGGGTTGCTGGACACGGTCTTGGTCGTCCCGTCAACAGTCTGCGTCACCGTGCAGCGCACGTAGCGGTTCCTTTCATCCCCGGAAAGCGTTATCTCCTTCGATGCTTTGCCGTCCATTGGCGTCCAAACGGTTTCGCTTTTGCGCGGATCCTCCGTTGTAAGCTCGCACCATTCCCACGTGTACGTGAGAGCGGAGTCATCAGTCACGTTCGTGGATGCCGTGAGGGTGACAGCAGTCGTCTCATTGACCAAGCTGTCAGAGGGCGTAACCTGAACGGAGCTGAGCACCCCGGACGGCTCGTCCTGCGCAGTGATGAACGTGTCGATCTCCGACCACGGCGATGTCACGCCGTTCTGCACGACCCGTACGCGCCACTGGTACGTGATATTCCTCGCTTCCAGCACAGCCCGACACGTCCTGGTCGCGTTGTCTATCGCAAGACCCGCGGACAGCCACTCGTCATTGATGGCACCAGCTCCTGCGAGCTTTCGGTAGCTCACCTCGAACCGAGCGCCCTCCGGCAAAGCGCCGTTGCCCCACGTCCAGCTGAGCGTGGCCTTCACCTGGCCGCTAGGCTTATCAGGGTCAACATACGGAAAATCATCATCGACGGTAAGATCGGTCGGCGCAGCGGGCATCGCCGTCACGACGGACTCGTTGCTGTCGAACGTCTTTGCGAGGCTGCCGCGCGTGGCCGTGACCTCGCAGCGGTAGACGTGCCCGCCGACCGACAGGTCCTTCGCGGAAACCTGCAGCGTGGCAGCCTTCGCACCCTCCACGGACTTCCATTCGGAGCCGTCGGAGCGCTGCCACTGGTAGGTCAGCTGCTCGTGGTCGGCATCGGCGTCGGTATTCGCCGTCAGCGTGACGGCACGGTCGGCGCCGGCCAGAACGCTCGTCGCGCTCGGCGTGACCCAGGCCCGCGAGAACACGATCTCTTCCGGATCCGTGGTGAACAGAGGACCCGCCACCCAGTCGCTGCACAACGGATCGCTGCTTGTACCGTAGGCAACGGAGCGCACGTTCCACTCGTACGTCGCGCCCGGCTTCAAGTCGTTCAAATTGGCGGAGGCCGAATTCAATCCTGATTGGACGATCCACTCGCTCGAACCAACCACGCGATACACGAGGTCGGATGCAGCCCCGTTCGCGTCGCCCGTCCAGCTGACTTTGGCGGTCGTTTGACCGAAGTCGGCGGCCTTCAGGTCAGCGGGCGCTGCGGGCATAACGCGCACGCGCCCTTCGTTGGTGCTGGTAACCGTGGCATTGGCCAGCGGCGGCACCAGCCCGCCGGCAGGCGGCGTATACGTCACCGTGCAGCGCACGTAGCCGGCCGCGCCCGGATCAAGCTCTATCTCGCGCGTCGTCTTGCCCGCGAGCGTCGTCCATGCACCGGGGTTGGCGGGATCCGATCCCAGATCCCGCTTCTCCCACGTGTAAGCCCTTGTCGCGTCCGGCATGTCGTCCACGTTCGTGTACGCCGTGAATCTTGCCTGCCCGGTCGCACTGGAGGTTTGGTCAGCCGGGCCCACCACCACGCGCGTGAGCTGGGGGATCGGCGACAACGATTGCGTCACGAACAGCGACGTGGCCGAGCGCACCGACGGCTCGCCGTGGTCCATCACCTTCACGTACCACTCGTAGGTGGTGGCGGGCATGAGGCTGTTCAGCGTGTACGTAGCTTCCGCCAGGTCGGATGTGCTGGCCCACTCATCGGTTCCCGATGCGCGCCAGAACACGCGGTAGGACATCCCTTCAACAAGGGAGCCCGTCCACGACAGATCCGCGGTGGCTGCCGTGATGTTCTGCGCCAGCAACGAGGTGGGGGGCTCTACCGTGGTCTCGAAGCTGACCGACTCGCTGGTTATGGTTTTCAGCTCCTCGCCGTTTTTGCTGGCCGTCACGGCACAGCGGTACTGGCACGAGCGCGGTGCCGCATCCGCCGTATCGGCTACGTACGTTGCGCCCGTTGCGCCTGGCACATCGCCCCACTCGTCACCGGTCGCGCTTTCCTGCCACTGATAGGACAGCGTTTCGCCATTGAGGGCGTTGTCGATATTCGTCGTCGCCGTGTACGCGATGTCCTTGTCGCTGCCCGCCACGGCCACTCCCCAGCGCGGCGTCACCGACACCGCGGCCAGCGCGCTGGGCTCTTCAAGCGTGGTGAACGTATCGGCCGAAGCCCACTCGGACTGCAGCTGGTCGCGCACCACCGCCTGAACGCGCCACGAGTACACCGTGTTCGCCTTCAAGCCTTCCACGTCGCACGACGTGCTGGAACCCACGTTGTCGACGGTTTGCCAAGCGTCGTCGCTCGGCGTGGGGCCCTCCGCGTACTGCACCTGGTAGGTGACGTCGCGCGGGTCGTCGCTTGCCCACGTCAGGTGCACCGAGGTAGTGCCCGGCTCGGCCGCAAGCTGCACGGGCGGCGCCACGGGAACGCTCGTCAGCAGCAAGCCGACGGAACTGGTCACGCTCTTCGTGTCGGTTCCTACGCCAGGCGTCGTCCTGGTGGACGTCACGACGCAGCGATAGCCGTCGACCGATCCGCCCTCGGGCGCCGTGACGGAAAGCGTCTTCTTCGCACCGTCTTCGCCATCGACGTCGAACCAAGACTCGCCGAACGCGTTGCGCTGCCACCGGTACTCCAGCTGTTCCGACGAGTCGACCTCGTTCGTCGCAACCTCGAACGTCACCGTTTCGCCGGGTTCCACCAGCTGCTTGTCCGGGTTCACCGTGGCCGTTTCGAGCGTGCTTGCAAGCGGCGTATCGAGCGATGCGTTAGCCGCCTCCGACCGGAAGCCGGCTTGCGGCGCGGCGTACACCGTCACCCCGTAGCTTGCCCCGGGCAGCAGCCCGTCGAGTTGACAGCTGCCTTGCGCTGCGACGTCGGAGATGGTAACGATCCTGGAGTATTCGGACCCCTTGGAACCGTTCCCATCGGTTTGCTGCCACGTCACCACGAAGCGACGCACGATGCCGTTCGCCGTCCAGGTAACCTCGCCCGCGGTCGCGCTGGTTGCCCGCGCTTCCGCGTTCGTGGGCGCAACGGGAGTCACGGTCAGGTAGGCCGCCGCGCTGGCGGCGTTCGCCGTCTGGTTCTCTTTGGTGCTCGTCGCCACGCAGCGGAACGCCGCACCCACGTCGCCCGCGCCCACGTTCTTCACCGTGAGCGTCGCCACGCCGTCTTTCTCGCTCATGACGTACTTGTCGCCCGCCGCAAGGGGGGCGAAGTCCTGCTCGCCTGCGCCCTTGCGCTGCCAGGCGTACGCAATCGTGCCGCCGTCGCTCACGCTGGCCTGCGCCGTGAACGTCGCAGCCTCGCCAGCTTCCACCCAGGTCGTCTTGGGCACCTGCGAGAATGCGGGCGTCTCGATGGTGGGCTCTGCCAACGTCATCGCGTCGAGCGCGGTCGAGAAGTCGCTGGTCACGCCGTGCGTGAACGCGGCAACGCTCACCTGGTAGGGCGTGCTCGGCTCAAGGCCCAGCACCTCATAGCACAGCTTGCCGTCGGCGTCCGGCGTCAAGCTGCTCGCAGCCACCGAATACGTGGTCGCGCTCACCGGATTGCCGTCGGCATCCAGCTTCGCGCACTTGATCTGGTACCCCTCCGCAGCCTCAACCGGCGTCCACGAAACCGGGAGGCTCGTGGGCGTCGACGTGCCGAACGCGACGTCCGTCGGCGTGGGCGGCGTGATGGCCACCGTCACGACGTTCGAGCTGTCCGTGACCGACTCGTCGGGCGAGGTCGCCTTCACGCCCAGCTTCCACTGCCGCCCGTAATCTTCGGAGGCCACCGTGTGCTTCAGGGTCGTCGTGTAATCCTGACTGGCATCGCCAAGCGTAACCGGGTCGCCCTCAGGCCGCCAATCCTTGTCGCCCTCGCGCCAAGAGTACCATTGCAGCTCGGCAGCCTTCGGGAACTTCCCGCTGTTCGCCGCATAGGAGGCCGAAAGCGTGATCTCGTCGCCCTGCTTGGCGTCGCTCGGGTTGGCCGTGGCCGTCCAGGTGCCCACCTCGGGGCTGGGCAGCGTCGTGTCATTCTTGATCCACGTATAAGAGCCCGTGTAGGTCGGTATGCGCGAATCGGTGGTGCCGATACCCGCATCACACCAGGTATCGCTGGGTAGGCCGTCGACCTTCAGCTCGAAATGGCCATCCTTTGCCTGCTCCGACGGGACGATCCAGATGCGGTCGTCCACTTCAACCTCGTATTCGCGCACCAGGCCCTCCGCAGGCGCATCCCAGCATATCGTCATGCTGTGCGACCCGACATCCTTCGTGCTCGGGCTCAGCGTCTCGGAGGTGCGGTGCACCACGGGAAGGGCCGATGTACGCGCGATGGTTTCAGTGATGCCATACGTCGGGTTGCCCTTCTCGTCAAGGTTGTACACCTCGGCCTCCAACCACACCCACCACGCGTCCATCGGATCGCACAGTGTCTCCGGATGGGCGCTCTCGTCATAGGCTTTCCGGAAGTCCTCCGGGAAGCTCGCGGTGTCAGATTCCGTGGTGAAGAACTTCTGGTACGCTGTTTCGGCGTACTTCTCCGTACTGAGATGCCACGTGTACAGGGCGACGTGTTTGCCGTCTTTGTAGCTCGCCCAATCGTAATCCACGGAAATTTTGTCGTTCTTATTTTCCGAGGGGAGGTAGGCCGTGCAGTAGGTATCGTCCCACGCAAGCACCGTCGTGCCGGACGTGGAAAACTCCTTTTGCACTGATGAGCTTTGAAGACCTTCCGTGTCGGCTCGCACAGACACGCGATATTTTTGCTGAGGATCGAGGGTTGCATCGTAGGTGTACGTATACACCCGACCGCGGTTCACCTCCACCCAATTTTCTTCCCCCGAGCTTGACGAGTCGTCGCGTTCGATGCTCACGTAGTAGCCATCGCTCGGCAACTTGTTCCCCGCGGCATCTTCCCACTCCCACGTAACGCTCACATGTGTGTCGTTCGTCACCTTCAAGTCCGTTATCTTCGGCTGGGGAACAGACAGGTTCAGGGCTTTCTTCGACTGAGCGCTTGCCGTGTCGACGGACGCCGGCGGCGTGGACAGCTTCACCCGGAAGTACGCCTCATCAAGCTTCGCCTGGGCGTTCAGCGTGGCATACAAACGCGCGCTCTTGCGGTCATCGCTCCACGCAATGCCGCGAACCGGCTTGCCCTTCTCGTCTTGAGCGAACAGCTCGTCGGGCACGTCGGTCCAACCGCTAGAGCCTATGCAATACTGCCACTGGGCAGACACCTCGCGGCCGTCGGTCTGCGCCTGCGTGTACTGCACATCCGAGGCTAGGTTGAACGTTCCGTTGACTAACACGTTATAGTCGGTATCAAAGTCGAGTGCCTTGCCATTTTGCACCACGGGTTCTTCCGTCACCTGCACCGCCGTGATGCTGGCCGCCACGCTGTCTGCGTAGGGCACCACGAACGGCACACGGTACGGCTCGCTTTCGCCCGTGTAGCGTCCGAGTAGATAATAGTTGTCCATCACGCGAGACACGCATAGCGTGTAGGTTTGCCCCTCCCTCAAATTCTGGTCCGCCAACGTGAAGCCGCGCACGTCGTCAACGTACAGTTTTGCCGTGTTGGTGGTAGCCGGCAAGATGCCGCCAAGACCGCCCTCAATCCACGCCATATGGGCGAAGTTCCCCGGAACGGACTCGTCTATGAGCGATGGGAGGTCGCCCAGTATGCTCCCGTTCACGTTGTAGGAGTGCGTTCCCAAAACCTCGTCGATTTCACTATCCTCCTCCAAGGTGATGCTGCTGACTTTCGCTTCCGACTGCGGAATGTCCAGCACGATGTTCGCAGAACTGGTGTAGAGCGTGCCTAACGGTTCGAGGAAATCGTAGTACTCTATCTTGATGCGGTAGTCCCCCATGGCTTCCGTTGAGGACTCAAGGTAGAAATGGAACTGGTCTGCCATGGCGGCGTGGGGGACGTCGAGGTCTTTATAGCTACTGCTCCCCTCCTTCTTGAACTGCAGCGTCGCAGAATAGTAGTCGTACGTGGTGTAGAAATCGAACCAAACCTCATGATTTACGCCTTCGGCAACGGCGGAAACCAAGCAGTCTTCGGGTTGGCGGAGAATCTCGAACGGCACGCTCGTATCGGCCCACTGCGCATACAGTGTGATGGTATGGGAATCGTCTCGGAAATCGTACAGGTTGTCGGAGTTTTCGCTTATCCATTCCGCTTTCGGGTCGTTTCCATCTTTCTTGGTCGCCCAGCCCAAAAACGCCCGGGTATCTTTTTTGTCGTTAGGGTTGACGCAGGTAGCCGTGGGCAGCGCACCTACCGGCTCGCCTTTCATGAAGGTCTTGGTCGCGTCTTTCGGATCCAATGAGCAGGTATAACCGCCGGTGGGTTCGTTCAGGTCGAACTTCACGGTAGCCGAAGAGGGCACGCAGTAGGCGTAGAAAACGGGCTCGCCGCCGTAGACACGATCGTGTATATCGTCGGAGTCGGCCTTGTATTCCTTGGGCGGCTCGCTCCACGTGCCGTTCGCGTCGAGCGCTTCGCGCGTCCAATAGAGCACACGGTAGCCCTCCGGCGGATAACTGTCTCCACCGTGGAAAGTCTTGCTCCAACCGACTTGCTCGTAGTCATACTTGTTGGATAGGGGGGTTATCACCGTCACTTTGATGCTCTTGCCGACACCGACGCCCTCAAGTACCTGTTTACTGGTATACCCGTGGCCATAGGCCATATTAATCTTGCTGACAATGCTGCCGTTGTTCGTGCCGCTGACGGCGTCCGCCGGCACGCTGCCTTCTAAGGTCTGGCAGCCGTTAGGATTATTTACATGGTACAACGTGAACCCGAAGAGGCCGCCGGCATGCCCGGCTTCTGCGGCGTTGGTCTTGATAGTACCTGAGTTGTAGCAATACGAAATAGTATGCTGATCATAGGTAGTGGTATCGGAGAATCCCACCAAACCGCCGGAGTATCCGATGCCGCTCGCGCTATAGATTTCCCCTTGGTTGTAGTCGTGACCAATGACAAAATGGGTAGATTTATACGACGAATACCCCACTAGGCCTCCGGCGCATCCCCCGATTGTTTCTGGCTTGTCTTTTTCATAAACGTCATAGAACGTGGAGAAGCTGCCGCCCATCGACTTGATCGCGCCGTTGTTCGAGCAGTACTCCAAACTACTTCTGTGAGAAGAGGCCAGAAATTCACTGCTGTACTCCACAAGGCTGCCCACCAGGCCGCCGGCGTGCCCCTGCGAGGACAGGATATCGCCGAAGTTCGAGCAGCGCTCGATGTCGATACTGCCTTCGCCAGACTCATTGTCGTAATACGAGCCTATGAAGCCGCCGGCGCTCGGGCCGCCCTCCACGTTCGCCTGGTTCGTGCAATCCGTTATCTCGATCCGGCGGTTTTCGGAAGGGTTGCCCTCCTCGCCGATGCTCCCGAACAGCGTGCCCGCGCTGCCGCCGTGACTCACCGAGCCGATGACGTGGAGGTCCTTGATCGTTGTAACGCCCGTGTTGTCAGGCTTGCCGCCGGTTTGGAAGAGGGCGCTGCTGCCGGTAAGCTGGAGCTCGATCAAATGACCGTTGCCGTCGAACTCGGTCACTTGCAAGTCGGGGTGGTTCATGGCGGCGATGACATCGTTGGTGACGGCGCCGCCGTATTCCGTGCCGTCGATACCAGGGACGGTGAGGTCGTTCATGAGGCGCGCGTGCTGCTGGCGCTCTTGGTCCTGGCCCATCTCGTTCAGCTTGTTGCACCACGCGATGAGGTCGCCGGTGTTGTAGATGAGCATGGGGTCTTCGGCCGTGCCCGTGCCTTGCAGCTCGCCCGCGTAGGCGGGCGAGGGAGCCGCGAGGCCAGCGAGCACGAGGATCGCGACGAGCATGCCCGTCGTGAGCAGCGCGGCGAACGCCGACCGCTCGCTTTCATGTTCACGCCTCAGTATCCGGCCCATACCGTACTCCGTTCTCGCAGGAAAGCACACTTCAAGTGAAGTTTACCGAGGCGCAAGATCGAAAACCGTTTTCTGGCACGAAACGAACCTCCCTGGCACGAAACGCACCCCCGCAACCCCCGAGCGGCGGGAGGAGGTCGGGGGAGATGACGAAAGGGGCACTCGTTCGCAGGCGCGTCGCACGCTTGCCTCGGTCTGCCTGCACATCTGAAAAACCGTGTCTCTCTATTGGACAAGCGATTTTCATCTTCAATGCCTCAGCTCTCACCGCATGATGCGGCAGCGGACTTTGTTCCTGCTAGAATGTCGATAGGATTATGACGAGATACGAAAAGAGCCGTCATGGACGATAAGAGCTTGTTGCGGGAAATAGACGACGGGGAAACGAAAACCCTCGAACTAAAGGAAACCCTTCCTCCAAAGAGCGAGAAATACGTCAAGACCCTCATCGCATTTGCTAATTCTGCTGGCGGCAAGCTCATCGTCGGCGTACGCAATGAAGACAGGAAGATCGTTGGCATAGCCAACGCTTCGCAGGTTGCAGATACAATCGCAAATGCGCTCTCCGATTTATGCGAGCCTCTTCTGGCTCCCCGTATTCGAGTTGCTCAATTCGAAGATCGTGAGATTGTAATAGCAGAGGTCCAGCCGGGCCCATCAGTGCCGTATCACTTCAAGGGCAAAGACGTTGGTAAAGGGACTTATGTGCGCGTCGGAGCAACGACCCGCATGGCAGACGAGACGGCTCTCAAAGAGCTCTTGCTTCGAGGGTCGTCTCAATCATATGATGAGCAGGTTTGTCCAGAGGAGCCGTTCCTCGAAAAGGAAGCACAGCTTCTTTGCGACGAGATAAACCGGCGTCGCACGGATGACGGCAGACGCGAAGCGACTATTCGCAATCTTGAGAATTGGGGGCTTGTCAAATTGATCGACGGCAAGAGGGCTCCCGCACGGGCCTTGATTCTACTCACCCGCAATTCATATCGCTTTGCCCGGATACAGTGCGCTCAGTTCAAGGGCACCGACCGCGTGGTTTTTCTTGATCGTCGCGAGTACGGCGGACCGCTCTATGAACAAGTCGACGAGGCGGTTCAGTTTGTGCTGCGCAATATACGGCTCGGTGCCGAGATCAAAGGTCTCTATCGAAAAGACGAATACGAGTTACCGCTGGAGGCCATTCGAGAGGCCATCGTCAACGCCGTGGTGCATCGAAACCTACAATCGAATTCGTGCGTACAGGTGGCGTTGTTCGACGACCGACTTGAGGTGACTTCTCCCGGCGCACTTTTTGGCGGCATAACCATAGAGCAGGCACTCGAAGGTGCCACTGCGCTAAGGAATCCCTTGATCGCTGAAGTCTTCATGCAGATGGATCTATTTGAAAGCTGGGGGACCGGACTCAGGCGAATCAAAGACGCCTGCGAGGAAGCCGGCCTCCCGGAACCCGAGTTCCGCGAAATCGGCAATATGTTTCGAGTGAACATTTTCAGGCGAGCACAAGAAGGGGCTATGGATGAAGATGTTTTGTCCCATGGCAAGGGACAAGCTGTGCCCCTCGAAACGTTTGCAAAGCTGAACGACAACGAGAGGCTCGCTCTTCGGCTCGCTGCGGAGGAGGGTCGGGTGACCTCGGCAAGCCTCGTTGAAAAGGCGGGAGTGTCCAAGCCAACGGCATCTCGCGTGTTGAAGAACTTGGTTGACGAAGGACTGCTCGTCTGGCATGGCAAAAACAAAACCGATCCTTTTCAATACTACGGTCCTCCTGCCAAGCTGTAAAGAGCTGTAAAGAGCTGTAAAGAGCTGTAAAGAGTGTTGGGCTGGCTCTTAGTCTTCCGGGGCAGCGCGTTGCATTATACTGTTCGCAAGACGATCCGCCCGCACGTGGGCGATTTTCGTCCCTGCACAGCCTGGCACGAAACGCGCCGATCTGGCACGAAAACATCCGTCGCTTTTCGACGATACCGCCAAAATGGAATGGAGGTTCCATGACGCGTCGCATAACCGATATGCGCCGTTCAGGCGAACCCCTCCCTGCCGGCATGTATCGAAGAAAGAGACCGATGAGAATCGCCATCGTTGATGACTGCGCACCCGATGCCAAAACCCTCGAAGACGCGATCCGCTCCCACCTGGACAAGCGAGGACGCACCTGCGAGATATGCCGCTTCCGCGGCGGCGACGACCTGTTCGAGACAGCCGACGCGCTCGCCTTCGACCTCGTGTTCCTGGATGTGTTCCTGGACGGCGCCAACGGCATCGACATCGCCGAACGGCTGCGGCGCGAGAACTACCCCGGCCTCATCATCTTCACCACCGTGTCCAGCGAACACGCCGTGGACGGGTTCCGTGTGCGCGCGTTCCACTACCTGACCAAACCGTTCACGCCCGACGACATCGCCGCCGCTCTGGACGAGGCCATCGAGCGCCTCGCCGGAGACGAGACCATGCTGCGCATCCACGACGGATCGGCCGTGATCAATGTGCCGCTGTCGCAGGTGCGCTCCATCACCGCCGACGGGCACTACTTGAACCTCAACACCGCGAACGGGCCGCTGCGCTGGCGTCAGTCGTTCGGCCGGCTCGCGGACATGGTGGCGCCGTATCCGCAGCTGTTCGCCTGCAACCGCGGCATCATGGTGAACCTCGCCCATGTGGACGACCTCACCGACGACGGCTGCTTTCTCATGAACGACGGCTCGAAGCTGCCCGTGCGCCGCTCGTCGCGCGCCGAGGCGCGCAGCCGCTATTTCGATTACCTGTTCGCCCACGTACGGAGGTAGGCTTCCATGGGAGAGGACGTCGCCGGAGGGGTTCTGTGGTACGTCGTGCGCAACGCGCCCACGTTCCTGGCGATGTTCTTCCTCATGCTGCTGTCCGTGCGCGGCCGGCTGCGCTTTTCTCTCAAGGCCACCGTAGGCATCGCGCTGGGCATCGTCGCCGCCGTCAGCCTGGCCTGCGGCATCGGCGTAGCAGCCTTCGCCGGCGAGGAAGGGGTCTGGGCGACGGTTCCCGTGCTGGCCGTGTCGCTGCTGTCGCTGGCCGCGCTGACGAAGCTGCCGTGGGGCAAGCGCCTGTTCGTTTTCTTCAGCGCCGCGACCGCCGCCGCCATCGCCATCCTCGCCTACGACGTACTGCTGCGCACGGTAGCGCTGGAATGGAACTTCGGGGCGCGGCGCGTGCTGGATGCCGTCGTGTGCTCCGCGGGCCCGCTCGTGCTGACGCCGTTGTTCGCGCGAACCATCCGCTGGGGCGTCGATCAGGTGGACGACCCCGCGCTCTGGCGACGCCTGGCCGCCGTGCCCGCAGGGTTCTTCGTCGCAGCGAACGCACTGTACCTGTTCGCATACGCGGTGGAATTCCTATCGTTCGGCTCGGATGTGCTGTACGCGCTGGCGGTGAGCGTCCTGGCGTTCCTGATGGTAGCGTCGTACATCATGCTGTTCTCGGCCCTGCGCACCGTCATGGAGAACGCGCGCCTGCGCGAGACGGCTCAGTTGGAAGAGCTGCAGCATGAGCGCTACGAGAACCTGCGCCGCACCCTGCGCGACACCGCCAAGGCGCGCCACGACTTTCGCCACCAGATGCTGGTCATTCGATCGTTTGTCGACGAGGACGACGTACGGGGCCTGCGCGCGTACCTCGACGAACACGGAGCCGGCCAGGCGCAACACGAGCCGGGCGCTTACGCGCTCAACTTCGCTTTGGACTCCGTGGCCGCGCATTTCGCCGAGCGGGCGCGAGCCTTCGGTGCCGATGTCTCGCTTGCCTTCGCACTGCCCGAACGCCTGCCGCTGCCCGAAGCAGATTTCTGCATGGCGATGGCGAACCTGCTGGAGAACGCCGTGGAAGCCTGTGAGCGTGCGACGGCTGAGGATGCACAGGTTGCGGGGAGCGCGCAGGCGGGGACAGACGGCCGATCGGCGGCGCCGGACGGGGCGCGCCCGCTCTTTGTGGACGCCGAAGCGCGGATCGAGGGCAACGCCGTGCTGGTTTCCGTGCGCAACAGCTGCACGTCCGCCGATGCCCGCGCGCTGGCCGCCGCGGCGCCGGAAGGCGTGCTGTCGAGCGGCGCACGCTCGGCCAAGCGGAAAGGCGACGGCATCGGGCTGACCTCGGTAGCGACCCTGGCGAAGCGCTACCGAGGCGAGGTGCAGGTTGAAGCCGACGAGCACGCGGCGACGGTTCGCGTGCTGCTGCGCCCGAGCGGCGCTCGCTAGCATCCCAGGGCGTGTCAGGGCGCGGCCGTTTCAAAAGCGATGCCGTCCCACCTTCTACGCCCAACGGCCGCCGTCGGCTCCCCTGTTCACCACTTCGGCAGCGGATACCCGCAAGACAACCGCATTTCGGCTTTCGTAATTACCAATAGAAACGCCCCGCACCATCCCATACCAAGAAGGCTATTTCTTGTTGGATCGCTTCTTGCGCTTCGCCTTCGGCGGCTTGGAACCGGCTTTGGAGGCACTGGCACCGTGGGGCTGCACAGTGCTCGACGGACTGGTTCCCGCAGAAGGTTCTGCCGATCCGTTGGATGCAGTGCCCTTCTTGGCGGCAGCCGTCGTCTCCACGGCCGCCTTCGATGCCGGCTTCACGGCAGACGCGCCTTTGGACGGCTTGCCCGCGGCCGCCTTCGCCGGCTTCGCCGACGCGGCCGCCATGGCGCCCGGGTTCGCGAACTCGAAGCGGCCCACCTCCGTGCCGTACTTCTTCACGAGCTTCGCGTTCCTCGGCTCGCGCGTCTTCCACATGGCGTACAGCGGCGTGGCCACGGCCACCGACGAGTACGAACCGCAGATCAGGCCGATGGCCATGGCGAACGCGAAGTCCTTCAGCGTCTCGCCGCCGAAGAACAGCATGGCCAGCACCGGGATGAGCGACGTGAGCGTGGTGTTGATGGTGCGCACGAGCACCTGGTTGATGGAGTGGTTCGCCATCGTCATGAACGTGCATTTGATGTCGTCGCCCTGCATGTTGTCGTTGATGCGGTGGAACACGACCACCGTGTCGTAGAGCGAATAGCCCAGGATGGTGAGCAGCGCGGCGATAGTGTTCGGGTTCACCTCGCGTCCCACCAGCGCGTAGATGCCCATGACCAGCACCAGGTCGTGCAGGAGCGCCACGATGGCGGTGATGCCCATCTTATAGTCGAAGCGGATGGCGATGTAGATGATGATGAGCACGATGGACACGAGGAACGCGATAAGCGATGACTGGATGACGCTCGCGCCCCAGTCGGGCCCGATGGTGGTCACCTCGAAGCTGTCGGTGGACAGTCCCAGGTCGCCCGCCACCTGGTTCGCGCGCGCCGTGGCATCCTCGGCGCTCGTGGTGGTGGTGCGTACGAGGAAGCCCTCCTGGCCGTCCGCGTTCGTCGTCTGGATGACGGCGTCGGGCTCGCCGGCCGCATCGAACGAGGCGCGCAGCTGTTCGGTGGTCACGTCGCCCGTGTTGTGGAACGCCACCGAGGTGCCGCCCACGAACTCGATGCCGAAGTTCAGCCCCTTCACGCCCACGACGGCGAACGACGCGCACACGAGCACGGCCGCCACCGTGAGGAAGATGCGGCGGTAGCCCAGGAAGTTGATGTCGCGCTTGATGAAGCGCCCGCGCGGCTTGCGCGCCGCCTTCGCGGCGGCCTCGCCGGCGGCGCCCGCATGCTTCTCGGCCACGCGCTCGCTCTCGGCGGCGTTCAGAGCCTCGCCCGCCTCGGCCGCAGCCGTGCTCGTGCCCTCGGCCAGCGCCAGCGCCTCGTAGTCCTTCGCGGCGGCCTCGGCGTCCGAAACGCCCCAGAAGCCGGGATGGCCCGCGATGACCTTCGGCGCCAGCAGGCGGATGAGCGGGGCCTTGAACAGCAGCATCATGACGATGTCGCACACGATGCCCAGCGCCAGCGTCAGGCCGAAGCCCTTGACGGAGGCCGTGGCCAGGAAGAACAGAGACAGCGCCGACACGAGCGTCACCAGGTCGGCGTCCACCGACGTGACGATGGCGTGCCGCACGCCCGTGATGGACGCGGCGCGCACGCTGCGGCCCATGCGGATCTCCTCGCGGAAGCGCTCCATGGTGAGGATGGACGAGTCGGCCGCCATGCCGATGGTCAGCACGATGCCCGCGATGCCCGCGAGCGAGAGGCTGAACAGCCCGAACGCCGAGAGCGTGGCCAGGATGCCCAGGTACAGCACGGCGAAGATGCCCATGGCCGCCGCCGTGATGAGGCCAAGGCCGCGGTAGAAGAACAGCAGGTACAGCATGACCACGGCCAGGCCGATGAGCGCCACCAGCACGCCGGACGCCAGCGCGTCCTGGCCGAGCGTCGGGCCCACGGTCTGGCTCTGCGCGTACTCGAAGCTCACGGGCAAAGACCCGCTCTCCAGCACGGTCTGCAGCGACTTGGCTTCGTCGAGCGAGTAACCGCCCGTGATGGACACGTCGCCGTTCGGGATCTCGGACTGCACTGCCGGCGCGGACTGCACCTCGTTGTCCAATATGATGACGATCTTGCCTTTCGTCGGCGCAAGCTCTTTCGTAGCCTCGGCGAACGCCTTCGTGCCCTCGCCGTCCAGCTTCACGTTCACCGCATAGTCGGCGGAGGCCTCTTTCTCCTTGCCGATGGAAACGTTCGTGATGTTTGCGCCGGAAACGAGGGGCGTGTAGGTGCCGTCCTCCACCTTGAGGTGCTCGGTCTTGCCCGAGGGCAGCGAGTTGCCCAGCTCGTCGGTGATGGTGGCCTCGTTGCCGTACTGGCCGTTCTCTATCTTGGTCTTCACGTCCTGGTCGGTGAACGAGTCGAGGCGCGCGAACTCCAGCTTGCCGGTCTTGCCGATGGTGTCGAGCGCGTCCTCGGTGTTCGTGAGGCCGGGGATCTGCACGAGGATCTGGTCGGTGCCCTGCACCTGCACCACGGCCTCCGAGGCGCCGAGCGCGTTCACGCGGCTCTCGATGATGGCGCGGCTCTTCTCCATGTCCTCGGTCGACACGGCCTGGCCGTTCTCGCCTTTCGCCGTGAGCACGACCGACAGGCCGCCCTGGATGTCCAGGCCCTGGTTGATCTTCTCCTGCGGGGGCGCGAACATGAAGATCGAACCCACCACCAGCAAGGTGGTGGCTATGAGGAGCCAGACGTTGCGCCGGTCGACCGAACGGCCGGGCTTCTTCTTCGATTTCTGGGCTGTCGCCATGGAGAGCTCTCCCTCGTTGATTCTTTCCATTCAAAGGCGCGCGGAGCGGCTCCGCCACGTCAACTGTCCTATTGTGCCACAAATCGACCGCCGGGAACACTTCCCTGCGGTTAAACTATACTTGTCCGGAAATATTCGGCGATTTCCGAAAAAGAGCAGCTCGAGGGCCCTGCCTAGTAGTCCTTCGCCGCCGGGCTGGCCATCCACGCCGCGTAGAACTCCTCGTAGGCGCCGGCCAGCACCGCCTCGCGGGCGCGGCGCATGAGGTCGATGAGGTAGTGCAGGTTGTGGATGGACAAGAGGATGCCGCCGAGCATCTCGTTCTGCTTCACGAGGTGGCGGATGTAGGCGCGGCTGTGGTTTTGGCACGTCGGGCACGTGCAGGCGGCGTCGAGCGGGCCGAAGTCGCGCGCGAACTTCGCGTTGCGCATGTTCATGCGGCCCGTGGACGAGAACGCCGTGCCCATGCGGGCCGTACGGGTGGGCAGCACGCAGTCGAACATGTCCACGCCCTCGCGCACCGCGCGCACGAGCGTGGTGGGGTTGCCCACCCCCATGAGGTAGCGCGGGCGGTCCTCCGGGCACGCGCGCGCCACGGGACCCAGCGTCTCGAACATCACCTCGTGGTCCTCGCCCACCGAGTAGCCCCCGATGCCGAAGCCGCCGAAACGCCGCGCGCCGCGCGCCAGGCTCTCGTCCTCGATCTCGCGCAGGCGGCGGATGGATTCCAGCCGCAGGTCCAGCTCCATGCCGCCCTGCACGATGCCGAAGAGCGTCTGGTCGGGCCGGACGTGCGCGGCCAGGCAGCGGCGCGCCCAGTTGGCCGACAGATCCACGGCCTTCGCCACGAACGCGCGCTCGGCCGGGTACGGCGTGCACTGGTCGAGCTGCATGGCGATATCGGCGCCGAGCTGCTCCTGGATGGCCATGTTGGACTCGGGCGTCCAGCGGATCTTCGAGCCGTCGTAGATGGAGCGGAACGTGAGGCCGTCGTCGTCGAGCTTGAGCGTGTCGGCCAAGCTGAACACCTGGAACCCGCCCGAGTCGGTGAGCATGGGGCCATCGTAGTTCATGAAGCGGTGCACCCCGCCGGCCTCGGCCACCACGTCGGCGCCGGGGCGCAGCGACAGGTGGTAGGTGTTCGCGAGCACCACCTGGGAGTTCAGATCGCGCAGCTGGCCTGCGGTGACGCCCTTCACTGTGGCGCTCGTGCCCACGGGCATGAACATGGGCGTATGGAACGTCCCGTGGGCTGTTTCGTAGGAAAGCGCGCGGGCGTGGCCGCTCGTCGCCTCGCAGGCGCAATCGAAAAGGGCCACGGCTAGCCCTCGATCCCGTTGATGGTGAAGCCCGCGCCGGGAGCCGCAGGGGCGTCGCCCGCGAGGTTCTCCGCGAGCACGCGCTCGCACGCGGCGGCATCCACCAGGCCGGCGTCGATGCCGGTTGCGTGCTCTGCGCAGGCAGGCAGCGCCTCGGCCCACGCGGCGAACTCCTCCATCGTGCCGTGCTTCACGGTTGCGAGATCGAAGCCCCCGTCCGTCGGATCGAGCAGGTGGTCGGTCACGAGGAACGCGTCGGCCCCGAGCGCCTGGATGCCCAGGTCCTCCACCGTGTTGTTCCCCACCATGAGCACGTCGGCGCCGCACAGGCCGGCCGCAGCCAGGTTCTCGGCGTAGTAGGAGGGCTTGGGCTTCACGCTCGTGGAGTTCGCGAAGTTCGTGAGGCGCGAGAACTTGTCCGGGTCGATGCCCGCCCACTCGAGGCGCCACCGCACGGCACGCTCGGGGAACATGGGCATCGTGGCGAGCACGAGCGGGTAGCCCTTGGACGCGAGCGCATCCACCGCACGCGCCGCCGCCGGGTTCGGCGCCACGCCCGCGCCGATCGCGCCGAACTCGACTTCGTAGAAGCGGTCGAGCTCCGCCGTCCAGTCGCACGCATCGGCATCGACGTGCGCGAACCAGCCTTCCCAGAACGCGTCGCTGTTCGGGCGGCCGTCGTCGTGGGCGGCCATGTTCTTGATGCCGGCCTTCATGCCGGCCATGAACGCCTCGGGCGCCACGCCGAAGCGGGCGACGTACGCGCCGAGCGCTTCGAAGTACGTGCGCATGAACTCGTCGATCTCCATGGGGAGCAAGGTCCCGTCCAAGTCGAAGAAGATGGCCCGGTAGGCCGGTGCGGTGCATTCGCTCATTGCGTCGTCCTTCTGTTCGTCGGCGTGCGTTTTGTCCGACATGGTAGTATAGGCGACGATGCGAAGGAGCGTGCGAAACCCGATGAAATTGCTACTTCATGCCTGCTGCGGACCGTGCTCGCTGGAGCCAACGCGTATCTTGCGCGCGGCCGGGCACGACCTGACCCTCTATTATGCGAACTCGAACATCGCGCCGGCCGAGGAGTATGCGCACCGGCTGGGCACGCTGCGCACGTGGGCCGGCGGCGAGGGGCTGCCGGTGGTGGAGGGCCCCTACGACCCTGCGGCCTGGGAGGCGACGGCCGGACGCGTGGGCGAGGCCGCGCTCGCGGCGGCGGACGGCGACGTGCTGCGCGTGGCGACGCACCCCGCGCTGCGCGAGGCGCGCTGCCGTGCGTGCTACCGCCTGCGCTTCGAGGAGGCCGCGCGCGTTGCCTCCGAGCGGCGCTTCGACGCCGTGGGCACCACGCTCTCGGTAAGCCCCTACCAGTTCACCGAGGTAATCCGCGAGGAGCTGGAACGCGCAGCGGCCGCCGCAGGCGTGCGCGCGCTCTTCGAGGACTACCGCCCCTTCTACGACGAGGCCACCCGCCGCAGCCGCGCGACGGGCATGTACCGCCAGAACTTCTGCGGCTGCCACTTCTCCGAGGCTGAGGCGGCGGCCGAGCGTGCCGAGCGCAAGCGGCAGCGGGCCGCCAAGCGCGAGGCCGAGGCCGCCGCGCATGCCGACGAGCGCGCCGCCCAGGAAGCCGCCCGCGCCGCCAAGCGAGCCGAACGAGCAGCCTACGCCGAGAAGCAGGCCCGCAAGCGCGCCGCCCTGCGCGCGCTGCGCGAGCAGGGGCGCGGCGAGCGGTAGCCCGGCCTTCGGCCAAAGCGCCTCGCAAGCCCTGCCGTCGCGTGCCAAAGCATGGGCTTGCTTTCCAAGGTTTTAGCAAGTATACTCACAAGTATATTTGCTACCGAAGGGAGGGTGACATGGCCCAGCTTTCGTTGTACGTGGACGATTCCACGATGGAAGATCTGCGTCGCGATGCCGCGCGCGAGGGGAAGACGCTCTCGAAGTACGCGGCGGGCGTGCTGCGCGGGCGCAAGGAACATAACGGCTGGCCGCCAGGGTTCTTCAATCTGTACGGAGCCTGCGACGACGACACGTTCGTAGTGCCTCCGGAGATTCCCTGGGAGCTCGACGCGCCTCGCAAGACGCTGTAGGCGGCGCGCATGTACCTCCTCGACGCCAACATTTGCATAGACTTCATGCACGGACACCTCCCCTACGCTTACGATCTGATGCGCAGCAGCGACCCTCGCCTGTTCAAAATTCCCGCCATCGTGGAGGGAGAGCTGAGGCTCGGCATAGTGAAAAGCAGGCAATCGGAAAAAACGCGATGGCTCGTCGATGAATTCATGCTTCCCTTCGAAGTCCTTCCGTTCGATTCCGAATGCGCGCACATTTATGCGCGCATAAGAGGGGAACTGGAAATGACGGGCAAGGTCATCGGACCAAACGACCTCCTCATCGCCGCCACGGCGCTCGCGAACAGCGCAGTCCTCGTCACGAACAACGTGGACGAGTTCAAGCGCGTGCCGGGGCTTTCCATCGAGTCGTGGTATGAGATGACGTGGGAGGAATTGGGAATGGGGCCCTTGGCGGAGCCGGAACGCCTATAATAGGCTCTTCGACGAACCGACCGCGAACCGCACGAAGGACCCGCCCGCATGAAGACCTCCGATTTCGACTACGACCTGCCCGAAGAGCTCATAGCCCAAGAGCCCGCCGCGGAACGCGACGGCTGCCGCTTGCTGGTCATGGACCGCGTGACCGGCGCGCTGGAGGACCGCGTATTCCGCGACATCGCGGAGTACCTGCGCCCCGGCGACCTTCTGGTGGCCAACGAGACGCGCGTCATGCCGGCGCGCCTTTTGGGCGCGAAACGCGGCACCGGCGGGGCGGCCGAGGTGTTCCTGCTGCGCCAGCACGGCACGCCCCTCGACAACAAGAGCGCGCTCTGGGAGGTGCTCGTGCGCCCTGGCAAGCGCCTCAAGCCCGGCACGGGCGCCATCGTGGACTTCACGGACGCCGCAGGCCAGGTGGCGCTTTCCGCCGAGATCGTGGATTGGATCGCTGACGCGCAGAAGGGCGAGCGCCTGGCACGCCTCATCACGCCGCTCCCCTCCCTCGACGAGGCGCTGCACGCGGTGGGCCACACGCCGCTGCCGCCCTACATCAAGGACTACGCCGGCGACGAAGAGCTGTACCAGACGGTGTACTCGCGTCGCGAGAGCTCGGCGGCGGCGCCCACGGCCGGCCTGCACTTCACGCCCGAGCTCATCGAGCGCCTGCACAAGCAGGGCGTGGGCTGGGAGACCGTGGAGCTGGAAGTGGGCCTGGACACGTTCCGCATCGTGGACGAGGACGACCCCGAGAAGCACGTCATCCACACCGAGCGCTACAGCGTGCCCGCCCGCACCGTGGACGCCATCGCCGCGACGCGCGAGCGCGGCGGCCGCGTGGTGGCCGTGGGCACCACGAGCGTGCGCAGCCTCGAGAGCGCCTGGGACGCGGAAGCGGGCATTGTGACGCCCCGCGAACGCGAGGCCACGTCGCTCTACCTGCTGCCCGGCAGCGAGTTCCACGTGGTGGACGCCCTGGTCACGAACTTCCACGTGCCCCGCTCCACCCTCATGATGCTGGTGAGCGCCTTCTCCACGCGCGAGCACATCATGGCCGCCTACCGGCATGCCATCGCCGAGCGCTACCGCCTGCTCTCGTTCGGCGACGCCATGCTCATCTGCTAGGCTCGCCGAGGACCCTCGACCAAGACGGCCGAAGGAGGCATGCGATCTCGCCCCAGCGGCTATCGCTGCATTCGGCAGACAGAAGGCTGCCGTACGCAGCGATAGCCGGCATGACCTTCGTGGGCCGGGGCAACTCGGCGGAGAACCCGAACCGCGACCTCGACGCAAAAAAATGGCCCCGCACTGCGGGGCCATTTCGGCTTGTTTATGTGAGGTTGCTTTACGCCTTCGTCACGTTGCTAGCCTGGAGCTTGCCATTCTGGCCGGTCGTCACGTCGAACTGCACAGCCTGGCCTTCATCGAGGGTCTTGAAGCCGTCCATCTTGATCTCAGAGAAGTGGACGAAGAGGTCTTCGCCATCGTTCTGAGAGATGAACCCATAGCCTTTTTCGGGGTTGAACCACTTCACGGTACCTTCTGCCATTTTAAATCCTCTTTCCTCTCCTTGACCCTTCAAGGAGGCAACACTGCATGCTGCATGGCGGCAGCACTCGCCCTCACCTCGAGAGCACGAGAATACTATACGCTATCCAGAGAGAAAAAGGCTCGGGATTCTCGGTTTAGCCCGTTTTTTACCGTTTCGTAAGATACGGCCGGCGCCACGCCATCAGTCTTCGGGACAAGACGTCTCCAGCGCCTCGCACCGGGCAAGGGCCTCGGCGTAGGCGCTCCGGTAGGCTTCGACCTCCGACTGGACAGACGCTAGCTCGGCCGGCTCCAAGAGGGCGGCATGCGCTTCCGCCGCATCGGCGAAGCACCCTTCCTCGAGCGCGCGGGCCAGGGCTGCCTCGGCGTTGCGCGCGGGACCGACGCGGAACCCTCGCAGCGAGCCGGCATGCAGCAGGGCCCGGCGGCACTCGTCGGCAAGCGCCGGAGCGCCTCCCTGCTCCGCCCGCTCGAACGCGGCGCGGGCCGCAGCCTCGCGCTTCTCGGCCTCGTCCAGGAGGATACGGGCCGTGCGCAGCTCGTCCTCGAGACGAACCGCCGCAGCCGCAGCCTTCGCACGTGCCAGCAGCGCGCCGCGCTCCTCCATGGCGGGAAGCTGATCGTAAAGCCGCTGCAGCTGGTCGAACGCCTCCTCGGAGGCATCCGTGCCCGCGGCCTCCGCGCTTCCGTCGGCCGCCGTCACGCACGTGCCCGCCCCGGCCGCGCCGGCGCCCGTCCCCGCATCCTTCGGTTCGTCCATGCCCTCGGTCCTTCCGTGGTCCGCCCGAGACGGCAGGCCGGGCCGGCGGCGCCGGCTCCGGCCACCGGGCGACGTCGCGCCCGGTGATGCCGGCACGCCGCCGCCCAGCCCCGCCGTCAACCTGCTAGATCTCCTGGTACACGCCCGCCAGCTGCTCGCCCAGGCACTTGCCCTCGATGAGGCAGCGGCCGTGGCTGTTGCCCTGCACGTTGATGGGATAGTCGTAGGCGTAAATGTCGCCCGCGCAGTTGCCGATGGCGTACAGGCCCTCGACCGGCTGGTCCTCGGCGTCCAGCACCTCGAAGTTGTCCGAGATGTGGATGCCGCCGCACACGCCCAACAGGCCCGGCGCCACCATGCAGGCCGTGAAAGGGCCTTCCTTGACGGGATAGAGGAAGTGGCTCTCCTTGTAGAAGTCGGTATCCTCGCCCTGCTCGCACATCTTGTTGTAGCGCTCGACCGACTTCAGGAACTCGTCCTTGTCCACGTCGAGCATCTCCGCCAGCTCCTCCAGCGTGTCGGCGCGCTTGTAGTAGTCGGGCACCTTCTCCAGGCCGCCCTCGACCGTCTTCGTGTGCGAGTCCACCGCCACCTGGTAGTCCGTGCCGTAGGCGCGGAACGAGTCCCAGAACATGCCGCCGCCGTACTGCAGGCTGTCCAGCAGGTCCGTCTGCCAGTTCGCGTCGAACACCGACCACGCGTGGTCCGAGCCGCCGTTTACCATGACGCCCACGCACTTGCCCTGCACCCACGTGGCCTCGTTCATGAAGCGCTTGCCGGCCGGGTTCACGAACATGAAGGGGCCGTGGAACGTGGCGGCCGCCTGGGGGTGCATCATCGTGGGCCACGGGCCGTCCTGGAACGCACCGCCGGCCCAGGCGGCCATGTTGTGGCCGTCGCCCACGTTGCCCTGGTCGGAGCACAGGCGGGTCATGACCTTCTTTGCGATGGGGGCGAACTCGTCGAGGTACTCGTCGTTGTAGCTCACGTCGCCCGTGGCCAGCACCACGCCCTTCGGCGCGTTGTACTGCACGTAGTCGCCGTCCTTGTTCTGGCAGATGGCACCCGTGACCTTGCCGGCGTCGTCCTGCACGAGCTGCACGGCCGGCATCTCGTACACGAACTCGGCGCCGTGCTGCTTGGCCTCGCTCTCGAACAGGTACTCGACGAAATCGGCCATGGTGTGCTGCTCGAAGATCTCGCCGCCGAAGATCATGTGGTAGCAGTCGATCTCGGGGTGCACGGCAGAGCGCGAGCCCACCGTGACCATGCACTTCGCGCCGTTCTTCTCGGCCAGGTCGAGGAACCAGTTCATGCAGCGCTCGGACTCGCGGAACCACTTGGCCACGAGCGACTCGCGGCAGCGGTTGCCGCACGTGGACACCCAGCGCTCCATCTCCACGGCCTTGTCGAAGCTGATGCCCAGCTTGTCCAGCTCGCGCGAGGCGATGGCGCCCGTGCCTCCCACGCCGTGGCCGTTGAGCATGGCGTCCTTCTCCACGAGCGTCACCTTGGCGCCGCCCTCCGCCGCAGCCAGCGCGCAGCACGTGCCCGAGTAGCCGCCGCCGATGACGAGCACCTCGGTGTCCACCGTCTCCTTGACCTTGTCGGCCGGGATGGGTTCGGGCTTGACCTCCCAGGTGTGCTTGCCGTCGGCGCCGCCCGCTGCGCCCGCCTTGGCGTCGTCGGCCGAGCCGGCCTCCTTCGGGGCGCAGCCGATCATGCCGAGCGCGGCCACGCTCGCCGCGCTCAGGGCCGCCCCCTTGAGCAGGCTGCGTCGCGAGATTCCCTTGCTTTCTTCGCTCATGTTCCCTCCTTGGATCGATCCATCGCTTGCGCGGGCGGCTTCCCCCGCCCGCCAACAGGGCCAGCTTAGCGCGCGAAGGGCGCCCCGCACCATCCCATACTTTGGGTTGTTTTCGCGTTTCCGCAGGTTATCCTCTAAAAAGTGAGCGTTGGTCGAGCGTTGCGAAGCGGTGTCCGAGGGCAGGACGCAACCTGTGCGGAAAGGCTCGCGACGGCTCGAGGCGAGCCGGGGATAGCCGGATGCGCCCGCAGGAGCGCCGGAGGACAGATGTCGCCACGGTGGCTAGTCGAACAGGTCGATGAGCTCCTGGCGGGAGTGGACGTCGGCCTTGCGGTAGATGCTCTTCATATGGTCGCGGGTTGTGTTCTCGGAGATGTAGAGCTTGCGGGCGATGGCGGGCACGTTGTTGCCGCGCAGGACGAGGGCCACGACCTCGCGCTCGCGGGGGCTGAACGGCTCGGCCAGGTCCAGCGCGTCCATGCGCCGCTCGATGAGCGTCGCGATGCCGTCGGCGCCGGGGGCGGCCGCCGCGCCCTCGCCCGGCAGCCTCTCCGGGCACGTCTCCGCGCCCGGCCCAGACGGCGCGCCTGCAGAGCCCGCTTGAGGACCCGGCTCCCCGGCAGCCGCCGGCACCGGCGCGCCGATCGCGCCTGCGGCAGAGCCCGCGACGGCGTCCGACCCTCTCGCGGACGAGCGGCCAGCGGCCCCCGCAGGCAGGACGCCCGGCGAGAGGAACGCAGCCGCACCCACCACGGCCATGTCGTGCTCGGCCTCGGCCGCCACGCGCCCGCGGTGGCCCTTGCGGGTGAACGCCACGCAGAACAGCACGAGCGACAGCGCGTACACGCAGACGAACAGCACGTTCACCGCCAGCGCGAAGTCGTAGGCCGCAAGCGGGCTCAGTCCCGTGCCCACGACATCGCCTGCGAGCATGGCGGCCAGCGTGGGCCCCACGCACAGGGCGTACACCTGGGTCGAGGGCAGCGAGCGCTCGCTCGCGTACACGGCGCTGGTGACGATGAGCAGCAGGTTCACTATCTCGAAGCCGAACAGCAACATGCCCGAAGCGAAGGGCGCGAACTGCACCCCCAACAGCGTAGGAAGCAAGAACGCACCGGTGACCAGCGGAAACAATATCTGGTAGACGCGCAGCACCGCGAAGCCCGTCTCCGAGAGCAGCTCGATGAGCACCACCACCGCCACGGCCAGCGCCATGCCGGCCAGCACGGGCGGCGACGCGATGCCGCCGGGCACGGCGAAGAGATGCGAGACGAGCTTCCACACGAAGCCGATGGCGCACGTGCAGAACACTGGCTTCCACAGCATGCGCACCGTGGCCGCGGCGGCCGTGCCCGTCATGCGCGGCCGCGGGTCGGCGGGCACGATCTCCCGCAGGCAGCGGCCGAGCGACACGGCGGCAGCGACGGGCAGGACGGCCACGGAGCACAGGGCGCGCGCGGCGTCCGGCAGCAGCGCCAAAAGAACGCTGAGCACCACCGAGAGCAGGGCCGACAGCGGTATGAACACGGCCGTGCGCGATGCCCCCTCGGAGGCGAAGAACTGCTGCCACAGCACGTAGGACGAGCCCAAGGCAAGGCCCACCAGCACGCCGGCCGCAAGCGAGCCGGGCAGGACGGGCACGCCGCCGTTGGCCGCCAGGTAGTAGACGGCCGACCCTGCGGCCAGCAGCATGCCCACCATCAGGGCGGATCGCGGCGGAAAGGGCATGCGCCGCCGCTCGTAGAGCACGGCGGCGCCCACGGCCGCCAGGGCGCACAGCTGGTCGCTCAAGCTGAACAGGCGCTGGCCCGCGAAGCCGTCGGGTGCCGAGAGGCCCGCGAACGTGATGGCCCACACGAACGCGAACCCCAGATGATGCCACCGCAGCGACCGCAGCAGCGTTTTCGCCTTCTCGACGGACAAGAACGATCCCCTCCCGTAGTTTCTCCCGGGAACATGGTAGCGTACCGCAGCCGCCCGGTGAAGCGCAGAAGGGAAAAGCAGGGCGCCGACCGCGCCGGCGCGGCAAGAGCGGGGCAGCGCGGCCGGCCGACCGTATCAGCAGGGCCGGCCGGCGCATCCGCTTCCCGACGCTGCCCGGCCCGCAGGCCGCGGGCCGCAACGCACTGGCTACCGGGCACTCCCCTTCGCGCGAGAGGATGCATCCACGGCGCCCTGGCCAGGCCGGCCGTCCCGGGCAAGCGGAGCCGCCTGCCCGGACGGCGAGGCGCCCTTGATGCCCGCAAGCGGGATCCGTGACTTGAGCAGGGCGATCCAGCCGATGCCCGCAAAGGCCATGGACGCCACGATGAGCACGCCGATGCCCTGCACATAGCTCGACCACGGCAGCACGGCCAACAGCATGCCCACGCAGCCGATGGCGGTGTGGGCGAAGTTGATGAGCGATGACGCCGCGCCCGTGTCGCCTTCCTGCTGAGATAGCAGGATGTTCGTGCTGTAGGGGCGGATGCAGGCCTCCGTCAGGGCGAACACGAGGAACGTGAGGCAGAACAGCACGGGCGAGAGCTCGCCTGCCAGCAGCATGGCCACGCCCGAGAGTGCAGCCGCAACCAGCAGGATGCCGGTGAAGCGGCGCGCGCTCACGTAGCGGGAGGCCTTGAGCCAGATGAAGGGGCCGGCGGCAGTGAGCAGCGCCGCCACGGCGAAGAACACGCTGTACTCCAGCTCGCTTAAGCCGAAGAACGAGATGTACACGTAGGAGCCCACGGCGATGTAGGCCATGAACGGAAGGTTGTACAGGCCCACGATGGCCAAGAACGAGGAGAAGCCCTTGTTCTTGGCCACGGCGCCCAGTTGCCCGATGCTGCCGAGCACGGTGCCGCGGTAGCGCTCCTCCTGCGGCAGCGTCTCCTCGAACAGCACGGCGAGCGCGCAGCAGAACAGGCCCACGGCGCCCAGGGCGCAGAACGTCATGCGCCAGTCGAACACCTGCAGGATGAGGGCGCCCACCACCGGGGACAGCACGGGCCCCACCACGAACATGACCTGCACGATGGAAAGGATGGCCTCGCGCTTCTCGACCTTGAAGGCGTCCTTGACCACGGCGGTGGCAACGGCGCTCACGGCGCCCGCGCCCAGCGCCTGCACGACGCGGAACACGATGAGCATCTCGATATCGAGCGCGAGCGCGCAGAGGCCGCTTGCGGAGGTGTAGGTAACCACGCCGGCCAGCAGCACGGGGCGGCGGCCGTAGCGGTCGCTCAGCGGCCCGAACACGAGCAAGCCCACGGCGAAGAACAGGAAGTATCCCACAAGCGTGAGGTTCACGGTGCCCGCCGTGGTGTCGAAGGCCTCCGTCATGTGGGGCACGGCAGGGGTGTACATGTCGAGCGAGAGGGGTGTAACCAGGCTCGCGGCGACAAGGAGGACGACAAGCCCCAAGGGCCCGAGCTTTCCTTGCGGCCGGACGAGCCATTGCTGCATCTTCTGTTTCATGGTGAGTTCTCCTTCTAGGTTCCGAAGGCGACCCGTAACGGGATTACGAGGCGATTACTCTAGCGGAACGAAACCGGATGAGGGCGCGATACGCCGATCATCACAGAGTCACCATGATCTAACAAATCACGGTTCGGCGAGGTGTTGCGGATGCCGGCGGCGCACGGCACGGAGCGCAGGGCGCCGGGAGGGCGGGCGCCCGAAGGGCCCGGCTAGGATACGGGAAGCCTGCGGGGCAGAAGCCGAGCCTGCGTCACTCGGTTGGGCTCTCGGGTGCCTCGACGGAGGGCGAGCGAGGGTCGTCGGCCGAGGCGATGTCGACGATGGCAGGCTCCGGGACGTCGTCCAGCAGGCCCGCCATCTCGGCCGGGTCGTCGGGCAGCTCGAGCCCGTAGGCATCGGCCAGGGCACGCGCCTGCCCAAGCCGCAGGTCGGCAACGGCGTCCTCGCCCGCCTCGCGCAGGTAGGCGGACGCCAGCATGAGGCTGCGCGCCACGTACTCGGTGACGCGCGGGTCGGTGCCCGATACCTGCAGGATGGCGGCCATGGACTCCGGCGCGAGCGACAGCAGCGTGGCGCCGTCGATGTCCACGGCGTCGCCCACGGCGTTCTCCAGCATGTCAGCCGCGGCCTTCGGGTCGTGCTCGTCGCGCGCCTTGAACCAGCTGCGCCGCAGTATCTCGGCGAACTGCAGGAAGATGCGCATGAGGTAGTCCTGTTCGAGCATGGGGCTCGTCCTTTCGTCGCAGGTCGAAATCGGCTGGCGGGAAGCGCCGGAGGCGCCCCGCGGCGCTTGCGCCGGCCCTCCCGGCCGTCGTCAGGCAGGTGGGAGGGCGATACCCAAGTGCTCGTAGGCACGCGGCGTGGCCTGGCGGCCCTTCGGGGTGCGCACCATAAGGCCCTGCTGCATGAGGAAGGGCTCGTAGACATCCTCAAGGGAGTCCTGGTCCTCCGAGAGTGCCGAGGCGAGCGTCGAGAGCCCCACGGGCCGGCCGCCGAACTGCACGGCCAGAAGCTCCAGGATGCGGTTGTCCACGGCGTCCAGGCCGAGCGCGTCCACCTCGAAGAAGCTTAGGGCCTGAGCGGCCACATCCTCGTCGATCGTGCCGTCGCCGCGCACCTGGGCCCAGTCGCGCACGCGCTTGAGCAGGCGGTTAGCCAAGCGCGGCGTGCCACGGCTGCGTCGCGCTATTTCCAGCGCGCCGTCCTCGGCTATGTCCACCCCGAGGATCGCCGCAGAGCGGCACACGATGGAGCCCAGCTCCTCGGGCGTGTAGTACGCCAGCCGGAACACCATGCCGAAGCGGTCGCGCAAGGGCCCGGTGAGCAGCCCCGTGCGCGTCGTGGCGCCGATGAGCGTGAAATGCGGCAGGTCGAGCCTGATGGAGCGCGCGGCCGGCCCCTTCCCCACCACGATGTCCAGCGCGAAGTCCTCGAGCGCGGGGTAGAGAACCTCCTCCACCATGCGGTTCAGGCGGTGTATCTCGTCGATGAACAGCACGTCGCCTTCCTCGAGGTTCGTGAGGATGGCGGCCAGGTCGCCCGTGCGCTCGATGGCAGGGCCGCTCGTGGTGCGGATGCTGGCACCCAACTCGTTGGCCACCACGGTGGCGAGCGTGGTCTTGCCCAGGCCCGGAGGGCCCGAGAACAGGATGTGGTCGACCACGTCGCCGCGCGCCCGCGCCGCCTCGATGAGGATGGCGAGCGATTCCTTCACCTTCGTCTGGCCCAGGTAGTCGCCCAATCGCTTCGGGCGCAGGCTGCGGTCGAGGACGAGGTCGTCCTCCGTGAGCTCGGCCGTCACGGCACGCGGCGGCACCGACGCCGCGTCTGCGCCGTCGGCCACGTAGCCCAGGCCCTCTATCTCGATGTCGTCGTGCGCCATAACCGCCTAACTTCGCAAGCCGTCCCGTCCGTCGCTTCGCCTACCAAGGTACCACACGCGCCCGCGCGCGTCAGCGCTCGGTTCCCAACCGTTTGAGGGCGTACTGGAGAACGGCGCTGTCAGAGACACCCTCCGGCGCGCCCTTCAAGGCCAGGTCGGCCTCGGCCGCCGTGAACCCCATGGACAGCAGCGCCTCGTGCGCGCCGCGCAGCTGCTCGGCGGCGCGGGCGGCGGGCACCTCCCCCTCGTCGAACAGGCTCGCGAGCCCTTGGTCGAGGGACCCCTTCAACTCCAGGATGATGCGCGAGGCCGTCTTCTTCCCCACACCCGGTATCTTCGACACGGCCGCCACGTCCTGCGCGGCGATGGCCGCGACGAGCGCCTGCGGCGTGAACACCGACAACGCCGCCAAGGCCACTTTGGGGCCGACGCCGCCCACGCCGATAAGACGCTCGAACAGCGCTTTCTCCTCCACCGTCATGAACCCGTACAGGGCGATGGCGTCGTCGCGCACCTGCAGGTACGTGTGCACCTCCACGGACGCGCCCGCCTCGGGCAGCTTCGACAGGCTGGCCTGCGACATGCCCACGGCATAGCCCACCCCGTTCACGTCGATGAACGCGGCAGCGGCGGTCTTGCCCGCCAGCCTTCCCTTCAAGAACGCGATCATCGCGCGCCTCCTCCCGATGCGGCCGCGGCGGTCGCCGCCGCGAAGCCCTCGTGGGTCGTGTAGCAGATGGCGGCCGCCAGCGCGTCGGCCGCATGGTCGGGGCTCGGCACCGCCTCGAGCGCCAGCAGCTGGCGCACCATGTACTGCACCTGCTCCTTGTCCGCCGAGCCGGCGCCCACCACGGCCAGCTTGATCTGGCTGGGCGAGAACTCGCCCACCGGCAGGTCGCCCTCGGCGCACGCCACGAGCGCCGCGCCGCGCGCCTGGCCTGTGGCGAAGGCGCTCTGCGCGTTCGCGCCGAACCACACCGTCTCGATGCCCACGCATGTGGGCGCGAACCGCCTGATGACGGCCGCCATCTGCTCGTGTATCTTGCCCAAGCGCCGCGCGAGCGGCGCCTGGGCCGGCGTGGAGATGCAGCCGTAGGCCACGCACGCCAGCCGCGGCCCGCTTTGCGCCACCACGCCCCAGCCCGTGTCCGCCAGGCCCGGGTCGATGCCGAGTATCGTCCGTTCGGTGCGCGCCATCCGTTCCCTTCGGTTCGCAAACGTTTGTTCGTGCTATCCTACCACAAAAAAGACGCGCCGGGAGCGCGTCTTTCAAGTAATCCATCGTTCGCCGACCACGCCTCGCGGCAGGGCGCGAAAGGGCGCCGATCGGTTTCGGCGGTCGTCAGGCTGCCGGAGCCCTACTCGTCGAGCGCCTCGGCGATCTCGTCGGTGATGTCCATGGTGTGGTAGACGTTCTGCAGGTCCTCGAGCTCCTCCAGCTTGTCCACCAGGCGCATGACCTTCTTCGCGTCGGACACGCTCACCTGGGTGGGCGTGGTGGGGATCATGGTGAGCTCGGCGCCCTTCGTCTCGGTGCCGGCCTCTTCCAGCGCCTTCTTCACGGCCATGAGGTCGGTGGGGCCGGTGTAGATGATCCACTCGTCCTCGGCGTCCTCGTAGTCGTCGCCGCCGGCCTCGGCCACGGCGAGCATGAACTCCTCCTCGTCGGCCGCGGCGCCATTCGGCTTCACGGGGTTCTTCTTGTCGCCCGTCTCGACCTCCTTGGGAACCATGATCTGGCCCTTGCGCTCGAACTGAAACGCCACGGAGCCGGAGGTGCCCAGGGAGCCGCCCGCATGCGAGAACGCGCTGCGCACGTCGGCCGCGGTGCGGTTGCGGTTGTCGGTCAGCGCCTCGCAGTATACGGCGATGCCGGCCGGGCCGTAGCCCTCGTAGACGACCTCCTCGTAGTTCGCGGCATCCTTGCCGGAGCCGAACGCCTTGTCGATGGCGGTCTTGATCTTGTCCTTCGGCAGGGAGTAGCCCTTGGCCTTCTCGATGGCGGCCGCCAGCGACGCGTTGTTCTCGGGGTTCGGGTCGCCGCCCTCTTTCGCGGCCACCGTGATGATGCGCGACAGCTTGGAGAACAAGGCCGAGCGCTTCGCGTCCTGCGCCGCCTTGCGGTGTTTCGTTGTAGCCCACTTAGAATGCCCAGACATATACTTCCCTTCCACAGAGCACTATCGGCCAAATATTCTAGCACATCCGTCAAATACCCTGCTCGCTTATCGCACGGTCTTCAAAAAACGGCCTGCGACGGCCCGGCCGGGCCAGTCGGGCCGGACGGCCGGGTGTCCAGGCGCGGGCTCGCACGGGGCGAGTTGACGGACGTGCGACGGCGTGCCTACGGTACCGTGACCGAGCCGCCGATTCAGCAGCACGCCCCTACAATGGCTGGAAGACGAGGGACGCCGGCGTCCGGCGGTTCCTCCCTGACCGCCCGTCAACCAAAAGGAGCACTGCCATGAAAGGAAATCCTGAACTCATCGACACGCTGAACGACCTGCTTGCCAGCGAGCTGGCCGCCATCAACCAGTACATGGTGCACGCGGAAATGGCCGAAGACTGGGGCTACGAGCGCCTGAGCAAGAACTTCAAGACGCGCTCGATCACCGAGATGACGCATGCGGAGCACCTCATCGAGCGCATCCTGTTCCTGGAGGGCACGCCCATCGTGTCGAACCTGGACGACATCCACATCGGCGCCACCATCCCCCAGCAGGTGGACAACGACCACGCCTCAGAGCTCACCGCCATCAAGATGTACAACGAGGCCATCGTGCAGGCCGGCAACGTGCTGGACTACGCCACGCGCGACATCCTCGAGGCCATCCTGCGCGACGAGGACAAGCACCTCGACGAGCTGGAGGAGCTGCAGGACCAGATCGAGCAGATGACGCTGCCCACGTTCCTGTCCACGCAGAACTAACCGCACCGCCCGCCCGCTCGCGCACGCGCAGACGGGTGCGGAATGCGCCGCACGACCTCCCCTCTCCCTCGGGCGCATCCCCGCACGTCCAGGCGCGCCCGACCGCCTGGACGAGATCGGGGGCTATGGCAAGAAAGCGGCCTCGTTCGAAGCCGCTTTCTTGGGTTGTGCTGGAAAAACGCCTGGTGGCAAACCGCGGGAAGCGACCTTCTCGCCGAGCATCGTGCCACCGACCTGATTCTTGTCCATGATGTTTTCGATCATGGTTGATCTGCCTGCGGGCAGCCGAGGACGAGGACGATGTAGTCTCGGCCGGCCGCCGCCCAGGCCCGCCGCCAGCCTTTTCGCACCAGGAGGCTTGAGCGAATCCTTACCTGATCCTTTCACTCGCGTGACCTCCCCCTTGCCGGGGCCTTACCTTGCGCGCCTACGATAGAGCGCACCGACGCCCGGCGGACTTCGCGCATGCGGAGCCACGGCGACGCATCTCGCGCAGTCGACCGAAAGGACATCATGGATTCCCAGCTCTCCTCGATCTACGACCACGGCACGTTCGGCGTATCGCGCCGCACGTTCGTGAAACTGGCCGCCGCCTGCGGGGTGACGGCCATGGGCGGCATGCTCGCATTCCCCGGCCAGCACGCCGACGCGGCCTTCACCGAGCCCGAAGACCCCAGCTGGCCCGAGCTCCCCGCCGGCAAAGTGCGCTTCACCGTGCACAGCGACACTCATTTCACCTGCTGCGACGTGGAGAAGAAGCTGCCGTTCGCCTTCGAGACCATCTACCGGGCCGTACCCGACTGCGCCGCGCACGTCTTCGCGGGCGACTCGGTGAACACCGGCACGACCGCCGAGTTCGACGCGCTTTTGGCGGGAGCGAACGCCGCCATCAGGAAGCCGGCCCTGTTCGTCATGGGCAACCACGAGTTCGGCGTAGGCGGCAGCCCCCTCGAGGGCAACGCCGTGACGAACTTCAAGTACTTCCTCTCGCACTTGACCTGCGCGGATGCCTATCAGAAACCAGGCGGCGCCTTCGAGGGCAAGCTGAACGTCCATACCGAAATAGGCGGCTACCACGTGATCGCCGCCAGCTGCGGGCGGGGCTACTGGTACGGCGACACCACCTATGACGACGACGGCACGACGCCCATCACCATCCTCGATTGGATGAAGCGCGAGATCGCCGCCGCCGCAGCCGACGACCCCACGGGCACCAAGCCCATCTTCTTCATGACGCACCATCCCTTCCCCGACACCGTCTGGTACTCCCCCACGTCGTTCAACGCCGGCTGGATCGGCGATTACGGCCCTGTGGACGACCGCAATTCCAAAGCGTTCTACAACGAGCTCAAGGCGAAGTACCCGCAGCTCGTCCACTTCTCCGGGCACACGCACATCCCCGAGGAGGACCCGCGCTCCATCTTCCAGGACGTCGACGGGTTCACGCTCGTGCAGACGGCCACCTTCGGCGATAACTTCTGGATGCGTGGCGGCAAGGATGCCGACGGCTACGACGAGAACGGCGGCACGGGCGGACACCCGTCCGACGGCTACGACGCAAGCCAGTGCCTGCTGGTCGAGGTGGACGCCGCCAACGGACACGAAGTCACCATCCGGCGCATGGACTTCCGCCAGGGAGCCTATCTGGGAACCCCCTGGACGTTCAAGGTGTCCGACAAGTCCACCTGGACGTACACGCACGCCGCCATGGAGGCGCGCAGCCTTCCCCCGATTCTGGAGGAGGGCGCGGCCGTGCGCATACCGGCCGACTCCATCACGCAAACCGGGGCGTCGTTCGCCATCGCCGCCGACAAGATCAGGCCCGACGCGTCGGGACTGTCCGACGACGTGGTGATGAGCTATCGCATCGTGGTGCTGGACGCCCAGGGGGCCGAGGTGTACAACGCCTGCTACATGTCCGACTACTACAACGCCCCCGCCAACCAGCCCGCCGAGTTCGTGCGCCCGCTGTTCGGCGCCGCGCTCGCCCCCGAAAGCCCCTACAGCCTGAAAGCCTACGCGCGCAACCCCTGGGAGAAGGAAACGCTCATCGGCGAGGTTATCTTCACCACCGCCGGAGGCGAGGCCGTCCCGGCAACGCCGTTGTTGTCCGTCGACTTCTCGCAAGGGTCCGCCGCCGACCTCTCCGAGACGCCGCATGTCCTGACCCCGTTCGGCAGCCCTGCGTTCGAGACCGTGGAGGAATTCGGCCGCCAGGTGGCCGTCTTCGACGGCGCGACGGCCGCCTTCGGCTACGACTTCGCGGCCGAGGACTTCGCCAAGCTGGCAACCTCCACCACCGCCGAACTGCTCGTGCAGTTCACGGCGAAACCCAGCTCCGGCTACACCGACATCTTCTCCTGCGGGCAGGGGGGCGGCCAGTGGCTGGAGTACTATCCCACCGGCAAGCTGCATTACTACTTCACCGACGGCTCCACCAATGTGTCGACGCCGGTCGAGCCGGGGGTGTGGACGCACATCACCGCCACCTACGACGGCGCATCCCTCAAGATCTACCAGGATGGCGTGCTGGCGGGAGAAACCGCGGCGGCGGGGGCCATCGCCGCGCCGAACGCATCGAAGGCGCGCTGGTACATAGGAGCCGATTGCGGCGGGGAGGGAGAGCCCCAGGCGTTCAGCGCCGCAAAGGTGGCGTTCGCAAAGCTGACGCATGGCACCGTGGCGACTGCCGAGGAGGTGGCCGCGAACTACCGGGCCTGCGCCCCGTCGACCATCGAGCTGCCGGAGCCGGATGCCTTCGGCGCACCCGAGGTCGGCGCAGCCTGCGTCATACCCGCGGCCGCGGCCACGACCGCGAACGGGACCCCTATCGAAGCGGTGCCGAGCGTCATCGACCCCGAGGGGAACCCCGTGGGCCTCTACCTCACCTCGGTGCCCGAGGGCGCCGCCGCCCTCGCGGCCGCAGCAGCTAGGGGGACCACGCTGTACTCGTTCGTTCCAACCGTCGACGGAAACCATACGGTCACCTACCGCGCCGGCTATTCCCAAGCGTCCCTGACCGTGTCCGTGGCGGCAGCCCCGATCGACCCCGATCCCGAGCCGACGCCCGACCCCGATCCTGAACCGACGCCCGACCCCCAGCCCACGCCCGATCCGACACCCGACCCCGATCCCGCTCCCGGCAACGGTGCAGGCGGCGGCACCGGCAGCTCCGGGCAGGGCACGGGCGGAAGCGGAACCGCGCCCGGGAGCACCGGCGGATCGAGGCTGGCCAAGACCGGGGACGGCATCGAGGCGGGCGGCGCACTGGTCGGCCTCATGGCCACTGCCGGCGCGGCGATCTGCGTTGCCCGCAGCTTCTGGAAAGGCGAGTTCTCCGAAGAGGAATCCCGCTAGCTCCTCTCCGCATGCACGGCGCCCCTTCGACCTCGACCGTCGAAGGGGCGCCTGGTTCCCGAAAACGGGCGGCGTCTTTTTGCGGCGCGCTAAGCCTCGCGCTCCCAGAGGCCGGTCTTGCCGCCGTCCTTCTTCAGCAGGCGCACGTCCATGATCTCCATGCCGCGGTCCACGGCCTTGCACATGTCGTACACGGTGAGGCACGCCACGCTCGCGGCGGTGAGGGCCTCCATCTCGATGCCGGTCTTGCCCGTGACGCCGCAGGTGGTGGTCACGTGGATGCCCACGCGGCCGTCCTCGCGCTCGCCCGCCTCCACCGGCGCGCACTCCACCTTGGCCTTCGTGATGTTCAGCGGGTGGCACATGGGGATGAGGCTGCTCGTCTGCTTGGCGGCCATGACGCCCGCCACGCGCGCGCAGGCCAGCACGTCGCCCTTGGCGGCCTTGCCCTCCACGATGAGCGCGAGCGTGGCGGGGTTCATGGCGATGAAGCCCTCGGCCACGGCCACGCGCTCGGTGTCGGCCTTCTGCGACACGTCCACCATGCGCACGTCGCCGTGCTCGTCGATATGGGTGAGTTGCTGTTCGGTCATGGAGTGCTCCTTTGGCTCGATATCACAGGTTGAAAATCGCAGGTTGGCGCTAGTAACTCAGCGAGAAGGGCCGAGGGGTGCCGCCTTCGGGGGATCGCAAGGGCGAAGCGTGCTTTGGTACGCGAGCCCTTGGGATCGCGCGAAGGCGGCGCGCCTCGGCCCTTCGCAGCATCGGCAGGTTCCGACGACCGGCAGGCCGTTGGTACCCCTCAGCCTCCAATTTGGGACATTCCCCGTTCGGTTCCTACCTTGTCGTGGTGCTCGTCGGGCTTGGCGCCCAAGGCCTGCGCGAACACGGTGCGGGCGGCCTGCTCGTCGCCCGAGCGCAGCGCGGTGCGCAGGTCGTACTCGTCGTCCGAGAACAAGCACGGGCGCAGCTTGCCGTCGGCCGTGAGGCGCAGGCGGTTGCACTCGCTGCAGAAGTGGCGCGACAGCGGGCTGATGAAGCCCACCGTGCCCTGCGCGTTCGGAAACTGGAAATAGCGCGCCGGCCCCCAGCCGAGCGGGCGGTCGTCGCCGGCGGCCACGAGCTCGTCCATACCGGCGGCCCGGGCGCGCTCGTTGATGATGCCGAACAGCTCCTCGCTCGGCACGACGTCGTCCTTGCCCCAGCCGCAGCCGTGGCTGCCGGAGCTCTCGCCCACCGGCATGTACTCGATGAAGCGCACATGCAGCGGGCGGTCGAGGGAGAGCTTCGCGAACGCCAGGTAGTCCTGGTCCAGGCTGCGCACGGCCACGGCGTTGATCTTCACCGGGTTGAAGCCCGCCTCGAGCGCCGCCTCGATGCCGTCGAGCGTCTGCTGGAGCTCGCCGCGGCGGGTGATCTGCTTGAACTGCGCCGGGTCGAGCGTGTCGAGCGAGATGTTCACGCGCGAGAGGCCGGCTTGCTTGAGCTCGGCCGCCATCTTCGGCAGCAGCACGCCGTTCGTGGTCATGGACACGTTCTCGATGCCGGGCGTGTGCGCGATGGCCCGCACGAGGTCCACCACGCCCAGGCGCACGAGCGGCTCGCCGCCGGTGAGGCGGATGCTGCGGATGCCCATGCCGGCCGCCACGCGCACGGCCTGCTCGATCTCCTCGATGCGCAGGATGTCCTCGTGGGCGAGCGACTGCACGCCGTCCTCGGGCATGCAGTAGATGCACCGGAAGTTGCAGCGGTCGGTGAGCGATATCCTCAAATAGTCGATGGTGCGACCATGGCTGTCTTTCATAGGGCCCCTTCTCCCTTCTCGTGTGAGAATATTATAGGCCAAGTATCCTCGATTGCGAGAGGCAATCTAGCGAAGCGGGCCCCGGATCGCTCCGGGGCCCGCTTGGAACCGTACCGTGCCTGCCTGCGCCCGCCTACCGGCTGCGCCGCCGTCGCAGTGCGGCGGCCAGGGCGCTCGCGACGGCCAGCGCCGCAACGCCCGCGAGCGACGCCGCGAAGGCACCCGTGCCGTCACCGGTGCCCACGAGCCGCTTGGTGCCGACGGCCTTCGACGAGGCGTCGAGGGGCTTCAGGTCCGACCCGCCGTTGTCGCCCGGCTTATGATCGGCGCCGGAGTCGGTACCGGGGTCTGGATCGGGATTCGGGCTCGGATCCGGATCAGGGTTCGGGCCGGGGCCGGGATCGACGGCCGTCCACTTGGCGAAGAGCGTGAGCGGGCGCTCGACGGGCGTGCCGAAGTCGAACGCCTGCGTGCAGCCCTCGTCGACGAACCAGCCGCCGAACGTGTAGCCCGCGCGAGTCGGGTCGTCCGGCCTCGCAACCTTGCTGCCGAAGCCGATCGTCTGGGAGGCAACGGCCGAGCCGCCGTTCGCCTCGAAATCCACGGCAACGCTCTCGGAGGCGAGGAGCGCATAGGTGGAGAACTTGCTCGCGTAGAAGCGCACGATGCCCCTGTCACGATCGATGCTCTCGGGCACGATGATCTCCGTGTCGTGCTCGTATCCATGCACGTGAGCAATGCGAACGCTCTTGCTTGCGACCAGGCCAGGATCGACGTGGACCTCGAACAGCAGAGGCTCTTCGACCTCGCCGAGAACGGCCTCGTGCTCGGCCTGGACCGAGCCGTCCTTCACCACCTGAACGACCATCTTGACGGACAGGTCGAGGTAGAGCTGCACCGACTCGCCGTCCGATGCCGCACCGCCGATGGCATCCTTCTCGCTGTCGTCGACCTCATCCTCGCCCTTCTTCTCGAAGCCGAGCGAGACGACCACGCGCACGTCGGCCGTGTCGGCACCGGACACGAGCCCGGCCACCTTTTGCGCATCCTCTGCCGTCATGCCGACGGGCGCCTCGTCCTTCTCGATGGCCTCGAGGACGCTCGCGGCATGCTTCGCCGCAGCCTCGACCGACTCCTCGGTCACGGTCGCATGGGGGCTCCCGTCCGCGGGCGGCGCGGGCACTTCCACCTGGATCTCCACGTTGCCCGTCTCGCCGGGCGGCAGCGGAACGGCGTTCCACTTGGCATAGTAGGTGGTCGCGCCCGCCGGGTACGTGGCGGGAAGTGCCGAAACGGGTTCCGTCAGGGCCTTGTCCGCATACCAGCCGGCGAACGCGTAGCCTTCGCGAGACGGCGCGGGCAAAGACCCCGCCACCTGCTCGCCCGTCTTGCCTACGAGGTCGGCAACCTGCGAGCCGCCGTTCACTTCGAACGCGATGCGCGCCTCTTTGGCGGTGTAGGAGAACGTGAGCTCCTTGCCGTAGGCGTCGAGCACGATGCGCTGGACGGCGGCGCCCTCAAGCGCGTAGCCCTCGATGGCGGGAGCCTGCTCGTCGTAGGACTGCCCGAACGTGCGACCTTCCACGACCTTGTCGTCGGAAAGCCTCGTGGTCGTGCCATGCAGGTAGTAGTGCACCGTGTAGGCCACGTCGGTGTTTGCCGCCCACGAGCCGGTGATCGTTACGTTCCCGGCAGGCATGGCGAAGGCCTCGGCGCGCGACCATCCGGAGAACGTGTAGCCCGTCATGGTCGGTGTGGCGGCCGGCGTCACCGTCTCGTCGAACTTGGCGGTCGCCTTTGCCGGCAGAGCCGGCGCCGAGGCCGGGGCGTCGCCCGTGTAGGCGTACGAGACCTCGTATGAGTTGCGATCGTAGTAGAGCTTCAGCACGAGCGAACCGTCGCCAGCGATAGTTCCGGAAGCAACCGTCCCCTGTGCGTCCTCGTTGGGGGCGAAGCCCTCGTAGACCTTGGGGGCCGCGGTGGCCGTCGTGTCTGTTTGGCCCTTCAGCCTGTCGGTTTCGGCCAGCTCGTAGGTACCGTCAAGCATCTGCTGGTAGTGCTCCACCTTGTAGGCGGTGTCGCCGAGCGCCGTGAACGAGCCGTACAGGACGACATCGGCGTCGCCCATGACCAGCTCGTCGGCCTCGCTCCAACCGGCGAACGTGTACCCGGGAGCCGTGGCGGCAGGCGCGACGGCGATATTAGCCCCGTAGCGGTACTCCTGAGGATCAGGAAGCGTCGAAGCCCCTGCGGGAACCTTCCCCTTGTACCGGTAGGACACGGTATGCACATTGCGGTCGTAGTAGATGCCGACGACCGTCGATCCATCGGCGGCGATATCGGCCTGCTCGAAAGGCTTGGCCGTGAAGCCGGTAGCGGACTTGGCCGCAGCTTTGGTCTTCGCGCCGGTGGTGCCGGTCATCTCATCCACGCCGTTTTGGGTGTACCCTTCGTCCTCTATGTTCTGGAAGAAATGCCTGACGGTGTAAGCGGTGTCATCAGCCGCGGTATAGTAGCCCGTGACTGTGACCGCATTGTCAGGCATGGTAGCGGGCAGCCCCGACCAACCATTCCACACATAGCCTACCTGTGACATGTCGTCGCCTATCAGCGCGAGCTCCGCACCGTAGCGCACGTTCTTGTCGACCTGGTAAGAGTCGTTTGCGAAATAGGAACCGATCACTTTGTAGGTGACGTCGTATGCGTTGCGGTCGTAGCAGAGCTTCAAAACGAGCGACCCGTCACCGGCGATAGTGCCGGAAGCAACCGTCCCCTGTGCGTCCTCGTTGAGGGTGAAGCCCTCGTAGGCCTTGGGGGCCGCGGTGACCGTCGCGTCCGTCTCGCCCGTCAGGCTGTCGGTTTCGGCCAACGCATACGTGCCGTCGAGATTTTGCTGGTAATGCTCCACCGTGTAAGCCGTGTTCGTGTTCGCCGTCCAAGTGGCCGTGTAGGAGCGGTTGCCCGTCGACCCCTTCGCAATGGTCACAGACTCTGCTCCATCATCGATGCCGGAACCTGTCCAACCCGCGAACGTATAACCCGCCCGCTCCGGGTTGGCCAGCGTGAAGCTCTCGTCGAAATACGTGTAAGAAGCAGGGTTCTTCGCAGTGCCTGCCAGCATGCCGCCACCCAAGTCGTACTTGATCTCGAACGCTCGCGGCACCACGCTGCCAGGCTCATCGGTTGCATCCTGCGCGTTCTGCTGGTAGATGCTCTCTTCGTAATACTTGGTATCAAGCACCTTGTTGAACGTGCCGCCGGTGATGAAATCTTCCTTGATGCTCTGCACGACATCCGCACCGCCGTTGATGGCATTGAGCGTGCCGCCTATCACGGAAACTTTGACTTTGGCGATGTCGGCTTCATCGTTGTTTTCCGGATTGCTCACGCTAAGCGCCGACGCACCCGAAATCGTGCCGCCAGAGATGGTCACGTCGATGTTGTTTTTCGTCACATGCTGCACAACGGCGATACCGGCACCGGTAGTCGTGGCGCCGTTTGCGTTCGATGCTACGGCAAACGGCGATCCCGTCCCAGTGATGCTCGCGTTCCCAGAGACGTTCAGCGTACCGGAGCGCATCTCGACACCGGTGACGCCCTCGATAGCCCCTCCGCTCACTTCGAGCGTGCCGGTCTGGGGATGGTAGATTGCTGCCGCGGCTTCGGACCTGACGGAGGCAACGTCCTTGATAACGACGGATGTGTTGTCGGCACCAATCCCATTCCCCGAGATGGCGAAGTTGTTGTGGGCAAGAATGGCGCCTTGCACTTCAAGGGAACCGTTGGATTTCAAGAACACGGCCGGCTTGGAAGCCCCGTCGTTCTCAACGATCGCGTCGGAGGCGATAATCGCGCGAGAATCTGTGCCGGACACTTCCAAAGCCGAAGAGGATGGCGATTTCACCGTTCCGTGCGCTATTGTAACTTTGTTGCCCGAAACAGCAATAGTTGAATACGAAGTTGTCGCCGACCCGCTCCAGGTATGCCCATCGAGATCGACATAGACATCGTTTGCCGAAATCGTCCTCTGTCCTGTAACATCACCGAGAAGCGTAACGGTGTCCCCATCTTTGATCGTCGCGCTGGAAATCGTGTCGGCATACACGGTGCTACCATTCGCACGCAAGATTTCGACAACCGGCGAGGTCGACGCATAGAAGTTGGAGCCATTTTGGCAAAGATAGCTACCATCTTCGACGCTTAGAATCCCTTCGAACGTCGAACCGTCGTTCAACGAAACAAGACCGCGAGAGAACAAGACGCTTCCCGTGGGCTTCAACAGCACCCTCCCGCCTTCTTCAACCGCAAGCGAAGACCCAGCATTCACGGCAAGCTTTTTCGACGTTGCTTCGACCGTCAGGGTCGCGCCGCTTTTTACCGTCAGCTTCGCATTGTCGTACACGTAAAGGTACACGCCTTCGGGAATGGTCGCATCCTCGGTAAGCATGTGGTCACCGCGAATGTAAACAACCTTGTTAGCATCGGAAAGCTCGCCAGCGGCACGCAACGCTTCGGACAGGGAGTCAAACGTACCCTTGTAGTGCGAATCATTCGGGTTATTGTACAGAAAGTCGTTCCACACCTCGATGGAGCCCTTCGGCGAAACATGGTACATCCCGCCGTCTATCTGATTCGCAACGTAGCGCACACGGACGTAGTCCGAAGGATCGCTTGAGAATGTGCCGCCAGCGATCACCTTCGAGGCGTTGCCGGTCAGGGCCGAGAGCGAGACTGCGGGCTTTCCGGAGGCGCTGGAAACCGTGAGGGTCTTGCCTTCGGGCTGCGAGATAGCAAGCGACTTGATTAGCGAGCCCGCGTCGCCGACAGCGTATTCCTGAATAGCGGCATTGTTTGCGCTAGTCAGCGTGCCGCCGGTGATGGACACCTCGGCAGTGCCCGCGGCACCGTACCCCCCACCGCCACGCGAAACGAGGGACAGCGCCGCGCCGTCAAGGATGGACGAGCTCGTGGTCGTGGTATCGGATGAGGCAATCTCGGCAGCCGTCGCGTTGATGCTTCCACCCTCTATGCTCAGCTTGCCCTCACCGCAGAACTGCACGCCGTTCGCACCTTCCAGCGTGCCGCCCGAGACGGTCAAGTCGCCGTCCTGCGGATGGTAGATGGCGCAACCGTCTTCGGACGTCGAGCGCACGGTGCCGCCCTTTATCTCGATGCTCGTGCCGTCGCAATCGCCGTTGCCGACGATGCCGAAGTCGCTACCGTAAACCGTCCCGGCCTCAAGCGTGAGGGAAGACACGGCGCTCGCGCCGTTTCCGATAACGGATATGCCGGCGGTCGCACCGGCAATCTCGGTATCCTCGCCTTTGATCGTGACGGAGGGGTTGGAGGTGTTGCCTGACGCGTTGCCGATGCGCAGGCCGAAGCTTTGTTTGCCCCCCGGCGCTTCAGCAGCCTCAAGGATCACGTTGTCAAGCGTCAGATTGACATTCTGGTTCGCCCAAACCGCCATCCCGAGAGGGCCGTTGTCGGCCCCATTCCACGTGTTTCTTATCGTGCCGTTTTTGATGATAACATCGACAGGCTCCCCGTATCTATTGATATACAACGTGAAATATCTCGTGCCGTCAATGCTGTAATTATTCAAATCAAGCGTGAAAGACTTATTGCTGACGGAGTATTGAGCGTCCGCTGCAGGAACATCTTTGAGCAAAGTAACCGTTTCGCCGTCTTTGACCGAACTGAAAGCCCGGGAAAGAAAGCTGAACGTTTCCCGAACTTCGCCGTTTGCGCCGGTGATGCTCGCCACTTGATCGCTCTCCACGACAAACATGCCGTCAGAGTTTTCCTTAATAATTCGGCCAGCTCCCAAATACTCGGTCACGTCGCTTGAGAACGTGCCGCCGTTCGCGGTCATGGTGCCGGGTGCCACCACGTTGAGGGCCGGGACGTTTTCGCCGGCTTTCACGAGGCCGCCCGTGATTGTCGCTTTGGCGTTCGCGCTGTCGTAGTAGGCGCTTGCGCCGTCGATTTGCACGCCGTAGCAGCTTTGCACGATCGCGCTGTCGCCCACCTGGCCGCTCGCGTTGCCGGTGGCGATCACCGTGCCATCCGTCATGTCGAGCGTGCCGCCGCGCAAAAGGACGCCGACGCCGTTGTCGGCGTACACGGTGCCGCCGGTGATGCTCAGCTTGCCGCGCTGGGGATGGTAGATACCGCAGGCGATGTATCCATCAGCATCGATGTGGCTGATGACGGTGCCACCGCTGATCGAGATGGACGTGTCGCGAGACTCCGCCTCATCTTTGCCATTTCCTCCGATGGCAGCGTTGTTGTCGGCAACGACCACTCCACCGCTCATCACGAGCGTCGCACCCTCGCCTTGCACGCCGATTCCGAATTCAGCGCTGTGGAAGTAACCCCCGTTTACCGTGAGGGTCGAACCTTTGCTCACGAAGGCCGCATCGCTGTCCTCGGACTCCACGATGCCGCCCTCGATAGTGGCCGAGCCTCCGTTCTGAACATGAAGCGCTTTTGCGTAAGGCTCGGTTGTCGGGCTCTTGCCGAGGATCTTGCCCGCAGCATAGGTAACAGAGCCGTAATCGTCGCTTACAACAGGATTTGCATCGGCCGTGTCGTCCTTAACCGTGAGCGCGCCTTCTACGGTTACCGTATCAGCGTTCGGAGCACCCTCCACAACCTGTCCGTTGAGGTCGAGCACGATGCTCTTATCCGCAGGAACGATGACGTTTTCCTGCACGTCCTCAAGCAGGATGACTGTCTCGCCAGTCTGGGCCGCGTTGATGGCCGCTTGAACCGTTGGGTACTTCGCACCTTGCACGCTCGCCACCATAGCCTGGGTGAACACCTGGCCCTCGGAAATAGAGCCCGCATTGGGCCCCTGAGCGGTACGGTACGTGCAGCTTTCCAACGACGTGAGCGTGCGGTTGCCATCGGCATCCGCCCCCAATTCGAACTTGGCATTGGCGCTGTAGTTCACGCTGACCTCGGTTCGGTACGGCTCGCCGGCAGAATCGCAGGCTATCGCCACGTCCTTGAAGGTCGAAACCGCAGGGCTTCCATTGGACCCAACCTCGTCGGCAATAGCTATCGTGCGCCCACCGCTCGACTTCGCGATCACTATGGCCGTGCCATTCCCTGAAACGTACGTTCCCATGATCGAGTCGGTTTCGAACGCTGCAGCCGTGCCCGTCTTGAACAGGTTGAAGCCCAGATACGACCCGAAAGCCGCGCCGTGGATCTCGGGAGGCGCCCCATCCGCAGTCCACGAGATGGCGAACCGCTCGTACTCGCCATTGGAGACGTTCCTCAGGAGAACCGAAGGGATGTCGCACACAAGGGAATCGCCTTCCGAGCGCAGGTCGATTCCGTAGGAAAGAGTCATGCCATCGGCCGTGATGGCCTGCCAGGAAACCGATACGTCCGTGAGCTGGTAGCCTGAGCCCTTCTCGAAGGAGAAGCCCTCCGCTGCGACAAGACGGAGATGCAGAACCTCGAACGCCGCTGGGTCAAGATTCAGCTCATCGAGAACGCTTTTCTCATCATCGTTCAAGCCGCTGCCGATCTGTCGCTCACCACCAGAGTCGAGAGTATAGAAGATGCGCAGTGGTCCGATCGCGCCTACCGTTTCTCCAGCAGGAGAAGCCGACGGAAGCGCGCGGGTCGACGGCTCCCCGACCATGGCGTTCCCGTTTTCGGGTACCGGGCCGTTATTGGCGGGGTCGCTCCGATTGTCGTCCTCGGGCGTCGCTTGACTTTCCAACGGCTGCGTCGCCGATGCGACACGGTCATCGTCGGATTGCTGAACCTCTGCCACCGACTCCGAATCGCCGGCACCCCACGCGGCAAAGGGGACGTTCATCGTGAGGGCGAGGGCGAAGGTCAGTGCGATCGCCAGCGATTGGTTGGCCTGTTTCTTCCACTTCATGCGGTCCGCCCTTTCCCCGTGCCCATACGTCGTCGCGCATGCTCTGACCGCATCGCCTCCACCTCTTCGCGAAAGAGGGGCGATGCTGCTCCTTGAAGATCGAATCCGTTATAAATAACCTGTTCACACGCATATAAATGAAAATTTGCTGCGTCGATCTACCTTGAAGAATAAGTTTACACCATCCCCCGTCAATATTTTCGGGCGAAATTTTCTCAAGGGAATGTTGTTTTTTATTGTTATTTCGATGTTCGGACGATGGGGAGACGGCGGCTGGTCGGCGCTTGCCGCCGCGGTATCGCGGTAGGGGCAATGCAGCGCACGCGCCATCCGCCGAACGGGCAGAGGCTGAAACAGGGATGTTCGGGCGCGTGCGCCGCGCCGCCTACCGCGACACCAGGTACACCTTGTCGGGAGGGATGCGGATCCACAGCTCGTCGCCCTCGGAGGGCAGCTCGCCGGGGCCGGCCTTCAGCTTGTCCACGCGCCAGAACAGATGCTGGTGCAGGTACTTCATCTCGTCCTCGTCGGCGCTCACGGTGGGCGCCTCGTCCTGGACGCGGTCGAGGAAGCCCAGAAGCACCGTGCGGTCGAAGCGCGAGTCGCTCACGCGGTCGACGCGCACCCGGTAGCAGTTCTCGCCGGGGCCGGACGCGCGCTCGAGGTAGAACGCGCGCACGCCGAGGTGGGTGACGTCCTCGCGCACCGGCGCGGCGGTTGCCACCTCGATGCCCCACTTCGGCAGCCTCACGCGGTGCTCGCCCATCCGCTCGGCCGGCGTGGCGTTCTTGCAGCCCGACAGCTTCACGCCCGCGAGCGACTGCGGGCGGTTCACCAGGTCGTCGCCCGTGCCCGTCTCCATGATGCGCCCGGCCTCCACCACGGCGATGCGGTCGCAGAAGCGCAGCGCCTCGTCGATGTCGTGGCTCACGTACAGGATGGTGCCGTCGTAGGCGTCGAACAGGCTCACCAGGTTCTGCTCCAGCACGCCCTTGAGGTGCGCGTCGAGCGCGGAGAACGGCTCGTCCAGCATGAGGATGCCCGGCCGCGCCGCCAGCATGCGGGCGAGCGCCACGCGCTGCTGCTGGCCGCCGGAGAGCTGCGCCGGGTAGCGCTTGTCGAAGCCCTCCAGGCCGAAGCGCTTGAGCTCCGTGGCCACGATGGCATCGCGCACGCCGCGCGGCACGGCGGGCTCGATGCCCGCGCCCACGTTCTCGGCCACGGTGAGGTTCGGGAACAGCATGTAGCTCTGGAACAGAAGCGCCGTCTTGCGCTGTTGCGGCGTGAGGTTCACGCGCTGCGCGGAATCGAAGAACACCTGGTCGTTCACCACGATGCGCCCCTCGTCGGGCGTCTCGATGCCGGCGATGCAGCGCATGGTGAGGCTCTTGCCGCACCCCGACGCACCGAGGAACCCCAGCGTCTCGTCCCCCGCCGTGAACGCCACGTCCAGCGTGAAAGAGGGGTACTTCTTCTTGATGTTGACTTCCAGGCTCACGCCTCGGCCCTCCTGCGGTACTTCGTCGTGCGCCTACCCCAGAGGTTGATGAACAGGATGACCACGAAGCTGAACAGCATGATGACGATCGTCCAGAAGATGGCCACGTCGGTGTTGCCGTTCATCCACTCGAAGTAGATGGCGATGGGAATGGTGCGCGTGATGCCTAAGTAGTTGCCGGCCAAGAACAGCGTGGCGCCGAACTCGCCCAGGGCGCGTGCGAACGAGAGCACCGTGCCCGCCGCGATGGACGACCACGACAGCGGCAACATCAGCTTGAAGAATATCTTCGCGTTACTCCAGCCGAGCGTGCGGGCGGCGTCCAGCATGTTGGGGTCCAGGTTCTCGAACGCGCCGCGCGCGCTGCGGTACATGAGCGGGAACGCCACCACCACGGCCGCGATGACCGTGGCCTGCCAGCTGAAGATGAGCGGGAACCCGATGTCGATGAACCACTGCCCCACGCCCGTGTTCTTCCCGAACGCGAGCAGCAGCAGAAAGCCGCACACCGTGGGCGGCAGCACCATGGGGATGGTGAAGATGGAGTCCGCGATGTCCTGCGCCCGCGCGGGGATGCGCAGGCTGAAGTACGCCGCGGCCAGCCCCAAGATGAAGATGAACACGATGGCCGTGAGCGTGGTCTTGAGCGTGACCCACAAGGGGCTCAAGTCGATGCCGCCCAGGAACTCCGCGAGCGCGGCAAAGCCGGTGGCGGCGCCCACCACCTCCACGCTGTCCGCGGGGGCCATCGTGGCGAAGTCGGCGTGGGTGAGCCGCACGTGAGCGGGGTTCGCGGCGTCGGTCACGTCCGAGCCGTCCGCGCCGATGACGCACGCATAGAACTCGCCGGGCTTGAGCTCCTGGTCGAAGCGGTATTCGACGCCCTCGTGCTCCACGATCGGCTCGTTCGTGAATATCCAGTTGCCCTGTCGCGTCAGCACCGAGCCGCCCTTGGCGTTCTCGGAGTCCAAGGCGATGAGCAGGCTCTTGAGGTACGATCGGCTCTCCGAGGAGCTCTTGTCGAACCCGTTCTCCTCGGCGACGCCGTGCGGCACGTACACGACGATGCAGGCATCGGTTGCGATGACGCCCAGGCTGCCCGGCTCGTCGGAAACGAGGTAGCGGTAGCCGGCGTAGGCGCCGCCGATGTCGCTGTTGCTGCCCACCTGCGAGCGCGAGAAGCCCTCGAGGGCGAAGGGGCTGCCGTCCAAGGAGGCGGCCGTGCCGTCGGCGGCCAGGCTCACGGCATCGTCCGCGGCCGAGGCGTCCTGCGCGCCGTCGGCACCCGCTGCGGCGGGGTTCGGCGCGGCGGGATCGCCCTCATCGCCGGTGTCAGCGAACGCGAGGCCGGGCGCAAGCGCCGAGGAGAGGATCAGGGCAAGGGCCAGGGCGAGGGCCGCGGCGCCCGATATGGCGCGCCGCTGGACGAAAGCCGGTCGAGCCGTCGCGGGCGCGGAGGGGAGAGGGGGTGCAACCCTGTTCGCGCAGCCCTGCGCCGTCCGTGCAACCGGGCGCGCGCAGGTGTCTGTTCGGGAGATTCTCATGGTTGTTCCTTATCGCGCGGAAAGGATGGGCAGTCGAGTGCCCATCCTTTCCCACATGATACCGTATGTGCGGGACCCTTTACTCGGTAACGAGCTCGAAGCCCCACTCCTGCCACAGCTTCTTGGCGTCGGCGTCCGTCGTGGCCCAATCGAGGAACTCGGCGGCGGCCTCGGCCTGCTTCGAGTCCGTGCAGACGGCGGCCGGGTAGATGATCTTCTTGTGCGTGTCGTTCGGCACGACGCCGATGACCTTCACGCCGCCGAAGCGGTACACGTCGGAGCTGTACACGAAGGCCACGTCCACGGCGCCGGACTCGGCCTGCTTGCACACGTTGCCCACGGAGGTCTGCAGGTTCACCTTGCCGTCGAGCGGCGTGCCGTCGAACGTGCCGCCCTTGCCCGTGATATCGCTGCCGGTCTTGCCGGACGGGTCGGTGTAGCAGCCCACGGTGGACAGCGCCTGGTCGGCGTAGTTGCCGGCCGGCACGGACTCGTCGCCCACGGCCACGGCGTAGTCGCCCGTCGCCACGTCGGCCAGCGTGAAGCTCTGGTCGGCGCCGTACTTCGCGGCCAGCTCGGAGTTCTCGCCCGTCACCATGACCAGGTCGTTCCTGAACATATCGAAGCGCGAGGCCTCGTCGACGTAGCCGCCGTCCACGGCCTCGTCCATCTTGGCCTTGGAGGCCGATATCAGCACGTCGGCGTACGCGCCGCCGGCCAGCTGCTCGTTGAGCTCGCCCGAGGACAGGTACTGCGTGTCCTTGAACGTGACCCAGTCGTGGTCCTGCGTGTAGAGCTCCTGCACGGCGTCCATGGCCTTCGACAGCGAGTTCGCGGCGAACAGCTGCAGCTCCACGGCCTCGTGGCTCTCGGCCTTGGGCTCGTCGGCTTTCGGCTCGTCGGCCTTCTGCTCGGTGGACGAGCAGCCGAACAGCGCGAACGCGCCCACCATGGCGAACGCGCACGCAGCCGCCATCGCAATGCGGAGGTGCTTCTTCATAAGATCCCCTTCCCTGGTTCTCTCTGACTCGACTCACGCGGTGCCGCCGGCCCCCGCCCCCTGACAGGCGCCTGATCGGCGTATGAGCACCCCTATATTATTCTTTTGATAGTATATAGTCAATTACAAATATCGCGAATTGAGCAGAAAGCCGGCAACGACGAAGGGTGGCGGATCGGGCAGGGAGGAAGGCGCGGCAAGCGGGAAAGGCCGGGGAAACGGGAAGGCGCCCGGCCCTACGCGCCCAGGCGCACGACGCGCGTGGCTATGCGGTCGGTGAGGGCGGGGGAATGCGACACGAACACGAGCCCGATGCCCCGCCTGCTCGTCTCGCCCACGAGGAAGCGCCATATCTGGGCCTGCGTGAGGGCGTCGAGCATGGTGGACACCTCGTCGGCCACGAGGTAGCGCGGGTTCGCGGCCAGCGCGCGGGCGATGCAGAAGCGCTGCAGCTCGCCGCCCGACAGCTCGTGCGGATAGCGCGACAGCCAGCGTTTCTGGATGCCCAGGTCGTCCAGCAGACGGCCGGGCACCTCGCCCGCCTCGGCCAGGGTCGCGCCCATGCGCATGCGCGGGTCCACGGCGGCCTCGGGATGCTGCCATATCATCTGCACGGGGCACGCACCGCGCCGCGGCAAGGGCTCGCCGTCCACCAGGACCTCGCCCGCTTGCGGGCGCTCGTAGCCGGCCAACAGGCGGCAGAGCGTGGTCTTGCCGAAGCCCGAGGGCGCGCAGAGGGCCACCCGCTCGTCGGGCGCAACTGCCAGGTCGAAGCCTTGGTAGAGCGCGCGCGCCGCACCGGGATACGCGTAGGTGATGCCCCGCGCCTCAAGCATGGAAACCTCCCTTGCCAGACCCCTCGCCAACGTTGCGGTCGCGAAACCCGTGCTCCGGCAGCGCATGCCACAGCGCGCGCGAGAACGGGTGCGCGAGCGTGTCGGGGGACGCGAAGTTCGCGACGGCCGTCTCCTCCACCACGGTGCCGTCTTTGAACACGGCCACGCGGTCGGCCACGTGCAGGGCCAGCTCTATGTCGTGGGTGATGAGCATGACGCCGCCGCCCGCGTCGGCGAACGCGCGGAAGTCGTCGAGGGCGCGCACGGCCAGATCCAGGTCGAGCCCGGGCGTAGGCTCGTCGGCGACGATGACGCGCGGATCGTCCATGAGCGCGCAGCACAAGAGCACGCGCCGCGCCATGCCGCCCGAAAGCTCGAAGGGGTAGAGCTGCGCCGTCTCCTCCGACAGGCCGTAGCGCTCGAACAGCTCCGCCCGACGGCGGCGGCGCTCGGCATGCGGCACGTCGGGGTGCGCGAAGCCCTCCACCTGCCGCCCCACCTTCATGAGCGGGTCGAGGTTGTTCACGCTCTGCGGCACAAGCGACACGCCGTTGCCGCGTAGCGCGGCCAGCCCCGCGGCGTCCTGCAGCTCGCCATCGAACCAGATGCGGCCGCGCACGGTGGCGTTCGGCTCGAACAAGCCCAGCACGGCATCGGCCAGAAGCGTCTTGCCCGACCCCGACGCGCCCACCACCGCCACGATCTCGCCCGCATGCACCGAGATGGTCAGGGAGCTGATCACCTCCACGAAGCGCTGCCTTGCGCGGAAGAACGGGGCGTCCTCGTCGTACATGCGGAACCCCACGCTCAAGTCCTCCACCTGCAGCAGGTGGTGGCCATGCTCGTGGTGGGACGCGGGCGCGTGCGTATGGTGGTGGTGCTCCTGCTCGTCGGCGTGCTCGAGAGCCTCGTGCCCTCCGAACAGCGTGTCGGCCAGCTCGTCCAGCTCGGCCGCGCGCCCGCAGGCCCGCGTCTCTTCCGCCTGCGTCTCTTCCGCCTGCGCCGCCTTCTGCGCCGCACCCTTCTGCGTCTCGCTCATCCGCGCCTCCTATTCCTGCGAGCTGTGCGGGTCGATGAGCTTGCGAAGGTTCGAGCCCGCCACGTCGAACAAGAGCACGGTGGCGATGAGCGCGAGACCCGGGAACACCGCGAGCCACCACATGCCGGCCGACAGGTACGCCATCGACTCGCTCAGGATGACGCCGATGGCCGGCTGCTCGGGCGGCAGGCCGAAACCGAGGAACGTGACGGCCGCCTCGTGCAGGATGGCATGGGGAAACAGCAGGATGAGCCCCACTATGAACTGCGGCAGCACATAGGGCACCATGTGCTTCAAGGCAATGCGCAGCGGGCTCTGCCCCAGCTTGCGCGCAACGGCCACGAACGTGGACTCGCGGCATTGCAGGATCTCGGCGCGCACCACGCGGGCCAGGCTCGGCCAATGCGTCACCGCCACGCCGATGGTGACGCCCCAGAACCCCTTGCCGAGCGCAAACGATATCAGGATGAGCAGCACGATGTGCGGGATACCCATCATGAGGTCGATGAGCCAGGTTACCACGGCATCGGCCTTCTTGCCGCCGAGCGCCGCCACCGCGCCCAGCACGAGCGCGATGACCGAGGACGCGCCTGCGGCCAGAAGGCCCACGAGCACGCTCATGGACAGGCCCGCAAGCGTGCGCAGCAGCATGTCGCGGCCCATCCAGTCGGTGCCGAAGGGATGCGCCAGGCTGGGTGCGAGGTTCTTCTGCGCGAAGTCCGTGGCCGTGGCAGCGTCGGTGACCAGAAGGCCCGCCACCACAATAGCCGCGAGCGCCACCACCGCCGCCACAAAGGCTGCCAGCGTGAGCTTCCTGTTCCCCCACCGAGCCGCGCGAGAAGCGTAGAGCACCGGGGCTGCAACCACCTTGGAGCCGGTGGGGTCGGCGACGTCCACCAAGCGAGTTCCGCAGCGAAGCGAGGACTGTCCGAGCGACTGGGCGTCACCGACCCCACCGGCGGCCTCGCAGGTTTCCTTTCCGCTACGCATGAACCTTCGCCCCCTTGCGCATGCGAGGGTCCACCACGCCGTACAGCACGTTCGCCACGAGGTTGCCGCCGAACACGAACGCCGCCGAGAACAGCGCGATGCCCGCAAGCAGCGCCACGTCGCCGCCCAGACCGGCCGTCACAGCCGCCTGGCCCAGGCCCGGATACGAGAACACCTGCTCCACCAGCACCGACCCGCCGAATATCTCGGAGATGGAGGCAAACTGCAGCGTGAGCGCGGGCAGCGCCAGGTTGCGCAGCCCATGGTGGCGCAGGGCGCCCCAGGTGGAAAGCCCGCGCGTGCGGGCGAACCGCACGTAGTCGCTCTCCAGCACGTCGATGGTCTTCTCGCGCGTGTGCAGCGCGATGTTCGCCACGCCCACCACCGAGAGCGTGAGCGCGGGCAGCGCCAGATGGTGCAACGCGTCCGCAAGCGTCACGTCGGCGGCCGACACCCCGATGGGAACCGAGAAACCGAACGGGAACCAGCCCAGCCACACCGAGAACACGATGAGGAACACGAGCCCCAGCCAGAACGTGGGCACGGACGCCAGCAGAAAGCAGTAGCCCTTCACGATACGGTCGATGGGTCGCCCGCGGTTGGCGCCGGCCAGGATGCCCAAGCCGAAGCCCAGCACGCCGCTCACCACCCAGGCCGTGGCCATAAGCGCGAGCGAGTTCACCGTCCGCGTGGCGATGACGTCGGCCACCGGCGCGTTGAAGCGCAACGACGTTCCCAGGTCGCCGTGCAAAAGGTCGCCGAGCCAGCTGGCGTAGCGCTCCCACAAGGGCGTGTTCACACCCCAGTACTCGGCCAGCTGCGCCCGCTTCGCCTCGCTCATGTTGACGTAGGCCGCCTGCCCCACGTTCGCCTGCACCGGATCGATGGGGGATATGCTCGCCAGCACGAACGTCACCATGCTCACGGCAACCATGAGCAGGATGAACTTCACTATGTTCCGAAGGATGAATCGGGCCATGATGGAAACTACTATAACCTCACCTGTCCGAAAACCTGACAACAACACCCCTCAGCGAGGGAAAACGCCGACCAGTCCCCCCCCCCCCCCCCCCCCCCCTCCCCCCCCCTCCCCCCCCCCCCCCCCCCCCCCTCCCCCCCCCCCCCCCCCCCCCCCCCCCCCCCGCCCCCCCCCCCGCCCCCCCCCCCCCCGGCCCCCCCCCCCCCCCCCCCCGCAGGTCCTCCGAAGTCAGCGGAGGGGGCGGACGGCGCCCACCAAGCGAGTTCCGCAGCGAAGCGAGGACTGTCCGAGCGACGGGGCGCCGTCCGCCCCCTCCGCGTCGGCAACGAAACCCCTAAGCCCACGACCACTGGTCGACGTTGTTCACGAGCGACCAGCCGTGGCCGTGCGGGTGCGGCTTCTGCTCGGCAACCCTCAGGTTCTCCTTCGCGAAGTACAGGTGGTCGATGTTCGCGAACCACACCCACGGCGCGTCGCCCTGCGGCGCGATGCCGGTCGAGCCGTCCCACTGGGCCTTCTTCCACAGCTCGAACGAGTCCTCCACCCGGGGCTGGGCCAGCGCCTCGTCCAGGTACGCGTCGGTGGCGGCTTTCTCGTAGCAGGCGTAGTTGCCCGTACCCTTGGAGTAGAACAGGTTGTACGTCTCGATGGGGGCGTTCGTGCCCCAACCCCACACCACCGGGTCGGTGAACTGGTGCGGGTACAGATCGTCCCAACTCACGCCCTTTATGGCGAATTCAAGACCCAGCTCCTTCATCTGGTTGGAGAACTCCTCGGCAATACCCTGGCGCACGGTGTCGCCGGCCGAGTAGTACAGGTTCATCGAGGCGCGCACGCCGCCCTTCTCGCGGACGCCGTCGGCGCCCGGCGCCCAGCCGGCATCGTCGAGCAGCTTCTTCGCCTTGCCCACGTCGGTCGCGCACTTCATGTCGGGCGATGACCACGGCATGCCGTCGCCCACGCTGTAGGCCACGGTGCCGAAGCCGTTCATGACGTTGTCGATCATGCGCTCGCGATCCACGCCGTAGTTGATGGCCTGGCGCACGGCCGCATCGCACGTCACGTCGTTGCCGGCGGCAGCCTCGCCCTTCTCGTCGGTCTTCGTCGCGCCCGCGGGGATGGTGGGCAGCGAGATGCCGCGCGAATCGACCGACGCGCAGTTCAGCAAGTCGTAGCCCGCCGGCTGCTGCGCGGCGAACGTCGCGGAGGTGTAGGCCACGTCCACTTGCCCGGACTGCGCCGCGGCGAGCGAGGCGTCCTCCTCCATGAACACGGCCACCACGCGCTCGATCTTAGGCGCTTCCCCGTAGTAGTCGGGGTTGGCCTTCAGAATGACCTGCTGGCCGCGGTCCCACTGCTCCAGCATATAGCGGCCGCTGCCGACGGGGTTGGCGCCGTAGCCCTCGCCGTAGGCGTGCTCGGGCACGATGCCGATGACGGCCAGCGTGTACAGGAGCGCGTTGAACGGCTTCTCCATGTGGATGACCACCGTGGCGTCGTCCGGCGCGACGGCCTCACGCACCATGGACAGGTCGCATTCCGAGGCCTCGGCCGTGCGGATGCCGTTCAAGGTGAACGCCACGTCGCGCGCCGTGAGCGGCTCGCCGTCGGTGAAGCGCACGTCGTCGCGGATGGTAAACGTCCAGGTCATGCCGTCATCGGAGCACTCGTAGGACGTGGCGAGATCGTTCTTGAAGCTAAGGTCGGTGTCGGTGGCGATGAGCGTGGACTGGATGAGCGGCTCGTGCACGTGCTCGCCGCAGCCCCAGGAGACCAGCGGGTCGAAGCCCGCCGCCGGCTCGGAGCCCGTGGTCATGGACACGATCACCTGCGAAGGGGCCGCCTCGCCCGTGCCCGTCGCGCCTGTCCCTGCCGCCGGCTTCTCGTTCCCGCCGCCCGCGCAGCCTGCCAAGATCCCGCCCAGCGAAAGCGCGGCCGCGCCTGCGCCCGTCAGCTTCGCGAAGTCGCGCCGTGTGAGTGTTGCCATGCGAATCCTCCCACCCGCTGCGACGGCTCCCTCGCGGCCCGGCGCAGCACCTCGAAATGTGTTACGAAACTGAACTGTGTAACACACTATAGCAGATAGACCACACCGACGGTGTTACGATTTCCATTTCCGTAACTCCTCTAGGCGAGCGGCAGGCACCGAAAGGCGAAAGCGGAGCAGCGCACGGGCGAACAAGCTAACGGGCGGTTCGCATGAACCATCGAGGCATGCTTGCGGGAACGGCCCAAACCAGCCGAAATCTCGCCTTCAGCGCTACAGAATCGCCGATTTCGGCGGGTACGAAACGCGTTTCAGCCCGAGCGAAAAACAGCCCTCGGAAAAACCCCGGTCAGGCGTGATACCCTTGCGCCCAAACCCGCTTCGAAGCCGCCAGCGCCGCGCTTGCCCGCCGAAAAGGGCGTTTTTGTAGCAGCGACCGCCCGAATCGCGACCAACCGCACGCATCTCCGCCTGAATCGCGACCACCCGCATCGCGAGCGCACATATCGCGCCCGCCCGCATCGCCACCGCCCGCGCGCCTCTCCGCCCGCATCGCGACCGCACGCCCGCATCGCCGCCCGCGTCGCGCGCGCCCGCAGGCGGCCGCCCTACTCGGGAGCCTCGCCGGTTTCGAGGATGCGCAGCAGAGCCGCTTCGTCAAGCACCGGGACGCCGAGCGTCACGGCCTTGTCGTACTTGGAGCCGGCGGCCTCTCCGGCCACGACGAAGCTCGTCTTCTTCGACACGCTGCCCGACACCTTCGCGCCGCGCGCCTTGAGCGCCGCACCTGCCTCGTCGCGGGTCATCCCGCTCTCCACGAGCGAGCCCGTCAGCACGAACGTGAGGCCCTCGAGCGTTTGCGGCAGCTGCTCGGCAGGGTCGCCCGCCTCGTCGGCCATCGCCACGCCGCGCTTGCGCAAGCGCTCGATGACGGCCACGTTGTCGGGCGTGCGCAGGAACAGGTACACGCTGCGGGCGATCTTCGGGCCCACGCCGTCGATGGCGGCCAGGTCTTCCTCCGAGGCCTCCATGAGCGCCTCGATGGACGGGTACGCCGCCGCCAGCAGCTCGGCGATGGTCTTGCCCACATGGCGGATGCCGAGACCGAACAGCGCGCGGGCGAACGGGCGCGCACGGCTCTCGTCGATAGCGGCCACGAGCTTCTTCGCCACGGTGGACCCGAGGCGGATGGGCTCGCCTTCCTTGTTCACGCGGCCCATGTCGACGAGCGACAGCTCCACCTCGTCCAGCGTGTAGTAGTCGGCCACGTCGGTCAAGCGGCCGCTCTCCACGAGGCGCGACACGATCTCCTCTCCCATGCCGTCGATATCCATGGCGCCGCGGCTGGCCCAGTGGAGCAGCCGCTCGAGCGCCTGCGCCGGGCAGTCGATGGAGATGCAGCGGAAATCCACCTCGCCCTCTTCGCGGATGACGGGCGAGCCGCACGACGGGCACGTGCGCGGCATCTCCCAGCGGACGGCGTCGGCGGGGCGCAGCGCCAGCACGGGGCCCAGCACCTCGGGGATGACGTCGCCCGCCTTGCGCACGATGACGGTGTCGCCCACGCGCACGTCTTTGCGCTGCACCTCGTCCTCGTTGTGCAGCGTCGCGCGCGCCACGGTGGATCCGGCCACCGACACGGGGTCCATCTCGGCAACGGGCGTCAGCTTGCCGGTGCGCCCCACCTGCACGGTGATGTCGTGCAGCAGCGTCGTCTTCTCCTCGGGCGGGAACTTGAACGCCACGGCCCAGCGGGGCGCGCGGGCCGTGTAGCCCATCGACTCCTGCTGCGCGAACGCGTTCACCTTCACCACTACGCCGTCGATCTCGTAGGGCAGGTCCTCGCGGCGCTCGATGGCGCGCTTGCAGAACGCGTGAACCGCCTCGCGCGTCTCGCACAGCTCGACGTCGGGGTTCACGTGGAAGCCCGCTTCGCGCAGCCATGCCAACAGCTCCCACTGGCCCTCGACGGCCAGGGCGCGCTCGTCGGCCACCGCGTAGATGAACGTGGACAGGTCGCGGTTCGCCGTGATGGCGGGATCCTTCTGGCGAAGGCTCCCCGCTGCGGCGTTGCGCGGGTTCGCGAACGCCTGCTTGCCATTGGCCTCGGCGGCGACGTTCAGGGCGTCGAAGCTGGACTTCGGCATGTACACCTCGCCGCGCAGCTCAATCGGCGCCTCCGCGTCCCGCAGCCCGTCGAGGGCCGCCTCGCGCAGGCGCAGCGGCACGTCTTTCACCGTGCGCATGTTGGCGGTGACGTCTTCGCCGGTGGTGCCGTCGCCGCGCGTCGCCGCGCGCACGAGGCGGCCGTCCTCGTAGGTCAAAGCGATGGACGAGCCGTCGATCTTGAGCTCGCATACCACGGGCACCATGCGGCCGAACGCCTCCACCACGCGCTCGATCCACGCGTCCAGCTCCTCGAGGTCCATGGCGTTGTCGAGCGAGTACATCCGCCGCTCGTGGCGCACGGGGGCGAACTGCTCGCCCACGTAGCCGCCGACGCGCTGCGTGGGACTGGACGGATCGACGAGCTCGGGATGGGCCGCTTCCAGCTCGCGCAGCTCGCGCATGAGCGAGTCGAACGCGGCGTCGGATATCTCGGGAGCATCCTGGGCGTAGTACAGGTAGGTGTGGTGCTCGATCTCGCGCCGCAGCGCGTCGATACGCGCGGCCGGATCGCTCGTCGCCTCGGCGAGCGCCCGCTCGTCCAGGAGGTTCTGCTGTTCTTCTGCCATGTTCTCCACCGCCGTCTTGACTTCCTCCATCGGGAAGAAGGCCCCGAACGCATTCGGGGCCTTCGCCATTTAATCGAGATTCTACCACGAGTCGCAGCGGGCAGCGCACCCGCCCCATGGTTTCATCAGAGGTTGCGGCAAGGCCCGGCCGCCGGCTACGCCAGCATGCCCTTGTTCGCGTTCCAGCCGTAGAATACGAGCGACACGCCGCGCATGAGTATGAACACCGAGAGGAATATGCTGAACGACGCTGGCGCCACGAAGAACGTGATGCCGCAGAGCACGCTCACGATGCCCGAGAACAGCATCCAACCCCACATAGGCACGCCCGTCTTGCGAATGCGAAAGGAGCCGACGACCTCGAACGCGCCGAAGATGATGAAGAACGCCCCGATCACCCACGGGATGACGCCCGCGAACGCCAGCGGATGGATCAAGAACATGAGGCCGATGACGATGTCGAGCACGGCGTAGGCGATGGCCCACCCCGACAGGTTCATGACCTTGTGGAAGCGCACGTAGTTGATGATGTCGAATATGCCGGACACGAGGAACGCCGCGCCCGCGATGGCCGTGATGGTGACAAGGGTGAGCCCCGGCGCCACCACGAAGAAGAAGGCGCACAGCACCAGCAGAATGCCCGCAACGATCAAACCCCAGTCATGCTTCCTCGTCGTATCCACGATGCCTCCTTCGAATCGTTCGGCGCTGATGCGCCTTTTTTCTCATCATATGATTGTAGCGAATGAGAAAAACAAGCTGAGCGGGGTGGTCAACCGTTTCCGCACCGTAACGGTCCGAATTCGCACGGCAACGGTCTACCGAGCGTTCGCGCCTTTCGTCGATACGCGGTAGAATGGGAAGAGGGAACCCTTCGACGGACAAGGTGGTCGCCTATGCAGGACGTTCGGGAATACGGCAACGACGAGCTGGTGGCCCTTGTGCCCCTGCCGGCCGACGACGCGAACAAGTACACGCGGGGCACGCTCACCGCTGTCGTGGGCAGCGAGCGCTACCCCGGCGCGGCATGCTTGGCAGCCTACGCGGGCCAGCGCATGGGCGCCGGCTACACGCAGGTGTTCACCCATCCGGCAGCCGTTCCGCTCGTGCAGGGCTTCCGCCCCTCCCTCGTGGTGGGCCCGCGCTCGGCCCTCCCGCCGAAGCTCTCCCCCTCGCTGCCGGGCAAGCCGCACGCCTACCTCGTAGGTTGCGGGTTCGACGCGGACGACGGCGCGTCCTCCAAGCTCGTGCACTTCGTGTTGAAGCACGCCGAGGCGCCCGTGCTGGTGGACGGCAGCGGCCTGGGCGCCCTTGTCTCGGAGAAGGGGCGCCGCCTGCTGAAGCGGCGCTTCCTGAACGGCCACGCCACCGTGGTCACGCCCCATGCCGGCGAGGCGGCACGGCTCGCGCGCGCGTTCGACCTGCCTACGGGCGACCCCTGCGCGCTGGCACGGTCGCTCTCGCTCGCCTACGGCGTGGTGGCGGTGGTGAAGGGGCCGGTCACCTTCATATCCGACGGCGAGCAGACCGTGCGCATGGCGCACGGCACGCCGGCGCTCGCGAAGGCGGGCACGGGCGACGTGCTGGCGGGCATGGTGGCGGCGCTGCTGGCCCAGGGGATGGACGCGCTCGAGGCGTCCGTGCTGGGAGCCGAGCTGCACGCGCGGGCAGGGCTCGCCGCGGCCGCCCGCTGGTCGGCCATCGCCGTGTGCGCGGAGGACGTCGTGGAGTGCCTGCCCGCCGCCTTCGCGGAGCTCGTGGGCGCGTAGGGCACGCGGCGGGTTCAAACGGCGGAACGTGTGCTCTCCGTGGCCGAGCGGCCTACCAGTGGCAGACCACCACGTCGCCCGTGGCGATGAGATCGTACAGCGCGGTAGCCTTCTCCACCGGCAGGTTCACGCAGCCGTGGCTGCCGCTGCCGGAGGCGTACCGCGAGCCGCCGAATGCAGGCTGCCAGTCGGCGTCGTGCAGGCCGATGTAGTTCTCCACGAACGGCATCCACGCCTTCACTTCCGTCTGGTATTCCGGCTTGCCCGTCTCGGGCTCCATCTGGCCGATGAGCTTCGAAGGGCTCTCCTTGCCGTTGATGACGTATACGCCCTCTGGCGTGTCGTGCTCGCCGTCGGGCGTGCCCGACACGATATCGGACTCCCACGCCAAGCTGCCGTCGTCGCCGTAGAAGCGCGCATGCTGCTCGGCCAGGTCGATGTCAAGGTAGCGCTTGCCCCAGTCGCGCCCGTGCAGGCCGTCGTAGGCGCCGGCCTCCTGCTCGCAGGGGATGGCCACATCGCCCGCCTGGGCGGACCGCACGCCGTCCATCACGGTTTTCTTGAGCTGGTCCTTGTCGACGATCCAGCCGTACACGCCGCCCGACACGGTGACCTCCTTGCCGTCGGCGCGCGTGAATGTGCGCCGCGCCTGGTAGGTGTTGCACGCCGAGGCGATGTCCTGCACCCAGACCGCCACCAGGCTCTCGTCCACTCCCACGGTCACGTCGTCGCCCAGACGCATCCAGTCCGCTATCTGGTCGGCGTTCACGCGCGCGACGACCGTATCGGCAAGCTTCAGGTTGAAGTCGGCCTTGAGCAGGGCGTTCGCGTCGTCGGCGGCTTTCGCCAAGCGCGTGTCGTCGGCGAAGAGCGTGGGCTTTTGCAGCGCGTCCTCGCCGAGCGTCGCAGAAGGCGCGAGAGTGGCGACGGCCGCGCTCACGGCCTCGAGCACCTGGTCGGCATCGAGCGCCGTGCCCGCCGTCTCGGTGCGCACCACGAACGACGAGCTGCCCGCGTCGTAGTCGAGCCCGGCGTTGCGCGGCGGGACGGCTCCCTCGTTGAACGCGTCGACGGCGGTGCGCACGGCCTGCTCCAGCTTTCCGTTCGAGGTGGCCAGCTTGTCGGTCTCGTCGCGCGAGCCGAACACCTCCACCGGCCAGGCCCAAGGGTTCGCGTCGGCGTGCATGGCGTCCGTCACGTTTTGGACGTTGATGCCGGTGCCCATGTCCGCGGACGTGAGCTTGAGCGAGAACCCCTGCCCCGACACGTCGAGCGCGTAGCTCTTCGCGATGTCGGCCAGCAGGTCCTGCACCTCGGCGGACGTCTTGAACGACACGTCCTCGCCCATGACGGTGGTGCGGGGCATGAAGCGGTCCATGAACGTGAACGCGCCTGCCAGATAAACGACGACCAGCACGGCCGCCACGGCGCAAGCGGCGATGATGCCCTCCTTGCGGCCGGGCTTCGGCCGCCGCGGAGCGGAGCCGGAACGCGGGACGGACGCGGGACGGAAACCGCGCGACGGCTCCTCGCCCTTCACGTCGTTGCCTGCGTGCCTGCCTTGCGAACCGTTTCCTGGCGCCATGCGCTCACCTCTTCGCCTCTCCGCCGCTCTCTCGTGCCTTGATCCAACATAATGGGTTCGCCGCACAAGTTCAATGCATCCCCACGGTAAAAGGGGAAAGCGGATGCCCCGGTGCACCGTTCGGCAGTCGCCCGCCTGGCCGCCGCGCCCCCGCCGACAGTCCTCTGCGGCGACGTCCTACCGGCCAGGCGTGCCAGAGGCCGCGCCCGCCGGCGCGGCCGGCGGGGCGTCCATCTCGTCGAGCAGGCTGCGGGCCTCCTTGAACTGGCGCGAGAGCTCCTCCATGGGGTCCACGCGCTTCTCGGCGGCGCGCAGCGAGTCCTCGGTGATGGCCATGGCGCAGGCCACGGCGTCGGTGTGCGTGAACGACAGCGACAGCGGAAGCTCTCGCACGCCCTGCTCGGCCGCGACCTCCTTCGCCCGTCCCGACAGCACCACGGAGGGCCGCCCCTTGGCGTTGCGGCGCACCTCGATGTCGCGCACGCCGATGCCGCGCGTAAAGCCGGTGCCGAGCGCCTTCACCACCGCCTCCTTCGCCGCGAAGCGCGTGGCGTAGTGCACCTCCGGGTTCGCCGTCGCGTCGCAGTAGGCGCGCTCCTCCTCCGAGAACACGCGCTCGCGGAAGCTCGGCGTGCGCTCGAGGATGCGCCTCACCCGCGCGATCTCCACGATGTCCACGCCCAGCCCCACCTGCCCCTCGGCCGCGGGGAACGCCTCGTCCAACTCAGTATCGCTCACAGGTAATTCCTCTCTCTTCCCTCCATGCCGCAACCCGGCGACCCTTCAGTCGAAGCCCCGCCCCGCTTGGAGCGGAAGGGGCCGGCGACGTCCGCCAAGCGAGTTCCGCAGCGAAGCGAGGACTGCCCGGGCGACTGGGCGTCGCCGGCCCCTTCCGCGGACCCGCAGGTCGAAAAGCTACTCCACCGTAACCGATTTCGCCAGGTTGCGGGGCTGGTCCACGTCGCAGCCGCGCTCGACGGCGATGGCTCGCGCGAACAGCTGCAGCGGCACGCTGGCCGTGACGGCCGAGAACGCGTCGCGCACCTTCGGGATGTAGACGACGTGGTCGGCGTGCGCGCGAATGTCCTCGTCGCCCTCGGTGGCGACAGCCACGATCATCGCGCCGCGGGCCTTCGCCTCCTGCAGGTTCGACACGAGCTTGTCGTACACGGGGCTCTTCGTGGCCACCGCGATCACGGGGAAGCCCTCGTCGATGAGCGCGATGGGGCCGTGCTTCATCTCGCCGGCCGGGTAGGCCTCGGCGTGCAGGTAGCTGATCTCCTTGAGCTTGAGCGCGCCCTCGCACGCGATGGCGGCGCCCATGCCGCGCCCGACGAACAGCGCGCTCGAGGCGTCCTTGCACGCGCGCGCCGCTTGCGTGATGGCGGCGGTGTCGGCCAGGATGCGCTCCACCTGCTCGGCCGTGTCGGCCAGCTCGTGGAACAGCAGGTGCACCTGGTTCGTCTTGAGCTTGCCCTTGGCCTGGGCGAGCAGCATGGCCAGCAGCGTGAGCGACGCCACCTGGCCCAAGAACGATTTCGTGGAGGCCACGGCTATCTCCTTGTTGGCCTTCGTGTAGATCACGCCGTCGCTCTCGCGCGCCACGGGAGAGCCCACCACGTTCGTGATGCCGAACACCTTGGCTCCCTTCACGCGCGCGTCGCGGATGGCCGCCAGCGTGTCGGCGGTCTCGCCCGACTGCGACACGGCCACCACCAGGGTGGACGGCGTGATGATGGGGTTGCGGTAGCGGAACTCGCTGGCCGCCTCCACCTCGCAGGGGATGCGCGCCCAGCCCTCGATGAGGTTCTTCGCGATGAGGCCGGCGTGGTAGGACGTGCCGCACGCGATGACGCACACGCGGTCGATGAGGTTGAGCTCCTCGGGCGAGAGGTCCAGCTCGTCGATGGACAGCGCGCCGTTCACCAAACGGCCGGCCAGCGTGTCGCGTATGACGCGCGGCTGCTCGTGGATCTCCTTCATCATGAAGTCGGGGTAGCCGCCCTTCTCCGCCACGTCGAGGTCCCAATCGACGTGCGTGACCTCGGGCTCGTAGGCCTCGCCGCGCACGTTGAAGAACGTCGCGCCCGAGGGCTCGAGCTTGGCGAAGTCGCCGTCGGCGAGCACGGCCACGTCTCGCGTGGCGTCGATCATGGCGATGATGTCGGAGGCCACGTACGCCCCGTCGTCGGCGAGGCCCACCACGAGCGGCGAGTCCTTGCGCGCCGCCACGACGGTGCCGGGCTCCTGATCGCTGATGACCGCGACGGCGTACGCGCCGATCAGGCGCTCGGTCGCCTCGCGGACGGCCTCCAAGAGGTCGCGGCTCTCCGCGTAGGCCTCCTCCACCAGGTGCGCGACGACCTCGGTGTCGGTCTCGCTCGAGAACGCGTGCCCGCGGGCCTCCAGCTCCTCGCGCAACTCGGCGAAGTTCTCGATGATGCCGTTGTGCACGACGGCCACGTGCCCGTCGCAGGAGGTGTGGGGGTGCGCGTTCGCCTCGCTCGGGCGGCCGTGCGTGGCCCAGCGCGTGTGGCCGATGCCGCAGGTGCCGGCGAGGTCCAGGGGCTCGACGAGGCGCGCGAGGCCGCTCACCTTGCCTTTGCAGTGCACGACGCGCAGCGCCCCGTCCTGCTCGACGGCGATGCCCGCCGAGTCGTAGCCGCGGTACTCGAGCCTGGTCAGGCCCTCGATAAGGATGTCCTTGACGGGACGTGCTCCGGTGTATCCGACGATTCCGCACATAGTCTGCTCCTCACGCGCGTCGCTTTTCCGAGCGCTATTCTAAGGTAAGAGCAGCCCGCCCTTCTTTTTCACGGCCGGCTGGAGCCGAATCCGCTCAATAAACGCATGTTTTCAGGGTGGCCCGGCGGCGCAGGACCGCCCCCTCACCCCAGCTTCAGCACGGGGTGGAGGTCCTGCATGCGCACGGTGCGCTTGCGCCAGGCCACGATGCTCGTGAGCGCGAAGGCGGCCGCGCCGAACCCTGCGAGCACGAGGCAGTCGAAACCCACCACGCCGTAGTCGAGCCCGGTCATGATCTGGCGCAGCGCCTCCACCACGTAGGTCATGGGCAGGTACGGGCTCACCGCCTGGAAGAACGCGGGCGTCGTCTGGATGGGGAAGGTGCCGGCGCTCGTGGTGAGCTGCAGCATGAGCAGGATGATGGCGAGGAACCGCCCCGGGAAGCCGAACGCCGCCAGCAGCAGCTGCATGAGGGCCGCGAACACGAGCGCGGTGAGAAAGCCCATGCCCCAGAAGGCGGGCACGTTGCCTATCTGCAGCTGCAGCCCGAACTGGATGACCGCCATGAGCAGCGCCGCCTGCACGAGGGCGAACGCCGCCATGGGCAGGTAGTTCGCGAACGCCGCCGTGACGGGGTTCGCGCCCGCCAGCAGGAGGCGCCCGTTGAGCGGCTTGAACACGAAGCCCGACACGAGGCTGCCCACCCAGAGCCCCAGCGCCATGAAGTACGGGGCGAAGCCGGTGCCGTAGTTCCTCACCGAGGTGTAGTAGTCGTTGCCGAGCTCCACCGGATCGCTCATGGCCTCGGCCTTCGCGGGGATGTTTCGAGTCTGATCGGCGGCCTCCTCGGCGCCCGCAGCCAGTTTGGAGGCCAGCTCGCCTTCGCCCTCCGTTGCCTCGTGCAGGCCCGTGACCAGGCGGTCCGTTCCCTCACGCAGCTGTCCCGCGCCAGTGGCGAGCTGCCCCGCGCCGCCTTGCGCAGACTGCGCGCCCTGGGCGAGCTCGCCGGCGCCGTCCTTGGCCGACCGCGCGCCCGAGGCGACCTCGGCCGCGCCGGCGTCGAGCCGCGCAGCGCCGGACGCGGCGTCGGCGACCCCGGCGGCGAGAACGGACAGGTTGGCGCTCACATCCTGCGCGCCGGCGCTCAAGCGGTCGATGCCGCCGACGAGCGAGGGGGCCGCCTGGGCGAGGGCCGCCGCACCCGCGGAGAGCGCCTGCAGGTCAGAAGCTTGCGACGCCAGCTCGTCGCGCGTCCGCACCAGCCCCTCGTGCAAGGTGCGCGCGCCCGCCGAAAGCTCCGATGCGGCGTCGGCGGCCTTGAGCGCACCGGGCAGAAGCGCGCCGTCCACCTCCCCCTTCGCCTGCGCGAGCCCGTCGACCACGCCCGCGCGCCCCTCGGCCCCGTCGAGGTAGGCCCGCGCCGTGCCGAGGGACGTGAGCAGGGCCTCCTTCTGCTCCGGCGTCATGTCGCTTGCCAGCACGGCCTCCGTGTCCACGCCCGCGAGCGCCGCGCTCGCCGCTGACGCACCGTCCTGCAGCGTGCCGAGCGCACCGGAGAGCTCCTCCACGCCCTGGGCCAAGGCAGGGGCGCCCGTCTGCGGATCCGCCAGCTCCTCGAGCCCGGAGGCGAGGGCGGCCGACCCGCCGACGAGCGTCTGCGGTTCGCTGTCCGTCCCGAGCGCCGCGGACAGCTCGCCCACGCTGCCCACGACGGCCTGCACGCCGTCGTCCAACCGCGCCGCCTGGGCCGGCAGCCCGGCCGTCTCGTCCGCCAGCTCGCGCGCGCCGGCGGCCAGCGGCGCGCCTCCCTCGTCCCGCAGCTCCGACGCGCCGTCCGACACCCGGCTCGCGCCCGACGCGAGCGAGCCCGCCCCTGCCTCGAGCGCGCCTGTGCCTCCCACCAACGTGCCGAGCCCCGCGTCGAGCGCGACCGCGCCGCCTGCCAGGGTACCGAGCCCCGCGTCGAGCTCGACGGCACCGTTCTTGAGCGTGCCCAGGTTCGTCGCGATCGAGCGGGTGCCGTCCTGCGCGGCGGACAGGCCGCCCTCCAGGTCGCGCGCTCCCGCCGCGGCAGCGCCGATCTGCCTGCCCGAATCGGCCACGCGGCCGAGCACCGTCGTCCAGTACTGCTCGGCCACCATGTCGCTCACGCGCGTGCGCACCTGCCGCCACACCGTCTGGCCTATCTGGGACGCCAGCATGTTCTCGCTCTCGTTGTACTCCACCTTCAGCTGGGCCCGGCGCGGCGCGTCGCCGTCCACCGAGGCCACGGAGGCGGAGAAGTCCGAGGGGATGATGCACGCCATGAAGTAGGTGCCGTCCGCAAGGCCCGCCCGGGCCTCGTCGGCTGACACGAAGTGCCAGCCCAGGCCGTTGTCGGTGCGCTTGAGCTCGTCGACCACCTCGTCGCCGAGGTTGCGCTGCTCGGCCGCGATCACGGCCCCCGCGTCCTCGTTCGCCACCGCCACGGGCAGCGAGGACAGGCGTCCGTAGGGGTCCTGGAACGCGGCCAGGTACAGCCCGCCGTAGAGGAGCGGGATCACCGCGATGGCCGCGATCACCACCCACATCACCTTCGAGGCCGCGAGGTTTCGCCATTCCAGGCTCGCGAAGCGCACGCCTTCGAACGCCATGTCACTCCCCTTCCTTCGCCAGGTACGCGCACGAATCGGCCATGCGGGCCAGGTCGCGCTCCACCACCGCCACCGCCACGGCCGCATGGCGCTCGCGGGCCGCCCGCGCGAGCAGCTCCATGAGCCCGCGCGACTGCGACAGGGTGAGCTGGTCCTCGACGTCGTCCACCACCGCCGCGTCCGGGTCCCCCACGAAGGCGAGCGCGATGCCGAGGCGCGCGAGCTTCTCGGCCGTGAGGTCGCGCACCCGCACGCGCGCCACGTCGCCGAGGCCCCACCAGCACAGATGCTCCTCCACGGCCCCGTCGCGCGCGGAGAGGCCGTGCAGGTCGAACTCGGCCTTGGCCGCGGAGCGGGCGCTCAGGTTCTCCGGCAGGTCGTTCAGGCCCTTGAACAGGCCCAGGCCCACGTGCCGCTCGGCCTTGGCGCGCTCGCGCGGGAGTTCGAGGCCGCCGACGGAGAGCGTGCCGCCCGTGGGCTTCATGCGTCCCGCCAGCGTGAGCAGAAGCGCCGACTTGCCGCTGCCGTTGCGCCCGCGCACGGCCGTGACCCGGCCCTTGAACACGTCGAGGTCCACGTTGCGGTAGACGAAGCCGGCGTAGGTCTCGAGCTCGAGGTCCCGCGCGCTCAAGTAGGGGGCTTCCGGAGCTTCCTCCCGCTCCCCCAGCCCGCTCGCGTCGACGGGCCCCATCGGGCACGTCCCCGTGGGGCCCGCCGCCGGGCTCTCCTGCACATCCTGCATCCTGCCACGTCCTTCTCTTCAGCTGCCCCGCGTCGGCGGCGGGAATTCCCCTTCGCCCAACGTTCGGAGACGGCATGGAAACGCATGCTGGCCGCGAACGACCTCGCTCGTTGCTTTATACTTCCGATGGAAGCGCCGTCGCCGAACCGAAACCGACGCGCAACGGAGCCGTCGCCGAGACGCACCGCGCCCGTTGCCCGACGGCGCACCGAGGAAGGAGCCGCCATGAAAGCGAAGATGATCCACCGTTGCATCCACGTCCTCGATCTGGACGCGTCGCTCGCGTTCTACGAGCGCGCGCTGGGCCTCGTCATGCAGCGGCGCATGGGGCCCGAGGACGGGTCGTGGGAGAACGTGTTCATCGGCAACGACGAGACCGACTTCCAGGTGGAGCTCACCTGGAACCGCGGGCGCATCGAGCCCTACGTCAACGGCGGCCGCGACACGCACCTGGCCTTCGAGGTGGACGACCTCGACGCCGCGCGCGCCCTGCACGAGGAGATGGGCTGCGTGTGCTTCGTGAACGAGCGCATGGGCATCTACTTCATCGAGGACCCCGACGGCTGCTGGCTCGAGATCCTCCCGGCGATGCGCGCGGAGTAACGCCCGGTGACCGAATTCGCCTCCATCGACGAGCTGGTGGCCGACGGCCGCAGCGTGCACATCGAGTGCAGCCGCGAGACGTCCGCCGCCCTGCTGGCGGCCGTGCGCGCCCGCTACCGCACGCAGCGCTGCGCGTTCGTCCTGGAGACCGACTGCGGCTTCGAGCGCGACTCCGTGGCCTCGCACCTGCGCTTCTATGGCAGCATCGCGCGCAGCTCGGTGCATTACGAGGACGCCATCTCGCACTTCAACCTGCGCGGCGTCGCGAAACGCAAGATGGGCGGCCTCTCCCCCTCGGCGCTCGCGCTCGTGAACCTGGCGCGCGCGAGCCTCTTCGAACCGGAGATGTGCTTCCTCGAACGCCCGCTGTCCGACCTCGACGCCGAAGGGCGCGCCGTTGCGCTCACCTGGATCGCCGAGCGCATGGAGCAGGGCTGCCGCTTCGTCACCACGGTCGAGCCGCTGCGCGAGGCGCTGCTCATGCCCGGTGTGGCCTGCTGGCACGAAGAGGGCCGCTTCATCGCGGTGGACCAGGACGAAGACGGCGATGACACCGACGGCGAGAAGCCCTCGTACGAGGGCGACGAGGTGCACGTGCTCAAGATCCCCGCGCACACCGAGACGGCCACGCTGCTGTTCGACCCCCGCGATATCGACTTCGCCGAGAGCATGAACAAGGCCACGTACCTCTCGGTGCGCGGCGAACGCTACCAAACGCCACGCACGATGGACGAGCTGGAGCGCGAGCTGTCGCGCGCCGGGTTCTTCCGCTGCCACCGATCGTTCCTCGTGAACGTGCAGAAGGTGGCGAAGGTGGAGCGCTACACGCGCAACAGCTTCAACCTCACGCTGAGCGACGCCGCGCACTCGTCCATCCCGCTGGCGAAAGGGCGTGCCGAGGAGATGAGGGAGCGTTACCGATGGTGAACGCGAAGCAGGTCGCCGCCCGCCCGGGCATCTTAGGTACGCTCGTGCGAAAATTCTTCATGAACGTGGTGAAGAGCCCCGGGCTGCTCGCATGCTGTTTGTTCCCCGCCCTGTTCCTTCTCGTGTTCCGCTTCGTCGTCATCGAGCCCGTCGCCCACGACGACGCGCGCATGTTCCTGCTCGTGACGGGCATGCTGTTCTCCACCAGCATGGTGCCCGGCACGACGACCGTCTACCCCATGGCCGAGGCGCGCGAGAAGCGCACGCTGCGCACGATGGAGCTGGCCGGCGTCGGCCGCGCCCAGATGCTCGCCGCGCACGGCATCGTCAGCACGCTGTGGACCGCGCTCGTGGCGGCGGCGTGCTTCCTGGTGTCGGGAGCCCCCTTCGATTGCATGCTCCCCTTCATGTTGGTCACCCTGGCGTCCAGCATTCCCCTCACCGCGTTGTCGCTTGCACTGGGCCTCGCCTCGCGCAACCAGATGGCGGCGAGCTTCTCCAGCCTGCCCGTCATAACCACCGGCATCGTGCCCCTGTTCTTCATGTATGCCGAGTCCACGTTCCAGGCCCTCCCCCTCCTGCCCACCGGCGGCGGGTTCGCGCTCGTCTACGCGCTGGCGGAGGGGACGCTGCTCGCCCCCGGTTCCATCCTGCCGGCAGTCGGCCAGCTCGCATGGATCGTCGCGAGCCTCGTCGCGCTCGTCGCGGTCGCGCCGCGCATCCCCCGCGACGAGTAGGGGAAGGCGCGGCAGGGGCGTGACATCATCCCCGTCCCCCTGTCTCGGTGCTCCTTTCGTCCCTCCCCCTGCTCCTCTCGTCGCGCGGCGCGCTCCCGGCGTCGCGTTTCCCTTGATCAGCGCTTCGTCTCACGGGAAACTGCTCACCGTCCGAAACGAAAGGAGCAATCACCCATGAATCCCCTGCTGTCCATGGACGACGTGTCCTTGAGCTTCAAGGCGAAGCGCGTGCTCTGCCACCTCTCCTTCGAGGTGGAGCGCGGCGAGTGCTTCGGCTTCCTGGGCCCCTCGGGCGCGGGCAAGACCACCACCATCAAGCTGCTCACGCGCCAGCTCGTCAAGGATTCCGGGCGCATCATGCTGTTCGGGCGCGCCATCGAGCACGCCACGAACGGCGACTACGAGCGCATCGGCATCCTCTCGGATACGAGCGCCCTCTACGAGCGCATGACCATAGAGGAGAACCTGCGCTTCTACGCGAAGGTCCGCGGCGTGACGGGCAACAACATCCCCACCTTGCTCGAGCGCATGAACCTCGCGGACGACCGCAAGACCCTTATCAAGAACTGCTCGAAGGGCATGCGCCAGCGCGCGGCCCTGCTGGCGGCGCTCGTGCACGGGCCGGAGCTGCTGTTCCTGGACGAGCCCACGAGCGGCCTCGACCCCGCCGCGCGCGCCGAGGTGCACAAGATGCTGCACGAGCTGAACGACCACGGCACCACCGTGTTCCTCACCACGCACGACATGGCCGAGGCCGAGAGCCTGTGCCGCCGCGTGGGCATCTTGAACGAGGGCGCCCTCGTCGCCTGCGACGCACCCGACGCGCTGCGCCTGCGGTTCGCGAGGAACGAGGTGATCATGCGCCTTGCGGACGGCCGCGCGGTGCGCACGTCGAAGGACGCGGCCGGCGCGCCGGCCGTGGCAGAGGCGCTGGCCTCGGGGGCGTGCCTGTCCATCCATTCGGTGGAGCCCGATCTGGAGGAAGTGTTCTTGGAGCTCACGGGAAGGGAGTTTTAAATGGAAGCCACGTTGCGCAAGACCGGGGCGCTGCTCGGCAAGGACCTCAAGGACGTGGTGAAGAACCCCACCATGCTCGTATGCTGCCTCTTGCCCGTAGGGTTCATGCTCTTCTACAAGAATGCGGTGGGCGGGGGCATGGACGGCGAGGACGCCGAGGCGTTCTCCGCCCTGCTCGTGTCGTGGTCGCTGCTGTTCACCGCCACCATGGTGGCCTCCATGGCCACGCTGAACGCCATCGCCGAGGAGAAGGAGAAGCACACGCTGCGCACGCTCATGCTGGCGAACGTGAGCGCCGAGCAGATGCTGGCCTCGCGGGGCCTGGTCACGCTGCTCGCCATCGGCGTGGTCGATGCGGCATGCTACCTGGTGATCGGGCAGCCGCCGGCCGGCCTGCCGGCGTTCCTCGCGATCGGCATGGCGGGATCGGTGCCCATCGTGCTGCTGTCGCTCTTGCTGGGGCTGGTGGCGCGCGACCAGATGTCTGCCGGCGTGCTGAGCATGCCCATCCTCATCGCGGGAATCGCCCCCATGTTCGCCCAGATGGTCGACGGCCTCTCGGACATCGCCCCCTACCTGCCCACCGGCGGCATGAACGAGCTGGGGCTGCTTCTGGCGCGGGGCGAGCTGCTCTCGCCCGACGCCATCGTGCCCGTAGCCACCACGCTCGCCTGGGTGGCCGTGGCCGCCGTGGCCTTCGCCCTGCTCTACCGGCGCCTGGCGCGCGACAACTAGAGGCTGCGCCCGCTGCGCTAGGCGCTGCGGGCGCATTTTTCCCGGACGTCGCGGAGCCCGCGCTCAAGCATCACCCGTAACGGTACGAAACGCCCATGCCCCCCTGGGGAAACTCCCACTTCTCGAGAAGGGTGTCGCCGCAGAGCATGCGGCAGGTCCCGCATTCCAGGCAGCCCGCGCAGTCAAAGCTCGGGCTGCCCTCCTCGTCTCGCCGATAGAGCCCTGCCGGGCAGCACAGCACCAGCTTGTCGAACGCGGCCGGGTCGGGCTCTTCGCGCAATACGATGTGCGGGTTCCCCTCGTCCACCTCGAACTTGTCAACAGCGAGCTTCTCGTCGACGTTGACCGAGACCTCTATCATAGGACCCTCATCCCCTTTCGCACATCCTTGAGCAGGTTGAGCACGCCCACGCCCTTGACCGGCCCCATGACCTTTCCTTTAAGCGGTTGCACCGGCGAGCCGTCCACCGCGAACAGGCCGCGCATGATGTCGGCCGCCATCTGCGGGTACCCGTCGAATATCCTCGGGGTGCCCTCCATGAACGCCGGGAAGCCGCGATAGGCCGCGAGGTCCTTGAGGACGAAGCTGTCCTCCAGCTTGGCGCGGTACGCCGCGAGCCTCGCAGCCGAGACGTCGCCCGCGTCCAGCGCCTCGAGGGCCGCCTCCGCCGCCATCCTGCCCGCCGCGATGGCGTAGTCCATGCCGCGCACCTGGTATCCCAGGTTGATGCAGAGCATGGCGGCATCGCCCGTAAGCAGGCAGCCGTCGCGGTACAGCTCCGGCACCATGTTGAAACCGCCCTCGGGGATGAGATGCCCCGAGTACTCCACCGTGCGCCCGCCGGCCAGCACCGGCGCCACGGCCGGATGGTTCTTGAAGTCCTCCAGCATCTGGTACACCGGAGTCGACGACGTGCAGAGGTCGGACAGAGTGGCCACGACCCCGATGGACACGGACGCGCGGTTCGTGTACAGGAAGCCGCCGCCCACGTGCCCATGCGTCGCAGCCCCCGCGAAGAGCCAGGCCGCCCCCTCCCCGGGGTTCGCCTGGAAGCGGTCGGTCACGGTCTGCTCGGGTAGCTCCACGACCTCCTTGGCGCTCACGGCCAGCTGGTGCGGCGACGGGCGCTTGGCGAGCCTCGCCTTCTCGGACAGCAGCGAGTTCGCGCCGTCGGCCAGGATGGTCACGTCGGCCGTGAGCTCGTCATCGCCCGCGCGCACGCCCACGATGCGCTCGCCCTCCCACACGAGGTCATCCACGGCTATCCCGTAGATGCACTCCGCGCCGGCCCCTTCGGCCTTCGAAGCGAGCCAGCGGTCGAACGGCCCGCGCAGCACCGAGTACGAGACCAGCTCATCCGCCCCCAGGCGCGGCGAAGCGAACTCCACCGTCGTGTTCTCGTCCTCGGTCATGAGGGAAACCCGCTCCCGCACGATCTTGCGCTCGAGGGGCGCCTCGCTCTCGAAATCGGGAAACACCGTCCTTAGCGCATGGGCGTACAAGCGCCCGCCGGTCATGTTCTTCGCCCCGGCATCGGAGCCGCGTTCTATCATGAGCACGCTCTTGCCCTCGCGGGCAAGCACGCAGGCCGCAACGGAGCCGGCGCAACCGGCCCCCACGACCACGGCATCGAAATCCGCCATGCCTGCATCCTCTCCTCTCATCGTTGCCTTCGCATTGCACGGCGCGGTCGCGTCGCGCGCGTCCGCCCAGGCGCCGCACGCGTCCAACCGCGCGTTACAGCAGCCTCTTGAGCTCCTCCAGCCGCTCGCGCGGCACCTTGCCCGAGGCACTGCGCCCGAGATCGTCCACGAAGCGCACGGCCTGCGGCTTCTTGTAGCCGCCCAGCTCGCGCGCGCAGTGCGCCACGATGTCGGCCTCCGAGATGCGCGACCCTTCGGCACGCACCACGAACGCAGCCAGCGACTCGCCCCACTGCTTGTCGGGCACTCCCGCGACCACAGCGTCGGCCACCCCGGCAAGCGCCTTGATGCACCGGCTCACCTCGAGGGGATACACGTTCTCGCCCCCCGATATGACCAGGTTGTTCTTGCGATCCACCAACGTGAGGAAGCCCTCCGCGTCCAACACGCCGATATCGCCCGTGCGATACCACCCGTCCCGCACCGCCTCGGCCGTGCGCACGGGGTCGCGGTAATAGCCGAGCATCAGCGTGTCGGTTCGCACGAGCACCTCGCCGGGAACCCCCGCGGCACAGGCGCGCCCCTCGTCGTCGGCGATCCGTATCTCCATGCCCGGCACCGCCTTTCCCACCGTGGGCAGAAGCCGCGCATGCTCGTGGTGCTCGGGAAGCAGCATGGTTATGGCCGCCGTCGTTTCCGTCATGCCGTAGCCTTGGAGAAACCCGCAGGGCAGAAGACGGCGGCAGTGCTCCAGGAGCTCCGGCTCCACCGGCTCGCCACCGTAGATGATGAGCTCGAGCGTGGCCAGCTCGATGCCCTCCTGCGCCACGTAGTCGGCGAGCCCGCGCATGAGGCACGGCACGAGAGCCGTGCGCGTGGCACCCGTGCGCACGATGTCCGCGGCGATGTCGGCCGGCTTGTGCGAATCGGCTATCACCAGGCGCGCACCCAGCGCCAGCGTGGCGAGCGTCGAGACGAACGTGACGTGGAACAGCGGCAGCTCGCATAGCAGGATATCGTCGTGCGAGAAGCGCATGCCTGCAATATCGATAGCGACGCGCCTGGTCAGCGCGCCATGTGAAAGCAGCACGCCGCGCGGCAGCCCCGTCGTGCCGCTCGTGTACAGCAGCATGGCCGGATCGCCGTCGTCCACGTCGCATACGCTCGGCACCGGGCCGGCGGAAGCGAGCAGCTCCTCGTAGCGCAGCACGCCGCCGTGCTCCGTGCCCGCGCCGCCGACGGCTGCGGCGCCCTCCCCGCCGTCGATGTCCACGATCGTGAGCGGTCGGCCGACCTCGCCCAGCGCCTCGGCCAAAGCCGCGCGCAGGGCGGCCGAGACGAACACCACGCGCGCCTCGGACCGGGCAAGCAGCCGGGCTATGACCCGCGGCGAGAGCCTCACGTTGTAGCGCTCGCACACCGCCCCCAGATGGGCACAGGCGAAAAGAACCTCCACCGTCACGTTCGAGTTGGCTGCGATAACGGCGGCGAAGCCCCCCTTGCCCACGCCGAGCTCCGCGAGGGCGCCGGCAAGCGCATGGATGCGCCGGCACATCTCCCGATACGTGAACTCCCGGCCGCGGAAGCACAGGGCCACCTGATCGGGATAGGCCCGCGCCGGTTCGTCCAGCAGCGAGGCGAGCGATGCCATCACAGCCCGCCCACGTAATCGGTCTTGCGCAAGACGCCCTTCTCGTATAACGCCGCGATCTCCCCCTCGTCGAAGCCGATTTCCGCCAGCACGTCGTCGTTGTCCATGCCCTGCGAGGGGCAGCCGCGCCATATCTGCGACGGGTTGTTCTTGAAGCGCGGCACCGACGCCACGCCCTTCACCGTGCGACCGTCCACCGTGTCCCACTCGGTCCACGTGCCGCGCGCCAGGTAGTGCGGGTGGCTCTCCATCATCTCGTAGTTCATGACCACGGAGCACGGTATACCGATGCCGGCCATGGCCTCGGCGAACTCGGCAGCCGTGTGCTCGGCGCAGTACTGCTCGATGGCACCGTCGAACACGGGCGCGCCCGGCGAGTCGATGCCCACCGACGGTATGCCCTCGGGGAAGAGCTCGCTTCCGTACTCCAGCCCGAAGAACTCGACAGCCTTCTTCGTGGTGGACTGGCCGGCCGTGAACAGGTACACGCCCTCGCCGTCGGCGCACTCGTAGTAGCCCGCGCCCGCGGAGATGTTGTCGCGCGGGGCCCCGGCGCCGCGCTCCTCCTGCACCTGCTTGTCGAACCACTTGCAGAACAGGCCCGCCTGACAGCGCACGGCCGCCTCGTACTGGGCCAAATCGAAGCTCTCGCCCCTGCCCGTGCGCAACGCTCCCACGTAGGCCGCGAGCGCCGAGCCGTAGGCGAACAGGCCGGCGTAGTAGTCGGTCACGAACTTCTGGATCATGTAGGGCGCCCCGTCCTTGTACCCGTTCAGGTACATGAGGCCCGAGAACGCGTTCACGGTAAAGTCGTAGCCGGGAAGGCTCACGTAGGCGGGGTCGCCTGTGAGACCGTAGCCCGACATATGGCCGACGACCAGCTTCGGGTTATGCTCCCACAGAAGCTCGTCGGTGTAGCCCCAGCGGGCCCACTGGCCGCCGCGCGACGCCTCGATGAAGATGTCGGCGGTCTCGATAAGTTTCAGGAACACGTCATGGCCCTCCGGCGAGACAACGTCCAGCATGAGGTTGCGCATGTTCCGGCGCTCGTTCTGCACGCCCCAGCCGTCCTGCGTCCAACGGTAGGGATCGATGCCGCGGGGCGGCTCCAACCATATGACGTCGGCGCCGTTCTCGGCAAACAGCTCGCCGGCGAAGGGGCCGGCCGTCGAAACGGCCGACACCACCACCTTCACGCCCTGCAGGTTCCCGAACTCCGGTATGTCGGCATGCTTTGCCATGGAACCATCTCCTTTGCGAATCCTGGACGGACGATTTCCCCTACGCAACGCAGGTGTCGAAGAACTCGATGGCGCTGTTCACGGCAAGCTCCGTGCCCACCCCCGAGCCGCCCGCCTCGGCGCCCACGATGTAGAGCCCCTCGACGGGCGTCTTGATGGGCGGCCGGTCGACGCCGGCCTGCCCCGCCTGCTGGGCTATGCCGATGCCCGCGCCGTCCTCGCCCATGATGCGCGCGGCGTCGGAGGGGTACACCCGCTCCACGAACAGCGCATGCTCCTGCAGGCCGGGGAAATGCTCCTCGGCCAACGCCACGAGCGCGTCGAGGATAGCCGGGCAGTACTCGTCTTTGATGCCGGCCGGCACCGCCGTGGTCATCATGACGAGCTGCTTGCCCGCGGGAGCCACCGACGGGTCGAAGCTCGAGGGAACCACGATGAACGAGTTCAGCTCCTCGGGCACCTCGCCCCTCATCAGACGGTCGTTGTACTCCTTCACGGGCACCGACGAGAAGCCCGAGAGCATCTTGATATCGGGGCTGATGACCGTGTCGAGCGCGAAGCGCGCGATGATCGACACGAACGATATCTCCAAGCCCTCCACGTAGCGCACGTACTCGGCGTCGAAGGCGTTCTCGCCCACGAGGTCGCGCACCGTCTCCTTGATACCTGCGTTCGACACGACCATATCGGCGCGAAGCTCCTGGCCGCCCGCCACCACGCCCACGGCCCGGCCGTCCTCCACCAGCACGCGCTCCACCGGCACGCCGAAGCGCACGTCCACGTCGTAGCGCTCGAGCCCCGCCAGATACGCCTCCATGAGGGCCACGCACCCGCCGGTCGGATACCCCGACGAACGCGCCTCGGCCTCCCACTTGAGGCAGCGGGCGAACTCGCCGGCCGACAGGCGATACTCGGGGATGCAGCAGTAGATGAAGCCCACCTGGCTTACGCAGGCGTGCACGAACGGGTCGGTGGTATAGGAGTTCAGGAACTCCTCGAGCGTCTGCCCGTCGAACGCGTGCGTCTCCTCGTCGCTCATGCCCTTGACGTCGGCGACCATCTTGATGACGGCCTCGAAGTCGGCGTCGGGCACGCGCCCTTTAAGGTCGTGCGGGAACTTGAAGTTCTCCCCGCCCGTGGTCTGGATGGGGCGTACCTTCGTGAACTCGATGCCGTGCTCAACACCGCAGCGTTCCAGCAGCTGGATGAGCGGCCCCTTCTCGCCGCGCGAGATCAGGTGGACGCCGAAATCTACCGTGAAGCCGTCGCGCTTCGACGAGCCTATGCGCCCGCCTGGTTGGTTGCGCTTCTCCAAGAGCACAACGCTCCTGCCGCTCTCGGCGAGCAGCAGCGCGGCCGCGAGGCCGCCGATGCCCGCCCCTATCACGATTGCATCATAGCGCTTCATACACATGCCTCCTCCTTCTCGGCGCGCCCGCGGGCGCGCATGGCCCACTGCGGCCGCAGGTTATTTCTTGGCGGGAAGCGCGTAGTAGTTGAAGTCCATCTGCGCCACCTGCTCGCCGTCCACGTCGAACACCGGTATCTCCAGGAAGTAGTCGCCGCGACCGCGCTCGCGCACGGGGGCGATCTTCTGCTCGGCCTCCTCCTCGGTGAGCGACAGATCGACCACGAGGTCCTTCGTGCCGGGCTTCAGGAACCTGAGCTCCACCCCCTTCAAGATGGGCACGAACTCGTCGGTGCCGTAGGTGGCCATGAACAGCGTGCCGCCTGCTATCTCGGCCAGCACGAACTCGCTGCCGGCGTAGGCGATGCCCACGTGGTTCAAGTGGCGTTCGGCCACGGGGAGGCGCAGCCTCACGTGGCGCTCCTCCACGGCCTCCGCCTGCAGCTGGGCCATGTTGACGAAGGGGGTGGGCCCATCGCTCACGTTCTTGGCCAAACCCGCGAAAAACTCCTGGTCCATGGTTTGATCCTCCTTGCTATCGGTCGGAATGGCCGGGCGGCTCGCTGCCGCCCGGCGCGGTTTGCCGCGGTGCGGCGCCTTACACCCCGAGCGCGGCCGAGAGCTTGGGCAGCACCTCGTACAGGTCGGCCACGATACCGTAGTCGCACTGCTTGAACACCGGGGCGTTCTTGTCCTTGTTGACGGCCACGATGGTCTTGGCGCTGTTAGCGCCCACCATATGCTGGATCTGGCCCGACAGGCCCACGGCCACGAACAGGTCGGGCTTGAGCAGGGCGCCCGACACGCCGATGTAGCGTTCGCGCGCCATCCAGCCCGACCCCTCGGCCACGGGGCGCGTGCAGCCCACCTCGGCCTCGAGCGCGGCGGCCAGCTCGTCCACGAGCGCAAGGTCCTCCTGCGCAGCCACGCCGCGCCCCACGCTCACCACGCGCCGTGCGGCCGCGAGGTTCACGGGCTCCACCGTGCGCGGCCTGCGCTCGACGAGCCTCGCCGATGCCGCAGCGGACGCGGCCGGCAGCTCCGAAACCGCCGCTTCCTGCGCGGCGCCTTCGACGACCGGCTCGGAAACCAGCAGGCCCTCGGCGAGCAGGGCCACCGCGCAGCCCTCCCGCACCCGCTCGACGGCGAACGCCTTGCCGCCGTACACCATGTGCTCGGCCAGCAGGGCGCCGTCATCGTCCACCCAGATGCGCCCCACGTCGTTCAGCACCCGCGTGCCCAGCTCCGCAGCCACGCGCGCCGCCATGAGCCGCGTGCGCTTGCCCGCGGCGAACAGCACGGCGCGCGGAGCGTGCTCCCCCGCCGCGCCGGCAATCGCCGCCGCGCAGTCCTCCACCAGGCCGCCCTCGGGAACCGCGACCGTATAGACGGCCTCGGCCCCGCAGCTTGCGGCCGCCTGCGCCGCGCCCTCGCCCACGGCCACGGCCTCGACCCGCTCGCCCAGCCGACGGCCCACGGCGCCGAGCGCGGCGAAGCGCTCGGGAGCCTCGCTCACCACCCATACCTTGCTCAATGCACTCATGCTCTCCCCCTGCCTTACCGCGATGCCCGGATGCCGGACACCAGCTCGCCGATATTCTCGTCCGTCGCCCCTTCGAGCACGATTCCCTTGCGCGCGATGCTCGCGGGCGCCTTCACGGAAACCGTCTCCACCGGGCTTTCGGGCATGCCCCCCACCTCGTCGAGGCTCCACGTGGTCACGGGCTTCTTGCCCGCGGCGAGGATGTCCTTGAGCTGCGGGATGCGCGGAAGCGCGGCATCGGAGGTCATGGACACCACGGCCGGCGGCGCGATCTCGAGCACCTCCACCTCGTTCTCCAGCACGCGCTCCACCGAAAGCGCGCCGCCCTCGGCGCGCACGCTGCCCGCTGCGTTCACCACGGGCAGGCCCAGCAGCGCGCCCACGAGCAGGCCCACCTGCTGGGAGTACCGGTCAGCCGATCCCTCGCCGCAGACCACGAGGTCGAAATCGATCTTGCGCAGCGCCGCGGCCAGCACCGAGGCCGTCTGGAACGCATCGGCGTCCTCGAGCGCCGGGTCCACCACGCGGTACAGCTCGTCGGCCCCGCGCGACAAGGCGGCCTTCACGAGCTTCGTGTCGTTCAGCTTCTCGCCCCCGGCGGAGAGCAGCACGGCGCTCCCGTCGGTGGCGGCGGCCAGCTGCGCCGCCGCCTCGATGGCCACCAGGTCGTACTCGCCGAGCACCCACTGCGCGCGGTCGAGGCGCAGGGCCCCGTCGGCGCCGGCCTCGATGTCCTGGGCATCGGGGACTATCTTGTAGCATGCCACGATGTTCATGGTTCGCGAATCCCTTCTCGTCGATGGGGCGTTCTACTGCACTTCCTTGATGAGCGCGCGGCCGGCGGTGTGCACCATGATCTCCTCGGTGCCCGCCATGATGCGGTAGACGCGCTGGTCTCGCCACAAACGCGAGATGCGGCAGTCGTGCGTGTAGCCGATGCCGCCCATGATCTGCAGGGCGTCGTCGATGACCTCGAAGGCGGCCTGCCCGGTGTAGCGTTTCACGAGCGACGAGTCGATCATGATGGACTCGCCGTTGTCCTTCTTCCACGCGGTCTTGTACAGCAGGTTCTGCATGTTCTCTATCTTTATGCGCATGTCCACGAGCTTCTCCTGGACAAGCTGGAAGCTGCCGATGGTCTTGCCGAACTGCATGCGCTGGGCGGCGTAGCGCAGGGCCTCGTCGTACGCGCAGCGGGCCATGCCCACGTTGGCGGCGCAGATGGTCAGCCGCTCCACCTCGAAGTTCTTCATGAGCTGGTAGAAGCCCTTGCACTCCTCGCCCACCAGGTCGGCCTCCTCGCACTCCACGTCATCGAGGTGCACCTCGTAGGTGCCGCACATGTTGTTGCCGATCTTATCCAGCTTCTCGATGGTCACGCCCGGGCGGTCCATCGGGAACAGGTACATGCTGAAGTCCTTGTAGGGGCTCTCGTTCACGCCGCTGCGGCACACGCACAGCATGTAGGGTGCGCGGTCGGCGCTCGTGTTGAACGTCTTGTTGCCGTTTATGTACACCTTGCCGTCGCGCTTCGTGGCCGTGGTGGCCATGGCGGCGCTGTCAGAGCCCGCCTGCGGCTCGGTGAAGCCGAGCGTGAAGGGCTTCCTGCCCTCCAGCGCATACCCCAAGATCTTCTCCTGTTGCTCCTTGCTGCCGAACGTGAGGATGTCGTCAACCTCGGTGGCGAAGTTGATCCAGCACAGCGACGGGTAGCCCAGCGCGTGCGCCTCCTCGGCCACCATGACCTGGGTGAGCGTGTCGGTGGGCGTGCCGCCGAACTCCTCGGGAATGCCGAGGGTGGTAAAGCCGGCCTCCACAAGGGCGTCCACGGCCTTCTGGGGGTATTCGTGGTTGCGGTCGCACTCCTTGAAGTAGTCCTCGAAGTTGCCCCGCTCCATGACGGTTTTCAGGCTGTCGAGCAGAAGCTCCTGCTCCTCGGTCTTCTTGAAGTCCATGGGTTGCTCCTATCGTTCGAAGGAATCGGCGGTCTGCCTGCTGGGAAGGGGGGTCGGTGCGAGGCGGCCCCACCGGCCGGAAACCGGATAGGGCGCGCTGCGTCCCTGCCGGCCGCCGCCATTATAGGGAGCCGCGCCGGCATGGCCCAAATACGTATGTTGCAGCCGCCCTTCGCATGCCCGAATGCATGCCCATTCATCTTCTGGTATCCTACTTTTCACATTCTGCATAAACCGAGTCGACGCGAGGACGGTGGGTCTTTCATGGACATCGAGGTGTACCGGGAATTCATGGCGCTCGCCGCCCACAAGAGCTTCGTGTCGGCCGCCCGCGACCTGAACATGTCGCAGCCCTCGCTGAGCCGGCACATGAACGCCCTTTCCAACGATCTGGGATGCCGGCTCTTCTACGACACGCGCCCCCTGAGCCTCACGGCGGCCGGCGAGGTGGTGCTCAAGCACGCGGGCAAGATCATCGGCGACCAGGCGAACATGCTCGCCGAGCTGCGCGCGCTTCCTGCGGGCGGCAGCAATCGCATCCTCATCCTCGACCTGCTGCACACCAACGCGCTCTACGTGGGCATCAACGAGGCCGTCGCCCGCGCCAAGGAGCGCTTCGCCGGACTGCGCGTGGAGTTCGTCAACATGGACAACTCCGGGCTGGGCGGGCAGCAGATGGTGGATGCCGGCAAGGTGGACGTCGCCTTCGAGACCATCATCTCCGAGGACCCGCCCACCGAGCTCTACGTGTCCGACTCGGTGGAGGCCATCTGGATTCCCGAGTTCCACGGCGAGCTCGTGGCCGGCGTCTCGCGCACCTCGCCGCTGGCGGCCAAGGGGCAGCTCGCGCTTGCCGACCTTGCGCAATCCCGCTTCATCCTGCAGGCGAACCGCTACAGCGAGCGGTTCCGCGAGGACTTCATCGCGCTGTGCCGCGAGGTGGGCTTCTATCCCAACATCACGCTCGTTCCCACCGACAACCCGCTGGAATTCTACGCCACTGACCCGGGCGACGGCATCCACCTGCTCACCAAGGTGGACCGGAAGTACAAGCCCCTCATGTCCGACATGCTCAAGCAGCATGTGGTCATCCTTCCCTTCGCGGATAAGAAGCGCTACGTGGACGCCTTCGCGCTCATGGACAGCGACCCCGGACGCCCCGACCTCGAGTACTTTGCCGAGCTTCTCCGGGAGCACGCCGAGCGGTTCCATTCGGCGGATGCCCCCGCCGACACCTGATCGATCGAACGGCGCTGTGCGCGGCTCCCGCCAGCATGCCGGCGCTCCCGCCCTCGCACGGCCATGACCGGGGATGCGCCAGAATCCCTTACTGCACAACCGCTTCCGCCGCGGCCTCAATCTCCGTATCGCAGCGCGGAATCCGCACGAACAGCCCGCACGCCGCGCACGCGGCGACGATGCCCGCCGTGAGGTAGAACGCGATCGTGCAGGTTCCCGTCGCATCGTACACAGCCCCGCTCGCTATGGGCAGCGCAGAGGCCACCACCGTGGTGATCATGATGCCCGTGCCCAGGTTCTTGGAGAACGACGAGGCCCCGAAGTAGTTGGCCATGGCCGTGGGAAACACGGCATTGACGCCGCCGAACCCGAAGCCCACGCACACGTAGAACGCGAAGAGCATCGCCTCGTTCTGCGCCGCCGCGCCGGCTAGGACGCCCACGACCAAGATCACCGTGGACGCCACGATGAGCCTCACGGGCTCGATGCGGTCGGACACCATGCCCAGAAGGAGCTTGCCCAGCAGGCTGACGCCTCCCATGACGGCCACGCCCGCCACCACGAGCCCGCTGTCGAAGCCGAGCGACGAGAAGTGCAGGGCGCTTTGCGAGGTGGCCAGCGTATACGACGCGAACCCGCCCGTGGCCGCCAGCGAGATGAGCCAGAAGGCCGGCGTCCTCGCCACGCGCTTGAACGGCACGGCGTCGGTGTTCTTGTACACCTTGAAGCCCTTGCCGCTACCGCCGAGCACACTCGGGTCGGCGATGCCGTCGGGATGCTGTCCCAGATCGGCAGGCTTGTTCTTCACAAACAGGAGCGCCACGGGGATGAGCACCGCGCTCAGGCCCACCAGCAGGTACCATCCGCTGCGCCACGTACCGCCCGTGGCGCCCACGATGGCGTTCACGACGGGCGGCCCCACGAACGACGCGCTCGCCCCCAGCACCATCATGGCGGTCATGGCAATGCCGCGGCGCGCCACGAACCAGTCGCCGACCGTGCTCTGCACGGCCAGCTGCCCCACCATCATGGTGGCGGCGCTCGTCACGATGCCGAACACCAGGAAGTACGCCACCGGCGAGGACACGAGGAATATCAGCGCGAGCATGGCCAAGAGCATGACCGCTGCGCCGAGCGCCATGCTGAACCGGGCGCCCTTCTTCGCGATAAGCGCCCCCACGAGCGGCGCCGAGAGCCCCTGCACCAGGACGAACAGCGAAAAGCCCGTTCCCAGCATGGTGGCGTTCATGCCAAGCGACGCATCCTGGAGCATCAGCGGGTTGACGATGGTGGCCGTGGGCAAAACGATGCCCGAAGAGCAGAAGTACATGAACCCCAGCACGGGGATCAAGATATAGCCGTAGAACAGCCTCCCCGGCTTCGCGCCCTGCTCCGCCGCAGCGGGCGCCGCGCCCGCATCCCCTTGCCGTGCCTCGTAGTCCATGCCGCCTCCCTAGCGATTGCAGTCTTGCCCTCCTCTGCCCAGCATCGCTCTGACGGTTTGGAAAATCTTCCGCAGCTGATGTTGAAATCTGCGTTTCAGCTCCGCAGTCCTCATACCCAGATACTGAAGCGTCACCTCCCGCCCGTTATCGGGAAGCACGTGCTCCGCAGTATGCAGATGATGAATCGGATGGTTTCGATTCTCGCATTGCAGCCCTACGACGACAGGCACCGCTTCTTGCAACATACGTATTTGCCCCTTGTCGAAGGCGGTCTCTATAATGCGTGGCACGCGGCTGGGGGCCGCGGCGATCGAGAGCTCTGCACCGGACTGGGAACCCGGCTCCGCACCGGCGGAGAATGCACCGCACTCTCTCAACAAGGAGGTACAACGCATGGAAAACACCAACGTTCCTATGGTAAAACGCCTGATCGGAATAGGACTGGCGATTGTCTGTCTCGCCATCGGCTTCCTGATCCCGGGCTCCGAGGCCCTCTCGCACCAAGGAGCAACCGCGCTCGGCATCCTGGGCGCCCTCGTGGCGCTGTGGGTCACCTCGGCCCTGCCCCTGGGCGCCACCGCCCTGCTCGTCGTCGTGCTATGCCCGGTGCTCGGCGTGGTCGACAACCTGGGCAAGGCCATCGGCGGCTTCGCCAGCCCCGCGCTGCTCTTCATCATCGCGGTGTTCTCGATGCCCGTCATCATGCTCAAGACGAACTGGGGCGTGCGCCTCATCAACGCGCTCATCGGCTGGACCGGCGCCAACTCGCGCAAGCTCGTGCTGGGCTTCATGTGCGCCACGACGCTCGTGTCCACGGTCATGTCCGACGTGCCCTGCACGGTGCTGTTCCTAGGTTTCGCGCTCACCATCCTCAAGGCCGCCGACGCCAAGCCGCTGCAGTCGAACCTGGGCCGCTGCCTCATGATCGGCATTCCCATCGCCGCCGTCACCGGCGGCATGGCCACGCCTGCCGGCAGCTCGTTCAACGTCGTGGCCATGAACATCCTGCAGCAGGCCACCGGCACCTCCATCTCGTTCCTCGACTGGGTGCTCGTCGCCCTGCCCGTCGTCATCATCATGACGCCCATCTGCTGGTTCTTCATCACGGCCATCCTCAAGCCCGAGCCCATCGCCGACTCCTGCCTGCAGGGCATCCGCGACCAGGCCGCCAGCGCCAAGAAGATCGAGGCCTACGAGGTGAAGGCCATCCTCGTGATCGGCGCCATGCTGGTGCTGTGGATCGTGGGCAACTGGGTTCCCGTCCTCAACGCCACGGTGGTCGCCCTCATCGGCCTGACCGTCATGTTCCTGCCGGGCATGGACCTGCTCACCTGGAAGGAGTTCCAGGGCTCCGTGCCGTGGGGCATCGTCATCATGTGCGGCACCATCATGTCCATGGGCGGCGTGGTTGAGGCCACGGGCGGCGCGGCGTTCCTCGCCGGCGCTATCTCCGGCAGCGGCGTCATGGACCTGGGCTTCTTCGCGGCGTTCGCGCTCCTGCTCGCGCTCATCTACCTGCTGCACACCGTGTGCCCCATCGGCGTGGCCATCCTGGGCATCTTCCTGCCCATCATGATCACGCTGTGCGCCGGCTTCGGCGTGTCGCCGGCCGTGCCCACCATCGCGCTGGCCGTGGTAGTTGCCGGCAACTACCTCATGCCCGTGAACCCCACGGTCATGCTGACTTACGGCGAGGGCTACTACACCTTCGGCGACATGTTCAAGACCGGCATCGTTCCCTCGGTGGCCCTCGTGCTCATCATGGCCGCCTGGATGCCGTTCATCGTGGGGGTCATGGGCTTGTAAGGCGCCCCTCGCTTTCGCAAGCACCCCGCGTGCAAGGACCCCGGAACCGCTACGGTTCCGGGGTCCTTCTTCGTGCCGGCCGGGAAGCGGCGACCCCCCTAGGGCAAGGACTTCCTGCAGGCAGGCCGGTACCGCTCTGCGGGAGACGGCCGGGCGCGCACCCGAGCCTCACTCCCCGTCGTAGCCCTCCACGATGTTCATGAGATGCTGCTGCGAGCTGATATCGAGCTTGCGGTAGATGTGGTAGATGTGGGACTTGGCCGTGGCCGGGCTCACCACCAGCTGCTCGGCGATGTGCTCGGCGTTGCGCCCCTTGGCCAGCAGCAGGAACACCTCCTCCTCGCGCGGCGTAAGGCCGTAGCGCTGGGCCACGAGCTCGCAGCGTTTCCTGAAGAAGCCAGGCCCCGACTGGTCGGCACCGGCATCCCCTGCGGCTTCGAGAGCCCGTTCCGCGGCAGGAGGCGCCAGCAGCTCGTTCAACCGCTTCCGCACCTGGGCGTCGTCGCCCCCGTACACGCAGAACGCCACGACCAGCACCAAGGCGAACGCCACCATCAGCAGGTCGAGTTGCGTCCCCGCAAGCGGATACGCGAACACCGCGAGGTAGGCCACCGCCGACCCGGCCAGGAAACCCAGGTAGCTGGGGGTCTGGCGCAGGGCGAACCGATCCACCGGATGCAGCCGGAACTCGTAGTTGTCGATGCTCGTGGTGCACCATCCCACGATGGTCGAATGCGCGAGCGCGGCGATGATCATGCCGCCGCACACCACCCGCCCCGGCCCGTCGAAGAACGGAAACAGCAGCATGCCGGCCATGAGGACGGGCAGCGAGATGCGCTGGACGACCGCCATGTCCACGTCCACCTTGGACCCGAGCACCGCCCACAGAAGCGCCACCAGCGTGCCCACCAGCCCGCTCGCGCCCCCGATGACGGCCACCTCCTGGCCCATGGAGCACAGCTCGATGGCCATGAACCCGTACACCGCCCCCTGGCTGGCAACCGACAGCGCGGCCGGCACCGTCAGCACCTTCGTGCGGCGAAATGCCCCCACGGGCAGGATGCGCTCGGCGGGGATGCGCGTGGAAAGGTAGGCCGCCAACCCCACCGACCCCACGATGAACAGCGTGATCTCCGACAGGTTGAGCCACTGGGTGTCCGAGGCGTTGGCAAAGACGAACAGCAGCGTGCCCCCGATGGAGCCCAGCCCGATGGCCACCGCGGTACGCCGGGTGGGAATCAGGCTGAAGAACACGCACCAGTACATCATGATGCTTCCCTGGGCAACGCCGAACAGGGCCCAGGAGACCACCGAGACGGCAAGCGGGATGCCCGCGAACGCCGTGTTCACGAACGCGTTCGCCACCGCCGCGAGCGCGAGCAGCGAGCCGATGGCAAACAGGCGGTTGCGGTTCTCGAAAGCCCAATCGGCCTTCCATGCGCAGAACGCGAACGTGGCCGCCAGCGTCAGCACCGACACGATGCGCAGGGCCGTGGCCTCCCGCACATCGCAGAACCCGAGGAGGGCGAGGGAGGGACTGAAGGTGGCCGACAGCTCCCACCCGATGAGGAACGCGAAGCCGATGGTGGCAAGGACGTAGGTCAGGCGCAGATCATCGGGCGTCCTTGTCTCGGTTGAAGCTGTTTCCGCAGGTGAATAAGGTGTCATCCCCGCTCCTCAACATCAGAGTATGATAATGTTCCGGCCTATTCCCGCAATTCAACCTTAGCAGCGGTAGATAATTTTCCCCCAACGAAGAATACTGCCCGCATACGGGAGGAGGCGATTGCCCTTCCCGCATGCGGGCATTTTAGCGTTCCCGCGCTAAGCGCACAACCGCCCGCCTCGATCGCCGCTCCACACTGGCCGGTCGCTTTGCAGGGGGCATCCGGCAACCGCCGCACCACGACCACGCGGCCCTGCACGCAGAGAGGACGAACCATGTGCTTCAGACCACCCACCGTCGACAACGGACCCGTGAAGTGCCCCAAGTGCGGCGCCGAGGTCGACCCGAAGGCCGACGCCTGCCCGAGCTGCGGCGCCAAGGCGGCGCCGATGCCCGGGATCCCCACGCCCCCGGGCGCTCCCACCCCGCCGCCGGTCCCCGGCGTGCCCGGGGCGCCGAAGGCGCCGAGCGTGCCCAAGCCGCCCGCGCCCACCGCGTAAGGGGAGAGCGGGAAGGTTTCGAAGGGAAGCCAAGAGGAGAGGAGAGCAACGCATGACCACCAACGTGAAGGGCACGCCCATCGTGAAGGGCCTGGGCTTCGACAGCTTCGGGCTCGGCGCGAACGCGTGCACGGTCGACATCGACGAGGAGCAGGACAAGATCCTGCGCATCCGCCCGTTCCACTTCGACGAGCACCAGACGCCCGAGGAGCTGAACGCCTGGAAGCTCGAGGCGCGCGGCAAGACCTTCGAGCCGGGCTTCAAGACGCTCATCTCGCCGCTGTCGCTGTGCTACAAGAAGCGCGTGTACTCGAAGAACCGCATTCCCTATCCGATGAAGCGCGTGGACTGGGACCCGAACGGCGAGCGGCACCCCGAGACGCGCGGCACGAGCGGCTACGAGCGCATCAGCTGGGACGAGGCCGCGCAGATCGTGGCTGGCGAGATCAAGCGCATGCACGACGAGTACAGCCCCGAGGCCATCCTGTGCGAGATCGACGGCCACGGCGAGACGAAGGTCGTCCACGCAGCGCACGGCTGCATCACCCAGCTCCTCGACCTCTGCGGCGGCTTCACCCTGCAGGCCCGCCAGCCCGACAGCTGGGAGGGCTGGTACTGGGGCGCCAAGCACGTCTGGGGCATGGACCCGCTCGGCCAGCAGAACCAGCAGAACAACGTCATCAAGGATATCTCGGAGCACGGCGACGCGGTGCTCTTCTGGGGCTGCGACCCCGAGACCACGCCACTCGGCTGGGGCGGCTACATGGCGAGCCGCCTGTGCTACTGGTTCACCGAGCTCGGCATCAAGCAGATACACATCTCGCCCGACGTGAACTACACCAACGCCGTGCACGCCGACAAGTGGATTCCCGTGCTGCCCAACACCGACGCCGCGCTGCAGCTGGCCATCGCCTACACGTGGATCAAGGAGGGCACCTACGACCAGGCCTACCTCGACACGCATGCCGTGGGCTTCGAGAACTTCAGGCACTACGTGCTGGGCGGCGAGGACGGCGTGCCGAAGACCCCGAAGTGGGCCGAGCGCATTTGCGGCGTGCCCTCCTACACCATCAAGGCCCTCGCCCGCTACTGGGCCGCGCACGCCGTGTCCATCGCGCACTGCAACGGCGGATCGTTTATCCGCTCCTGCTTCGCGCACGAGCCCGCGCGCCTCGAGGTGGCGCTGCTCGGCATGCAGGGCGTCGGCAAGCCCGGCGCGAACCAGTTCAAGTTCATGGAGTGGACGCTGTTCGGCATCCCCACGCTCGATCCGCTGCCGCCCTCGGTGCACATACCCAGCCTCGGCGCCGCCTACCGCGGCTACGTGACCGGCACGAAGGCCAGCTTCATCCCCAAGACCATGATTCCCGAGGCCATCATGAACCCGCCCGTGCAGTGGTACGGGCATATCGCGGCCGGCTTCCCGCGCGAGGACCAGTTCGACGGGCCCTACACGTTCCCGCCCGAGGGCGGCAGCCGCATCCATATGGTGTGGTCGGACTCCCCCTGCTGGGAGACCTGCTGGAACGGCGGCTTCAAGATGCAGGACGCCCTGCGCCACGAGTCCATCGAGTGCGTGGTCGTGCAGCATCCCTGGATGGAGAACGACACCCTGTTCGCCGATATCATCCTGCCCTCCAACACGAAGTTCGAGACGGAGGACATCGGCACCGACTGCGATTCCGGCCAGTGGAACGTCGTGTTCTACGAGCGCCAAGCCATCCAGCCCATCGGCGAGTCGAAGTCCGACAAGGAGGTCGTCGCCGAGGTTGCCCGCGCGCTCGAGCAGTACGGCGGCGTCTACGAGGGCATGCTGGACAAGTACCTGGGCGGCAAGACCGACGACGAGTGGATCAAGGTAGGCTTCGAAACGAGCGGTGTTCCCGAGGACCTCACGTTCGAGGAGTTCAAGGAGAGGCAGTACTACGCCTTCCCCACGCGCGAGGACTGGAAGGACATCCCCGCCGGCATCCGCCAGTTCCACGACGACCCCGAGGGGCACCCGCTGCGCACGCCGTCGGGCAAGCTGGAGTACTACTCAACCACGCTCTCGCACTACTTCCCCGACGACCGCGAGCGCGGGCCCATCCCGCACTGGATCGACGAGGGCGCCGGCCACCAGGAGCGCCAGTACCTGGAGCGCGGGCGGAAGTACCCCTTCCTGCTCGTCTCGAACCACCCGCACTTCCGCGTGCACGCGCAGCATGACGACGTCACCTGGTTCCGCGAGATCGAGACCTGCAAGGTGACGGGCCCCGACGGCTACAAGTACGAGCCGGTATGGGTGAACCCCGTGGACGCGGGCAAGCTGGGACTTTCGACGGGCGACGTCGTGAAGGTGTACAACGAGCGCGGTGCGGTGCTCGGCGGCGTCATCGTCACGGAGCGTATCATGCCCGGGGCCGTGTACCAGGACCACGGCGCACGCTGCGACACCATCGTGCTGGGCGAGGGCGGCCTGGACCGCGGCGGGGCGAACAACCTCATCGCCCCCACGGCCACCACGTCCAAGAACGCGCACGGCGAGGTGACGAGCGGTTTCCTGGTGAACATCGAGAAGGTCGACGTGTTCGCGCTGGCCGAGCAGTACCCGGAGGCGTTCGGGCGCGACTACGAGCCCGAGTGCGGCCTGGTGGCAACCGCCCGCGTGGTCGACGGCAAGGAAGGGGAGTAGGGATATGGGCAAGGTGTTCGTGTTCGACGCGGCCAAGTGCAACGGCTGCCGCAACTGCCAGATAGCCTGCAAGGACGAGCACGTGGACAACGACTGGAGCCCCTGGTCGAGGCCCCAGCCCGACACGGGCCACTTCTGGTGCCGCATCGAGGAGCGCGTGCGCGGCCAGGTGCCGAAGGTGAGGGTGTCCTACGTCATGCACCGCTGCCAGCACTGCGAGAACGCGCCCTGCATGGCCGCGGCGCCCGAGGCGGTCTACCGCCGCGAGGACGGGCTGGTGATCGTGGACCCGGAGAAGGCGGCCGGGAGGCGCGAGCTCGTGGAGGCGTGCCCCTACGGCGCGATCTTCTGGAACGAAGAGCTGGCCATACCCCAGAAGTGCACCGGCTGCGCCCACCTCGTGGACGCCGGCGAGGCGCCGCACTGCGTGGACGTGTGCCCGCACGGAGCCCTGCGCTTCGGCGACGAGGAGGACCTCGCCGCCGAGATCGCGGCTTCCGAGGCGCTCGTTCCCGGGCGCGCGGGGGCGGACAGGCCCCGGGTGTTCTACCTCAACCTGCCGAGGCGCTTCCTGGCCGGCGTCGTGGTGGACCCGGAGGCCGACGAGGTGGTCCCCGGCGCCAGGGTGACGGCCGAGAACCTGGCCACGGGCGAGGTGCTGGCGACCGAGGCCGACGAGTTCGGCGACTTCTGGTTCCACCAGGTGGGCGCAGCCGGCTGGCGCGTGTACGCGGAGGCCGAGGGCTACCTCACGCGCGTGCTGGAGGCCTCGACCGTGGACGAGGACCGCAACATGGGCCCGATCGAGCTGTACCGGGCCGAAGCGTAAACCCCGCGTCGAGGGCCGCGCCGCACGGCCGCGGCCCTCGACGCTCAGACGAACCAGGTGAGGAGGAGCCATGTCAGAGATGTTAACAGGCGGGAACCCCGCCCAGGGCGTGCCGACGCCGCCCACGCAGGACGACCCGAGCGGACGCAAGTGGACGTGGGAGGAGGACGGCTGCACGGTCATCCGCTCCAACGCGCGGTCGGGCCCGGGATGCCACGACAACTGCGGCGTGCTCATGTACGTGAGGGACGGGGTGCTGGAGAAGATAGAGGGCGACCCGGAGAACCCCTACAACCAGGGGCGCCTCTGCCCGCGGTGCCTGGCGTTCAAGGAGATGCTCTACCATGAGGACCGCCTGAAATACCCCATGAAGCGCGCCAAGGAGGACCGCGGCAAGAACGCCTTCGAACGCATAACGTGGGACGAGGCCTACGACATCATCGAGCGGGAGATGAAGGCCGTCATCGAGCAGTACGGCAACGAGGCCATCTGGGTCACGCAGGGCACCGGCCGCGACATCAACGGCTACGGGCCGCTCATGGCCCAGTACCTGGGCACGCCCAACTACGGCACCGGGTTCCTGTCGGGCCAGGCGTGTTACGCGCCGCGCATCTTCTCAACCGCGCTCAAGGCGGGCGGGCTGTTCGTGTGCGACTACGCGCAGTTCTTCCCCGACCGCTACGACGACCCTCGCTGGGAGGCGCCCGAGTACATCCTCGTATGGGGCAACAACCCGGTGGTGGCCAACTCCGACGGCACGCTCGGCCACTGGATCGTGGAGAGCATGAAGCGCGGCAGCAAGCTCATGGTCATGGACCCGAAGCTCACCTGGGTGGCCGGCAAGGCCGACGTGTGGTTCCAGGTGCGCCCCGGCACCGACGCGGCGCTCGCGCTCGCGCTCTGCAACGTCATCATCGAGGAGGGCCTGGAAGACAAGGAGTTCGTGAGCTGCTGGTGCTACGGCTTCGACGAGTTCGCCGAGCACGTGAAGAAGTACACGCCCGCCTTCGCCGCCGAGACCTGCGGCGTGCCCGAGGACCTCATCGTGGAGGCGGCCCGCAAGATCGGCCGCGCGAAGTCGTGCTGCCTGCAATGGGGCGTGGCGATGGACCACACCTCCGAGGGCTTCATCACCGGCATGGCGTGCTTCGACCTCATGGCGCTCACCGGCAACTTCGAGAAGCCCGGCACCATGGTGGCCGCGAACCCCGTATGGGATATGAGCGTGACATGGATGCCGCGCGAGAAGGTATGGGAAGGGTGCTCAGAGCCGGTCAAGGACCAGGGACGCACCATGAACTTCAAGTACCCTGCGCTCAAGGCCATGGCCGCCATCAGCCCCGACATGCTGCTCGAGGCCATGGAGACAGGCGAGCCCTACCCCATCAAGGCCATGTTCATGATGCAGAACAACGCCATCGCCTGCATGGGCGCCCAGCCCCAGCGCATCCTGCCCGCGCTGCAGAAGATGGAGTTCAACGTGGTGGTGGACCTGTTCCTCACCCCCACGGCGCTCGCCTGCGCCGACGTGCTGCTGCCCGCCGCGTGCTTCGCGGAGCGCATCGGCATCACCGGGCACCAGCCCTACGCGCTCGGCGCCATCGCGCAGGCCGTGGAGCCTTTGGGCGAGTGCAAGTCGGACCAGCGCATCATCTACGAGACGGGCAGCCGCTTCACCGACGAGGCTCACAAGAAGTGGGATGACGAGCAGGGCTTCTACGACTACCTGCTGCGCAAGACCGGCTATACCTACGAGACGCTGCGCGAGCGCACCTGGGCCTACCCCGAGTTCGAGTACAACAAGCACGAGAAAGGGTTGCTGCGCCGCGACGGCACGGTGGGCTTCGCCACGTCCACCGGCCGCTACAACTTCTACTGCCCGGAGATGCTGCACTTCGGCCTGTCGCCCCTAGCCGATTACGAGGAGCCGCCCGAGAGCCCGGTGTCGGCGCCCGAGCTCGCCGAGAAGTACCCGCTCGTGCTCACCACCGGCGCACGTCCTTGGGGCTTCTTCCATTCGGAGCACCGCCAGAGCCCGTCCATGCGCCGCCTGCATCCCGACCCAACCGTGCTCATCCACCCCGAGACGGCGGCCGCCTACGGCATAGCCGACGGCGACTGGGTGACCATCGAGAACAACTTCGGCTCGTGCCGCCAGAAGGCGGAGCTCACCACCCGCATCCGCAAGGACACCGTCTCGGCCGACCACGCCTGGTGGTTCCCCGAGCGCGGGCCCGAGGACGGCACGCTGTTCGGCGTGATGGAGTCCAATATCAACAAGCTCGTCCCCATGCGTCCCGGCAAGGTGGGCTTGGGAGCGTCGTACAAGTCGCAGCTGTGCACCATCGGCAAGGTAGAGGAGTGATCGGCATGAGGCAAATGCTTGCAGTAGACTACGAGTTCTGCACGGGGTGCCACACCTGCGAGATAGCCTGCCAGCAGGAGCACGGCCTGGCGCCCGACCGGTTCGGCATCAAGCTGACCCAGATAGGCCCCGACCAGCTGGACGAGCGCCGCTGGCAGTACGAGTTCGTGCCCGTCCCCACCGACCGCTGCGACCGCTGCGCACGCCGGCAGGCGGCCGGCAAGGCGCCGACCTGCGTGCAGCACTGCCAGGCGGGTTGCCTGTACTACGGCACGCTCGAGGAGCTTGCCGAGAAGATCGACCTCGGCAAGAAGAAGCTCGCCCTGTTCAGCTAGCGCCTTTTCTGCCCGGCTCGCATGCCTGAAGGGGCGGTGCTGCAAAGCCCCTTCAGGTCGAGGGCGGGTCCTCGAGGTCGTCGGGGGCCGGGAGGCCGCCCTCCTTCCCCGCATCGGGCGAAGGGCTGGTGTCCTGCGCGGCGAAGAAAGCATCGATAACCGATTGGTCCCGCTTCGTGCCCAGAACCGGCTTGCGCTCGAAGGCAGCCGCCTTGGCTCGACGGGTGGGACCCTTACCGAAAACAGAGCGCTCCACGACGCGGGCCTCTGCATTGTCGAGCCTGCGCGCATGGCTGTGAACGTCCTCGTGCATGCAATCGCCTCCCTTGTCGCTCTCGCGCCTCGGCGCACCGCTACCGCGGTCGCCCCGGTCCATGCATCCATGATAGAAAGGCGGCATCCCCTCCCAAGGATGAACTCGGTAGCTGGGCAACGTGTTCTTGGCGACTGGCCTACCGGTCTCCCTAACGGTGCGATCAAAGCGGCGAACGGTGCGAGGTTTTTTAGTTTGCGCAGGTCAATGATTATGTCGAGCACCCGACAGCCGTCAAGGGGCAACCGTTTGGCGGTCGGGGCGGCCGCGAGCGCGAGCGCCCCGACCGCTCCGCCGCCCGCTTCCTCACGGCTGATCGGGGCGCCGCTCGCACTCCCAGCCGCCCCGCCTCCGCACGAGGAGATTGAGCGCCGTTCGCCCTCTCCCCGCCAAAACGCCAAGAAAATATTGGCATATTGCAACTAGTTATGAGATGATAGTGTTTGCAATTCTACCTAAGGAGACGCGTCCACCCTCCGCGCAGCCGATGCCGGAGCACAGGGGCGAAGTCCATTCTCGCGAGAAAGAGGTTCCGCCCATGTGGAGCAGCTGCCATCCCAAGTCCGACGAGGATATGAAGGAGTGCGCCGAGCTCGGCAAGTCGCTCAACCGCCTGTCTCAGCCCACCATCCTCACGCTGCTCGCCTGCTCCGACAAGCCCCTGCACGGCTACGTCATCGTGCAGCAGGCGGCGGAGTCCCCCATGTTCGGCGGCAAGAAGCCCGACGCCACCGGCATCTACCGCGCCCTCAAGCGCATGGAGGAGGCCGAGCTCGTCACCTCCGTATGGGACACGCCGGAGGAGGGCTCGGCCAAGCGCCTGTTCTCGCTCACCGACAAGGGCCGCCGCTGCCTGCGCCGCTGGATCGACGCCCTGGCCTGCTACGAGCTCACCCTCGAAGAGCTCCGCGGCCTCGCCGCCGGCGCCCTGGGCATCGACCTCCCCGACGCTCCCCTGTGCTCGCATTAGCAACGCCCCGCCCCTGCTGCACTAACGTAAACGGCGCCCACCGACGTGAGCGCCGTTTGCTTTTCGGGAACCGGCGCCGCTGCGCCCGAAGCCCGGAACACGGCCCCGTCGGGAAGGGCCGCCGCGCAGGGAGGGCCTACCCTTCCCGCACCTTCCGCACGGGCACCGGGCCGCATTCCTCGCGCATCTCGCAGTGGTCGCAGTCGTCCACGAGGGACATCTCGATGAGGTCCCAGCCGATACGCTCGTAGCCCAGGGCCTCGTAGAACGGCAGGCTCCCGCCGCGCGACACGAGGCGCAGCTCGCCGTGGCGCTCGAGGGCCTCCTCCATGAGCGCGCGGCCCACACCGAACCCGCGCCACGTCTCGTGGGTGATGACGGGGTTCACGAACGCCGTGCCGTCGTCGGCGAGCGCGATGCGGACGAACCCCACCACCTCGTCGTCCTCGTTCACGGCCACGCGCACGCCCTCGATGGAGGGGATGGCGTCCATGCCCTCCAGGTTGGCGTACCCGTCGAGCACGGCCTTGTCGTCCGGCCGCGCATCGCGTATGGTGAACAGCTCGTTCGTCATGGGAGCTCCTTCCCTACATGATAGGCGGAACGTAGATCTTCATGCGCGAATCCGGGATGGCCTTCTTCGCCAGCTCCGTCAGGCCCTGCGCCACGATGGGCAGCTTGTCCACGGGCAGGCCCATGAACATCATGTCCTCGGCCACGTCGGTGGCCGCACGGCAGCCGTAGCAGCCGAACGTGATGTTGGGCTCCTGCTCCGTCAGGGGGTACAGCACCGCCTCCACGCACATGGAGTTGAACCCGCTCGCGTGGAAGTCGAAGCGGTGGCCCGAGTAGTAGCTCATGGACATGCACAGCCACATCATCTGCTCGGGCGTGCCCGTCACCACCACCACCTCGGGCTTGCGCACCGTCTTCGCCAGGGGTGCCACGTAGGTGGCGCGGCGGCTCTTCGGCGGCAGCGTGGGGCGCTCGGCCACCATCCGGGCGGCGGCCTCGGCGTTCACCACCTTGTGGAACAGCACGTATATCTCGCCGGTGGCCAGCTTCTCGGGCACGCCGGTCATGCCGAAGATGGACGTGCCGTCCGGGCACGAGTGCCTATGCGGCGGCATGAGGATGCTCGCACCGCGGCGCGCGGCCATCATGGCCTGGCAGAACCGCTGGTTCTCGGGCGGCAGGGGCACGTCGGGCAGCGGCTCGTCCTTGTCGATCAGGCTCACGGCCACCGGCTGCCAGCGCAGGCCCAGCTTCTCCATGATCACGCGCTGCCATTCCGCGTACTGCTCGCGCAGCTCGCGCGAGATGGGCTCGGCCCGCGGCTCGTCGGCAAAGGGATCGTACACCGCGTCGCCCGTGGCCTCTACGGAGAGCGCGCGCTGCGGGCAGTTGCCAGCGCACGTGGTGCATCCCACGCAGTCCTCGATGCGCGCCGCGAAGGGATGCCCCTCCTCGTCGGCCTCCAGCACCTCGCACGGGCAGAACGCGATGCACAGCCCGCACTTCACGCACCGGTTCGGGTCGTTCACAATTCGGTAGTCGGCCATCAGCGCAGCTCCTCCTTGCACCACGGCGGGTACACGCGCCGCCCGGCGGAATCGGTCAGATGGTACGAGCAGAACGGGATGGCGCGTCCATCGGGCACCGTCACCATCATGGAGCACTCGCGCAGGCGCTGCGTGTCCATGGACACCGCGTCCATGTAGTTCATGATGACCACGGAGAGCCCGCTCGCCACCTCGACGCCCTTCTTGTCCAGGATGTCCAGGAACACCGAGCCCTGCGGGCTGTCGGGCGAGTACCCCGCGTGGTACTCCTCCATCGTCATGGCGCGCGTGGCCGGGTAGAACCCGGACGGATGCGCCGGCACGCCCGCGGGAGGCTCGCCCTTCACGAAGAACACGCCCGTGTCGCACAGCGGGTTCGAGCACCCGAGCGGCCACACGTCGCGCGGCTCGATGAGCCCGTCTGACTGCGCGGCCAGCTGGAAGATCACGTCGCCCGAGCTCATGGGCAGGGCGCGCTCGGCGTCGAAGCGGCCCGACGTGAACGCCGGCTGCAGGGCGAGCCCCGCCACCACGTCGGCGTTGTCCAGGCAGAAGCGCAGAAGGTCGCCCAGCTGCCCGTCGTTCAGGCCCGCCACCACGGCCACGGACAGCACCACCTGGATGCCCACCTCGCGGCAGCGCTCGATGACGCGCATCTTCACGTCCAGGATGTCACGCCCGCACGTGCCCTCGTACACCTCGCCCGTGAGCCCGTCGAACGACAGGTACACGCCGGTGAGCCCCGCCCACACAAGCTCCTCCAGATACCCGTCGCGCGCGGCGATGACCAGGCCGTTCGTGTTCACCTCGATGCCCCAGAAGCCCTTCTCGCGGCCCATGCGGATGATCTCGGGCAGGTCCTTGCGGCACGTGGGCTCGCCGCCCGTGATCTGCACGGCGCCGTCGGTGCCCACCGCGTTCGCAATGACGTCGTACATGTCGGAGATCTCGGCCAGCGTGGGGTCGCCCTCGCCCGTCTCGGCGCTCATGAAGCACACGGGGCAGTGCAGGTTGCAGTTGCGCGTGACCTCGATCTCCAGCAGCGTGCCGCGCCGCTGGTGGCGGCTGCACGTGCCGCACCCGTGCGGGCACGGCGCCGAGGCGGGCAGCGTGTTCTGCGGCGCCGTCATCGGGAACGCGAGCGAGCGCAGCCACTGGTAGTGCTCGGCATCGGGCCACATGCGCGTGGCCAGCCTTCCGTGGTCGGGGCAGGTGCGCTCCATCCACACGACGCCCTCGGCGTCGGCGTACACCTCGGCCGGCAGCTCGTCCAAGCAGTCCGGGCAGAGCGCCGTGGTCTTGTGCAGCGGCGTGCGCTGCGCGGCCGGATCGGCCGCCGTGTTCTCGTTCGCTCCCATGGCGGCGCTCCTGCTATTCCTGGTCGATGTACTGGCGCGGATCGTGCTCGTCGTTCGGCGGGGTGATCACCTGGATGCCCATGTAATCCACCCAGTCCAGCACGCGCTGGGGCACGAACAGGTCGGTCTGGAACGCGGCCGCCTGCTTGATGGCGCGCATGCACGAGATGGCGTGCGCGAGGTCGGTCTTCTCGTCGATGTCGGCCACGGGCGACAGGAACGCGGAGGGCACGTCGCGCTCCTCCAGCTTCTCCATGTAGCCGTCGAGCGCCGGGCGACCGTCCAGGTTGTAGTAGACGCCCTGGTGGTCCATCGGCGTGTTGTGGCTGAAGCCCACGAGCGACGTGCCGCATTCCTGGCACGGCGCCTGCACGAAGCCGGGCTTGCCGATGCTCTGGAAGTAGTCGAGCCACTGGAACGCCTGCACGATGTGCGACTTCGGCATGGTGGGGATGTCGCCGCCCACGGACACGATGTGCTCGTAGCCCTGCGCGAAGATCTCCTTGAACGCGTAGTCGAAGTGGTCGTCGAACGTGGCGCCCTTGTCCGTCATATAGTGGATCTCCATGGGCCAGGGGCCGATGGCGTCGTAGGTCTCCTTCATCAGCTCCACGTTCTCGGCGGGCGTCGTGGACACGAAGAAGTCGTACGTGACCTTGTCGACGCTCGGGTCGGCCGCCACGGCCGCATCGTTCTCCATCTGCAGCTCCATGAGCGCGTGCATGGCAAGCTCGCTCACGTCGTACAAGCTGCGCTTGAAGAACTCGGCCGCCTGCGCCGGGCTCAGGAAACCGTCGTGCTCGGTCGTCAGGCGCGTCTTCACCATGCCCGGCACCGGGGGCTTGCTGAACAGCAGCAGCGCTTGCTTCTTCTCGGCCATAGGAACTTATCTCCTTCTCGTCGTTCTTACCAGTTGTCTCCCGCGTGCGCTCTCCGCGCACGGCAATTCGTCTATTCCCAGCTCAAAGGCTCGTCGATGCGCCGGATGACGCAGTCGATGGCGTTGTACGACCACGTGCCGATCAGCGGCTCGCCCGGCTCGCACGACGTGAGGCAGTTCACGTTCGACTCCCACATGCCGCCGAGGTCGGGGCCGCCCGGCTCCCACTCGGGATGCCACCAGCCGTAGTCCACGTTCACCAGGTCGTCGCGCAGGGGCGCGGTCTCCAGTATAAAGCGTGCCGAGCCCTTGTCGGTGGCGATCTCCACGCGGTCGCCCGGTTCCAGGCCCAGCCGCTCGGCCGTGGCCTCGCTCACCTCCGCCACCGGGTGCGGCGACTTCTGGCGGAAGGCCGGGTTGTTGAAGTACATCGACGCGTTGTAGGGCTGCTTGCGCGAGCCGGTGATCATCGGCAGGTGCGCGCCGCCCGCGCGCTCGGCGTCCTCCACGAGCCCCGGCGAGCACAGGGGCGTCGCCGGCGCGGCCGGTTCGGGCAGGCGCGGCCCGCCGAGCGTCGGCAAGAACTCGCTCGCCAGCTCTATCTTGCCCGTGGTGGTGGCGAAGCCCTGCGGCTTGCCGTCGGGGCCCGGCAGATCGTGCTTGGCGTACGCCGGCGGCTGCCAGTAGATGCCCAACTGGCAGAACGCGTCCCAGTCCATGCCCGCGCGCGCGAGCTGCGCCGCGAACGCGTCGGCCAGCGTCTCCTCCGGCCACGCGTCAACCTGGCCCAGGCGCAGGCCAAGGCCGCGGAACACGTCGTAGTCGCACCTTCGCTCGTAGTACGGCTCCACGGCGGCGGGGCCGCCGTAGCCCATGTTCGCCACGCCGCCGTGCACCTGCAGCACGGGGCGCTCGATGGCACCGGCCGCCGGCAGCACGTAGTCGGCGATCATGGCCGTGGGCGTCATATAGTAGTCCAGCACCACCAGCAAGTCCAGGCCCATGAGCGCATCGAACACGCGGTGCGTGTCGGCATAGGTGAGCAGCGGGTTCGTGGCGTTCACGATGAGCGCGCGCACCGGGTACGGCTCGCCCTCCTCCATGGCGCGCAGCACGAGGTGCGGCAGCGCGGAGGTCAGGTAGCGCTCCGGCAGCGTGCGGCCCAGCTTCTCGGTGAGCTTGCGGGCGCGGTCGTAGCCTTCGTAGCACTGCAGCGGCGTGAAGGGCGTGTTCAGGCAGCGCGCGCGCCTCTCGGGCGCAAGCGCGTCGGACATCTCCAGCTCCATCTCCGACACGAAGTCCGGCCCCTCGGCCAGCACGCACGAACCGGGCTTGTCCACGTTTCCCGTCACGGCGCGCAAACAGCAGATGGCGCGGTGCGTGGGCGCCACGTTCGCGCCCACCTGGTCAACCCCGCGGCCCGACACGAGCGCCGCGGCGCCCGCCCGCCCGAACAGGCGCGCCGCCCGCACGATGTCGTCCTCCGGCAGGCCGCACACCGCGGCCACATGCGCGGGCGTGTAGGGCCGCACGTGCGCGGCCAGCTCGTCGAACCCGTGGCACCAGGCATCCACGAACGCGCGGTCCGCCAGGCCCTCCTCGATGATCACGTGCAGAAGTCCCAGCGCCAGCGTGCAGTCGGTGCCCGGCCGCACGGGCAGCCAGAGGTCCGCCACGGCCGCCGCCTGCGTGCGCCGCGGGTCGACGACCACGAGCGGCGCATCCGAGCGTGCGAACGCCAGGATGGACCGCCAGAACGCCGAGTTGTCGGACTGCGCCGGGTTCGTGCCCCAGATGAACAGGCACTCCGTCACCCCCGGCACGATGTCGGCCTCCACGGTCCAACCGAACGTGAGCGCATCCATCCAGATGCGCGGGTTCCAGCAAATCTGCCCGATGCCCATGTTGTTGGGGCTGCCGAACAGGTTCATGAAGCGGTGCAGCGGCCAGAACGAGGCATGCGGGCCGCCGATGGCGCTCGCGAGCGTCTCCGGGCCGTGCTCGTCGGCCAGCGCCCGCAGGCGCGCCGCGATGTCGTCGAGCGCCTCGTCCCAGCTCACGCGCTCCCACTCGTTGCCGCCGCGCTCGCCTGCGCGGCGCAGCGGGTAGTTCACGCGGTCCGGTCCGTCCAATGCGTCCAGGTTCATGCGCCAGCGGCGGCAGCCCGCCAGGATGCGCTCGTCGTAAGGGTAGCGCGACGGGTCGGGCGCGAGGTCCGTCACGCGCCCGTCCTCCACGGTGGCCAGAAACGCGCAGCAGTAGCCGCAGTAGTGGCAGTTCGTGGGTTTGACCTCGGCCGTCATCGCGCCTCCTCCCCATCGTCGCCGGCCTCGGAGGCAAGCCCCTTGAACGGGCGCGCCTCGCCGCCGTCCGCCGCCGGCTCGTCGAACAGGAAGCGCAGCTTCATGTAGGCGTCGGCGGCACGCCAGTCGATGCGCCAGTCGAACAGCAGCTCCAGATAGTGGAACACCGGCACGCGCCACTGCGAAACCGAGAGCAGGAACGAGCAGCTCACGCAGGCCGCCACGATGGCGGAGCCGCCGGCTTCGACGGCCTCGGCCCCGCGCGCCTGCGACTGCGCGAGCGCCTTGTCCGCATGGCCGGCCGCCCGCACGAGCGAGCCGCAGCATTGGGAGCTCCGGCGCGCATGCGCGGGCTCCACCGTCAGCTCGGCGGGCATGAGCGCCCGCAGGCCGTCGGCGAACTCGCCCGTGGCCCGGTCGGGGCAGGAGTCGTGCACGCTGAACCGCAGCGGCGGGTGGGCGCCCTCGGCGCACGCCTCGTAGAAGTCCGCACCCGCCTCCAGCTCTTCGGCCAGCAGGCGCTCCGCCACTCGGGCATCTACCCGGTAGCCCAGCGCATCCAGCTCGAGCGGCAGCGGCACCACTTCCACGCCGGCCGTGCGCTCGTCCTCGGCAAGGGCGCCGCGCAGCGCGGCGACGCAGTTCGGGCAGGCGGCCACGATGCGCTCGACGCCCGCCGCGGCCACGTGCTCGCACAGCTGGTCCTCGAACGCTGCGCGCACGGCCTTCCCGTCCGGCTCGAAGCTCAGTATCTTCCCGCAGCACAGAAGCGAGATGCCCTCGACGCGCCCGGCCCCGGCCAACAGGTCGTAGACCGCCTTCACCAATGGCAGCGCATAGTTGATAAGCGAGCATCCGGGGAAGAACAGGGTGCGGGCGCGCAGCGGGCCGTCGGCCGCCGCCACCCGCGTGCCAAGGCCGGGGAAAGCGCACGCTACGGTGCTTCCCGCCAGCACATCATCGAATACGTAGTCTTCCATGTTACCCCCTGGATACTCGGTTAAAACCGCAGGCGGGGGCCCGACCGATAAGTCGGGCCCCCCGTCAGCGCACGCGCGGCGCGAAGCCGGCGCGCTCGCGGCCTTGCGGCCGTCTTAGAACTGGTTATCGCCGTACGTCCACTTGGTGATGAACTCCGCGTCGTTCTTGGCAAGGCGGTTGTAGTAACGGTTCTCGCCCGGGATCTCGGCGCGGTCATCGGTGTTGACCACCATGAAGCGCAGCAGGCAGCCGCCGCACAGCACCAGGATGGGGGCCACGAGCGTGGCCGCGGCGGAGTGCCCGCCGCCGATGTACATGACCAGCGGCACCACGAGGCCCAAGCCCACCATGCCGACCCAGAACAGGCCCGCGTAGGAGCCCTTCACCCAGCGGCGCGCCGCCGCCTTGGCGGTCTCGTTGCCGGCACCCGCGAAGGACAGCACCATGGTCAGCAGCACGATGAGCTCGGCAACGACCAGCACGATGTCCACCACGTGCAGGATCTCCAGCACGATCTCGGACACGACCAGGCTCTCCAGCGTCATGGCCGCCGGCCAGCCGCCGATGGAAAGCACGATGGCCGCGCAGCCCGTGGAGATGGCCGAGACGGTGAACAGCACGGGCAGCGCCGGGGTGGCCCAGAACGCATGCGCCTTCAAGGTGGACAGCATGATGCCGGTGTACATCATGATGCACAGGCCGAAGAAGCCGGCCACGATCAGGAAGAAGTCCGCAGCGGGCTTCAACAGGCCGGACAGGCCCGCGAAGATCGGCCAGGCGTCGCCGATGAACGCCAGCAGGAACAGCAGCGCGAACACCGCGGCGATCACGAGGAACGTGGCGCCCCACTTGATGATGGACTTCGACGTGGTCCACACGCGCCAGAACACGCCCGGCTGCCCCAGGTCGACAACCAGGAACACGCAGCCGATGGCCACGCACACCAGCGAAACGAGCACGGGCAGCGCGAACACCTCGGCGTAGCCGGGGACCACGAAGCTGTTGAAGATGGCGGCCAGGAACAGGATGCCGCCCGCCAGACCGCCCAGGAAAAGGTACAGGGCGATAGGCGGTTCCCAATAATGATGTTTCATTATGCCTTACCTCCCAAATCAGGAATGTAGTAGATCTGCGGCTCGGTGCCGAATTCCTCGAAGAGGCGCTCGGTCTTCACGGAGCCGATGAGCTTGGAGACCTCGCTGTTCGGATCGTCGAGATCGCCGAAGATACGGGCCTTCTGATGGCAGGTCAGCACGCAGTACGGCTGGGCGGAGGGGTCCAGCTGGCGCTTGTCGCGGCAGAACGTGCACTTGCGCACGTAGCGGTGCATGCGGTCCTCCAGGTGCGAGGCGTCGCGCATGCCGTACGGGCAGGCGTTCACGCACACCTTGCAGGACAGGCACTTCTTGGGGTCCACCCACACGGTGCCGTCCTCGTCCTGCTGGCTCGCGCCGGACGGGCAGCAGGGAACGCACTCGGGGTTCTCGCAGTGCATGCACAAAAGCGGCTGCCAGGACTTGTGGACGTTCGGCCACGTGCCCTGGGCGCCCTCGGTGACCACGGGGTTGTAGACGATGTCAAGGGGAAGCTTGTTCCACGTACGACAAGCAACCGTGCAGGAGTGACAGCCGATGCAGCGACGCTGGTCGATGACCATGACGTAACGAGTCATTTATCTATCCTTTCTTCCTACTCGGCGGCTATTCTTCGACGGGCGCATACGACATGTCGTAATGCTTGCCCGTGGCTTCGTCGACCAGATGGCCGGTGGCGGCGTCGTAGAGCCAGCCGTAGTTGGCGTCGTGGAAGGCGCCGTTGTCGGGGTCCAGCATCCAGCCGCTGTTCGGGTCGTACACGTAGGGGAGGTCGCCCAGCGTGGCGTAGCCCTTCTCCTGGTTCCAGGTCAGGTTCTCGGGCACCTCGTAAGGGGCGGCCTGGCCGGGATAGCAGCGCACGCCCGCCGCGAACACGATCTCCTCGCGGTCCATGGTGTACATCTTGCCGGTGGCGTCGTCCACGAGGCACTCGTTGGCGGCATCGTAGCGCCAGCCGGTGTGGGCGTCGTGGTAGCCCTTCGTGCGCGGGTTGATGAGCCAGCCCGACTCGTCCAGGCGGAAATTCGTGCCCTTCTGGTACAGCGTGTTGCTCTGCCACACCCACTCGTAGCCCTCGGGCACGGCCTCGGCCGGCTGCGGCTTCTCGAACGGGATGGGCTCGCGGGCGAGCTTCTGGTCGCTCGGCATGACGGTCACGCCCGGCTCGGGCGAGGAGCCGGGGATGGAGAACTGGGTGTCCTCCTTCTTGTACTCCTTGTCGTACTCGCCGCACTTGTACACCTTGCACATGAGGCCGCGGTTGGCCCAAGAGCCGCCCATGGGGTCGCAGTGCTCGTCATCGACCGAGGTCAGCACATTGACGTTGGACTCGAGGCAGCCGAACGGGTTGTCCAGGTCGGCCGAGCCGTCGCGCTCGGGGAACCACCAGCCGCGCGGCGCGAACACCACGTTGGGATGCACCTCGGGCTCCACGTTGGCGCGCATCTTGATGCGGCCGCGGCGCGTCTCGATCCAGCACCAGTCGCCGTAGGCGATGTTCAGCTTCTCGGCCAGCTCCGGGTTGATGGAGAAGTACGGGTCGGGATACAGGTAGCGGATGCCCTGCATCTGGAAGTGCTCGGAATGGTGGTACGGCATGAAGCCGCCGCCCGTGGTGAGCACGATCGGGTACTCTTCCGCAATCTCCGGCGTGTCGATCTCGTTCTCGATGCAGCCGATGTAGGTGGGCATGCCGGGGTAGCCCAGCTCGCGCAGGATGGTGGAGTTGCACTCGACCTTGCCCGAGGGGGTCCAGAAGCCGTTGGCCTTGAACTTGTTCTGGTGCAGCGGCGGATAGTACATGCGGTAGTAGTCGACGAAGTCGTTGTAGCTCTCCACGCCGCCCAGGCCCAGGGGCTCCAGGATGTGGAAGTACGCCTCTTCCTCGGTCTCCCACGGCCAGTTCGCGGGATCTTGGCCGCAAGCCAGGCCCAGCTTGCGCCAGAACGTCATGTCCGTGTGGCGGTCGTACTTCGGCTGGATGGCGCGGCGGCCGCCCATGATGGAGTCGGTGGCGCCGTAGTGCGTGACGATGGTGGGACGCTCCAGCGCGCCGGCTGCCGGGAACACGTAGTCCGCGAACAGGGCCGTCGGGGTCATCCAGTAGTCCACAACCACGAGGAACTCGCACTGCTTGAGCGCCTGCAGCGTCATCTTGGCGTCGCCGTAGGAGTTAATGGGGTTCGTGGCGTTCACGATGAGCGCGCGCACCTGGTAGGGGTCGCCCGTGATGATGGCCTTGAACACGCTCGGGCCGTGGGCCTCGCAGAACCACTCGGTGGGCAGCGTCTTGCCCCACGTGCGCTTCGCGTTGTCCGAGATCAGCTGGTAGCCGGGCCAGGAGGTCAGCTTGAACTTGTCGGAGCCGATCTGCTTGGCCTTCTGCTCCTCGGGCAGGCACTCGTTGAGCTCCATCTCCTCGTCGGTGAGGTAGTTGAGCGCGGGGCCCGGCATGCCGTCGCCGCCGGGGACGTCCAGGTTGCCGCAGACGGCGCGCATGAGGGCGATGGCGTGGCTGCCGGTGGTGGAGGCACGGCCGATCTGGTCCCACGTGCAGCCCCACTGGATGCAGCCGGGGGTGTTCATGGCGTACAGGCGCGCAGCCTGGCGGATCTGCTCGGCATCGAGCCATGTGATGGGCGCCGCCCACTCGGGCGTGTACTCGGCCACATGCTCCTGCAACTCCTCGAAGCCGTCGCACCACTCGCCCACGAACTCCCAGTTGACCAGGCCCTCGTAGATGATGGTGTGCAGCATGGCCAGCGCGAGCGCGGCGTCGGAGCCGGGACGCAGCGGCAGCCACAGGTCGGCCTTGGAGGCCGTCTCGGAGTAGCGCGGGTCCACGACCACGATCTTCAGGCCGTTCTTCTGCAGGTCGGTGTAGCCGTCCATGCCGCCCAACGTGGAGGCGCCGGGGTTCATGCCCCAGAGGATGAGGCACTTGGCGCCGGCGAGGTCCGTCTCGAACGGCGACCAGCCGGCCACGCAGGTCTCGGCCATGAACGTGGGGATCCAGCACAGAAGGGCGTTGTGGAAGCCGTTCGGCGTGCCGAACTGGTTCAGGAAGCGGCGGCGCGCCCAGTCGTCGGTGCGCGTCGTGCCGCCGGCGGAGGCCACGGCCTCGGCGCCGCTCTCCTCCTTGATCTGGTTGAGCCTGTCGGCAACCTCCTGGATCGCCTGGTCGTACGGGATCTTCTCCCACTTGCCCTCGCCCTTGGCGCCCACGCGCTTCAACGCGTGGTTGATGCGGGCGGGGTGGTTGACGTGCAGCAGCGCGCTCGTGCCGCGGCAGCACAGTCCGCCATGGTTCGAGTAATCGGGATCGCCTTCGATCTTGATTACGTCGCCATCCTTAACGTAGGCGAGCACGCCGCAGTTAGCATGGCAGAAATAGCAGAGCGACTTGACCATCGTGACGCCGTCTTGATGGATGTCGACCTCGGTCGACACGGTATCCGGGCTCACAAGGCCCTTGAGACCGGTCGACGTCTTGGAAATCTCCATCTACCTTCCCCTCTTCTTCTCGTCCGTTTACCTTACCGTTGAACCCTGTCGTGCCGTTCGCATGATTATGCGCGGAAGCTCCGCTTGGCCCGAACGCTCTCACTCGCGCGGATCATGCACGCCAGTGTATAAAACGCCCGTTCCAACCACATCACACCGGAAGTTCTAAATTCCGCGAGCGGGTAAGCCCGATAGTATTAATTGATCGGACCGCGATTTTCACCCCGACCGCTCGTCTGGGCATTCCGCCGTTCGGCGGTTCGCCACCCCCTGAGCGAGCCTTGGCGTGAAACGTTCGCACCCCCTGCGCGAAATGACGTTGACAGCTCCTCCGACCGCTTCTATCGACTGATGGCCGTCATCGAACTCCTTGCGGCCTGAACCGTTGTTCGATGCCAACCAGTAGTAGATAGAATCGGCTATTTGATTATAGCTATGCGGGATAGCATGTGCCACCCTAGCGGCGTGTTTTTGCGGCGAATAACACGCAAAAGGGGCGGGAGGGGGAACCCGGCAGGAAGCCCTCCGGGCGGCTTCCGGGTACCGCCCGGAGGGCTTCCTGCGAAAACGGGCTGGACCGGTGCTGGATGCGGGCAAGGACCCGACGGTCCGGGCGGCGGAAACGCGCAAGGTCCGGACGGTTCCCACGTCGGAAACGCGCAAGGTCCGCGCGACCTGCGGACGGTCGAATTACGGTCGGCGTGCAAGGTCACGGCGCTAGGATGGAGGCGCCGGGACAGACCCGGCACGAACGACGAGGAAGGGGGCCGACATGGGCCCGTCGCACACGCAGCCGCACATTCATGAGGAAAACGGTGCTGTCGAGGCAGCGCCCTGCCTGCGCCCCCTCTCCCCCTCGGGCCGCAGGCGCCGCAAGCCCGCCGCGTGCGGCGCGGCGATGCTCGCCGCATGCGCCCTCGCCCTCGCGTTGGCGCTGGCAGCTCCCCAGCCGGCCGAAGCCCTCGGGGGCATCTCGGGCATCTGCTACGTGGCCTGCACGAACGCCCATATCGACGGGCCGGACGGCGGCAACGTGTTCGAAGTGACGTTCCCCGAGTACGGCATCACGGCCACCGGCTACTGCATCTCGGGCTCCGTCTACGGCACGCCGCTGCCGGGCACCTACCCGTTCACCGGCGAGCCTGCGGACGACGGCGGCTTCCAGATCACCGTGAACTGCCGGGGCGCCGGCATGTACGAGAACCATTACTCGCCCTACGGCGCTCAGAACGTCGGCGGGTTCAAGCTATACCCCTTCGGATCGGTGGAGGTGCTCAAGCGCTCCGCCGCGCCGGAGGTCACGGACGGCAACCCCTGCTACCGCCTGGACGGCGCGGCGTACGGCGTGTACGCCGACGAGGCGTGCACGCGCGAGGCGCTCTCGCTGACCACCGACTCCTCGGGGCGCGCCCGTTCGGAACGCGTCCTTGCGCCGGGGCGCTACTGGGTGCGCGAGAAGGCGGCGCCGGAGGGCTACCTGCCCGACCCGGGAACCTACCCGGTCGACCTCGCGCAGGAGGACTGCCGCACCGGCGCCGTGCCGGCCCTCCATGTGGAGGACGCGCCCCTGCTCGCGCCTGTCGACGCCCTCGTGCAGAAAGCGGACCGCGAGACGGGCGTCCCCGTACCGCTTGGCGATGCGAGCCTGGCGGGCGCGGCGTTCACGGTCGAGCACTACGCGGGGCGCTACGCCTCGCTCGAGGAGATCGCCGTGGCGGGCGCACGGCCTGCGCGCACCTGGGACGTCGTCACCGACGAGCAGGGACGCGCGACCGCGGGCGCGGGCGACCTGACCGGGAACGGGCGCGGAGCCCATGGCCTGCCGCTCGGCACCGTGGTCGTGCGCGAGGTGCGGCCGCCCGCCGGCTACCTGCTGCCCGACCCGCCCGTGCTCGTGTGCGCGGTCGAGCCCTCCCCCAATGAGCCGAACGCCGCCGTGTACCGCGTCCCCACCGTGGCCGAGCAGGTGGTGCGCGGCGACGTGGCGCTGCTCAAGCTCGGCGCAGGCATGGGCGGGGACGGCGCTGCAGACAGCGTCGGCGGAGGCGGCGCCAACGGCGCTTCGGCGGACGCGGCAGGCGCGACGACCCAGATCCCGCTCGCCGGCGTGGCGTTCGATATCGTGCACCTCTCCACGGGCGAGGTGGCAGCCCGCCTTGTCACCGGCGAGGACGGCCGGGCCTCCACCGAGGGGCTCCGCCCCGAAGGCCTCGACGGCGCGCTGCCCTACGGCCTCTACGAGGTCCGCGAGGACCCCGCCACCACCCCGCCGGGCTACCGCACCGCCGAGCCCTTCGCCGTCGCCGTCGAGAGCAACGCCCGCACCTACTGCTACGAGGTGGTGAACGAGCTGGCCAGCGCCCCCGAGGAGCCGCCAGCAGGCAACGGGCCCGCCGAAGAAGCACCCCCGGCCCTGCTCGCCGAGACGGGCGACGCCCTCGCCCGCGCGCCCCGCTGCACCGCGCTCGCCGCCGTGGTCAGCGCCACGCTCGCCGCCGCGTTCGCCCTACGCCGCCAGCGCCCGTAGGCGCGCCTGGCGCAGGGCGACGGGCGCTGGGGACACACGACCCCGCGAAACCGATACGGGACAACGCCCGTCTCCCTCCCCTTTCGCACTTGATTAATTCTTAATTATAGTTTATAATTTTTAGGAAGGACGACCATGGTCAAGAGACGCGACCTTGTCAAGGAAGTCGAAGCCCAAGGGCTGAAAAACTACGGCGGGGCGAGCCACGATATCTTCAAGAAACCGGGATTCACGACATCGATCCCACGGCACCGGGAAATCGACGAGGACACTGCCCGCGATATCAGAAAGCAGGCGGGCATCGAGAAGCGACGCTAGCTCAACTAGGAAGGAACCATCCATGCTGCACGTATATGAGTTCGAGCTTTTTATCGGGCAGGACGGCTGGATCATCGCCCGTCCCTTCGACTTCGACGGCGCCACCCAAGGGGCCGACTTGGCCGAAGTCTCGGCCATGGCGGCCGACTGGCTCAAGCTCGAAATAGAGTTTCGCCTCATGGACGGCAGGGATATCCCCGAGGCAACATTTGGCCACGAGCCGACGCATGAGGACGGTCGCATCCTGCTCGTAGCCGTGGAGGCGAGCCTCGACACCGTCCCCGCCGTGACGGCATCCGAGGCGGCGGAGCTTCTCGGGGTGTCCCGCGCACGCGTCTCCCAAATGCTCAAGGCCGGCCTGCTCATGGGCTTCCGCAAAGGGCGCGACTCGTTCATCACGCGCTACAGCGTCGACGCCCGCCTGCGCGAGAAGCCCAAGGCGGGACGGCCGAAGAAGGCAGCGTCGAAGCCCAAGCCGAAAGCGGCGGCGAAGCCGGCGGAAGCCCGCTAGGAAACGAGCGGAGGGACGGGCTCGCGCCCGCCCCTCCAGCGGCCTCCACGCGCAGGCCGCTCCGCTCACTGCCACGCCCATCCTTGCCCTTCCATCTGCGGCACGGTCGCGCGCACGGCCACGCCTCCCCGTCCCGCGGCCGACGCCGTCGGCCGCGGGACGGAAGCGGGCTACCAGGTGGCCGAGCAGTCGCAGCCGGTGCGGACCTGGCCCTTGCCGTTGGCGCGCCTGCGCAGCTTGTCGACGTCCCAGCGCTCGAAGATGAGGGCGCGGTGCGCGCGGTAGATGTCGAAGGCGCCCTCCAGCTCCATCCCCACGCACGTGAACGAGCCGTTGATGGCGCCGTAGAACTCGGCGGCGTGCTCGTTGAAGCTGTTCTCGGCGAACAGGTAGACGTTGGCCGCGTGCCCGCGGCCCTGCAGCGGCACGAGCAGCTCGTTGCCGTTGCCCTCGATGAAGATGCCCTTGTTCTCCAGGCGCACGCCGCGCACGGCCTTCTCGGCCTCGAAGCGGTCGGCCCAGGGCTCCTTGTTCATCTTCGCCCAGTACGCCCAGGCGTTCTCGAACCGGCAGGCATCGTCGTCGTAGATCGCCTGGAAGAACCCGCGGCAGTCCTCCGCCGCCTCCAGATGCCCCTTGAGCCGGGGCCACACCCCGCCCGCGATGCTAGCCAGGGCCAAAAGTTCCCGGTAGTCCTTCGCCTGCGCTGCAGGCACCGCCTCTGCCTGCGCCTTCAGTTCCTCGTACTGCATTGGTCCTCCTCCTTCGAGCCGCCGGCGCACGAGCGCGCGGCAGCGTTCCTTCTCCTTGCCCGGGCGTCCTGCGCGCCCGGTCCCCGCGCGCCTAGCGGCGCGGCTTGTCGATGCGCGCCGTGGTCTTCACGAAGCGCACGTCCTCGCCCGTCTCGGCCACCGGCACCTCGAACCCGCCCTTGTAGCCCGTCTCGGGGCGGACGTCGGACTCCTCGTAGTAGTCCGGCCGCGCAAAGCCGATGCGCGCCATCATGGCCTCGAACTCCTCGCGGCTGGGCGCGGCCTGCACGGCGTTGCCGAGCTCCCGCGCGCGGGCCACCGTGGCCGCGTCGCGCTCCCCGGCCGCCACCACGCCGTCGTACACCAGCACCCCGCCGGGGCGCAGCACGCGGAACGCCTCGCGGAACACCGCCTCGGGGCAGAAGTCCACGTTGACGCTGCTGTTGGCGAACACCAGGTCGAACGTGCCGTCCTCGAGCCCCGCCGCGGCGAGGTCCTCGGGATAGGCCACCAGGTACTCCATGTTGTTCTCGGGCAGCCCGTTGCGGCGCCACGCGTCGTCCTGGAAGGAGCGGGCGATCTCTATCCACTCGGGCGTCGGGTCCACCCCCACCACGTGGCCGCGCGGCCCCACGTAGTCCGACAGCTTGATGACGCCCTTGCCCCGCCGGCAGTCGATGTCCAGCACGCGCTTGCCCTTGATATCGCCCAGAAGCGTCATCTTGCACTGGCTCGCGAACCCGTACTCGTTGGGAAGCTGCCCGTAGTACGCCCGCAGCGCCTCCGGATCGATCGCCTTCTCCGCGCCCATGCCCAAGCCTCCGTTCCTGTCAGCGCCGCTACTTGTACGACACGCGCGAGTTGTTCACCAGCCACGAGAGCGCGGCCTCGCGGCGCGCGAACACCCGGGCCTCGTCGCCCAGCCCCTGGTCCTCCAGCTGCTGGCGGATCTTCTCGCGCTGCTCGGCATCGTTGCCGGGCATCTGCGCCGTGATGTCGGCGTCGGAGAGCTCGATGTCCAGGTGGTCGGCGAGCGCGTCGATGGCGCACGTGATGCGCAGCGCGTCCAGGGGCTGGCCCGGCAGCAGGTCGGCCGGGTCAGGATCTTCCACCAGGCGCTTCGCCAGCTCGTCCAGCACGAGGTCGGGGAACTGGGCGTCGTTCTTGGCCATGTCGGGCAGGCCGAACTGCTTGGCCACGCCCTCGCGGAACTCGGCCACCGTCGTGGCGGGCTCGAAGTGCTCGGCCACGAACGCGTCGGTAAGCTCCGGCGTGCGGCAGCTCAGGATCTTCTCCACCGTCACCTGCATGGTAAGGCGGGAGGCGTCGCCGTCCTTCGCCAGCGGCAGCTTGATCTTCGCCTCGGCGTCCTTCGTCTCGCCGGGCGCCATGCCCACGAGCTCCTCGTCGAACGTGCGGGGCATCTCGCCGCCGCCCACGTGGTACAGCGAGTGCTCCAGCACGAAGTTGGAGGCGGGGTTGCCGTCCAAGCGCGCGTCCACCGTGGTCACCACCACGTGGTCGCCCATGGCCACGCCGCGCTCCTCGGCTATCTCGTGGTACTCGGCCAGGGGCTCGAGCAGCTTCTCGATCTGGGCGTCCACGAGGCTCGCGGGCACCTGGGGCTTCGGCAGGTCGAGCTCGACCGGATCATACGAGGTGAGCGTGTACTTCTTCATGTTCTCTTCTCCTTTAGGTTGCTTGCTTTCCTTGGCTTGCATCTACACGTCGAGGTCTTCCACGCGCCGGCGCAGCTCGCGCTGGCGGTCCGACAGGATCATGTCCTGGTTGTGCGCGAAGTAGGACTCGCTGCCGTACTGGGCGATGTAGCGCGCCGAGCTGGTGCGCGACGTGAGCTCGGTCGTGAACACCACCATCTCCTGCGCATCCCCGAACGCCGCCTCCACGAAGGCGAACGCGCGGGCGAGCCGCTGCTCCACGTCGGCTGCGCGCGCCTGCAGCGCCGCCGCCCGAGCGGCGAATGCCTGCGACGCGAGCGCGAAGGCGTCCTGGGGCGCGGCGCCGTCGACCGCCTGCCGCAACGCCGCGATCCCGTCCAGCTCGGCCTCCGCCGTCGCGCGGCGGCCCTTCGACAGGTTGCCCGCCGCCACGCCCAGCTCCAGCTGCGAGGTCCGGGTCCGCTCCAGCTCGTCCAGAAGGCCGCGCACGTCGCCCCCCTCCTCCGCGGCGGGCTTCAGGCCCCGCAGGTCGTCGCGCAGCGCCACGAGCACGTCGGTCTCGGCCACGATGTCGGCCATGTCGCCGCACACGGCATCCAGCAGGAGCCCCACGAGCGACAGGCGCTCGTCGAACTCCGCCCCGGCCGCCCGCTCGATTATACCGGCAACGTCGCCCCCGGCAAGGATCTCGTCGATGCGGTAGTCGTCGCGGTACTTGTTGAACAGGTCGTAGTACGCCGCGAACTCGCGCGCTATCGCCTCGTTCTGCACGTACTGCACGACCAGGTCGTAGTCCACCGCCTTGCCCAGCCGCTCGAACACGCCCATCATGTCCGACAGGTCGTCCCAACCGCGCGCGGTGACGAACGACTTGCCGTCGAGCGACGCCTCGATGGAGTAGAAGCGGTTCTTCTTGATCTCCAGGAACGTGAGGATGGCCGGGTGCGTGCCCTTGGACACGGCGTAGGCCTTCCACGCCCCGAAGTCGGGCTCCACGCTGATCTTCTTCACGCGGTCGAGCGTGACCACGTCGAACTCGTGCACCGACTTGTTGTACTCCGGCGGGTTGCCGGCGCAGGCGATGATCCACCCCTCGGGCACCGCATGGCGCCCGAACGTCTTGAACTGCAAGAACTGCAACATGGAGGGGTAGAGCGTCTCGGACACGCAGTTGATCTCGTCGAGGAACAGGATGCCGCGCCTCACCCCGCTCTTCTTCATGTAGGCGTACACCGAGGCGATGATCTCGCTCATGGTGTACTCGGAGGCCTCGTACTCCAGGCCCTCGAATTCCTCGTGCACGATGAACGGCAGCCCGAGCGCGCTCTGGCGCGTGTGGTGCGTCATGGAGTAGGACACCAGGCCGATGCCCAGCTCCTGCGCGATCTGCGCCATGATGGCCGTCTTGCCGATGCCGGGCGCACCCACCAGGAACACGGGGCGCTGGCGCGCGGTGTCCAGAAGGGGCCGCCCCTGGTCGTCCACCGCGAGGTACGCCTCGATCGTATCTTTCACCTGCTGCTTTGCTTCCGCAATGTTCATGTTGCACTCCTTGGGTCCGCCTGTTGCCGCCTGTCGCCGCGCGTCGCGCGCGCCTCGTCCGTCACGTCAATCCCCTCTCGTCCAGAATGACCTTGAGCGCCCAGGGGGGCACCGCCGGGTCGGAATAGCCATCGTCCAGGAACACGAACACGGCGTCGTAGGCCGGCTGCCGGCGCGGGAACGTGCCCTGCCCGTCCGTGAAGTACACGAGCCCGCGCAAGTCGGCGAACTCCCCCTTTTCCACCAGCAGGTTCACGTAGTCGAACACCGGGCGGAAGTCCGTGCCGCCGAAGCCCTTGAGCTCCAGGTCCTCCAGGTACAGGTCGAGCTCGTCGAGCGAGGTGATCTTCGTGTCCTCCTGCACGCGCGCATCGCACTGGATGACGTGGATGTTCACGCGATCGGTGAAGCTCTCGGCCTGTTTCAGTATGTTGTACGTCTTGCGCATGAACGCCTGCACCAGATCGCCCGACACCGACTCGGACGTGTCGATGGCGATGGCGAAGTCGTGCACCGCCCGCGCCTCCCGGTACTCCAGCGGCTCGATGAGCGGCATGTTGCCGTACCGGTCCAGCCCGTAGGTATAGTAGATGTAGTCGAACTCGTCGGGGTTCACGCGCATGCGCTCGTGCAGCGTGGCGAAGCGCTTGAGGAACTCCGCGTAGTCGTGCTTCTCGCGGTTCACGGCCGCGAGCGCCGTGGCGAAGCTGCCCGCGCCCTCGCCCTGGCGCAGCATATGCGCCTCCAGCTCTATCTGGATGTGCCGGCTCACGTCTTCCCACGCCTCGGCAAGCTCCTCGTCGCGGGCGCGCTCCTCGTCGGCCGCAGCCGACGCGTCGTCGGGGCCGCCCTCGTCGGCCGGCTCGTCGCGCTCGCCGTCCTCGGCCGGCTCCCGGTCCCGGTCGTCGTCGCCCCCGCCCGGCGAGGGCATCTCGGAGGCGCCGCGCGTGTCGTCGAGCGACTCGCTCCCCTCCGACGTGGGCAGCTCGCCGCCCTCGCGGTCCTCCGACTGCTGCCGCGCCGCGCTCATCGAGCCGCGCGCCGAGCCCTCGGCCCCGTCGTTGTACCACAGCCCGTGCGTGTCGCGGAAGAACATCGGCGCCAGCGAGCGCAGGTCGATCTGGCTTCCCTCCTCCGAGAAGAAGTGGTAGAGCCGCTCGGCCGTCACCACGCCGCCCACCTGCGCGCGGATGACCTTGAGCGATTCGCGGGCACGCCGGTCGAAGTTGCTGGGGAAAGCCTCGCCCACCAGCTCCAGCAGCAACGCCTCGATGGCGATGTCGCAGGCCACGTCCCACGGCTGGCGCAGCACCGAGTACAGCATGAACGGATGGCGGAATATGCAGTGGAACAGGCAGTGGATGACGTCGCGCACCACCTCGTTCGGCGAGAGCCTGAAGCGGGCCACCACGTACTCGGGGTCGTAGTACAGCTTGACGCCGTCGCTCGCTATGCCGTACACGTCGAAGCTCGGCACGAGCGGCATGCGCCACAGCGCCCGGTCGAGGAAGCGGAACCGCACGGCCAACGACGTGCGGGCGTCCTCCAATATGTCGCCCGCCACGGGCAGGCACCGCTCGTAGCGCTCGCGCTTCTCGGCCTGGCGCGCCTCGGTGGTCAGGCCCACCTTGGGCGCCGCGGCAGCCTGGCCCCCCAGGCGCTCCCGTTCTTTGAGGACCACGTCCCCCTCTGCTATGGGCGTCAAGTCTTTCATAGGCGTTTACAAGCTGAAGTCCACGCCCGCGGCCGGCATCAGACGATGCTGCAGCTCGAGCAGGCAGGCGGTGGCTTGCGTCCTCCCCTCGCGCGTCGCAGTGCCCAGTTCCGCTTCTATGGCCCCGTCGTCCAAAAGCCCCCGCCCCGCCAGCCACGCGAGCGCGTCCAGGTCGCCCTGGTCGGCGAAGTAGCGACACGCCTGCCGCGCCTTGCGCTGGAAGATGTTCTCGTACAGCCCGCGCGTATGGTCCGACAGGCACATAGGATGCTGCAGGCGGTACAGGGCCGCCGGCGCGAACTCCCGCATGGTCGCCGCGTGCGTCACCCACGAGTCGTAGTACTCGAAGTCGAAGGCGGTTCCCCCCGGCCCAGCGCCGAACAAATACGACGGCGAACGGTAGCGCGAGGAGAGCTCGGGCACCCGGAACTCGCCCGCCTCGTAACCGTCGACGAGCTCGGGGAACACCACGCGGACGAGCGGGATGGAGCGAGCCGTGGAGAACGCCCCGTTGCAGATGCTGTGCAGGTGCCCGTGCAGGTGCAGCTCGGCCACGCCGGAAGCGCCGCAGAAGGCCAGGCTCGCAACGTGCGTCACCTGGCGGGGTATGCGCACCACGTCGTCGGGCCCCACGTACAGAAGGCACGTGTCGCCGCCCATCTTGCTGCCGTCGCGCTGGCACAGAAGCCCGTTCTCCAGGTAGAACACGGGGTTGGCCGCATCGAGCGAGATCGACTGGAGGGGCCGGCGCGGCATGAGCTGGTTGTCGCCCTGCACGAGCAGCGCGTCCTCGCCGATGGACCGCACGTTCTCCGAGAGGCGCAGCGTGGAGAGCGACGTGTCCAGAAACGCGCGCTCGCCGATGCGCTCGAGGCTCTCGGGCAAATCGACGCGCACGAGCTGCCGGTTCCCCCGGAACGCCTCGCGCCCCACCGAGAACACGCCCTCGGGCAGCTCCACGGTGCGCACGCGCGCATGGCGTTTGAACGCCTCGTCGGCCACCGCATGGGTGCCGGGACGCACCCGATAGGACTCCACCTGCCCTATCAGCTCCAGGAACACGTCATGGCGGTACAGGCCGCCCTCGGCGTCCAGGTCGAGGCAGCGGTTGGCCGGCGACACGCCCAGGCCCCTCTCGCCGATGCGCGCCTGCGCGGGCGTGTGGTCGAACGCGCGGAAGCCCAGCTGCTCGAGCCCCGCCGGCAGCTCCGCGCGCGCGAGGGCGGTGAACGCGAACGCCTCGGCGCCGATCTCCCGGCACCCGGCCGGCAGGTGCGCCTGCACGAGCCGCGCGCAATGGTAAAAGGCCTTCTCGCCCACCGCCTCCACCGAGGCGGGCAGGCGCACCGCGGAAAGCCCCGTCTTCGCGAACGCCATGCGGCCCAAACGACGCACGCCCTCCGGCAGCGCCACCTCCTGGAGGTCGTCCAGCGAGTCGAACGCCCGCTCGTCCACGTCCGTGCACCCGGCGGGCACCTCGTAGGAGCGGCAGGGAACCACCAGGCGGTACAGGTGCCGCCCGTCCCTCGACAGCAGCGCCCGGCCGTCGGTGGAGAAGGCCTCGTTGGCGGGATCGACGGTCACGCGCTCCAGGTGCGGCAGCCCGAGGGGCTTCGCGTCGAGCGCCTCGACGAGCGGCCCGAACGCCACGTGGGCCACCGGCGCGTCCGAGAACGAGTTTCCCTCCAGCCGCACCAGGGGCATGGGGAGCTCCACCTCCGCGAGCGCCCCGCACTGCAGGAACATGGTGGGGTCGACCTGGTCCAGCGCCGCCGACAGCCGCACGCTGCGCAGGTTGACGCAGCCGTCGAACACGTGGTTGCCCGCGAACTCCACCGTGTCGGGCATCGAGACGCGCCGCAGCTCGGCGTGGCCGCGGAACAGGTTCGTGGCCAGCGAGGCCACGCGGGCGCCGTCCACCTCGGCCGGGATGTCCACCTGCTCCGCCGAGCCCTCGTAGGACACGAGGCGCGCCGTGCCGTCCTCGCGCAGGCGGTAGCGGTACTCGCCGCAGCGCAGCTCCTCGCCACCGCACGTGCGCTTGGCGTAGGGCAGGAAGTATCCTTTCGAGACCAGCTCCTCGGCCGGGGAGCGGCGCACGGCGGCACCCTCGAAATCCCGCCCCTCGGCAGGCGAGCGCCGAATGCCGTGGTCGAACGCCCACGGATCGTCCCCCATGTCGGCCCCCTTCGCATCGAGCCCCCACGGCTTCCGGCCGTTGAAGCCCTCGGGCGCGGCATGCGAGGAGATGCCCCGGTTTCCAGAGCTTTTCTCAAAATGATCTTCTTGCGTAACTTGCTTCACCTTTTAATCCTATAATGTCGTTATGCACTTAACCCGTAAGCGCAAGGGGGGCGCCATGGACGACGTTGCAGGCACCAAGGAACTTGACTACGCCAGCGATCTTCAGCTCATCAAGTCCATGCACGAAGACGATTCGTTTTGGGATCGCATCTTCGATGCGAAGCTCGACTTCCTCAACAACGGGGGCGACCCCCGCCAGGCAGGTTGCGTGCGGCCCGAGATCGCGGAGTCGTGGATCAACTCGCGCAATTTCGGCTTGAGTCCCGACCAGCCCGACCTCGGCGAGTACATCACCGAGCAGGCATACGAGGAAACGCTCGCGGAGAACGCCGAGATCGTGGCTGCCGCGAAGTCGCTCATCAGGAACATCGAGTCGCTGAACCTGCAGAACGACTACATGTTCGAGCTGCTCGACGTGAACGGCACGCCCCTCGTGCAGATCGGTAACCTGTGGCTGCACCGCTTCGCGGGCCCGAACTACCAGTGCAACGAGAGCAACATGGGCACAAACGCGCACACGCTGTGCATGCGCCACAAGAAGCCGTTCGTGCTCATCGGCCCCGAGCACTACTGCTTCGCGCTGCACGGCCTCATCGCCTGCGCGGCGCCCATCATCGACCAGTTCGGCGCCAGCGTGGGCGCCCTTGCGCTCACGCAGCCCACGTCCGACGAGCTGCTGTCCACGGCGAACAAGAAGATCCTCATCCACGCCATGAGCCTCGTGTCATCGCTCGCCATCACCCTGAGCGACCAGCTGCGCATCAGCGGCTACGACGCCCAGCTCGCCGAGACCGAGTCTCGCTACAGCAAGGCGTCGCTGGAGGCCCAGCGCTACGAGACCATCTCGCAGAACCTCATGAACACCGTGAAGGACGGTATCCTCATCTGCGATGCCGAGGACACCATCTCGCTGGCCACCCCGGAAGCCGCCCGCATCTTCAAGACGTCCCCCGAGGAGCTGCTCGGCACGAACGTGAACGCCCTCATCAACGACAGCCGTACGTTCGAGGAGGTCATCGAGCAGGGCGGCCACTCGACCTTCGACGTGGACGGCATGCCCCTCGAGGCCAAGATCTCGCGCATCTACGGCGGCGACCACGACTTCGAGGGCTACATCATCGCGCTCAAGGAGGCCAAGCGCGCCACGCTCGGCGCCTCGCGAGGCAAGCTGGGAGATGCGGCCGACATCACGTTCAAGGACATCCTGGGCAGGAGCTACCAGATAGCAAAGGCGAAGAAGCTCGCCTCCCGCTTCGCCCGATCGCGCGAGAACATCCTTCTGGCGGGCGAGAGCGGCACCGGCAAGGAGCTGTTCGCCCAGGCCATCCACAACCAGGCGTGCCCCGAAGGACCTTTCATGTCCATCAACTGCGCCGCCATCCCGCCCCGCCTCATCGAAAGCGAGCTCTTCGGCTACGAGAGCGGCAGCTTCACGGGCGCCGAGCGCGGTGGCAAGCCCGGCAAGATCGAGCTGGCCGACGGCGGGACGCTCTTCCTCGACGAGATCGGCGACATGCCGTTGGAACTGCAGGCCACGCTTCTGCGCGTGCTGGAGAACAAGCGCATCATCCGCGTGGGCGGCAAGTCGTACAAGCAGATCGACTTCCGCCTGGTGGCCGCCACGAACCAGAACCTGCCGAAGCTGGTGAGCCAGCACCAGTTCCGCGAGGACCTGCTCTACCGCATCTCCGTGCTCACCGTCGACCTGCCCCCGCTGTGCGACCGCGTGGGGGACGCGCTCTACTTCGCACGCTACTTCCTCAACGAGTGCCACACGAAGACGGGCAACGGCAAGGTGTCGCTTTCCAACGAGGCGTCGCAGTTCGTGAGCACCTACGCCTGGCCGGGAAACGTGCGCCAGCTGAAGCATGCCATCTACTCCGCCTACTACACCTGCGAGAACGGCGTCATCTACATCGACGACTTCCCCAGCTACATCGCCCAGGCCAGCGACCTGCGCAGCAGCGAGGAAGCCGGGGCGGCCGCACCGGCGGACGATGCCGCAGCCCCTTCGCAAAACGAATCGTCTTCAGCTATCAAGGTGCCGGACGAGCAGGCCGCCGCCCCCGGGGCCGAGGCCCCTGCCGCGACGAGCGGGACGCTGCCCACCCTCTCCCTCAAAGAGCTCGAGGGCATCGCCATCAACGAGGCCATCATGCAGGCCGACGGCAACATCGCCGCCGCGGCCGCCATCCTCGATATCAGCAAGGCCACGCTGTACCGCAAGCTCAAGGAGAGCCAGTAGCCCTCCTGCGCCGAACCGCGGCCCTGCCCCGAGCCGGAGCGCAGGCTCGGAAAAACCAATCGGGCTGGAGATGAGCGTTAAGCACCTTCTCCAGCCCGATCAATAACAGGCACGGTTTGCAGCCGCCATGCCCTCGCCCCCCTCGCTCTCAGGCTGCGCTCAAGGCAACCGCGCGGGCTGTCGCCCCGCAGCACGCCCTAGAAAACATGCCCGCACTTCTTGCAGGCAGTCCGTGTCCCCAACACGTAGCTGCCGCACTCCGGGCATATCTTCGTACGCCCCGTCTCCACGCACTCGTTGCACAGCGGCCGCTCGAACGGCGAGCAGAAGAAGCAGGCCTTCTTCACCTCGGCGTTCAGGTGCGTGACCGCCTTCTCCTCGTCATGGGCGACCGGCGCACCGCACTTCTTGCACGTGTCCCGCTCGTAGGGGTTGTACCACCCGCACTCGGGGCACTCGACGGGAAACTTGTAATCCGCCTTCTTATGGCAACGACGACACCAGGGGCTGCATGTTCTACAGTTAGGCATGGGCGCTTCGCCTCATCCTAAAACACGCGCTGTATGCCGCCGGACATGGCATGGTTAGTTCGCCGGCGGCTTCGGGGCACCCGGCGCTTTTGGGGCTGCAGGAGCGCCCGGGGCCTTGGGGGCACCGTCGAGGCCCTGAGGCTTGAGGGAGATCTCCTTGGGAGCGCCCGGAGAAGGGGCCGCGGCCTCGTCAGCGGCCTTGCGGGACTCGTTCAGGTCCGCGCCGCACTTCTGGCAGGTCTCGTTCGTGGGCTTGTTGAACGCGCCGCACTCGAGGCACTTCACAATGGTAACGGTATTGGCCGGTCTGTAACACATAGTTTTCTCCTTACGTGACGCCCTCTCGGGGCTGGTGCCCCGGCGTTTAGCCGGGGCACCAGCAGAGAAGACGAGGCTTTACTGCTCAGGTACGTAGATCCAGGTACGGGGCATTTCCTTGGCCTTCTCGGCCAGCTCGTCCACCGTGCCGTACTTCATGCAAGCCGACTGGCAGTGATGCACGCAGGTCGGGAGCTTGCCCATGGCCGTACGGTCGGCGCACAGGTCGCAGAGCGACGTCATGACGGGCAGGTAGTTGTACTCGTACTTGCCGTCGGGCATCAGGCGCGGGCCGTCCTCGAACAGCTGGATGCCGTTCGCCTCGCCAGCCTGCCAGCCGTGCTCCACCTTGCAGGCCATCTCGCAGGAGTGGCAGCCGGTGCACCACGTGTAGTCGATCAGAAGTCCATACTTCTCAGCCATCTTAGAAACCTCCCTTGCGGGTCACGATCTCGCTGGGCGAGCAGTCGTTCTCCTTCGTGACCGGGTAGATCTTGCAGATTTGGTTCGCGTACGGGGCGCCGTAGAGCGTCGGGCCCGTCACACCCTGAACCGTCAGGTTGTTGATGTTCGAGTCGAACACGCCGAACAGGTTGGGCTCGGCGCCGTCGGTCTCGGGGAACCACCAGCCGTGCTCGGAGCGCACGGTGTCGGGCTTGAGGGACGCGTTGATGCGCACGCGCTGCTTGCACTTGCCGCGCATGTTCTCGACCCAGATCCAGTCGCCCTCGCACACGCCGATCTTCGCGGCGGTGTCGGGATGCAGATCGGTCAGCGGATCGGGATGCGACTCGCGCAGACGCGGAACCTGGCGCTCCTCCGAGTGGAAGTACTCCCACGTGCGGGCACCGGTCGTGAGGACGTACGGATACTCCTCGAACAGCTCCGGCGTGGAGATCGGGGACTCAGGCGGCTCCTCGTAGTACGGCAGCGGATCGAAGCCCCATGCGTCGAACAGGGTGTTGTACAGCTCGCACTTGCCCGTGTTCGTGTTGAAGCCGGGCTGGCCGTCGTCGCGCAGCCAACCGAGCTCGTGCTTGCGGTACGCCCAGTCGTCCGGCCAGTCGATGACCTTCTCGGTGAGGTCGAGGAACGTCTGGTCGGTCTTGTGCGGCCAACCGGCATGGAAGCGGTTGCCGGACTGGATCCACCACGTCATGAGCTCGACGTCCGTCTCCCACGGGAACAGCCGGGGATTGAGGCGCTTGCCCAGCTCGAGGATGATCTGCTCGTCGGACTTGGCCTCGTAGTAGTCGGCGACCTTGACGATGGAGCGCAGCGGCCACCACCACACGCGGGCGGAGTTACGCTCGCAGCTCATGCCGCAGGGCAGCACGATGTCGGCGCAGGCAACCGCCGTCGGGGTCATGAACACGTCGACCACGACGTTGTAGTCCACCGAGCGCATGGCGTTGTACACGCGCGGGGCGTCGGCGGCCATGTTGGCGATCGGGTTCGTGGACTGGATGAACAGCATGCGGATCGGGTACGGCTCGCCGGTCTCGATGGCCAGGAGGACCGTGTCGCCGTTGGCCGTCGGGTCGAAGCCGAGGGCGTGCAGCGGGGAGGTGTCCACGCCGAGCATCTTGCCGAGCATCTCGTCGGAGAGGTTCCACATGCCGCAGCCATAGGAGTCGGGAATGTCGTAGGCGCAGCGCGGGATCATCATGCCGCCGGGCACGTCGATGTCACCGCAGATGGCACCCAGGGAGAGCAGAGCCTGGGCCAGCGGGATGCCGCAGACGGTCTGGTCGACCTTGAGGCCCCACTGGATCGTGGAGGGGTTGCCGGAAGCGTACGCACGGGCGGCGGCGCGGATGTCGTCGGCGTCGATGCCGGCGATCTCGGCGGCCTTCTCGGGCGGGTAGTCCTTGCAGCGCTCGGCCAGCTCGTCGAAGCCGTAGCACCAGTTCTCAACGAAGTCGTGATCGTAGAGATCCTCTTCGATGATGACGCCCAGCATGGAGATGACGACCGCGGCGTCGGTGCCGGGGCGCACCTGCAGCCAGTGCTCGGCCTTGGAGGCCAGCCACGTGCAGGAGGGGTCGAGCACGATGAGCTTCGTGCCGCCTTCCTTCATGACGTCGACGATCCAGTGGCCGAAGAAGCCGTCGCCGTTGGAGATCAGAGCGTTGTTGCCGCAGATGAGCATGTAGTCCGGGAACACGTACTCCGGATCGGCGAAGCGCTTCTCGAGGTGCTGCGAGCAGTCGGCCACGAAGAAGTCGCCCATGAAGCAGTGGCCGATGGTCGTACGGGGCAGGTAGCAGGCGTCGCCGGACAGGAAGCCGAGCACGAAGTTCGGGCTGCCGAAGGCGGCGTAGCTCAGGTACGGGGTCTGCCAGCAGATGTTACGGCCGGTGCCCTGCATGGACACGATGGACTCGGGGCCGTACTCTTCCCAGATGGCGCGCACGTGCTCGGCGATGTCGTCGTACGCCTCGTCCCACGTGATGCGCTCCCACTTGTTCTCGCCGCGCTCGCCGACGCGCTTCAGGGGGTACTTCAGGCGGTCAGGATGATAGAACGTCTCGACGACGTCCAGGCAGCGCATGCAAAGACGGCCCTGGTTGTAGGGGCTCAGCGGGTCGCCTTCGATCTTCTCGACCTTGCCGTCCTTGGTGTAGTACAGAACAGAGCAGCCGTTGTGGCAGCCGGGGGCGGTCCACATGTTCGTACGCGTGACCGTGTACTCGCCTTCCTGCCACTGCCAATCTGTTTTGTAGACGTCTTTGTTGACGCCTTCGAGTTCGTTGGTAAGCATACTTGCTATCCCTCTCTCTCCGATTCTCCTCTTTCGGGCAGTACTTAGACTTCCCCGTCTTTCAACGTCGGACGACGAGGCTTCGTCCAATCGCGACCCGAAGCATCCTGCGCCTTCTGCTGCCAGGCTTCCTTGTTCTTGTTCGGGTCGGCCAGGTGCTCCTTGATGCGCTTCTCCTGGAACTCCTTGTCCAGATCCAGCCTCTTCTTCTCCTCTGCCATTTGCATGTCCTCCTCTCCGACAAACCTACGCCATGCTCTCGCATGGCCTTACAACGTAGATCGAAGGGCGGTCGGCCTAACCCTCTTGCCGCTCGCGCCTTACGTAATAAGTAGTTGCATGGTCCGTGCCAATCCGTTGAAACCCGGTGGGTAAATTGATATATACCCAGTTCATAAGCGTAAAAAAATTTTGAGCGAAATAATTCGCCGTCCATGGACGCGCCGGCGCGCCAACCGGTTTCTCAATTTGCTCCTCGAATGCGGGTGTCGGACGGCGAAGGACGCTCGCATATTGAGATTCGCCCGCCATTCGGGTTACTTTTGAGAATCACGGCGTCCGGCGACCGCGCATCCCAACCGGCGGCGGAAGTTCTCCGGACGGTGGCGTCGCAAACCCAGGCGGACGCAATGCCGGGAATCGGGTGGGGGAAGCACCATGGGCCGACGCCCCGTCCCCCTGGGAAAAACAAATGCGGACGCCTCGTCGGAAGCGTCCGCATCGTTTCACGCGGCGCCGGGATCGCCGGCGCCCTCCCTTTCCGGGAAGGGCCCGGACGCCCGAGGGCGTCCGGGCCAGCCTCTAGGCGGCTGTGGGCTCGGCCTCCGGCACCTCCTGGACCGGAACATCGTCCGCGCTGTAGAGCTTCGTGAACAGCAGCGCCACGGCGCCCAGGACGCAGGCTCCGCAGATGGCGATGGCGCCGGCATGCCAGCCGGCGGCCTCCACCACGGCGCCGATGATCGGCGGCCCTAAAAGGATGCCCACGTTGAAGCCGATGGACACCACGCCCAGCGCCACGCCCGCAAGCTCGGGCTTCTTCACCGTCTGGGCGGCCATCGTCCACAGCACGCACGGGAAGCCCGCGTCCACGAAGCCGTAGACGATCACGAACCCGATGAGGAACGACGGGTTGTCCATGAACATGCCCACCAGCGAAGCCACGCCGTAGGCGACGAGCGCCGCCACGCCGAACAGCTTGCGGTTCTTGACATGGTTCAGCAGCGCGCCGATGACCACGGCGGCGATCACGCCGAAGATGGAGAAGTACCCCACCCACATGTTGGCCTGGCCCTCGTCCCAAGAGAACGTTTGGGCCCAGCACGTGGCGATCCAGTTGACAAAGCCGAAGCAGCCGATGCAGAACAGCATCGTCGCCAGCGAGAGCACCCAGGCCGAAGGCGACTTCATGCCCTCGACGATGGACACGTCCTCGCTCTCCACATCCGCGTAGCTGTCCTCGGGACGAGGGCTCTTCACGCAGAGGACGTAGAGCACGAACGCGACGACGCACGCAACGAGCCCGAACCACCATACGCCCTGCCAGCCGAAGCTGGTGGTGAGCACGGCGCCCAAGAAGAACATGACAGCCTGGGCGCCCATCTGGTACGCGGCCCAGATGCTCATGGGCAGGCCGCGCTTCGCCTCGGGGAACCACATGGCGATGAGCGACGGTCCGATGACCGACATCAGGCCCACGCCCACGCCCTCCACGATACGGCTCGCCATGAGCACGGGAACGCTGTCGGTGAACACACCGATGAGCGAGCCCAATATGGCGCATGCCAAGGCTACGATGCCGCCCTTCTTCGGTCCGAGCTTGTTCAGCACGATGGAGGCCGGGATGGCCATGACGATACCCACCAGCGAGAACAGGGAGCTCAGCCAACCGGCTGTCGCCATATCGATATTGAACGCACCCATGAGGGTGGTCATGCAGGGTGCCACTTTGTTCTGCACGAGCGCCAGCGAGATGCCGGCGAAGATGGTCGCGAACGCGACGATCCAGGCTCGTTTCGTCTTCATTAAACTACTCTCCTTCAGTTACACGGCTGCTCGGTCTTGCCTACACAGCCGCTTGGGTCAGGTCGCTATCGATTTCCGCAGCGCGAGCCGTGGCCTTGTCGGAGTCGTGGTCATGCGTCTTCACGAAGAAGAACGCAATCGCACCCAGCACCGAGGCGACTGCCAGCGGGATCGTGGCAACTCCCCATCCGTAATTCTCGATGAAGAAGCCGGTCACCGGAGGGCCGAGCAGCGTGCCGATGTTCAGGCCCACGTTGAGGATGCCGATAGCCGTGCCCGAATACTCCGGGCTCTTGGCGGTCGAGGGGCACAGCGTCCAGTACACGGTCGGAATGGCGCCCTCGAGGAACGGATAGATGAGGATGAAGGGCAGCAGCAGGCCGGGCTCCTCCATCCGGAAGCAGAAGAACAGGATGAACGTGTACAGCAAGAAGCCCAGAACACCAACGTAGCGGCGGTTCTTGAGCTTGATGTGGTTCAGCAGCCAGCCGATGAAGATGACCACCGGGATCTCGATGGCGTACATGATGGAAACCCACCAGTTGGACTGGTTCATGTCGCCGCCGAAGAACGTCTGCGCCCAGTAGAGCGAGATGTACGTGGCGAAGCCGAAGCAGCAGAACGTGAAGATGGTGCCGGCGATGGTAAGGATCCACGTGCCCGAAGACTTGAAGCCGTCGCCGAACTTGAACTCCTCCTCGTCCTCGCCCTCGGCGTAGTTCGGCGTGCCCTCGGGAGGCGCGTCGACCTTCCACATGTACAGGACGAGCACGACCACGCAGAACGCCACGCAGAACCACCATACGCCCTGCCATCCGAACGACACGGTCAGGCCGCCGGCGATGAAGAACAGAAGCGTCTGGGAGCACATCATCCACGAGCCCCAGAGACCCATGGGAAGACCGCGCTTCTCGGCGGGGAACCACATGGATATGACCGCAGGTCCGACAACCGCGATCATGCCCACGCCCACGCCCTCGAGCACGCGGGTGGCCATGAGCACCCACAGATCGGTTGCGAACGCGCCGATGACGCCGCCCACGGCGGCGCAGGCGAGCGAGATCACGCCGATCTTCTTCGGGCCCATCTTGCGCATGAGCGCCGCAGCCGGGATGGCCGTGATCATGCCCATGATGGTGAACACCGACGTCAGCCAGCCGGCATCCGTCTCGCCGATGTTGAAGTACATCATCACGACGTCAATGCAGGGCGGTACCTTGTTTTGGACGTTGGCAAGAGCAAAGCCTCCGAAAAAGGCGATGATGACGACGGTCCATGCCGCCGCAGTCTTTTGCTTTTTAGTCAATCCAACTCCTCCTTATTCCGACAGTCCCCGTTTACTTACGAAACCGGTCTCGGAAACGCGTTTGGATTCGAACGGATGCAGGGATGACAGCTCGTCGACCTTTCCCCCCGATAAGCTGCACACCCGTTCACTTGGCCGATCCCTTTTCAGCCCAAACCAAAGACGCCTCGTAATCATCGATGCAAGAACCGTGCCACTTTCTTGCGGGAAATACCGGCAGGTCACGAGGCTGCGCGTGCGCAAAGGCCGCAGAAAGTTGCACGGAACAGGCGTCACAATATGAGAACGCATGAGAATTTGTTTAGAAATAAGACGAGGCGCACCTAGGGAAACGCCGATTAACGCAACCATGTTCTTCTTGATTGCACCAGGTTTGCGGCATTCGCACACGGCCTTTTAACATGACTGATAGAGTCATGGACGAAATCGGAGGCTATGGCATGCTTGAACGAATTTCTGCCGGCATGAATTCGAGAAACCCCCGATGGCGAAAAGCCGCCCACAAGGTTCGTCGTCGAAAACATGCCATAGCCTGCGATTTCGTCCCGCCCCTTCTGCCACGTCCTTTTGGCGGACGCCAGGAGACAGGGGGACGGGGTCAATGTCTCATTTTTGATCCAAAAATGAGACATTGACCCCGTCCCCCTGTCTCGCCCCGAACCGGATCTGTGGCGGGGCTTGGCTTGCGGGGGCGCCCCTTTCGCTGCGGCTAGCTGCGGCGGCGTGCGGCTCGGGCCGGGATGCCCAGCTCCTCGCGGTACTTGTTCACCGTGCGACGGGACACGGACACGCCCGCGCGCTCAAGCGCCTCGGAGATGGCCTGGTCGCTTAGCGGGTTCGACGGATCCTCGCGATCCACGAGCTCGCCTATGCGGTGCTTCACGCTGACGGACGACACCACACGGTCGGCACCCTGGTAGGCCGAAGAATGGAAGAAGAACCGCAGCTCGAACACGCCGCGCGGCGTCTGCATGTAGTTGCCGTTCGAAATGCGGCTCACCGTCGACTCGGACACGCCCGTGGCCTCGGCCACCTGGGCCATGGTGAGGGGGCGCAGGCAGTCGTAGCCCTTCTCGAAGAACTCCACCTGCATCTGCACCATGCAGCATGCCACCTTGTAGAGCGTGGCATGGCGGAAATTGATGCCGTCGATGAGGCTCTCGGCCTCCTTGAGCTTTTCGCTCAGGTACGTCTCGGTCTCGTGCTCCTTCACGTGCGACGCCATAGCCCGGTACGTGGGGTTGATCTTCAGGTGCGGCAGATAGAAATCCTGGAGGCTGACCTCGTACGTCCCATCGTCGCACGACGTGACCACCACCTCGGGCCAGATAGGGCGCGACGGGCGGCCGAACTGGCTCGCAGGACGCGGGTTGCACGAGCGGATGACGTCGAGCGCCTCGCCCAGCTGCGCGAGCGAGATGCCCATGTCGCGTGCGATGGCGGCGGGGGTGCGCGTCTCGAACTCAACGAGATGGCTCTTGATGAGCCGCTCGAGCAGCGGGGTGAGCTTGCCGCTCTTCCGCAGCTGCAGCAGCAGGCACTCGGCCAAGTTGCGCGCGCCCACGCCCGTGGGCTCGAACTGCTGGACGAGCGCGAGGACCTGGGACACCTCCTGCTCGGGAACGCCGAGGGAGGCCGCCGCCTGGTCCACGGCGATGCGCAGGTAGCCGTTGCCGTCGATGTTGCCGATGAGATACTCCCCGATGGCCTTCGCGCGCGGGCCGTCGGCCTGCAGGCGCAGCTGCTCCAGCAGGTGCTCGTCGAGCGTGTCGCCCTCGGCCAGGAAGCGGTCGAACGAGAACGAGCGCTGGGACAGGTCGCTGCGCTCGGCATCGAACGTCTCCGGGCTGCCGTGGCCGCGCTTCTCGAAGAGCGCATCGGCGCTCACGTCCTGGGAGTACCGCTCGGGCGCGAGGGGGTGGCGCGGCTCGACCCAGTCGTCATCGTCGAAGAACGGGTTCTCCTCCACGCACTTCCGCGCGTACTCGGAGAGCTCCTGCGCCGACATGCGCAGGATGGCGATGCCCTGCTTGAGCTCGGTGGTGAGGTGCAGGTGCTGTTGCAAGCCGAGATCGGGCCTCTGGTCGACGTTCACGAAGCCGCCTCCGCCCCATCCGGTACGCGAGCGCCCCGGGCATGTCGATAATCTGCCGGTAAGCCTTGCCGCATGACAGCCTCTTCCCCCCGTCGGAAACCGCCTACCGAGGATGCGGGCCCCTCTCGGACGCCCCGCCTCGGATCGAATGGTGCCTATAGTAGCACGATCGGGCCGAAAGACGATGACTTCTTCGGTCGGGAGTTTCGCAAACCGCTCCTGCGAAAAGCGCTATCATGGGAGAAAAGACACGGCATCGACCACCGAGGAGACCGCGATGGAGCACGGAAAGCACACGTTCACGTTCATGGGGACGGCCGCCGGATGCGGCGTGCCGGCCTTCTTCTGCGACTGCCCCGCCTGCAACGAGGCGCGCCGCGACCCGCGCGCGCGGCGCGGCGACTGCGGCGCCCTGGTGCGCGGCACGAACGCCGACGGCTCGCCCGGCAGGAACGTGCTCATCGACACGCCCCCCGACCTGCGCCACCAGCTGCTGCGCGAGGACGTGCGCCGCGTGGACGAGCTCTTGTACACGCACGCGCACTTCGACCACCTGGGGGGCCTCGGCGAGCTGGAGTACCTGGTGCAGCTCGTGCGCAAGGCCGCGCTGCCCACCTATGGCAGCGCCGCGGCCCTCGAGGGGGCGGGCATCGAGTTCCACTACATGACGTACTGCCTGGACATGCGCGAGCTCGCCCCCTTCGACGAGCTGGAGCTCGACGGCGTGCGCTACACGGCGCTGCCCGTGACGCATGCGCCGGGCACGTACGGCTACCTCATAGAGACGCCCGAGACGCGCCTGTTCTACGCGTCGGACACCGGGAAGCTCCCGCCCGAGACGGCCGAGCGCGTGCGCGGCGTGGACGTCATGGCCATGGACGCCACGTTCTGGAAGCGGAACTGGTCGCCCGACGCGCACCACAGCGTGCAGGAGTGCATCGAGGAGGGCCTGGAATTGGACGCGGGGACGCTCTACCTCACGCACCTGGCCATGCACTACGACGAGCCCGTCACGCTCGCCGAGCTGGAGGAGTACCTGCAACAGTACGGCGGCCGCGTGAAGCCCGCCGCCGACAGCCTGACGATCGGGATCTAGGAAAAGCGCGCTGGTTGGCGCAGTGGGTCAGCGAGGCCGGCCGTGGTGCCCGGAATTCGGGGGATGGCGGAGGCGAGGCGTACTTCGGTACGCGAGTCTCCGGCACCGCGCGAAGTCCGGGCACCACGGCCGGCCGCAGCGTCTGCTCGTTCCGTCGTTCGCAGAACGACGGAACCCTTACGGCGCAAACTACGCCGTGGAGCCGCCTCAACTGCTGCCGGCGCCGGCGCAGCAGGCGTAGCAGTGGTTGCCGAACGCGATGTCGCGCTGCAGCGGCAGCGTCGGGTCGGCCGCCAAGTCGGCGATGGTCAGGCCGTTTCTGCAGGGCAGGCCGGCCGCCTGGTTGAAGTCGCAGTCGTACAGCGCGCCGTCCCAGCCCACGGAGAGCTGGCTGCGGCACATCATGGCCGGCACGGTATCGGGGTTGAACGCGCCCACGAGCTTGCCCATGTAGCGCTCCAGGTTCCCCGTCTTGTGCAGCAGGTTCCCGAAACGCCCGAGCGGGTTGTTCGCGATGGCGAACACGTGGTCGAACACGATGCCGTAGTCCTCCGCCAGCTTCGCGCGGTACTCGCGCTCCAACGCCTCCTGGTCGGGCGGCAGGAACGCACCGCTCGGATTGAACACGAGGTTCAGTGCGGGCCCTTCCCCGCCCGCGCCCTCGGACGCGCCGTAGCCGAGCGTGTTCAGCTTCTGCAACATGGCTATGACGCCGTCGAACGTGTTCGCGCCGCGCTGCTTCTCCACCGGCTTCGCCGTGTAGTGGGGCAGCGAGGCGAACACGGTGACGCCCAGCTCGGCGAGCACTTCGGGCAGATGGCGGTAGGGCTCGTCCAGCAGCACCACGAGGTTCGAGCGCACGATGACGTCCAGGCCGCGGGACGCCCCCTCGCGGACGAACCATTCGAAAGCGGGGTTCATCTCGGGGGCGCCGCCCGTCACGTCGAGGGTCTTGAAGCCGCGGCCCGCGGCCACGTCCAGGCACTGCTGCAGCGTCTCGCGCGCCATGACCTCCGTGCGCGCGGGGCCGGCGTCCATATGGCAGTGGCGGCACGCCAGGTTGCACAGGCGGCCCACGTTCACCTGCAGCACGTCGAGCTGCCCGCGCGTGCGGCGCGTGGCCTCGTCCGTTCGCTCGTAGAACGGCGGGAACGAGTCCATGACGGCCTGGGCCTGTTCGCTGGTTTGCGGCATGGCTACATTTCCAACTGCTTGACCACGTTCTTCATCTGCACGCCGTGCACGAGCGCGGCGCCGCCGCGGATGGCGTTGGCCACGTGGAAAGCCTCGGTCATCTGCTCCTCGGTCACGCCCTTCTCCAGGCACGACTGCGTGTAGGAGTCGATGCAGTACGGGCACTGCACGGCGCCGGCCACCGCCAGCGCGATGAGCGCCTTCTCGCGCGCCGTGAGCGCGCCCTCGGCGAACACCTTGCCGTAGTAGGCCATGTAGAGGTCCCAGAGCTCGGGGGCCTCCTCGCCCATCGTCGAGAACTTGTCGAGGTCTTCCGGGTTGTAGTAGGTCTCCATGGCCTTCGTCCCTTCCTGCATGCGTCGCCCGGGCACGCTGACCGTCCCGGTAATGATAGATTACGTCTTATACTAGATTATCACCATTATCGCGGCTTGGCTAGCTTGCCGAACGAAAACGCGCATCGTGGCCGGCGGATGCATGCAGAAGGAAGGCCGCGCGCGTCGCCCGTGCCCCGCAGCACGCGGCCGATCGTGCTGCGCGTCGCCCGTGCCCCGCAGCACGCGGCCGATCGTGCGGCCCCGCACGCCCCGAGCCGCGAGCGGCCGGCTGTGCGCGGCGGGCGGTGCATAGCGCCTGATGCGGTGAAGAGTTAATGGTGATGAACTTACATGCCGGCATCGGTGAGGCGCGGTGCCGTATACTGGGTGCATCCGATGAGTTCGGATTCGTATGCGCTTAACGCGCTGCCCGTTTTTTCATCATCGACGACATCTACGATGCAGCCTCGCCGCCTGGCGCCCGCTGCCGGTCGTCCTGTGTCGGCGGGGTGCTCCCCGCCGAGCTCGCGTCAAACGCCTGCGCCGCCTGCCGCGGCCCTGCACGACGCATGAAAGAAACGACAAGAGAATACGCACCACGACCGAAAGGACCCCATGTCTCTGCATGCCGTACGCCCTCTGCCCGACAACGCCTACACCCGCGCCCTCCGCGGCGCCGTCCCCGTGCCCGCCGGCGGGAAGGACAAGCTCGCGTTCCAGGTGCTCATGGTGTTCTGCATGGTCACGTGCATGGTGACGCTCAACTGGCTGATCCACGCGTCCGACCGGTCGCTGGCCGCGTTCTCGGAGGTGCTCTACGAGTACCTCCTCACGTTCATAGCCGCGCTCTTCGTGCGCACGGTCGTGGCGAACCCCCTCGTCGGCCGCCTGGCGCGCGCCGTCGTGCCGGCCGGCCTCGCCGGTTTCAGGCGCACGGTCGCCATGACGCTGGTGAACGTGTCGGTCATGGTGACGTTCATGACGTTCTTCGGCGTGCTCATCTCGAACGGCCCGGCCGGCTTCACCTGGCTCGCCTACGCCGAGAGCCTGCCCCTGTCCTACCTGCTGGCGTTCTCCGTGAACCTGCTGGCCGTGGGTCCCTTCGTGAAGGTCGCCTACGCAGCCGCCGTGAAACCCGGGCTGCTCTGGGCGTCCGAGAAGGCCGCCGAGCTGCGCGCCGCCGCCCGCGCCGCCATCCCCCGCACCCTGTTCGGCCGCGGCGAGTAGCGCCCCTCGCCCGTCTGCCAGAAGCGTCGGCCGGCCGCCTTTGATCAACGAACAGATGTTTCACGTGAAACATCCCGCACCCCCTATCCTGACCATGCGATGAAATCCCCGTTTCGTGGCCGCTCTCGACAGACAAGGTTTCCTGCGCGCGCCGGACCGGCAACCCGACCAGGGGCAGGGGGAGCGCGACGCCCCCCCCCCTGCCGCCTTCCGTCCAACGCTTGCGCCGCGATGGGGCCGCAAGACGGAGACGGCAATTCCGCAAAACGACGTGAATTTTCGGTTAGCGAAAAAATCATCTCTGCGGGTATTGCCTAATAGTAGATATCATCTTATACTGGAAGAGGTCTGAAACACAGGAGCCGGAAACGTGCCGCGTTTCCGGCTCTCCTGCTTTCCAGCGCTTTCGCCATCTTTCCCCATCAGCATTCCCACCTGGGATTTTCCCAGCAGCGCAGCACGATTCATCCCCTCGTGTGGACGAAAATCAACAGGGGCTAGTACGCACGGGTCGATACCCTCCCCCTCGCGCGCCGGTACAATGGCGGCGTCTCGCGCTTTCGCGCACGTCACGTTATCGGAACCTACAGGGGGTATTGCTTCGATGAAAGCCTACAAGACCGTGATCTACAGTTTTCTGATCGGCGGTGTGCTCGCACTCGTCGCCCAGGCGCTCGTTACCGTGTGGACGAACGTGCTCACCGGCACGCCCATGCAGTTCTTCATCGGCGGATCGACGCTCATCAGCATGGGCATCATCGGCTGCATACTGGGCGGCTTCGCCAACTACCAGCTGGTCGAGGAATGGGGCACGTTCGGCGCGCTGCTGCCGTTCTCGGGCTTCGCCATGGCCGTGGGCATGAAGATGGTGGGACCCTGGACGAAGCAGAACGCCACCGCGGGCAAGGCGATGTGGCAGGGCTTGTGGCTGGTCATCTGGTTCAACGCCGTGGCTGCCGCGTTGAGCATCCTCTTCGGCTTCATCTGCGGCACCATGGGCACGGAGCCGCTCGTGGTTGTGGAGAAGAACACGACCGCGATGGTGTTCCCGCTGGCCTTCCTGGTGGGCGGCGGGCTGTGCGCGCTGTTCCAGGTGGTGTATTTGGTGGTGAAGGGCATCACGCCGAAGTGCCAGCCCGTGTGGATCCTGCTCACGGCATGGTTCTGCGGCGCCATCCTCGCGCCGCTCGGCGTGTCGGGCGCGCTTGCCAACTTCGCCGGGCAGGGCTTCAGCGTCATGATCCCCGTGGGCGGCTACAACATGTACAATGTGGGCGTGTCGTTCGCGATGGGCGAGATGGGCGAGGGCCTTGCTCACTTGGGATCGTTCTTCCTGGCGGTGGCGGGCCTGTTCTTCACCGGCTTGGCAACGTTCCTCATCTACAACGCGAAGTTCGGCCGCACGCCCATCCATGAGGTGCATCGTATGAAGGCACAGCACCTCATGGACGAGCTCGACGACATCGTGCCCGGCGCAGCCGGCACGCCCCTCGTCGCATCGGCCGGGGCGGTGCCCATGGCCGTGGCCGAGGAGGCCGTGGACCGCTCGATAGGCTAAGGCGGCAGGCAACGGCCCCGGACGCACCAGGCAGACCGGTTCGAGGGAGAAGGAGGCCCGCATGGGCAAGAAGGGCAACGGGCGCATCGAGAAGGCGCGCGCCGAGATCGAGCGGCTCAAGGCACGGCGGCGCCTCGACCTCATAAAGATATTGGCAGCCCTTGCCGCCATGATGCTCATCTTGCTGGGAAAGCCGATGCTCGAGAACGCCGGCATCATCGAGGCGGACAACATGGTGGTGAACGGTGCGATGTGGATCTCGGCGTTCGTCCTGGCCATCTTCGCAGGCTCGGCAGGCCGCGACCTGTCGAAGTGCGGCCGCAGCATCGACGAGGTGCGCACGCGCGCCGGACTCTAGGCGACCACCGAGCCGGCCAGCGTCCCGGCTCGGGCGCCACGGTGCCACTTCATACTCCAGAACCATACCAGAAGTGGTAGGGTTTCCCCCGGCCCCCTTCGTATAATGGCGGCGTTAGCCGACTCCGAAGGGGGCCATCATGTCTATCATGCCGATTCTCGTGCCGTTCGTCGTACTCGCCACCGGGTTCGCCACCATCATGTTCCTGCTCTACCGCAACCTGCAAAGGCTCGACCAGGAGGCCGGCGACGCCTGGCGCCAGGTGCAGGAGCAGCGAGCCGTGCGCCTGGATGCCTCCCTGCGCCTGCTCGATGCCCTGGACGCAGCCGGCGAGCTTGCCGACGCGCCCACCGCCGGCATCCGCCAAGCCCTGGCCGCCTGCCGGGAGGCGGACGGGCCCGAGGCCGCTACCGAGGCCGATAGCGCGCTCGCCCGGGCATGGCGCTCCTTCTCCGCTGCAGCTGACATGCGGCGCGTCGTCGCGCTCGACTGCGCCCACGAGGCGATCGAGCAGCTGCAGGGGGCCGATCGCCTCCTGCCCACGCGCGAGCGCCTGTACAACAACGCCGCCACCATGTACAACAACGCCGGCGTGACGTTCCCCGCCTTGCTCGTGGCGAAGCGCGCGCACTACGCCCCGCGGCCGCCCTACCGACCGCAGCACCTGCGCAGCGCAAGCGAGGCGGCCAGCGCCGCCGACTCGGAGACCCTGGCCGACAAGTCGCCGCGCATCATGAACGCGTACATGCTATGGGCCGTGGGCATGTCGGACACCATCACCGAAGAGGCCGGCCGATAAACGCGCGCTCGGCGCTCACCCCAGCGGGAGCGCCATGATCACGGCATCGTCGGGAGGATCCTCGTAGTAGGCCGACCGCACCGCCGCCTCCTGGAAGCCCAAGCGCGTGTAGAAACCGCGCGCTTGGGCATTGCCCGCGCGCACTTCCAGCGTGAGGACGCCGTGGCCGCCGGCACGGGCGTCCCGCACCGCCTGCTCCACGAGGGCACGCCCGACGCCCGCCTTGCGCCGCGCGGGATCCACGGCCACGCGCACGATGGCGGCGCCGTCGGGGGCGCCCCACCATCCCAGGTATCCCGCCAGCCCGCCCTCGGTGAAAGCCGCCGTGTAGTGCGCGCACGGGTTGTGGCGCAGGTCGAGCGCGAACGCGAGCGGCGTCCACGGATCGCGGAACGAGGCTACCTCGATGGCCATGACGGCGCCGAGGTCCCGCTCGGCGAGCGGGCGGATGGCAACGGCGGGAGCGTCCGCGGGAGCAAGCGGTGCGCCGCCGCGCGGACGCGCTTCCGTTTGGACCTCTTGCGGCTTGCGGAACGCCTCGGGCGCCGACTCGAAAACGGGGCCGGCGTACTTCCATGGCGAGGCGCCTTCCTGCGGCTTCTGTCCTATGGCCACGAACGACTGGGTGACGAAGTAGTAGTCGTCCTGGTCGAACAGCGTGCCCCACGCCTCCACGAGGGCGTGGATCTCGGCAGCGGTTCCCTCGTCGACGCACGCGGGAACGTTGCGGCGGAAGTACACGCAGCGCTCGAACAGGGCATGACGCTCCTCGAGCGTCTTGCCGCACGTGTCGGCCGCGAACTGGCGCACCGCCACGTTGCCCAGGCCCGCGCGCCTCATAAGCGTGTAGCACTTCTCCCCGTTGCAACGGTCCGTGCAGGCGGTGTGCGGGGTGTTCGGCAGCACGTGCCGCTCGTAAAGGTCGAACAGCCGGCGCATAACCTGCTCCGGGTCGGGGTAGGACAGCTTCGCGGCGTCGTCCGTGGTCTTCACCACCACGAAGCCGCCGGGCACGAGCAGCCGGCACGCTTTGGAGAGCGCGGCCTGCGGGTCGGGCAGGTGCTGCAGCACGTGGGAAAAGTACACCAGGTCGAAGCGCTCGCCCGCCTCGGGCTCGTAGTCCTCGAATGTCGAGCATGCGAACGAGAACCGCGCGTCGCCGGCCGTGCGCGCTGCCGCCTCGGCCACGGCCTCGGGCAGCGGGTCCACGCCCACGACACGCGCCACGCCTGCGTAGGGCGCGAACTTGAGGTAGGTGTTGAAGCCATCGAAGCACCCCACGTCCAGCACGCGCACGCCGTCTCGCCCAGCCAGGTTCACGGCCTCGAACGCGGCGTAGTCCTCAGGCGCGGTGCGCAACGCCTGCTTCACGATCTGCCCTTTGCCCCACGCCATCGGCGCTCCTCCCCGTCGTCTGCCCTGTGGCATCCTGCAGCTCCCCTGCAATCCCCGTACCCGCCGTCTCCCCCGCAGCCCCGTACCTCGCCTGCAGCCGCGCGTTCGCCGGCTTGCACAGCGCGCCGCACGCCAGCGACAGCAGCGCGAAGGCGGGCACGATGACGAAGAACGCCTCGTAGCCGCCGGTCCACTCGAACAGCGCCGCGGCAACCAGCGGGAACACCAGGTTGAACGGCGCCAGCACCACGGCGCTGATGCCGGTGTTCATGGCCAGGTCGCGCTGCCCGAACGTCGTGCGCATGTACGACGTGTTGATGGCCGCGTACATGCCGTACAGCAGCCCCTCGACGAGCAGGAACGGCGCGAACAGCCACGGCGCCTCGAACCAGTAGGCCGCCGCCATGCCCACCGACACGGCCAGCGCCAGCGCCGGCAGCACCACCAGCGTGCGGTTCTGCCCGATACGGTCGTACAGGATGCCGCCCAGCGGCCGCCCGAACCCGTTGCCCAGCCCGAGCGCCCCCACGGCCGCCGTGGCGAACGCGATGGACGACCCGATGCCCGTCATCATGACGGACGCCTCGGCGATCACTGCGCCGCCCGCCCCCATGACCACGCTGCGCCAGATGCAGAAAAGCCAGAACGACGGCTCGCGCACCGTCTTGGAGCCGGGCAGGCTCACGCCCACCGCGTCGCGCTTCGGCTTGAGCGCCGCGATGCGCGGCGGCGGCTCCTGGATGAAGTTGACGGCCACGAGCGCCTCCACCAGCGCCAGGGCAGCAATGACCACGAACGCCAGGCGCCAGCCCAGCGACGAGTAGATGAGCGCCGAGGCCAGCGAGCCCAGCACGAGCGCGCCCATGCCGAAGCCCATGACCAGCACGCCCGAGGCGAACCCCACCTTGTCGCCGAACCACGCGAGCGTGTTCGTGGTCCACACCGTGTAGCTCATGCCCGAACCCAGCCCGCAGCACACGCCGTAGAACACGTAGAGCTGCCAGAGCTCGGTGATGAACTGGCACGAGAACAAGCCCAGCACGATCAGCGACGTGGAGGCGACGAAGCACGCGCGCAGCGAGAGCACCTTCGAGAGCGGCCCGATGGACAGCATGCCGAACGACAGCCCGATCATGGCGACGGAGAACACGAGCGACGTCTGGCTGCGCGTCCAGGCGAACTCGGCCTCGAGCGGCGGAATGAAGATGGACCAGGCGTAGATCGTGCCGAACATGAGCATGGTCAGGATGCCGCAAACGAGGATAGCGTAGCGGTTCGTGCGTATGTCGGCCACGCTCATCGCCTCCCTGACGTTTCCCGGCGGAGGTGCCGACGCCTCCGCGCGGAAGCTGCGCGCAAACGCGCGCAGACCGTTTCGCTCGCGATGCAACCTACCACCGGCATGAGGAACGCCCCTACCGTGAGGAGTATGAAAACGAGGGCATCTAGTACGGACGACTATACGCGAGCCCGCGCGCGCACGGCACAATGGATGATGTCGCACGGCATGCCCGCGCTGTCCGTGCGCGCGTGTAACCATTGAAAGAGAGGGGATCCATGCCTGACCTTACCGTCGGCCAGATCAAGAGCAAGCGCATGCTCTACCTGGCCTTGTCCACGCTCACCTTGCTGTTCCTGGGGCTGATCTACGCATTCTCCATGTTCGCCGCCCCCATCTGCACCACGTTCGGCCTCGAGAAGGCCGCCGTGGGGCTCACGTTCAACATCATGATGATCACGTTCTGCGTCGGCGCCGTCATCGGATCGCAGATCGAGGCCAAGATCGGCGTGCGCAACACGCTGTTCGTGGCCGCAGCGCTGTTCTTCTGCGGCTTCGCCGGCACGGGCCTGTTCGGCAACGGCAGCATCACCGTGGTGTACCTGTGCTACGGCGTGCTGGGCGGCCTGGGCGTGGGCGTGGGCTACAACTCCGTCATCGCCACCACCAACGTGTGGTTCCCCGACAAGGTGGGCTTCTCGTCGGGCGTGCTCATGATGGGCTTCGGCCTGGGCTCGCTCATCCTGGGCACCCTGTCGGTGAACCTGGCGCCGACGCTCGGCCTGGGCACCGTGTTCGCCGCCATCGGCGTGATCACCGCGCTCGTGGTGGTCGTGCTGGCCTGCACGCTGCGCCGCCCGCCGGCTAACATCGTGGCCCTCATGGCCCCCGAGAAGGCGACCGCGTCCGGCTACGACCCGGGCGAGCAGGACACGCCGCTCAAGTCCTCCACGTTCTACGTGTACTGGGTCTGGGCCATCATCGTCATCGCCATCGGCCTGGCCACCATCGGCAACTGCGCCTCCGATGCCCAGCTCGTGGGCCTCGACGCCGGCTTCGCCACGCTGCTCGTGGGCCTGGTGTCCACCTGCAACGGCCTGGCGCGCGTGGTCATCGGCCTCATCTACGACAAGACGAACGTGAAGATCACCATGCTGGTGGACGGCCTCATCGCCGTGGCCGCCTGCGCCTGCATCATCGGCGCGCTCACCACCGGCATCTCGGCGCTCTACGTGGTCGGCGCGTTTTGCTGCGGCTTCTGCTACGGCGGCGTGCCCGTGGTGGCCTCGGCGTTCGCCCGCCAGCGCTACGGCGCCAAGAAGTACCCGCTCAACCTGTCGCTGGCGAACTTCGCCATCGTGTTCGGCTCCATCCTGAACATCGTGGTGCAGGGCGCCGTGGGCGGCGACAACCGCCTGGCCGTGTTCATGGTCATGGGCGTGCTGTCCCTCGTAGCCGCAGCCGACGTGCTGCCGTTCTCCAAGAAGTGGAACAGCGACATGAAGATGCTGGAGGGTCGCAAGGCGAAGGCCTCCGGCAGCTCCGCCGACGTCGAGGCGCCCGAGACGGCTGCCGCCGCCTCGTAAGCGAGCGCCCATGCGGGAATCGGCGGGCTTGCTGCCTCCGCAGGCTTGCCGATTCCCCGTCGGGGCGGCCTCTGGCGCCAGAGGCCGCCCCGACGGGGATCACGCGATCCTAATCAGGGGAAAGGACACGTTATGGGCAGAAACATGAGCCAGCGCAAGGCGAAGGCGTACCAGGACATCGAACGTCTCAAGGCGAACCGTCGCAAGGACCTCATCAAGTGCGCCGCCGCCCTCGCAGCCATCGTCGTGCTCGTCACGGTGAAGCTGGGCTTGGAGACGAGCGGCATCCTGGAAGTAGGCAACATGGCCGTGGGAGCCGCAATGATGATGGCCGGCATCGGCCTGGCCATCTTGGGCGGCACCTCGAGCGTGGACTTCACCCGCTCCGGCAACGAGATCAGGGGCATCCAAGCGAGCGTGGGCATCACGAAGCAGGACATCAAGGACTACGAGCAGGCAAAGCGGGGATAAAGCCGGCGAAGCGCGCGCATGGCGGCGATTCGAAAGCCTTGAGCTCGAGCCCCGCCTTGGAGCCGTCCCGTTGAGTAAGGGCCCTGCCCTAGCTCAACGGGGAACGTCCCCCGGGTTGAAGCAAAGGGGCTGTATCAAAAGTTTCGCCTCGTCGTCTCTCCCGGGACGAGCGTAGGGCAAGGGCTCTGCCCTTGCTGCCAGCCGGGATCGCATTCTGGGACTTTTGATACAGCCCCTTCAACCCGTGAGATACGGCTAAGAAGAGCTTTTGGATACGGCCCCGGTGCGGATCCCCCGAGCTCCCACCTCTCACGCAAGGCCTCGAGAGAGCAGGCGAACACATGACAATGCGGAGGCAATACTCCCCCGAATGCTCCGCCGCCTGGTTTTGAAAGCGCGGAAGGTTGGCCAGGGCGCCTCTCCGATCAAACGCAACGCGGGGCGCCTGCCCGGCTGCCGAGACGACCTAGCCCCGCCGCACCCTCAGTGGCCGGTAACGCCGTTGCCGGTGAGCTCGGTGGCCAGCACGAAAGCCGCCAGAAGCAGTCCCAGCACGATCCAGCAGATCACCTTGGCGGTCTTCGTGGATACGGGGCCTATGCGGTCGCTGCGCGGGTCGTTGTCCACCGTGAAAGCGGCAGCGCGGATCTCCTTGGTGAAGCGCGTGCGACACTTCGTGCAATGGTCCTCGGAAGCCGATTCCTTGCCGCAGAACGGACAGATGATAGCACTCATCGCGAACCCCCTTGTATCGATTCAGCCCCTCGGCACCCGGTACATCGGTCGGGTTTGCCAAGGCGGTTCGCCGCAATCGTCGGCATCCTGCGCGCGACCAGCAACGCTCTATGAGATGCGGCGACCCGCGAACCGCCCTGGCAAACCCGACCGACGAGGCCCCTTTCCAGGAACCCCGTCGGCCGGTCGAACGTCAATCCGCTCGCATCTTTTCAGGATGGGGCGGTAAAGCAGTGCTTACGCCTTTGCGTCGGCAGCCTCATCGGCGATGTCGTCGATGTTCATGCCCTTGGCGCCCTTGGGAAGCAGGAAGCCAGCCAAGAAGCCGAACGCCATGGGGGCGGCCAGCAGGGCGATCAGCGGAGAGAACGCCCAACCCGCAGCCTTCAGGCCGCCCAGGATGATGGGCGACAGGATGCCGGCGGATTTGCCGAGCGCGACGATCGTCGCAACACCGGAGTTGCGGAACTCGGTGGGATAGGACTCGGACATCATCGGCTGGGCAGCGGTGATGGCGTAGTTCAGGGCGAAGCCCATGAACACGAACGCGATCAGGTACGGCCAGAAGCTCGTCTCGGCGGGCAGCTTGACCACCTGGGAGACGATAAGGCAGGCAACCACCGACAGGCCGTAGCCGAAGATGAGGTTGCGCTTGCGGCCCATGGCCTCGGAGACGAAGCCGGTGGTGCAGTTCGCCACGACGGACGCGGCGTTCTGCGCCATGGCCAGCATGTACGACGCGGTAACGGCGCCGCCCGTGGCCTCGAGCATCAGGGCCGGCAGCCAGGCGTTCACGCCGTAGATGCTGAAGTTGCCGGCGAAGTAGATGATAACCAGCGCGATGGTGGTCTTCAGGTACTTGCCCTTCCACACCTCGGCCGGGCTCGACTTGGCGGAAACCGGCGGCACGAGAAGGTTCTCGGGCTTGAGCTCGTAGGGGATCTCCTTGCCCGCGCGCTTCTCGATGCGCTCGAGCGTCTTCACCGCGCCGTCAAGCTTGCCGTGCACGGCGCACCAGTGGGCCGATTCCGGGGTGAACTTGCCGAAGATGAACGCGTAGATCACCGGCAGCGCGCCGATGGCGTAGCACCAGTGCCACGTGGCAACCTGGACCATGACCGTGCCCACGAGGGCGGCCATAACCCAACCGACGATCATCCACGCCATGCCGAACGTGATGAAGAACGAACGCTGCTTCGTGGGGGTGAACTCCGTGAACAGCGTGGTGACGATAGGCGTGCACACACCCAGGAACAGGCCGGCGAGCACGCGGAAGACCGCGAAGACCTCGTAGTTCGGGGCGAAGATGCACGGGATGGTAAGCAGGCCGTACATGAACGTGCCGATGGTGAGGATCTTCTTGCGGCCGAACTTGTCGGACAGCGGGCCGGCTGCGAACGAGCCCACCACGATGCCGATCGTCGACCAGGACGACAGGGCGCCCTTGAGGGCGTCGTTGCCTGCAGGACCGAAGAACTCCTGCATGATCTGGGTGTTGGTATAGGAGATGATCATGTAGTCGTAACCATCGAACATCATCGCTATGCCAACGAGGAAGAAAATGGAAATGGTAAACTTGCTGACTCCGAGGGAGTCGATCGCCTGGGAAATAGTGAACTTCCCTGGCGACTTTGCAGCTGCACTCATAATCCGCTCCTTGGAACGTTCCCCGGCCCTTATGAGCTGTTTTAAGCCGGAGAATCTGATAGGCGGCCGTCGGACAGTGCGGATCCCGCGCAAAAGAAGGCGTTCCTGCTTTCATGCGCTAGCCTTGGATGGTGACTCGGATCGAGGCTTCGTCTTCTTTTGCTCTTTCAGCATTTCCCCATGAAAACGTTTCGACCCTGCCTGGCGGCCATGGAAAGAACGAGGGGACCCCAATCTCAAGAAAGAGATCCCCTCGCCGTTGGAACTAACTACTCCTCGCCGAGAATCTTCTCGACGGCCTTCTTGTCCTGGTTCAGGCGCTCGGAGTCATCGATAGGCTTGAACGTAGCGCTCTCGATGGACTTGTCGGCAACCTTCTCCTTCTCGGCGCCGCACTTCTTGCACGCCGTGGCATCGGCCGCGTTAAAGGTACCGCACTCGGTGCACTTCCACAGAATTTTCCCCAGCGGAGGCGGACGGAATCCGCCTTTCTCCTGACGAGCCATAGCTCTACCTCCTTCGTTCCAACATTACTTTGCGAAAAGCACCTGATTGGGCTTCTCAGCCAACTTAGCGGACAGCTCCTCGAGCGTGCCGTAGTACATGATGCCAGCCTGGCAGTGATGCACGCAGCTCGGAAGCCTGCCCTCGGCCACACGGTCGGCGCAGAGGTCGCACAGATCCGTGGGCAGGGGAAGATAGGTCCACTCCCACTTGCCGTTGATGTTCTTCACGGGGCCGTACTCGAGCGTCTTGATGCCGTACTGGCCGATCGGAAGATCATGCACTTTCTTGCAAGCAACTTCGCACGTATGGCAGTTGGTGCAGAATTCGTAGTCGATCAGCAGACCGTTAGTCGCCTTCGAACCGGGTGTAGTCATAGCCACCGAAGCCACCTCCCTTGGTCACAATCTCGCTAGGCGAGCAATCATTTTCAGGCGTCACCTTGTAGCACTTGCAGAGCGTGCTCTTGTACGGGGCGCCGTAGTGCGTCGGGCCGTACACGCCCATCGTGGTCAGGTTGTTGCCGTTGCAGTCGAACACGCCGTACAGGTTCGGCTCTGCAGCCTCCTGCTCGGGGAACCACCAGCCGTGGCGGGCACGGACGAGGTTCGGCATGAGGCCCGGAGCGATGTGCGCCTGCTGCTTGCACTTGCCGCGACGGTTCTCGAACCACACCCAGTCGCCTTCCTTGACGCCGATCTCCTCGGCGATCTCGGGCGAGATGTCGGCGATAGCCGTGGGGTGCACTTCGCGCATGGTCGGCAGCTGGCGATGCTCGGAGTGGAACAGGCCGATGTGACGGTGGCCGGACGTGTAGATGTACGGGTACTCCTTGTACAGCTCGGGCGTACGGTACGGGCTCTCGAACGGCTCCATGTGGTGCGGCAGAGGATCGAAGCCCCACACGTCGAACAGCGGAGAGGAGATCTCGTACATACCGGTAGCCGTAACGAAGCCGGGCTGACCGTCCTCGCGGAGCAGGCCCTTCTCGTACTTGTGGTACGTCTCGTTCCAATCCCAGTAGTCGTACACCGTGTGCGTGAGGTCCTCGAACGTGTAGGGAACGCCGTTGCCGTCGTCCTGGATCATCCACGTCAGGAAGTCGCGCACGGTCTCGAACTGGTTGAAGAAGTCCGGGTTGAAGCGCTTGCCCAGATAGAACACCAGCTCTTCGTCCATCATGCACTCGTAGTAACGGCCGGCTGCGGCGGTCATCGTGCGCAGCGGCTGCCACCAGGAGCGGAAGGAGTCGCGCTCGACGGACATGGCCACGGGGAGCACCAGGTCGGCGAAGGCGACGGCGGTCGGGGTCAGGTAGTAGTCGACGACGACCGTGTAGGGCACGTTCTGCCACGCGCGGTAGATGCGCGGGGCGTCGCCGCCCATGTTGGCGATCGGGTTCGTGCCATGGACCCACATCATCTGAGGCGGATACGGCACGCCCGTCTCCATGGCCTCGAGCAGGAGGTCAGGCGGGATGAACGGCGTGTAACCGGCCTTGTGGATCGGGGACTGGTCGGTGCCGATACGGCGGTCAAGCATCTCCTGGGAGATGAACTCGAGGCCGCAGCCGTACTTCTTGGAGCTGTTGTAGGCGTAGCGCACGAGCACGTTGCCGCCGGGGACGTCGAGGTTGCCGCACAGCGCCGTGATGTCGGAGATGGCGAACGAAGCCTCCATGGCAGCGATCTGCATGTCGATGGCGAGGCCCCACTGGATGGCGCCGGGCTTGGCAGCAGCGAACATGCGGGCAGCATCGTAGATCTGCTGCTCGGGGATCCAGCAGATCTCCGCGACCTTGTCGGTCGGGTAGTCCTGCAGGCGCTCGACGAGCTCGTCGAAGCCGTAGCACCAGTTGTCAACGAAGTCGTGATCGTACAGGTCCTCGTCGACGATGACGCGCAGCATGCCCATGGCGAGCGCGCAGTCGGTGCCGGGGCGAACCTGGATCCAGATGTCGGCCTTCGAGGCGAGCCACGTGAGGGCCGGATCCATGACGATGAACTTCGTGCCCATGCGCATGAGGTCGATCAGCCAGTGGCCGACGAAGCCGTCGGGGTTGGACGCGAGAGGCTCGTTGCCCCACACGATAACAACCTCGGGCTGCTTCCACTCCGGGTTGTCGTAGCGATCCGGGTGCAGCTGCGAGGCGTCCAGGATCCAGCAGTCGCCGTCCTTCATGAGGTTGGCGGTCATGCGGGGCTGGTAGCAGGAGTCGGCAGAGAGGAAGCCGAACGACATGTTCGGGCTGCCGAAGACTGCACGGAGGCACATAGCGCCATGCCACATGGCGTTACGGCCGGTACCGGACAGGGCGACGATGCCCTCGGGCCCGATTCCGTTGTAGTCGTCGTGAATGGTCTTGCAGATCTTCGCGTAGGTGTCCTCGAGCCAGTCGAAGGCCTCTTCCCACGTGATGCGCTTCCACTTGTTCTCGCCCTTTTCGCCGTCGCGGAGGAGAGGCCACTTGAGGCGGTCGTTGTTGTAGATGTTCTCGACCATGTTCAGGCAGCGCAGGCACAGACGTCCCTGGTTGTACCCGAAGTTGGGGTCGCCCTCGATCTTCTCGAGCTTGCCGTCTTTGACGTACGTGAGCACGCCGCAGCCGTTGTGACACCCAGGTCCGGTCCAGACCGAGGTGCGGGTCACTTCATAACCATCCTCGTACCAACGCCAGTCTGTTTTGTACAGATCATGGTTGTATTCGTTGATCATGAAAAGCCCCCCTTTCATAAAAGAGATACCGATAAGATGAACTCTTATTCTTCAGAAACCCCGAAGCACGCTTATCTCGGGTCGCGCGGCCTCCTCAAACCTCGCTTCCCGCCTTCCCCGTGTCCGTCGGTCTCCTCTTCCGAGCGGAGTATCGGGGTTTCTTAAAGACCTGCATGATCCTTGTCTCGGCGCGCATGCGGCCTCTCTCAAGCCGCGGCGCCGGAGGGATCGGTCCGCTCCTGCTTACGCAGTCGGCGGCTTCGGCGCGCCAGGAGCCTTGGGGGCGCTCGGCGCAGCGCCGGGAGCCTTGGGGGCGCCGGGAGCGCTCGGGGCAGGGGCGTTCGCGCCCGTGCCGGCAGCATCCGCAGCGGGAAGCTCGGTGCCGCACTTCTTGCACTTGTCGTTCTCGGGCGGGTTGAAAGAGCCGCAAGACGGGCACTTCTTCATCATTTCGTCGAACGACGGCGGTCTGAAGCACATATCGTGGTTCCTCCTCTTCCTCATTGAATCTCGGTGGACAAGGTCTGTTCGCAAATACATTGGGGTGCATTCACAGCGCATAAGCTACCATGCGGCAAATCGGCGAAAGTACCTTCGCGGGTATGAAAAAGGACGATCTAGTACTGGCAGTCATACTCACTACTACGCACGTATCGAGGCTTTTACCTGGGGAAACGTAAATCGGTCATGCAAAGGGGACGATACGGGGTATGAGCTCCCGAGCAAGCAAAAGGGCCCGCGATGCGGGCCCTTCCGAAGCGGCCGGTGCCGGGGGCACGAGCCGCAGCGCCGGATGGCGCATAGAAGCCGGGGCTAGGCGGCGGAGGCGTCGCCTTCCGTCTCGACGACGGCCGCGTCCACCACGCTGCGCATGACCTTGACGCGGGCGGCGGCACGCTGGGCGTCCGCCATGCGGCCGTTCGCCTCGATCTCCGCGAGGAACGCATCGGGATCGTCCGTGGACAGGTACTCGGTGAGCTCGGAGGGCGCGACTTCGGTTCCCGTGGCCTCGATCATCTTGTCGAGCGCCGCGTTGAGCTTCAGCTGGAACACCACGTCGTCGCGCAGCTTCTCCTCGAACTGCTCGGGCGTGAGGTGCTCCTCGCGCAGATAGCGCTCCTTCGTGGAGCCGAACGACTTGAGGCGCTGCTCGTACTGCGCGTGCGAAGCCTCGATGTTCGCGGCGACGACATCTGCGGGAAGCTCGCCCTCCAGGCGCGCCACGAGGGCGTCAGAGCACTTCTGAAACTTCGTGTTGTTCCAGGCCACCATGCCCTGGCGCTCGAGGTCCTGCTTTATGCCCGCGCGCAGCTCGGCCATGGTGCTGATGCCGTCGAACTGGCCCTTCACCCATTCGTCGGTCAAATCGCCGATGGAGCGGATGGGCGAATGGTTCGTGGCCGAGGCCACGTACACGAACAGCTGCGCGTCGATGTCGTCGTCGGTCGCGACGGGCTGCGGCGGCATGACGATATGCACGCTGTCGTGCGAAGAGAGCGCAAACGCGCTCAAGTCGAGCTGGGGTGCGGTTTCTTGCATAGGGTACTCCTTACGGTTGGCGGGGCGCATCGCCCCAGATGGACAGCAAAACGGCGCGCCGCGGCGCGCCGAGATGGGCTTGTCAGTCCTGCTCTTGCGATTTGATGTCTTCCTCTCGGAACGTCTCTATAAGGCTTAGCATCTCCTGCGACGAATGCACCCCGAGTTTGTGGTAGATGTTCGCTATGTGGGTCTTGGCCGTGTGCATGGAGATGACCAGCTTCTGCTGGACGTACTCGGCGTTACGGCCCTTGGCTATGAGGAAGAATATCTCCGTCTCGCGCGGGGAGAGCTTGTAGAGCTCGGCGATGCCGCGGCACGTGCGCCGCCAAGGCGTGTCGGCACGCTTGGGCTCGCCGGAGGGTTTCGACGACAGCGCGGGCTTGGACGGCGCGTCCTCGTCGCGCGAGGCGGAAGCCGGAGCGTCGGGCGCCGGCTCGGCTGCGGCTTTCTTGGAGGTGCCGGCCCCGGCGCCGGAGGGCGCGGGCGCGCCGACGGCCGAGGCGGATGCGACGTCGGCTTTCTTTGCGGCTGCAGCACCTTCGGGGGCAGCGGCGCCGGAGTCGGACGTCATGCGGGCAAGCTGCGCCTCGAAGGGCTCCTGCTCGCGGAACGGCGTGAGCACCGTTGCCACGAGCATGGTAATGGCAGCCCCGCACAGCGAGTAGAGCACGAGCGAGGGGTCGGCCACGCCGAGGCCCGTGACCACGGTCTTGCCCACCACGAGGCCCACGGCCAAGCTCATGTAGACGAGCACGCGGCCGCCGTCGACCAGCAGCAGCGATCCGGGCTTAAGCCGCCGCGCCAGCCCGACGCCGAGTATCAGGCCGCCGAAGTCGAACAGGTTGAATCCTGCCAGGATAACCGTTTCTGATGCGAGGAGCACCCCCCCCCCCGCCCAAGAAGGAAAGTCCCACGATGCCGAGGACGAAGAAGAGCAGCGAGAAGCGGTGTATCGTGTCGATATCGGCGTCCGTCTCGGGCGCCTCGGGTATGAAGAAGATGACGATGCCCGCCACCACGATGCCCACGAGCACCACGGCGTTGCCCGCCATGAGCAGCGCGACGCCGCTGTTGATGAACCCGCCCTGCAGCAGGCCGAACACGAACGCGTACACCGTGGTGGGCAGCAGCGTTTTCAGCGAATGGCGCAGGACGCTCTTGCGGGGCGGCACGACGGCCGGAGTCCGAGCGGCCACATCGACCGGCTCGATGGTGCGCCAGTTCGCGATGAGCGACACGGTGGCCACCGCCGGCATGCACAGCGTCACAAGGTAGCTGAGCGGCGGCACGAAGCTGCACGTGAGGAATGCGAGGATGCCGCCGGCCATCATATCGACCGCGAACGAGCGGAACAGATGCCCTGCCGCCGCCTCCATATAATAGTGGAGCCACAGGAACATGAGGAACGCCTCGGAAAAGCCCAGCAGCACCACCGAAGCGATGCGCCACGGCATGTCGGCCGAGAGCGTAACCAGCGAAAGCGCCGAGGCGACCGTGGCAAGCACGCCCGCCGCGCCCAGCAGCAGCGTGGACGGAGCCGTCTTGTTGCGGTTCAGGAAGAAGCGGCCTACGCCGACAAGCGCCCCAAAGGACAAGGCAAGCGTCAGATACAGCGTGAACTGGCGCTCGAGGAAGAAGGAAAAAGACGGGTTGTTGGTCGCACCGATAAATATGGGAGAGAACAGTACCAGATAATGCCAGCTCAAGAGAACCTTGAATCCGATCATAGTCAACGTCTTCACATGGGAAGTCTTATCCTCTGATCGTTCCGGCATTGATTGCGTCATCCGGCACGCCCCTTTCCCCCTGATGAAAAGAAACGAGCAGCGCTTCACTCGTCCTTCTCAAACCTTACTCGTTTTACTCGGAAGGGCCTATAGCCCACGGTACCAGAGCCGCTCATTTTCATACTGCGATAGGTACAAAGCCCACCAGGCCCCGTGCTAGGTTGATAGTTGCATATGCGCGATTCCAGGTAATTTCCGTGCGCGCCACCTGCACGATCTCTCCCCCGCTTCGGCGCGCTCGTCTTCGCCCGAACCGGTCATAACCCTAGTATAGAGCATAACGTAATCGATTGGATTATATTATAGCCCAACGACAGAAAGGAAGGCCACTATGCCGGGAGGCTGCTGGATATGCAACCCGCTGTGCGGGAAATGCCAGCCCGCGCCCAAGAAGTCGGGGAAGTGTCCCTCTTGCGGCACGTGCACCATCTTCGACCGCACGGAAGTGACGGCCGGGGCGGCGCTCTTGTGCAAGAAATGCGGCGAGGACCTGACAGCGCTCGTGCGCCCCGAGCCCCTGCGCTGCAACTACAGCGGCCTCGTGTGCGCCTACCCCTGCGGCAAGGGCACGAGCGCGCATCCCGAGCATGGGTACCAGGTATGCCGCCGAAACACCCCTCCGAGCGAAGAATGGCTAGCAGCGCATCCGGGAGTGTAGGAGGAAGCGGAGGGAGGCAGGGGGACGGGGGAAACGCCTCGCCCCCCCCCCGATAGCTCTCGTTTGCCGCAAGCGTGCGAGAACGAGACGCCATCCGCCCCCCCGTCCCACGTTAAAAAGGCGCCACCCACTCGGGGCGGCGCCTTTTGCATGCCAGATACCGGGCCGGAGAAGCTAGTTGCCGGCAGCTCGGGCGGCTTGGTAGGCCTCCACGAGCCTCTTCGTCACGTCGGCCGGAGCGGGGTCGTAGCCCTCGAGCTCCAAGGTGTACGAGCCGGAGCCGCGCGTGAGGGAGCGCAGGTCCTTCGTGTACGTGACCACCTCGGCGTAGGGCACGCGCATCATGATGACCGTCTCGCCCGCATCGTTGGAGTCGGTGCCCACGATGCGACCGCGCCGCGTGGAGATATCGCCCATGACGGCGCCGGCGTACTCCTCGCCCACCGTCACGTTCAGGTTGGCCATGGGTTCCAGCAGGATGGGGTCGGCCTTCTCGCACGCAGCGCGGAAACCGATGCGCGCAGCCGTCTTGAACGCCATCTCGTTGGAGTCGACCGAGTGGTACGAGCCGTCGTACACGGCGCACTTCACGTCCACCATGGGATAGCCCGCCAGGAAGCCCTCGGCCATGGCGTCCTGCACGCCCTTGTCCACAGCGGGGATGAAGCCGCGCGGGATCTTGCCGCCCACGATCTCGTCCAGGAACTCGTAGCCGCCGCCGGGGTTCGGCTCCAGGCGCAGCCAGCAGTCGCCGAACTGGCCCGAGCCGCCCGTCTGCTTCTTGTGGCGTCCCTGCGCCTCGGCCTTCTTGCGGATGGTCTCGCGGTACGGGATGCGCACGTCCACGAGCCTCGCCTCGACGCCGGTCTGCTCCTTCAGGCGTGCGAGCAGCGTGTCAACCTGGGCGTCGCCCATGGCGGTGACCACAGTCTGGTGCGTCTCCTCGCTGCGGCTGACGCGGATGGTGGGGTCGGTCTCCACCGCGCGGGCCAGGAACGTGCCCAGCTTGTCCTCGTCCTTCTTGTTCACGGCCTCGATGGCCACGGGGTACTGCGGCTCGGGCAAGGGCAGCGGGTCGATGGCCACGGTGCCCGACTTCGACAGCGTGTCGCCCGTGCGCGTCTCGGTGAGCTTGGGGACGACGATGATGTCGCCGGCCTTCGCGCTCTTCACGTCGTTGGTCTCCTTGCCCATCATGACGTACAGGTGGCCCAGGCGGTCTTTCTTGCCGGTGCGGGCATTCACCAGCTCCATGCCCGGCTCCAGCACGCCGGAGATGACCTTCATGAAGCTCAAGCGTCCCACGAACGGGTCGGACACGGTCTTGAACACGAAGCCCGCCGGCTCGCCCGTCTCGTCCACGAGCGTCTCTTCGCCGTTGGCCAGGCGGAAGCGGCCGTGGTGGCGCGGGTGCGGGAAATAGGTGGCGATGTCCTCCATGACGCCCTGGATGCCCTGCTCGATGATCGTGGAGCCCACGAACACGGGAATGAACAGCTCCTGCGCGATGGCCTTGTCCAGCAGCTGTTCCAACTCCTGCTGCGTGAGCTGCTCCTCGCCGTCCAGGTACTTCATCATGAGCTCGTCGTCGGCCTCGGCCACGAGGTCGCAGAGCTTGTCGCGCGCGGCCTGGGCCGTCTCCAGGTAGTCGGCCGGGATGTCCTCGATGCGCTCGGCGTCGCTGCCGGGATCGAAGTAGCGCGCCTTCATGCGGATGATGTCGATGACGCCCTTGAAGTCCGCGTCCACGCCGATGGGGATGGTTACGGGCCCCAGACGCGAGCCGAAGCGCGCGTGCAGGAGCGCCATGGCGGTGTCGAAGTCAGCGTTCTCGCGGTCGATGTGGTTGATGAACACGGCGCGCGACAGGCGCATGTCCTCGGCCTCGCGCCACAGCTTGGTGGTCATGACCTGCGGGCCCGCCACGGCGTCGACCACGAAAAGCGCCATCTCGGCCGCCTGCATGGTGGCCAGCGTGTCGCCGATGAAGTCGGGGTGGCCGGAGGTGTCCAGCAGGTTGATCTTGTAGTCCTTGTAGGGGATGGGGGCGATGGACGTGCCGATGGTGAACTTGCGCCGGATTTCCTCCTCGTCGTAGTCGAGGTAGGACTTCCCGTCGTGGGTCGTGCCCATGCGGGGCGTGCGGCCCGAGACGTGCAGCATCGCCTCGGCGAGCGATGTCTTGCCGGCGCCGTCTTGGCCCACCAGCACAATGTTCCGTACGTGTTCGGTAGCAGGAGCTGCCATGTTGACCACCAACTTTCCTGTTGAGTGGCCCACGCCGTTGCCGTCTTCGTCAAGGCGCGAACCACAGTCGAGCCTAACCTACGAACTTCAAACGCGAACATGAAACCTTGACCCATAGTGTATCGCAAATGGCCGCTTTCGGCGTCCACAACGCCGGAATTCGACCGCACCCCTGAAGTGCGCGGCCCGCCCGCTGCCGAGGCCGAGCCGCGCCCGGGGCGCGCCGGAGCGCAGCCGCGGGCAGGCCGCATCATCCCGTATAACAGTCACCGCCCGACCGAATGCTGCAAAATCGTCGATTTCGGCGCCCATAAAGCCGTCTTTCCGGAAGCAGCCCCGTATTGCCTTCAGAGCATTCCTCTGAACAGGCGTTTTCATCGCCAGTCGTCAATGGAGAAGCCGAGCCTCGACCCGCCATGCGCGACGGCCGCCGAAATCGGTGATTTTGCAGCAAGAAGCGTCGTGCCGCAGACGGCTTGCACGTGCTAGAATCATCCAACCAGAGTCGAGGCAGGCGCTCTTCCCACGTTGACGAGCCCGCTGCGGAAACGATGTGCTCGCTTCCCCACGTCTGCAAGATCCTTCGAGCCCGCGACGAGCTAGGAGGCTTGCATGGCCGCATGCGACCCCATCCCGAAAACCGGTCTCCGCCCCTATGACAGGCGGGAGCGCGCGAAACCGGCGCGCATCTGCTTCGGGCACCTCACCGCCCTGCAAATCCTGCGAGCCGCTCGACCGGGCATGCTGGCGCCCGAGAAGGGCGCGGCTCGCACGCTGCCCGATCACGCCCCGAGAGCTGGGGAGCTGCAGCGAAAGCTCGAACTGCTGGAAGCGATGCATGCCGATCTGCGGTTCGAGAAACCCGCCCATGTTCTCGTCGGCAACCCGAACTGCCGAGCATCGCCGACTTGCAAGCCGCATGTGCACGGCAATCCCCTGCCGAGCGGATCGCTCCTGCGCTTGGATCGCGAGACGACCCTCACCGCGCCCGCAACCAGTTTCGTTCACCTGGCGCGACAAGCGAGTGAAACGGCGCTGCTCGAGCTAGGATGGGAGATGTGCGGCTCTTACCAAACCAAACGGACCGGCGCTCGATCCGCCTACCAGGTCGAACCGCTGACAAGCACGCGGGCCCTACGCACCTACGTAACGAAGAACCCCTCGATGGGCGGAGCACGCAAAGTCCAGCGCATCCTACCCTACCTTGCCGACGGATCGGCCTCCGCGCGCGAATCGAAGCTCGCGCTCATCCTCGGGCTGCCCCTGTCACGCGGAGGATACGGACTCGGCATCCCCCTGATGAACTACGAGGTGAGCGCGAACAGCGCGGCGCGCGCGATCTCCGGAAGGAGAAGCTTCCGCTGTGACCTATGCTGGCCTGAAGCCAAACTCGACGTCGAGTACCAGAGCAGAGAGCACCACGAAGGAGAGGTTAGCCGCCTTCGGGATTCGAGAAGGGCTAACGCTCTGGTGGCGATGGGATGGATCGTCATAGGCGTCACCAACGACGAGCTCGACAGCATGCTGGCGACCGACACCATAGCCGCATCCATCCGCAAGCGCCTGGGCAAACGATTGCAGATGAGCTTCCCCGACCATCACGCGCGCAAGCTCAGGCTTAGGAGAGAGCTCGGGCTGCCCGTCGGATTCGACTGAGGGTGGCCGTATCCCCCGCAACGAGCCGCAAAACTTCGTTCGGCTGCTGCAAAATCGCCGATTTCGGCGGCCTCTTCGCCGTGCGGGCCCCCTTTGCAGCCAGAGCCTTGTGCAGGTAAAGCAAAACACCTGGTCGGACAACGGCCAGCGAGGGACGCTATGCCGCTCGTCGCGTCTTTCGCCCGTCAATCTGCCGAAATCGGCGACTTTGCAGCAGCGTCGCGAGCGTCGGCGCGAATTCGAAACGCGGCGCTTGTCTTTGGAGAACCCGCGAACAACACGTTACCGAACGGTGACGAACCTGTCGCCAGCACCCCGCCCCAGGCGCATGGCTCCGTGCTGCCCGTATAATCGCAAGCAACACGCAGCTTCGAGCCGCCACCCACCGTTAGCGAGGAGACCATGAGCGACCACAGCCCCATCATCGATGTCAGCCCCGTCGCCAGCGCAAGCGAAGCCGCGCGGAGCGGACGGCCTGCAGGCGGCGACGCGTTCCGCGCGCCGTCGTACGGGAAGAACGCCGCGCAGGCCGCCTCTGTCAACGCTACCATCATCGACGGAGGCCCTGCCTCCGGGAAGAAGAAGCCCAGCCGCATCGGCGGCGCCGTGCAGACGGCCGTCGGCGGCGCGATCATGCTCGTGGGCGTGCCGATGCTCATCCTGCCCGGCCCCGGCCTGCTGGCCATTGGCGGCGGTGCCGTCGTGGCCGCCAAGGGCATCAAGAAAGTGCTCGGCAAATAGCCGAAGCGAACGCGCGCAACCGCAGCGGGCCCCTCGCCGAGGGGCCCGCTCTTCATGCGTTGCTGCTAGAAGGAAAGCGGTGTGAGCGGGGCGAATGCCCACCGCTCCCGTTCGGCCGACGCTCCTTCTCGGGCAAGTACGCGTTGCGGATGTCATCCGAGCAGCATCGGCGCGTGGCAATAGAAGCCGCCGAGCAAAGGGTTTCCATAAACCAGCTGCTGGTGTCGCGTATATAGGCAACTGGCAAATCACCCGGGACTAGCCCCACAGGCAACCGTGCGCGAAACTTCGGCAACAATGGACTGACCGAGAGCAGGCCCGCCACCAGAGGCGAGGCCCAAGAAAGCCCGCACGTCAGGGTCGAGTTCTTCCGGCTCGAACAGGGAACACGCTTCCCGCACGGCGCGCAGGCGGCCGTCCAGCACCACGCCCACGCGGTCGGCCAGCGTGCGGGCCTCGTTGAAGTCGTGGGTGACGAACACGATGGTGCAGTCGAACCGCGCATGCACAGCGCGCAGCGTGGCGTACAGGCGCTCCTTCGTGGCCGGGTCCAGCGCCGAGGACGGCTCGTCGAGCAGGAGTATCTCCGGCTCCAGCACCAAGGCGCGCGCCAGCGCCGTACGCTGCGACTCGCCGCCGCTGATGATACCGGGATACCGTTCGGCCAGATGCCCGATTTCGAACAACGAGAGCATGGCCTGCACGCGCTCGTCGCGCTCGCGCGGCGGGCAGCCGTTCATCCGCAGGCCGTAGGCGATATTCTCCCGCACGGTCATATGCGGGAACAGCGCGTAGTCCTGATACAAGATGCCCAGGTGGCGCTGCTGGACAGGCAGCGACTCAACGTCTTTGCCGTCCAGAAGGATGCACCCTCCGTCAAGCGGGAACGCGCCCGCTATCGACTCCATGAGGACGGTCTTACCCGACCCGGTGGATCCCAAGATGGCAAACACCTCGCGCGGCCTAACGGAAAGGCGGGACACCTCGAGCACGAACGATCCTCGCTCCACGCGCAGATCCTGCACCTCAATGCTTCCGGCCATGCCAAGCCCCCTTCCCCGCCGCCTTGCAGCCGGGCCCGACACGGGTCGCTCCCACCGGGCGGTTCAGCAGGTTCGCCACCACGAGCGTCGCCGCCGACAGCAGCAGCATGATCATGGCCGTGGCCATGGCTGTCTCGTTATTGCCGGTGGAGATGCTCAAATAGATACTTCCCGGCAGCGTCTCGGTCTTCATGCGCGTCACACCCACCAGCATGAGCGTGGCGCCGAACTCCCCCATGCCGCGTGCCCAGGCGAGGACGAACGTGCTGATGAGCGCGTTACGGCACTGCGGCAAAATGACGGTGCGGAACGCGTCGCCCGGCGTAGCGCCCAACGTCCTCGCCACGAACTCCATGCGCGGGCTCACGTCGGCGAACGCCGTGCGCACCATGCGGATGGCGAACGGGAGGTTCACGATGAGCTGGGCGAACACGATACCTGTCGGCTCGAACACCACCGCGAGCCCGGCCTCTTTGAGGGCCTTGCCGAACGGCGACGAGAAGATGAGCAGGAGGGCGAATCCCAACAGGATGTAGGGCAGCGAGAGCGTGAGCTCCATGAGCACCTCGGCCACGCGTTTGAGCGGCATGTTCGTACGCGACAGCGCATAGGCCGTCGGCAAGGCCAGCACCAGGCAGAGTACGGTGGATATGCTGGACGTGACCACGCTCATCCTAAGCGAGAACAGCACCTCGGCAGAGGTGACGGCCTCGCCGAAATGGGCGATGCCGCCGGCCACGATGGCCACGATGGCACTGCCAACGAACAACAGCACCAACGTGGCCACGGCCAGGGAAACACCCGAGAATACATCGTGCTTCCGGCCACGATGCCGCCGCTCGCGGCCCGCCGCGGCAGGCCGAGCACCCACCGCGGCGGCCTCGCGTGCTTCCACGGGGCTACACTCGCTCGTAGCCGTAAGCGGCCCAGATGTCCCACGCCGCGTCGGTCTGAAGGAACTCGTTGAGCGCCTTCACGGCCTCGGCATCCTTGGCGCAGGTCAGCTGCGCGGAGGGCACGGTCTTAACGAAGGCGTCCAAATCGGGGGTATCCACGATCTTGACCCTGTCGCCCTTCACGTTCTCCTTCCACACGATGCCCGCGTCGCCCTCGCCATTGGCCAAGGCGGTGGAGATCTGCGGAGCAGTGGTCGTGGTGGTGAGGACGTTCGCCGCCATGAGCGAATCCCACAGTCCCGCCTTCGTCAGGGCGTTTTTGGCTATCTTACCGATGGGGGTGGACTCGGGGTCGCCCATCAGCACGCGCGAGGCTCCGGACAGATCGGCCAAGCCGGCGATGCTCCGAGGATTCTCGGCGGGCACGGCCAGCACCGGGATGTGCTTCACCAGGTCGGTGCTGGACTCGACGAAGGCCTCGACGGGCTTGAGCTCGTCGGCCGAGCCGGCTATGAAGAAATCGCCCTGCTCGGTGGTGGTGATCTGGGTTTGGATCTGCGCAGCGTTGGCAAATGTGACGTTCACGGTACAGCCCGTCTCGGCCTGGAACGCATCGGCGATCTCCTGGAACGGGTCGGTCATGCCGGCCCCGCAGTAGACGTCGAGCGTCTTGCCGTCGAGCGGCTTCCCAGCCGCCGGTTCGGGCTGGCCATCAGCCTCTTCCTGTGCAGGCGACGAGCACCCTGCGAGCATGCCGACCGCCAGCACGGCACACAGGCATACGGCGAGCGAGAGCGCTCCCGCAAACCTCGGGCGGCAATGACTCTTCGATCTTGAATTCATGAAACCCTCCTCGACTTTCCTTTGTCAATCCTCGACGGTCCAGGACCGAATTATTCCAATTTTATAATATTTCTAATTGGAAGTATATATATTTGAGGCTAATATATTTACTCAAGGATAAGAAGGGCCTTCGGAGAAACAAGTGGAAGAGAATTATGCGCCACCCGAAAAACGAGCGGTTCGCGCCAAGGATACAGCCCAAGGGGGAACGGGGCTGTATCGAATGCGATGCAGCCCCGTTCTCATGGTTCGCTGCTAGAAGGAAAGCGTCTGCGACGCGTCAGATTCCTCGCGATATCCGCCGAACGATGCTTGGTACTCGTACTCCGTCAATCCGCGCAGCTCCTCGTTGCTGGCCGCGTAGTAGGAGGTGATCAGCAGCAACTCGCCAGTCTGGTAATCGTGTTTCTGGTACCCGACCGCCGTGTGGTAGCCCCAGTACCTCTCCCCGGTCTCCTCGTCGTACCATTCTTCGTACAGCGGCGTCGGCTGCTGCGTGGGCCGCATGCCTGCCGCGCCGCCGAGCGATGCCTGCCATCCATAAGGCTTGAGAGAGATACTCACCGTGCCGTCCGCCACATCCCAGCCCGTCAGCTCGTAACCGCCGTATTCGCTCGTCTCCAGCTTGGTCCCGATCTGCGAGACGTCCACCGTACGCTCGTTCTGCTCGTTGATCGCCGCGCGCTGCTCGTCCGTCATCGACTCCCAATCGGCCGCGTGCATCATCGGCGTGAAGGTGACGCTGGTCGCATCGGGTGACAAGCCCGCCAGCTCCACCACGTACGCGCCGGCCGGATCGATCCCCGTTCCGTCGCCCGCGCCCACCGGGGTCAGCACGTTGCCTAGGTCGTCGGCGATCTTCAGCATGGACGGCGTGATGGAGCCTTCAGCCACGTTATAGATGGGACGGCCGCTTTCCTCGATTGTTTCGATCTCATCGTTGCGCACCACCATCACGCATCCCAGCTCGGAGGCCGTGAAGCGCTCGATACCCATGGTCTTCTCGCCCTCGCTCGTGGCGAACGTGAGATCCTGTGAGCCCAGCTCGCGCGGCTGGGCCACCGTGCCGAGGTCGAGGCCGAAGTCGAAGGTGAAGGGCGCGTCGCCCTCCTCGTAGGGCTTCCAAGTCGCCCATCCTTCCAGCTCGACGTCCACCTGGCCGGGTAGCGTCGCCTCCGGCACGATGCGCTGCATGACCTTCACCTTGCCGTCCTCCCGGTAGGCATCCAACAGGTAGACGGAATCGCTGCCGATCGACTCGCCATTACTCGAAAGCGCGCAGGTGAAGCGCGGCGACAGCCTTTGCAGGCGACCCCACTCGCTCTCCTGCGAGCCCTTGTAACTCGCCTGCTCGGTCAGGTCGAAGCCGCCCTCCTTCTCCAGCGTGAAGAACAGGTTGACGATGTTGCGGTCGGACGACACGGAATCGAGCGTCACCTTCACGCCGTCGACCTCCACCGTCTGCCCCACGTCGGCGCTCAAGCTGGACACGCCCTCTTGCAGGCTCCCGTAGATCGGCAGGTTCTTGCCGCTGTCGAAGAACGGCGCGTCGCCCGGCTGCATCTGCAAGAGCGTGGTCGCCGCGAAAGCGGCGCCGCCGAGCAGCGCCACGGTCACCGCCGCCGCGACCATCAGCACGCCGCGCCTCACGACGCGCCCGCCCGTCGGCTTGCCGTGCGCCGCAGCCTCCGCGTCGCTAAGGCGCGTCGGCCGGGGACGCTCCGGGGCGGCTGCGCTCTCCGCCGTCGGACGATCCTGGGGAATGGACCCGAGCGACGCATACACACCGTCGAGCTTGGCCTGCGCCTTCTGGGGAAGCGGGCCGGGATCCAGCTCGCATATCACCGCCTGGCGCAGCTCGCCTTCGTTGTCGAACTTCTCATGGCTCATCGTGCCACCTCCGCTTCCTTGAAAACGCCGCTCGGTCCTTCGCCGTAGACGACCTTGAATCGATCCCGCGCCCGCGACAGGCGGGTGCGCACGGCGCCTTCCGATACGTTCATGATCTGGGATATCTGTCGTATGGGGTAATCGTTCACATAGAACAGCACCAGCACGAGACGATCGTCGGGCGCAAGTCGACCGAGAGCGTCGTGCACGTCCATAGCCTCGTCGCGATCGGGGTCGCGCACCACGCCGCGCCCCGCCGACACGAGCCCCACCGCCGGCTCCCACGACACGTCCGTGCCGTCGGCGTCGATGTCGAAGACCCCCATCGCGCACGGGGTCTCGCGCTTGCGCTTCCGCCGAACGTCATAGCACGTCCGCAGCAGGATGCACATGAACCACGTGCCCACGGCGCTGCGGCCGCCGAAGCGCGGCATTGCGCGCCACGCTTTCACCGCCGTCTCCTGGAGTGCGTCGGAAGCGTCGTCCACGTTGTCGAGCACCGCCATCGCCGCTCGCCACAGCGGCTGCTTCTCGTGCTCGAACAGGGCGGCGAACGCCTCGCCGTCTCCGTCTCGCGCTCTCTGTATCAGATCGTCCATGCAAACGCCCCTTTCAAGGTCGGTTGCTTATTAGACGTGCCAGGAGGGCGAAGAGGTTACACCCTGTTTGGAAAAAACGCGCGGAAGCCGCACCGGAGCGGGACGGACGGAGGGAAGGGGGCCGGAGCGGAGCCTCGGAAGGGGCGCCCGTCCAGAGGGGCCGGAGCGGAGCCTCGGGACGGGCGCGAAAGCGGGAGCGTCGTCCCTATAGGCGGCGCATGCGAACGCTCATGTCCAGGGGCTTCGCGGCGAAGGGGGCCGTCGTGGCCAGGCCGTCCACGCCGGTGGAGGCATAGGCGGCGGCGTTGCCGGGGTTGATGCCGCCGGCGGCGACGAGCGTTACGTGCGGGTCGACGGCGCGCAGCTCGGCCACGAGGGGACCCAGCTCGTCCACGGGCACCTTGTCGAACTGGATGCCGTCCACGCCTGCGGCCGCGAGCACCCGGGCGCGCGCGGCGTCGGCTTCCACGAACAGCTTCTTCTCGATGCAGCGCGCCTTGATGGCCGGCAGCTGCTCCACGAACGCGTCGAAGCCGCCGAAGAACGTGAGGTGATGGTCGAACACGAGCGCCGTCTCGGAGAGCCCCAGCCGGTGCGGAAAGGCCCCGCCTGCCATAACGGCACTGGTGAGCAGGTCTTTCGCGCCGGGTTGGCTCTTTCGCGTGGTAAGCACCTCGCAGCGCGGGTTCGCACCGTGCGCCGCATCGACCATGGCACGCGTTTTCGTGGCCACGGCCGAGCAGTGGTCGAACACGTTCAGGCACACCTTCCACGCCGCATGCAGGTCGGCCGACGCGCCGCGCACGGTCATGAACGTGCCGCCGGCCGCCACGCGCGTGCCGCTCGGCTCGGCCGCAACCACCTCGCAGCCCAGCTTCCCCATGATGCGGCGCACCACCTCGGTGCCGGCCAGCACGCAGTCCTCGCGCGTGAAGTAGTCCATCTCGCCGGGCTCGTCGCCTATCCCCAGCACCGCGCACGTCAGGTCGACGTAGGGCACGTCCTCGGCGATGAAGCCGTCGATGCGCGCATCGGAAATTCGCAGCATGCTTCCCCTTCCCTCTTCATAATGATAGCCATACCAGAATAAACCAACACGCGCCCCGCGCCTAGCGGTACTTTGCGTACAGGCTGGCGCGGGGCGCGGTTGCGTGCGGCACGCGGCGTCGGGGGGGGGTGCCGGGCGGGCTTTGGCGGCAGGGGCTACACCTCGGAGATGATGCGCTTCGTGCGGGCCTCCACCTCGGCCTTCGCGCGCTCCACATCGATTCCGGGGTAGGCGCCGTCGCGGTAGACCACCGCGCCGTCGCTCATGGTGAGCACGACGTCGGATCCGTGGCCGGCATACACCATGTTCACCAGAGGGTTCGTGCGCGGCGCCCACGAGGGGCCCGTCACATCGAGCACGGCGAGATCGGCCTTCATGTCCTCGCGCACCAGCCCGCAGTCCTCGCGGCCCTGCGAGAGCGCGCCCACGCGCGTGGCGGCGGAAAGCGCCTGCTTCGGCGTGACCACCGACGGGTCGCCCGTGGAGCCCTTGTACAGCAGCGCCAGCAGGTACAGGTCCTGCATCATGTCGTGGTTGTTGTTCGAGGCCATGCCGTCGGTGCCCAGGCAAACGCTCACGCCGCGCTCGAGCATGGCCGGAATGGGCGCGTAGCCGCTGCCCAGCTTCATGTTCGACGCGGGGTTCGCGGCCGCGAACACGCCCTTCTCCACCATGATATCGAAGTCGGCCGGCTCGCACCACGTGCAGTGCGCGGCCGTGGTGGGCACGTCCAGCACGCCGATGCTCGCGAAGTACTGGATGGGCGTCAGGCCGTCGTGGCGCTGCTTGCACTCCTCGTGCTCGCTTCTCGTCTCCGAGGCGTGCAGGTGCATGCGCAGGCCCTTCTCCTTCACCACGGCAGCGATATCCTTGCACGTCTGAGGGTTCGACGTGTACTCGGCGTGGATGTTGTAGTCGATGAGGATGCGCCCGTCCGCGGCGCCGTGGTACTTCCTCACGTATTCCTCGACCGCCGCGCAGCTGGCATAGTCCGCGAACGGCTTGGGCTCGAAGTACAGCTCGCTCTCGCAGATGTTCGCCTTCAGGCCGCTCTCCACCACGGCGCGCACGCGCTCGTCGGTGGCGTAGTACATGTCGGAGAAGCTCACCACGCCGTAGCGGGCCATCTCGGCGCAGGCCAGAAGCGTGGCCCAGTAGTTGTCCTCGGGCGTCATCTTCGCCTCGAACGGCCACACCATGTCGTTGAGCCACGCCTGCAGGGGCAGGTTCTCGGCGTAACCGCGCAGAAGCGTCATGGGCGCGTGCGCATGGGCGTTGTAGAAGGCCGGCACGAGCAGCTTGCCGCGGCCGTCGTACGCCTCGCCGTAGGCCTCGGCCTCGGCGTCGGCGGGTGCCTGCCCGTCCAGGTACGCGATGCGCCCGTTCTTCACGCCCACCCAGCAGTGGGGACGCAGGTCCAGGTTCTCGTCCAAGATGTCGATGTCTGCGAACAGCATGCGCTCTCCTCGCTCTCCGGACGCCCCGCGGGGGCGCCGCCTTCGTATTCGGGCGCCCGCAGGGCGCGCCTCGTCTCCGGGTGCCTCGGGCGCCCTGCCGTTTCCGCCCATTATAGGACTACCTCTAGTAATAGCTAACGGCAATCTTTCTTGACACAACCTTATATATGCTATCATGCCGAGGGAGACGAGACGACGGGCCGCCGAGACCGAGGCGGCGGCCTCTCGAAGAAAGAAGGAGCCATGGCAGAAGAAGAATGCACCCACGAATGCGGCAGCTGCGGCGTTGCCGGCTGCGGCGACCGCGAGGACGCGGGCTCGTCCACGTTCCCGACGAACGCCCGCACGAACATCAAGCACGTCATCGGCGTGGTTTCCGGCAAGGGCGGCGTGGGCAAGTCGCTCGTGACCAGCCTCTTGGCCAGCCAGATGCAGAAGAAGGGCTTCAGCGTGGGCATCCTGGACGCCGACGTGACCGGCCCGTCCATCCCCAAGACGTTCGGCATCACGAACCCGCTCACGGCCGATGCCGACGGCATCGTGCCGGCGCAGACGGCCAGCGGCATCAAAGTGGTGTCCGTGAACCTCATGCTGCCGAAGGACGACATCCCGGTGGCGTGGCGCGGCCCCGTGGTATCCGGCATTATCAAGCAGTTCTGGGGCGAGGTGAGCTGGGGCGATATCGACTACCTGTTCGTGGACATGCCTCCGGGAACCTCCGACGTGTTCCTGACCGTGTTCCAGTCGCTGCCGGTCGACGGCATCGTGACCGTGTCGGCGCCGCAGGAGCTCGTGGCCATGATCGTGGGCAAGGCCGTGAACCTGGCACACGACCTGAAGGTGCCCGTGGTGGGCCTCGTGGAGAACATGGCCTACTTCAAGTGCGACGAGTGCGGCAAGGACCACCACATCTTCGGCGAGCCCCAGGGAGAGGCCGTGGCCAAGCGCTACGACATCCCCTCGTTCGCCACGCTGCCCATCGACCCGTCGTTCGCGCGCCTCGTGGACGAGGGCAAGGTGGAGGAGTACGACGTGGCCGGCGCGCTCGACCCCGTCATCGAACAGGTGGAGATCTGCGCGAAGGCGAAGGACGCCGAGTAGGCGAGAAGCCGAGCCGATCGCAAAGCCAGAAGGCCCTCGGGGCATCGTCCCGGGGGCCTTTTCCATGGACAACGGCCTTGGCGAGCATGTCGGCAAGAGGTGTCCCGACGCACGAGAATCGGAGGATCGTGGGGGCGAAGCACGGCGGGTACGCGAGCTTCCGGTATCGTCCGGAGGTCGGGACGGGACCCTCCGCAACGTCGGCGCGTACCGGAAGCCGGCAGGGCGCCGGAGCACAAGAGGGATCAGGGATGCTCGTCGAAGTAGCCCGTCTGGCCGCGCACCTGCCACGTGCACACGGCCAGCGCGATGATGAACAGCCCGCTCACGATGCCGGTAACGTCGACGATGCCCGACGAGAGGTTGCCGGCCATGGCCCAGGCCGTGAGCACCGCGTCGGCCAGCGTTATCCAGAAGAACAGCGTTATCTTGTAGGGGTTCTTGGCTCCACGAATACCCAGCAGGCCGATGGCCAGGTTGAATACCGCGCTCACAAGCGCCGTGGCCCCCACGGCTGCCGCAATGTCGCGCAACTCCACGCCGGCGAGCCGCACGTCTCCCGCCACCGAGCCGGCCGCCCAGAACACGGCGCCGAACACCAGCTCCAGCACGGCCCACACGATCATGACGATGCACAGCCGCCTGAGCCACACCTGCCAGGTCGACAGGGGCTTTCCGTCCGCACCGAGCGGCGCCGGCCGGGCGCTCGCCCGCGCTCCGCCCATTCGGCGCGCACTCCCCGGCACCGCCGTTCCCTGATCTGCCTCCATACCGCCTCCGCCTGCGCCTGCGCACGTCCCATGCCAGCGGGCCGCCTCGGCTTCTCCTCGGCGGCCCGCCTCGCTTCCTTTTCTCCCAACTATTATAGGGCAAGTCGCCGCCTTGCCGGGAAACCGAAACTTTGAGGCGTTCGGGCGCATCGTATACTGGGGCAAGTTGAATAAACGCCGTCGCGTATGGGATGGGGATGTTCCAAGCGCAAAGCCGGCTGCACGCTCTCTCAAGGAGGCTATTATGGAGCGCGCTCGTTACCGGCAAAGCGACTTGAGAAGGATGGTCCTCGGTGTACGCGCCATCCCCTCCCTGTTCATCGCTTTGACCTCTTACAAACTGCTTGCCGTGTTGCTGTTCATGGAAACGTTCCTGCTGCCGGGCACGTTCGACGTGGGCGGCTTGGCATTTCCCGCCTGCACGCTGCTGTTCCTTGCCTGCGCCCTGGTGTGCCTGGCCTTCGCCATACTGTTCCGCCGGCTGACGTTCCACGACCGCGGCTGGTACCTGGGGCTGCTCACAGCCTGCCTCTTGCTCGGGCTGTTCCTGCTGCTTCTGCGCGAGCTGGGAGGAATCGGCAACACGGCGCTGGCCGCAGCGTGCCGCGGACTGGGAATCGCGCTGGTGGCGATGGGGCTTATAGGCGCGCACATCGAGGAAGCGCGCATCATGGGCGCCCTCGGCATGACCCAAACGCTCACGTTCGGCGTATCCGCTGCGTTCGCTGCCTCCCTGCTCTACCTGGCGCTGACCCTTTTGCCGATGCCGCAAGGGCGCTGGGCGGCGGCGTTCGTGCTGCCGCTCGTGTTCGCCGCCTCGTTCTGGCGCGCACAGCAAGAGGTGTACCGCTCCCCTAGGACGCGTTACGAGGAGCCCGAAGCCAAAGTGCTCGTTCCCTACCGGTTCATCGCCACCTCCGTGGCGCAGGGCATCGCCGCCGGCCTGCTCGTAGCCCTCGCGTGCGCCGGCGGGCAGCTCTCGCCCGCGTGGAACGTGGCAGGGTACCTGCTGGCCGCGGTGCTCACCCTGGCCACGATGCTGGTGTGCAAGCTCGACTTCAACCGCTCGGTGTACCAGATTGGATTCCCGCTCGTGGGATTGGGGCTGCTGTGCGCCGGCATCGCGGGCGCTCCGCTGGGCGCACCGGGCGCGGTGATGCAGGTAACGGGGTTCCTGTACCTCGACCTGGTGCTGTGGGGGCTGGGATCGTACCTCATAAAGAACTGCCGTCAACCGGCCACCTGGGTGGCGGCCTGCCCCACCACCTCGCTCATGGCCGGCCGGACGCTGGGGGCGGTGCTGGGAGCCGCCCTGCTGCAGCTGCTGCCGGCCGGCTTTGGCTGGAACACCCTGCTGTGCGCCGCCGCGTTCTGCTTCGTGATGGCCGCCCTTCTGCTGTCCAACGCCGCCAACCTGCGTACCGGCTGGGGCTTCGTGCGGCCGGGCGGCCCCGACGACGGCGCGAACGCCCACCGCGCCTGCCAGATCGTCGCCGAGGATTTCAGCCTCACGCAGCGCGAGTTCGAGGTGCTGCGGCGCATCGTGGAGGGCGAATCGCGCGCCGATGTGGCCGAGGCGCTGTTCATCGCGCCCAACACGGTGAAGACGCACCTGCACAGCATCTACGCGAAACTCGACGTGCACAACGTGCGCGATCTGCGCGCGTACGTGGACAACCGAAGGCGCTCGTTCTCGCCGTCTTCCGAAAACGAGGAAATTCTTGAAAATGATGCTTGACCCTGTGCGCGCTTCCGTTATACTAGGTTTCGCACTTTTTCGGGGCTTTAGCTCAGCTGGGAGAGCGCATGGCTGGCAGCCATGAGGTCAGGGGTTCGATCCCCCTAAGCTCCACCATCAACTTGATGGCCGGTTCGGAGACGAACCGGCCATTTTCTTTGCTCTCTGCGCAAAGGAGCGCAAGGGACTGCGATTCAGGCACGGACCATGCGCCGCCCTCTTCGCCTTGGCTCCACACCCGCGTAAATATGGTATCGTACGAGCGAGACGCAGGAGGGCGTCGAAGCGGATCGGAGCAAGCCATAGCACACGGAGGAGAAGACGCGCGGAACCGGCACCTGGTCGGGGTGTCCTTGCCGCTTTTGCTGCTTGCACTCGTTGCGGCGCTGCTTGCACTGCCCGGGGCCTACGCTCCTCCCGCCTTCGCCGACGAGGACGCGCCGGAAGGCAAGCGTATCGTGCGCGTGGGCTACTACGAAGACGGCGACTACATGTCCTACGACGAGGCCGGCCAGCTCGTGGGCTACAACATCGACTACCTGGAAGAGCTGCGGCGCTACGCCGACTGGACGTACGAGTACGTGGATTTCGCCGGATGGGCCGAAGCCTACGAGGCGCTGGAGAACGGAGAGATCGACCTGCTCCCCGCCGTATACTACACCCAGGAGCGCACGGACCGCATGCTGTTCTCGGCCGAGCCCATGTGCAGCATCTACACCACGCTCAACGTGCGCCTGGACGATAGGCGCTACGCCTACGAGGACTTCACCGCGTTCTCGGGCATGAGCGTGGGAGTGATCGAGAACAGCCAGGACGCCCGGGCGTTCGCACAGTATGCAAACGACAACGGCTTCGACGTGGACATGGTGGAGTACCTGGAGACCGACGACCTCCTGAATGCGCTGGACGAGGGCGCGCTGGACGCCATCGCCATCACCTACCTGGGCAGCAACTCGCGTTTCCGCACCATCGCGCAGTTCTCTCCCGAGCCCATCCACTTCGCGTTCCCGCTCGACCGCGCCGAGCTCCAACAGGACCTGACCGCCGCCATGAACCGGCTCCAGCTGCGCGACCCCGGCTTCTCCACGCTGCTGTACAACCGCTACTTCGGCATCAACACCGACCAGGACCCCGTGTTCACCGAGGACGAGTACGCCTACCTCGCGTCCGCCCCCACGCTGAGGGTGGCCTACGACGCGTTCCGCACGCCGCTGTCGTACACCGACCCGGAGACGGGCGCGTTCGCCGGCGCCGCCGCGCGGCTGTTCGAGGACATCTCCCGCGTGACGGGCCTCTCGTTCGAATTCGTGCCCGTCGACCGCCACAGCGACGCCTTCGAGATGGTGGAGAGCGGCGCGGTGGACCTGGTGGCCGGCGTGGACCGCGACGCCGACGAGGCCACGGCGGGCATCGTGTCCACCACTGGGCCGTACCTGCGCGACCCCATGGCCCTCATCGTGGGGCCGGGCTCCTCGGGCTCGCGCGTGGCGCTGCCGCGCGGCTTCGCGCTGGCGGCCGAGATGGAGCGCCAGCACGTGGGGGACGAGATCGCGTACTTCGACACGCCGAAGCAGTGCGTGGACGCCGTGCTGACAGGCGCCGCCGACTTCGCCTACGCTGACACGCACGTGGCGAACTACCTGCTGTCGGAGTCGCAGTACGAATCGCTCACCGTCACCACCATGACCGACTACACGAACGACATGAGCATAGGCGTGGCGGGGACCGCCGACACGCGCCTGCTGAGCGTGCTGGACCGCTGCGTGCAGTACACGGCGGAGAGCAAGATCACCACCTGGGTGTCGCAAAGCTCGCTGGCCGTGCATCCCACCACGCCCCTCGACTTCCTGCGCCAGTACCCGCTGCAGATCATCTCGGGGCTCGCGGCGCTGTTCGGGGTGCTTTTGGCCGGGGCGCTCTACCTGGGGCGCACGAAGCTGCGCACGGCACGCCACATCGAGGAGCTGTCCTTCACCGACCCGCTCACGGGCGGGTGGACGCTCGCCCGCTTCCGCACGGGGGCCGAGGACGTGCTCGAGCGCGCGGGAAGCGGGGAGCACGCCATCGTTTACCTGGACATCGCCCGCTTCAAGAGCTTCAACGCCGCGTTCGGCTACGCGGCGGGCGACCAGCTGCTCAAGGCGCTCGACCGCCTCATCGGCGAGCTGGAGCACGATGGCGAGCACCACGCGCACATCACCGCCGACGAGTTCGTGGTGCTGGTGCGGTGGGACGGCTGGGACGCGTTCCTCGAGCGGTTCGCTGAGCTGGACCGCCGCTTCAACAGCCTGGACGTGCTGCGATCGCACTCGCACCGCCTGTTCCTGCATGCCGGCGCCTGCATCGTGGAGCGCCCCGGCGGGTCGCGCCGCCTGGACGCGCAGGCCCTGGCCGAGCTCATGGACTGCGCCCGCTACGCGCGCGACAGCGTGGGCGAGACGTCGTCGAGCAAGGCGGCGCTCTACACGGCCGACATGAAAGACCGCGACGTGGCCGAGCGCGCGGTGGTGGCGCTGGCGCGCGCCGCGCTGGATCAGGGCGAGTTCGTGGCCTATTACCAGCCGAAGGTCGAGCTGGCCACGAACCGCATCGTCGGCCTTGAGGCGCTCGTGCGCTGGGAGTCGCCCGAGCGCGGCGTCGTGCAGCCGAACGACTTCATCCCGCTGTTCGAGAAGAACGGCTTCGTGACCGAGATCGACCTGCACGTGCTGCGCCAAGCCTGCACGCGCCTGGAGGAGCGGTTGGCCCAGGGGCTGCCCGTCGTGCCCATCGCATGCAACTTCTCGCGCCTGCACCTGCAGCGGGACGGGTTCCCGGAGAGGGTGAAAGCCATCGTCGACGAGTACGCGGTACCGGTCGACCTCATAGAGCTGGAGCTGACGGAGAACATCGTCATGGAGGACCTGGAGCGCGCGAAGGGCATCTGCCGCCAGCTTAAGGACCTGGGCTTCCGCATATCCATCGACGACTTCGGCAGCGGCTACTCGTCGCTGGGCACCTTGCAGGACCTGACGATAGACGTGCTGAAGCTGGACCGCACGTTCCTCATGAGCAGCGAGAGCGGCGAGCGCAGCCGGGCCATCCTCGAGGGCGTGGTGGGCATCGCCGAGAAGCTGCGCGTGACCATCGTCGTGGAGGGCGTGGAGACGTGCGAGCAGGCCCGGATGCTCCAGCAGCTGGACGACGCCATCATCGCGCAGGGCTACCTGTACTCGCGCCCCGTGCCGCGGGCCGAGTCCGACCGCCAGCTGGACGGCGCCGTTCTGGAGCCGAGCGAGGGGTAGCCGCAGGCAGCGCGGACGGGCGCCCGTAAACCGCGAAGCACCGCGCCTTACGCTGCCTCGCGGGCGGCGCGCAGAAGCGCTATCTCCTCGGCGAAGCCGGAGAGCTCGGGGTTGGGGGTTTCCAGGTAGAACGGCAGGTCCCGCAGCTTCGGATGGTTCGTGACGGCGGCGAGCGCCTCGAGGCCGATCTGCCCCTCGCCGATGCGCGCGTGACGGTCCTTGCGCGAGCCGCGCGCGTTCTGGGAGTCGTTGAGGTGGATGGCGCGCAACCGGTCGAGCCCGATGACGCGGTCGAACTCCTCCACCACGCCGTCGAGGTCGCCTGCGATGTCGTAGCCCGCATCCCACACATGGCACGTGTCGAGGCATACGCCCACGTGGTCGGCCAGGTCAACCTGCGCGATGATGGCCGCCAGCTCCTCGAACGTGCCGCCCACCTCGCTGCCCTTCCCCGCCATCGTCTCGAGCAGCAGCGTGGTGGTCTGGTGCGGCAGAAGCGACTGGTTGAGCGCGTCGGCGATCTTCGCGATGGCCGCTTCGTGCGTCTGGCCGGTGGCGCTGCCCGGATGCATGTTGTACAGCTGGTGCGGCGTCTCCTCCATGCGCCCCAGGTCCTCGGCCAGCACCATGAGCGCGAAGTCGCGCGTCTGTTGCTTGTCGGAGGCGGGGTTCAGCGTGTAGGGCGCGTGCGCCAGGATGCGCTCGATGCCGTGCTCGGGCGCGTAGGCCGCATACGCCGCCACGTCCTTCGGGTCGATGGCCTTCGCCCGCCCGCCGCGCGGGTTGCGCGTGAAGAACTGGAATGTGTTGGCATCGATGGATACGGCGTCCTTCGCCATGTGGAGGTAGCCTTTGGCGCTCGAGAGGTGGCATCCGATGGTGAACATTGGCCGCATCCTTTCCGGTGGTTTAATCGTGACGCTTATAGTAGCATATGGAGCGGCGAGCTCAGGCCGAGGCGCGGGCCTTCTGGAACTTCTCTATGGCCTCGCCGTACTCCTTGAGCGTCGCGTCGGGCGCCTCCAGGTAGAACGGCACGTCGCGCAGTTTCGGATGGTTCGCGAGCGCCGCCAGGGCGTCGAAGCCGATCTCGCCCTCGCCGATAGGCGCATGGCGGTCCTTGTGAGAGCCGAGAGCGTCCTTCGAGTCGTTGAGGTGGATGGCGCGCAACCGGTCGAGGCCGATGACGCGGTCGAACTCCTCCACCACGCCGTCGAGGTCGCCGGCGAGGTCGTAGCCGGCGCCCCACGCGCGGCAGGCGTCGAAGAGCACGCCCGCGTGGTCGTCGAACTTAACCTGGTCGAGGATACGCGCCAGCTGCTCGAACGTGCTGCCCACCTGCGTGCCCTCGCCCGCCATGGTCTGCACGAGCACGGGCGTCTCCTGCGACGGCGTAATCACGTCGTTGAGCGCTGCGGCAACCCTTGCCAGTGCTTCGTCCACCGGCTTGCCGAGCGCGCTGCCAGGTTGCAGCGTGTACATCGCTTGCGGCGTCTCGGCCATGCGCGCGAGGTCTTCGGCCAGCACCATCATCGTGAAATCGTGCTCGCGCTGGTCGGCGCTGGCCGGGTTCGCCGTGTAGGGCGCATATCCCAGGATGACCTCGATGCCGTGTTCGAGCGCATAGTCCTCGAACGCGGCGATATCCTGCGGGTCGAGCGCCTTCTGCGCACCGCCGCGCGGGTTGCGCGTGAAGAACTGGAACGTGTTGGCCCCGATGGACACGGCGGCCTTGGCCATGCCAAGGTATCCGTCCTTGTCCGAGAGATGGCATCCGATGGTGAGCATGGCAGCGTCCTTTCCAATGGGGAGCATTGCCGTCCATGCTAGCCGTGCGCCCGCAGCCTGGACGACGCGGAAGGCGCGCCGCCGCGTATCTGTCAGCAGCCCGTTGCGCCCCCGTGCAACCAGCCGGGCGAGCGTGGCAGGCTATATGAGGAGAGGGGATTTCGGAGGCAGGCAGCGGCCAGGGCGGGCGGGCGCCTACGCCTCCGCGGCGTCGTAGGCGTCGAGCGCGGCTCCAAGCGCCTCGATGGCAGTCATGCCGACGGCGGGCAGACCCACGAGCACCGCGCTGCGCACCTCCTCGCGCGTGGCGCCCAGCTTCTTGAGCGAGGTCACGTGGAACCCGAGACCGCCCGTCATGCCGACTGCGGAGAGCACGGCCAGGTAGGCCAGCTCCTGCGTCTTCTGGTCGAGCGCGCTCGACTTCGCCACCTGCATGACCATGCCGCCGTACGCCTTCGCCAGCTCCGGCTCCTCGTCCATGAACAGCTCGAATCCTTTTGCCATTGCGCAGCCTCCTTCGTCGGAGCGCCCGAAGGCGCCGTTTGCCTCCGCCGTGACCAGTATAGGGCCCTGGACGCTGCGGCGACGCGGCGCGCGGTGAACCGTCATCCCCCCGAAGGCTCTGCATCAGCCTAGGGCACGGCAACGAGCCGGCACGACGCCCCGTGCCCGTCGGGCTCGCCGTCTTGTCGGCCGACCCGGGTCCGCCGATCTCCGCAGTTTGCCCCTTTTCATCCAACGGTTCGCCGTTGCGTCGGGCGGCTATAAGGACAGGCCGAAAAGTCCGTGTGCTTGGCAGGATGGCGGAGGCTCTTTCCGCCGCTTCCCTCTCTGGAGCCCCTTTCTCGCATGGCGCATCGTTCGCCGTCGCGCTTGCCCTACCGCTGCCCTAGGGCCCCCGGCGCGAGGGAGCACGCGGCCGACGCGATCGCAGCCGTTACAGCACGATCCCCAGCGTTACGGCGCAAGCCACCAGCGCGACCGCGACCGCCATCACAGCCACGTCGTAACCCACAAACGGGTACTCCTTGTAGCCGCTCGCCACGCCGCGCAGGTTGAAGCCGCGCACCTCCGCGGCGATGGCGGCGCTGTTGGTCTTGCGGACCGACGACACGAGCAGCGGCACGCACAGCGGCACCATCAGGCGCACCTTCCGCACGATGCCGCCCGCGTCGAACTCCACGCCGCGCGCGGTCTGCGCCTCCATGATGCCCTTCATGTCGTTCATGAACAGGGGGATGAAATGGATCGTGGACGTGAACGTGAACGCGTACTTGTAAGGCACGTGCAGCACCTTCACCACGGCGTTTGTGATGTCGTTCATCTTCGTGACGTAGAACACGAGGAACAGCGGGATGGCGGCGGCCATGAGGCGCACCACCGTGGTGAGAGCCGCCAACAGGCTTCCCGTGCCGATGTAGCCCCACGGAAGCTCTGCCAGCACCGCTCCGCTCGGCGTCGTGAGGATCTGGACGACGGCGAGGATCAGCGAGAACGCGAACACCGCCTTCGCGAGGCCGATGGCGGGCCTCATCATGCCGCACGTCGCGGCCAGCGCGAACCCGACCGCCAGCAGCACGGCCAAGAACACGAGGTTGCTCGAGCAGAAGCACGCGACGGCGAACAGCGCGGCCGCCGCCAGCTTGGCCACGGGGTTCATGCGATGCAGCAGGCTGGTGCCGGGCACGTATTCGAGAAACGAGCTCATGCGCACACGCTCCTTTCGACGTCTTGGGTTGTTCGAGCCTCTTCGACGACGGCGGCCAGCATCTCATCCACCGTGTTGGCGCGGGCGACGGCCGTCTCGGCGAGCCGCGGCATGTCGCGCGCCAGTTCAAGCGACAGGTCCACGATCTGCGGCGGAACAAGCGAGGCGCACTCGAGCGTGTCGCGGTTGCGCAGCACGTCGAACGTGGGGGCGTCGTCCACCACCGTGCCGCCGCTCATCACGATACAGCGCGTGGCGTAGTCGGCCACCACCTCCATGTCGTGGCACACCATGATCACCGTGGCGCCCTGCTCGTGGATGCGGCGGATGATGGCCATGACCTTCTCGCACTCGCAGAAGTCCAGTCCTGTCGTGGGCTCGTCGAGCACCACCACCGGCGGCGCGAGCATCACGATGGAAGCCAGCGCCAAAAGCTGGCGTGCGCCGCGGTTCAGCAGGAACGGGTCGTCGTCGGCATCGAAGCCGAACTCCTCGATGATGGCGTCCACGCGCGCGTCGGCCTCGGGACCCGCCTGCCCGAGCGCCTTGAACCCGAACAGCAGCTCCTCGCGCACCGTGTTGCAGCAGATCTGGCGGTCGGGATTCTGGAACAGGAAGCCCACGCGCCGGGCCAGCTCGCTCGTGCGCAGCTCGGTCGTGGGCACGCCGTCGACGAGCACCTGGCCGGCGTCGGGCTTCAGCAAGCCGTTCACCAGGCGCATCGTGGTGGACTTCCCCGCTCCGTTCGTGCCCACGAACGCGACGAACTCGCCGTCGCGGATGGTGAAGCTGACGCCCTTGAGGATGGGCAGCGTTGCCTCGTAGGACGCGTGCACGTCGTCGAACTCGATCATGCGAGCACCTCCCTCAACGCCTCGCGCGCTTCGCGCACGTTGCGGACGGACGCGCCGCCGTACAGGCCCTCGGCGCGCAGGCGGTTCATGAGCTTGGTCGAACGCGGGCAGTTGACGCCGATCCGCTTGAGCTCGTCCGAATGCTCCAGCACCTTCGCGGGCTCGTCGGCGAAGCGGACGCGCCCCTCGTTTACGATAACCAGCATATCGGCGTACTGCGACAACAGAGCTATCTTCTGCTCCACCACCACGACGGTGGTGCCGTGCTCGCGCGCATAGCGCGCCAGCAGGTCGAACACCGCTTGCGAGCTGGCCGGATCGAGCTCGGCGGTGGGCTCGTCCAGCACGAGCACCCGCGGGTTCAGCGCCAGGACGGACGCGATGGCCACCTTCTGCTTCTGCCCGCCCGAGAGCGTTGCGATCATGCGGTCGCGCAAATCGGCGATGCCCATGTCGTCCAAGGCCTGTGCGACGCGCCCTTCGATCTCGCCCTTCGGCACGCCGAAGTTCTCCAGCCCGTAGAGCACCTCGTCCTCCACGACCGACGTGACGAACTGGCTGTCGACGTCCTGGCAGACGCTGCCCACCAGCCGCGACACATCGGTGAGCGCGACGTCGCAGGTGTCGAGCCCGTCCACGGTCACCGAGCCGTAGAAGTCGCCCGGATAGCAGTGCGGGATGATGCCGTTGAGCGCATAGGTGAGCGTCGACTTGCCCGAACCGGCCGCGCCGGTGATCCCGACGAACGCACCGTCCGGAATGGCAAGGCTGATGCCGCTCACCGCGGGCCGCTCGCTTTCGCGGTACTGAAACGTGAAATCGCGTATCTCTATCATGTCGAGTCTTTCTTCCGAATCGCAGGTTGGCGTAGCAAGTCAGCGAGGGCGGCCGCAGGCCCGCGGAATCCCTAGCGCTTGAGCACCTTCTTCAGCGGCATGGCCAGAACCTGCACCAAGATGCAGTTGAAGGTGGCCGTGCCGAACACGATGGCCGCGTACGTGGCCAGCGCCACCATGACGTCGCCGCCCGTGGACACGACGTTGATGTAGACGGACAGCAGCGCGAAGGTTCCTCCGGACACCACCGTGGACACGAACGTGTTGACGAGCGGGTTGAGGTCGAGCCTGCCGCCGATGCTCATGGGCACCTTGACGAGCAAGCCGCAGGCCAGCGCGCCGAGTACCTCGGAGGGGATGTTAAGAAGCGGCGTGGCGTTGAGCAGGGGGATCTGGCAGATGAGCCCCGCCAGAAGGCCGATGACGAGCGACTGGCCCAGCTTCGGGCGCGTCAGGATGATGGCCAGGCAGTACATGGCGATGATGAAGTTCGGCTTCATGCCCATCGACGAGAGCAGCGAGCCCACCGTCAGCTTGAGCACCGCGCCGGCTGCCAGCAGCACGGCGATGAGGATGAGGTCCTGCGTGGAGAGCCCCGCCTTCTTGGGAGCCGCCGCCACGTCGCGCTTGCGCGGCGCTGCCGCTTTGCCCGCTGCGGCCGTCTGCGTAGCAACCTCGCGCTTGATCTGCTGTTCCATGTTCCTCAATCCTTTCTTGGCGGAGTTCCCGCCGGTTCGTTGCCCCTCCCGGGGCGTTTCGTTTGCCGGCACGAGCTTCGCGGTTGAGGAACGCATCGCCTCGCCTCCAAAGGTGCGCACGGCTGCCGCCGCGCTGCGCCGCATAAAAAAACACCTGTCCTTTGAGATAAAGGACAGGTGTTGTAACCTGCGGTGCCACCTTTATTGGCTCTGCGATGCAGAACCCTCTCACGAACATGCCAACACATGTTCTGCCCTTAACGCAGGCTCACGGTCCAGATACTCGGTCGGCTCGGCCCCGTGCGCGCCATGCCTTCCTTTCCCCTTTCCCTCGGCGAACCATTTACCATCCAGCTTACTGCGGGAATCCCAGCTGCGCCCGCTCTCTGTGAGTGCTCATGATGGCTTGACTTTCGCCTCATCGGTTTCAGCTATTAAGTTGTGGCGCATACTTTAGCACAACGCTTCGGGATGCTGTCAAGAGAAAATGCACGTTTTTCAACGCAGGCCGCAGTATCGCGGACCGTTGAGCCGTTGGCTGCGAGCCGGGAGCGCGCCCTAGCCCGCCGTGTCGTCCCCCGCAGAAAGGTACGTCGCTATCAGCCGGCGCGTCTCGGAGGATGTGGGCGCCGCCTCGCCGCAGACATGCAGCATCGAGCGCGTGCGCGCCAGGCCGATGGCCGTGGAGGACGCCACGAGCGCCTCCTCCTCCACCGACCCGCCCGCCAACATGCGGCGCTCGGGACGCTCGCACAGATAGGAGCGCAAGGCGGCGGCGATGGAGCGCTGCACGGCCAAAAGATCGCGCTGGCCGTGGAAGAACAGCTGGGGCATGGAACGCAGCGCCTCGCGTCGCAGGCTCTCTATCTCGTCGTCCACGCCCGCGGACACGGTGGTGCTCACCACCCCCACGAGCACATCGAGGTAGCACGCCTCGTCATGCTCCGCCAGTATCTCGAGCAGGCGCTCGTCGTCGGGGAACGCGTCCATGCGTCCCATGATGACCGAGGCCTTCGAGGGGAAGTAGTTGAAGAACGTCTTCTTGGATATCTCGGCCCGCGCGCAGATGTCCTCCACCGTCACGCCGTCGTAGCCGCGCTCGATGACCAGCTCCAGCGCCGCGCGCTCCACCGCAAGCCGCGCCTTGAGCTTCTTACGGTACCGCAGCCCCTCCGGCGATGCGTTCTCCCGACCGTGCTCCACGATGCGCGCAACCTCCCGTTGACGATGATGTGCCGTTTTCATGCAGGGTACCACAAGTTTCGACCGCGCCGCTTTTCATCTACCGAATGAATATTTATACTGGGTGTAAATTACCTCAGCCGCACATGAAGGCGTTCTCGAGGACGGGCGAAAGCCCGCTCGAGGGCGCCTTTGTTCGCGGCAGCACGTCTCTTAGCGGAAGGAATCAGGCATATGGGTTTGTCGCGCAAGCAGATCATCATGTTGGCCGTGCTCGTGTTCGGCACGTTCGTCACCGTCTTGAACCAAACGGTGGTGGCGCCCGCGCTGCCGTCGGTCATGGCCGAGATGAGCGTCGACGCTTCCACGGCGCAGTGGCTGACCACGGGATTCACCCTGGTCAACGCCATCATGATTCCCATCACGGCGTTCTTGACGGACCGCTTCACCACCAAGCGGCTCTTCCTCGTGTCCATGGCCATCTTCACTGCGGGCAGCGCGCTGGCCGGCTGGGGGCCGAGCTTCGCCGTGCTGCTGCTCGGCCGCCTCGTGCAGGCCGCAGGCGCCGGCATCCTCATGCCGCTCGTGATGACCGTGCTCATGTGGACGTTCCCCGTGGACAAGCGCGGCACGGCCATGGGCCTGTTCGGCATCGTCATCGCGTTCGGCCCGGCCATCGGCCCCACGGTCGCCGGCGTGATCATCGACCGCTACACCTGGCATGACATGTTCTATATCATCACCGTGCTGTCGGCCGTCGTCGTGCTCATCGGCGCGTTCGTGCTGGAGAAGGGCGGCGAGACGAACAAAGACGTCAGCCTCGACGTGCCGTCCGTCGTCCTGTCGTCGTTCGGCTTCGGCGGCCTCCTGTACGGCCTGTCCACCATCGGCTCGTACGGCCTGCGCGCCGACGCCATCGCGGGCACGCTCGTGGGCGTGGTGGCGCTCGTGTTCTTCTTCCGCCGCCAGCTGAAGATGGAGCATCCCATGCTGCAGGTGCGCGTGCTGGCCAACCGCAAGTTCCTCATCGCCACCATCATCGGCATGCTCGTGCAGGGCGCCCTGCTTGCCGCCGGCATCCTCGTGCCCATCTACCTGCAGTCGCTCATGGGCTACTCGGCCACCGTGTCGGGCCTCGTGCTGCTGCCCGGCGCCATCATCATGGGCGCCATGGGCCCCATCGCCGGCCGCCTGTTCGACAAGCACGGCCCGCGCGTGCTGGCGCTCGTGGGCATGGGCGTGCTGACGCTCACCACGTTCTGCTTCGCGTTCCTGGGAACCGAAACGGGCCTGATCACGCTGACCGTGCTGTACACGGTGCGCCTGTTCTCGCTGTCGCTGGTGAACATGCCCATCACCACCTGGGGCATGAACGCGCTCGACAACGAGCTGGTGAACCACGGCACCTCGGTGAACAACACGTTCCGCCAGGTGGCGGGCTCGCTGGGCACGGCCATCATCGTTTCGGCGTCCACCATCGCCACGAACGCGAGCGCGCGGGTGATGACTCCCACGCAGGCCAGCATCTTCGGCATCGACGTGGCGTTCGCCCTGGCAGGCGTGCTGTGCCTCATCGGCTTCGTCATGGTGGTGGCGCTCGTGAAGAACAAGCCGGGCGAGACTGCCGAGCTCGACAAGGACAATGCACGGCGCACGGTGCTCGAGTCCATCATGAAGCGCGACGTGTTCACCCTGCCGTCGAACGCCACCGTGGCCGAGGCCATGAAGCTGCTGGTGGACAAGCACATCTCCGCGGCGCCGCTCGTGAACGCCGAGGGCAAGGCCGTGGGCTTCGTGTCCGACGGCGACATCATGCGCTACCTGTCGAAGCGCTCCACCATGATGATGGACCCCGTGGTCATGATCATGCAGACCGTGGACGCCGACGGCGGCAACAAGGACTTCGCCCGCAAGCTCGACGAGCTCATGGGCATGCAGGCGCTGAGCATCGGCGCGAAGGGCATCATAGGCGTGGACGTGCACACCGACCTTCCCGAGGTGTGCCGCGTGCTGGGCGAGAACCATCTGAAGAAGGTGCCGGTTCTCGACGACGGCCAGGTGGTGGGCGTGATCAACCGATCCGACATCACCCACTACTCCATGGAGCAGTACCTGGCCGAGCGCGGCGACGAGGCGCTGGTCGCCGGTAGCGGGGAGGGCCAGGGGCCGACCAAGCTCGAGCGCGCCGAAGAAGCCGCAGCCCTGCCGGACGACGAGGCTGTGGCGTCGTCCATCTAGCGGGCGGCGCACGGCGAACCCGGCCGATTTCGCAGCGAAAGCGGCCGGGTTCGATCCGGAAATCGATAGCCCCCTTCCCCATGCTAGCATTCGAGGGTCAATGCTCTCGAAGGGGGTCCCCATGAGGAAACGCCTGCTCGCCCTAGCCCTGCTGACGACGCTCGCCTGCGCGCTCGCTCCGAGCGTCACGTTCGCCGACGAAAGAGGCGCAACGCCCACTCCCGTCACGATCGAGGTCGGCGACGACGGCGCGCCGGTGAGCACGTCAGGCGATGGCTGGACGTACGACGACGGCGAGCTCGTGCTCGAAGCGGGATACGCATTCGCGTTCACGGGCCACGCGTTCGACGTTTCCGGCGAGAACCGCATCTGGAACAGCGGCATCATTGTAGACGGCATCTTCGTCAACGGATCCAAGGGAAACGGTTCCACCGTGCACAACGAAGCGGGCGGCGTCATCCAGAGCGGCACGTTCAATATGCCCGTCAACAACTACGGCACCATCGAAGGCGGCACGTTCCACGAATCCGCGCACAACCACGGGAAGATTGCCGGCGGCACGTTCGACGACTACGTGACCAACAGCGAAGGCGCAGTGGTTTCGGGCGGCGTGTTCGAAGACGGCGGCAACAACAACAGCGTGGACAACTCCGGGACGATCGGCGGCGGCGAGTTCAACATCGGCGTCAACAACTCCGGAGCCATCGAAGGCCGCGGCGTGTTCAACGCCTACGTGCAGAACGGCAACGCACGATTCGGCACCGACAAGAACAAGTCCTGCACCATCTCGGGCGGCACGTTCAACTCGGAGGAGATGGACAACTTCGGAACCATCGAGGGAGGAACGTTTAACGGCGAAATCCTCAGCAGGGGCATCATCGCGGGCGGCACGTTCTCCTCCACCAGCACCGTTGCGAGCAACGACGAGGACACCACCGACGGCGGCGGCACCATATCTGGCGGCACGTTCGCCGGCCCCGTGACCAACGGCGACCCCGATCCCGACTGGAATGCGGCCGCCATCACCGGCGGCACGTTCGCAGGAGCGGTGACGAACTACGACGCCATCGGAGGCGGAACGTTCTCATCCATCGTGAGCAACAAAGAAGGCGGCACTGTCTCGGGCGGCATGTTCCTTGGCGACGTGACCAATCGGGGCGTCATCGAGGGCGGCTTCTTCGCACGTCCCATCATCATCGGCGAAGGGGGGACGGTGAGCTCGTGCACCTTCCCGGTGAACGCGAGCCTGGCCGGGCTCTCCCTTGCGGGAACCGGTGCCGAGCAGCCGGTCGCAACGTACGAGAAGGACGGCGAGGAGAGCAACTGTCTCACGCTCACGGCCGACACCGGCTATACGCTGCCCGGCTCGGTGAGCGTGCGCCTGGGAAGCGCAGACGGCCGAGAGCTGGTCAACGGCACGGACTACACCTACAACGATGCCACCGGCGTCGTTGCCGTCAAGAAGGGCGCAGTCGCCGGTCCGCTGTTCCTCGCTGCGAGCGGCGTTCCCGCAATCGCACCTGCACCCGAACCGACGCCCCCGACGCCCGGCTCCCAGCCTTCTTCATCGAGCGCCAAGCTTCTCGCCGCAACAGGCGACAGCGTGCAGCCGACCGTCGTCGCCGGCATCGTGCTCTTGGCTGCCGGGACGCTCGCAGCAAGCGCAATAGCCTGTCGAAAGCGCCGCGCATCTCGACGGTGAACGCTGCGCGGCGGCTCTTCGGCCACCGCGCAGACTCCTTCTGCATGAAAGCGCTCGAGTACCACGCACAGTAGGGTGCATATCGCCGCTTACGACGCCAGCGACCACCCGGCGGTTTCGGTTTGCAGCTCCACCATACGGCGGTACAAACCGCCTTCGCGTGCCATGAGCTCTTCCGGCGAGCCTTCCTCCGCCACACGGCCCTCCTTCAGCACCACGACCTTGTCGGCGTTCGCCACGGTACGCATGCGGTGTGCGATCACGAGCACGGTCTTGCCCGCCAGAAGCCGCGAGAGCGCCGTCTGCACCTGCGTCTCGTTCTCAACGTCCAACGAGGCCGTGGCCTCATCCAGCAGCACGATGGGCGCGTCCTTCAAGATGGCGCGGGCGATGGAGATGCGCTGGCGCTCGCCGCCCGAAAGACGGCTTCCGTTCTCGCCGATGGGCGTGTCGTAGCCCTGCGGCATGCACAGCACGAACTCATCGCAGTTCGCGGCGCGGGCGGCGGCGAGAACCTCCTCGTCGGAAGCGCCGGCCCGGCCGAGCCGGATGTTGCCCATCACCGTATCGTCGAACAACACCACATCCTGGAACACCTCGGCGTAGTCTGCCAAGAGCGCCTCCGGCTCCACGCCCGCCACGTCCACTCCTCCCACGCGCACCTGTCCCGCATCGGCATCCCAGAAGCGAGCAGCCAGCTTGGCCACGGTGGACTTGCCTCCGCCGCTGGGGCCCACCAATGCCGTCACTTCGCCTTCGCGGGCAGTGAACGTCACGTCGCTCAGCACGCGCTCGCCCTCGCCGTAGGAGAACGACACGCCTTCGAAGGCCAGGTCGTGACCCGCCGGCTTGAACTCGATCGCACCTGCCTGCACAGGCTCGTCCTCAATAGCCTGCAGCCGAGCGATGTTCAGGCGCAAGTCCAGCAACTCGATGATGGTCTGCAGGATGACGTTCACCGGATCGTACACGCGCGTAACCGCCAGCAGGAAGCAGAAGAACACCATGAAGTCCACCTGCCCGTCCGCAATGAGCAGCGCACCTGCCAGCACCGTGGTGCCAATGCCGAGCCGCAAAAGCGCCTGGGCCGACGACGCGCTCACGCCAGCAGTCAGCTCCGCCCTGATCTTCGCATGCTCGAAGGCGTCTACCCTCTCTCCCACGCGCCCGAGAAACGCCGGGACCTGGTTCGTGGCGCGGATCTCGCGAGCGCATTCCAGGTACTCCTGGATGCCATCGGCAAGCTCGAGGTTCGCCTCGTTGCGGGCGCGTCCTGCCGCTTGCTGAAGACGCGTGGTGGACAGCAGCACCGCCACTGCCACCGGGATAGGCCACAGCGCCGCCAGCGCCAGACGCCAGTCGAATGCGAGCAGGCAAACGGCCACCACCGCCGTCGAAATGGCTGCACCGAACAGCTGCGGCATGACATGGGAGAACATGCGCTCGTGGTCGGCGCAGTCCTTCATGACCGCGCTCGTGAGATCCGACAGATCGCGCTGCCCGAAGAACGACAGCGGTAGCTGCCGCAGTTTCTCGGCCAGCCCGATGCGCTTGCGAGCGCTTTCGTTGTACACCACGTTGTAGGTGCTGTCGTACTCGAGATTCTGCGTGAGCAGCATGATGGCGAGCACCGCAACGATGGCCAGGAGATACGCTCCGAGCTCCGGCAACGGTTGCGACGGGTCGATCAAGTGGGACACGAACGCGCCCGTAACCGTGAACAGCACGCCGATGGGCGCCATGAGCACGACGTTGGCCAACGCTGCGGCCCCCACGCCGCGCTTGAAATCGCGCGCGCCCTGTTCGGTCAGTGCGAACTTATCACGCAGCATGGGTGCCGCTCCCTTCAATCCTCCACGTTACCGACGTGCGGTAATCGTTCCACATCTTCGCATACAGGCCGCCGGCCGCAACCAGCTCGTCGTGCCGGCCGCGCTCGACCACCCGGCCCCCGTCCAACACGCATATGACGTCGGCGCCCGTGACGGTGGATAGCCGGTGCGCGATCATGAGCACCGTCTTGCCCTCGCAGAGCCTCGCCAAGGCGCGCTGGATGAGCGCCTCGTTCTCCGGGTCGGCGAACGCCGTGGCCTCGTCGAGCACCACGATGGGCGCGTCCTTCAGGATGGCGCGGGCGAGCGCGATACGCTGGCACTCGCCGCCCGAGAGGTACACGCCCTTCGCGCCTACCTGCGTGTCCAAACCGTCGGGGAACTTCGCCATGATGTCGTCGCACTGCGCGGCGTGGGCCGCGGCCTCCACCTGTGCGCGCGTGGCGCCCGGACGCGCGGCGCGGATGTTCTCCAAAAGCGACGTCTTGAACAGGCGGTCGTTTTGGAACACGAAGGCCACCTGCGCCATGAGCTCGGAGGCGGGGATGTCGCGCACGTCCACCCCGCCCACGCTCACGCTGCCCGAATCCACATCCCAGAAGCGGGGCACGAGGCTGGCGGCCGTCGTCTTGCCTCCACCCGAGGGTCCCACGAGCGCTACCGTGGAGCCGGCGGGCACTTCCAAGCTCATGTCCACCAGCGCGTCTTCCAAAGCGCCAGGGTACGCGAAACCCACATGCTCGAAGGAGATCGAGCCATCGCGCGGATGCCCGGCCTGCGCCGCCGATGGCTCCGCTAGCGGCTTTGTCGCGAGTATCTCGTCGATGCGGCGCACGGAGTCCTGCGCCATCATGACGGCCTCGCTCGCGTACATCACCTTCGTCATCATGGTGGTAGTGATGGCCGAGAACACCGCATAGAACAGGAAGTCCGTCAGAAACGCTGCGAAATCGCCCGCGGTATGCGCCAGGAGGATGCCAGCGGGCACGAGCACGGCGAACGTGCCGTTGATGGCAACGAGCTGAACGACCTGAGGGCGCTGGCACGACTTCGAGTACTGGCAGGCCATGTCGCGGTAGCTCATGATAGCCTCGGAGAACGCACGGAACGAATGCACCGTCTGCTGGAACACCTTCACCACGGGGATGCCGCGCACGTATTCCACGGCCGCCTTGTTCATGCGGTTGAGCGCGTCTTGGTAGAGCATCATGAACGGCATGCCACCTTTTTTCGTCCGACGCCCCATCATCCACCACATCATGAGCGCCGAGATGGCAATGGGAACGAGGCACACAAGCCCCATGATCCAGTCGAACGCGAACATGACCGCCACGAATGCCACCGGGGTGACGAGCGACCCCACGAAGTCGGGCAGCTTGTGCGCAAGCATGTCCTCGGTCTGACCGGCGCAGCCGTCCACCACGCGCCGCAGATGTCCCGAGGCGTGGGAGTCGAAGTAGCCGAGCGGCACGCGGCCCAAGTGGCCGAGCGCCTGCTTGCGCATGTTCGCCGCCGTGCGGAACGCCGCCAGGTGGGTGCACATGAGCGCCGCGAAGTACACCAACAGGCCCGTTGCCGAGAACGTGAACGCAAGCCAGCCCCAGAAGGCAAGCCCCTCCGCAGCGCTCCAGTTGGGAGCCACGGCCACGAGGTCGCGCAGCACGAACCACACGCACACCAGGGGCATGACCGCGAAGACGCCATTTACGCCCGCAAGGACACACCCCAGGACCGCGAGCTTCTTGCGCGAGCCCGCGAACCCGAGCAGTCGTCCGACGGCCTCTTTGGGGCCAGGCGGCGCCACGGGCATCGCCCTGTCAGCCGCCGGCGCGCGCCCGCTCCCCGCCCCCGCGGCGGGGGCGCCCGCCGGCGGAGTCGTCCCACCGGAGCTGGCGGTTCCATGCAGCACGCCAGCTGCCGTTGCTGCTTCTGCCATGATGCTTCCTTCCTTTCCTCGAACGCAGCCTGCCGAGGCCGCGTCGGCTCACCTCGATGCGACTAGGCGCCCATCCGCGCGAAATGCTTCTTGAACACGCGCTCCCCCAAAAGACCGCCGACGATGGGACCCGCCACGGCTGCTGCAAGCGCCACCAGGGCGAGCGGGCCGTACATGAAGTCCACGAGCTGCTGGCCGTACTCGGCCGTCATTCCCGATGCCACAACCATGTCCACGTACGCCTGGCCCGTGAGGTAGATAAGCGAGACATGCCCGGCCCAGAAGCACACGACGAAGGAGACGAACGCCGCCACACGGCGAAAGGCGGTGCGCTTGCCCGGCGCGCCCAACACGAGCTCGGCCACCACACCGCCGAGGGCGATGCCCAGAGGGCCTGTCCAGAACATGCCCATAACCAAGCCGAGAAGCGCCACCAGCAGGCACATGAGCGCCACCGCGCCGCGTTTTGGAACACGGGCCAACACATACGTCCACACGATGCCGGCCGGAACAGCGCCCACCCCATGGGTGAACCACGACGTGGTGGCACTGAGGGAGCACACTATCGAGAAGGCCATGAACACCGCGAACAGAAGCACGCCGAATACGGCGAGCACCACATAGTCGCGACCGGTAAGCCGGGTGCCGCGGGCGAGCGTGCGCTTTTTCGTTGCTGTCGATTCCATACAAGAACTCCTTTCATCGGAAGTAATGCCGAAGCACGCGAGCTCATCACCCGTCGAAACCGAGCATGCGGCGCACGGCGGGCAGGTTCGCTCGCTCAAGCGGCTCTTGGACGCTCACACGGCCATCCGCCACCACGGCCACCTCGTCACATGCGGCGACGATGAACTCGTAGTCGTGCGTGATCACCGTCACGCACGTGCCGCCGTCGCGCACGCGCTCAAGCTCTCTGGCGACGGCCTGCATGTTGGCGAAATCGAGCCCGCTCGTGGGCTCGTCTAGCACCAGAACGCGAGCCCCTTGCAGCACGCCGGCCGCAATGGCCAGTCGCTGGCGCTCGCCGCCCGAGAGCGACAGCGGATGCCGCTCGGCCAGATGCGCCAGGCCGAAACGGTCGAGCGCCTCGCTGGCCGCCATCCGCGCCGCCTTGCCGCGGCCGAGGCGGCGGGCCGCGGCCGCTTCCAGCTCGCATGCGGTCGTATGGGCGAACAACTGGTAGCCCGGTTCCTGCATCACCAGGAACGCCCGGCCGGCTCGTCTGCGATACGGAACCGATCGGCCCCCGAACGCCACCTGTCCCGCGCGCTCGCGATGCAACCCGGCCAAGCAGCGCGCAAGCGTCGACTTCCCCGCGCCGTTGCCTCCCACCAAAGCCGCGATACGCCGGGGCGCGAACACGCCGGCGGCCCCGCGTAGCACATCACCGCCGCGACGATAGCCCGCACGAAGGTCGCTGAACGAGAGCGCTGCAGCGGAGGCGGCGCCCGGGGCGAGCATGGGAGCGGAGGGATCCTGCCTGGCCGTCGGCATGTCTTCGGCGCGGGCATCCTCGATGCGCCAGGCCCGCAGGCCCATCTGGTGAAGCTCGCACACGGACAGGCGCTCGAATTCCGCAGCCACCCAGTCGTGGGCGATGCGCCCGTTCTCCATATGCACCACCCGGTCGGCTATCCCCCGCAGCCACCACAGCCGGTGCTCCGAGACGATCACCGTACGCCCTAGCTCTTTCAGACGCCGAACGAGGTGCGCAAGGGTGCGCATGGACGCCACATCGAGTGCGGCCGTGGGCTCGTCAAGGGCGAACACCTCCGGACCCAGCGCATGCACCGACGCAAGGGCCACCATCTGGCGCTGTCCTCCCGAAAGCTTCCGGATGTCACGGTCGAGCAGATGAGAGATGCCCAGGTCGGCTGCGGCGTCGTGAACGCGGAGGTGAATCTCATCGTGCGGCAGGCCCGCGTTCTCGCACCCGAAGGCGATCTCGGAGGTGGTGTCCAGGTTGAAGAACTGGCTGCGCGGATTCTGGAACACGGAGCCCACGCACAGCGAGAGCCCCTCGATGCCCAAGTCGGCCGCATCCTGCCCCAGCACGCGCACCGCACCGGAAAGCTCCCCGTCGTAGGCTTGGGGCGCCAGCCCGTTCACGAGGCGCATGAGCGTGGTCTTCCCGCAGCCGGAACAACCCGTCACCGCCACGCACTGCCCTCGCGCAACAGACAGGTTCACACCCTTCAACACCGGCTCGAACAGGTTTCCTTCCGCATCGGCATAGGAGAACGCCACTCCATGGAATTCCACGGCCATGCCATCGCGCAGCCTCTGCGACGCCGTCATGCCAGCACCCCCGCGCCCAGCGCCGCAGACACGCCCGCAATCGCGGCGAAGTACGCAAGCAGCAGCGCATCAGCCGCACCGATATGCAGCTCGTAGTAGCTCGTGCGCCGATTCGGCGCGTCGATGCCGCGCACGGCCGCCGCATTCGCCAGCTCATCGGCCACGATACCCACTCGTCCCACCACTGGCACCAGCAGGTTCTCGACCACCTGCACGGGATGCCGCAAAACACGTGCCGGCGAGAGCGCGATACCGCGCACCTTCATGGCGTCAAGTACCGCACCGAACTCCTGACCGAGCGTGGGAGCGAAGCGCAACATCACGCACAGCGCCGCCGACACCCGCTTCGGCAGGCCAAGGCGCTGCAGGCTGTAGGCGAGCTCCCCGGTACGCGTGGTGCCCACCATGTTCGCAGCCATCATGAAGGCGCACAGCATGCGGCGCAGCATCGCCAACGAGGCGCCCACGGCCATGAGCACCACGCCCGAGTGCGCGCACAGCCAGCAGAGGACGAACAGCGCCGCCCAGGCCGCAGCCCAACGCAGGGCCGAGGAGGGCCGCCCGCACCAGATGCCGACGAGCACGCACCCGCCCATCGCCGCCAACTCAACTGCCACCGATGCGGAGGCGAACGTGGACAGGCCGATCAACAGGATGCAGACCAACGAGACACGGGGATCGACGCGGTGCGCGGGCGGCACTGCCGCAGCCCTGCCGCAGGCCCTCTCCGACGCTTTCGCGGCGCAGGCATCCCCGCCACCCGCATGCAACGACCTCGTCGCGCCCGCAGCTTTCAAAGTAGCGGCGCAGGCGAATGACGGTGCTGCGTTTGCGCCATGGGCAGACTGTTCCCCCAAGGCCCTGTTTGTAGTAGTATTGTTATCCATGGTTAACTATACTAGCGTCCTTCGGGGGAACGGAGAGGAGGAATGCGCCAATGCGCAATCCCGCCGAAAACTTCAAGAATCGCGCCGAAACGGACCGCGGGGCCGGCAGGGCCATCGACACGCTGTTCGAGCCGCAGGTACGGCAGCTTGGCGGCGTGCCGGCCGACGCGGCCGAACACGGGCGTCAAGGGCTCCTGTGGCTGATCGATCCCGCGATCGGCATGGGCTCCTTCTGGTACTTCCCCATCGGCGATCGCCTAGCGGTGGGCGCGTTCGACTTTACGCTTCGCGAGGAGGGCGGATTCTTCTGCGACGCGGCCGATTGCTTCTACTTCGGCTCCTACAACCAGGGGATGCTCCCCTACTTGGGTATCGACGCGACACTGCCCGACCGCACCGTGGTGGGGCACGCCTGGAAGCATGCCCCCTATCATCAGCGGGTGCAGGGCGGGGCGAGGTTGGGAGAGACGTTCGTCATGCTCTTGCCCGAGGCGCTGCGCGACGTCAGCCTGCGGCTGCACTGCGACCCCGTGGTGCTGAGCTCGGCTATCACCGCGCTCGACGGCACGTCCTGCCCCGCCAGGCTGCCCTCCCTGCTCGACGACATGCGACAAGCCCGACCGAGCGCCGTCGTGGCGGAGGCGTTCTACGAGAGCAAAGTAGTGGAAGCGTGCGCGCTCATCGTGGATTGGCGGCTTGCATGCGGCCGTGCGCCCATCGCGCTCTCGGCAGACGACGTCGCCGCAGTGGCGGTTGCCCAGCACCTCATCCAGCAAGATCTCGCGCGCCCCGCTACCACCGAGGAGCTCTGCCGCGCGACTTGCATGGGAACGAGCAAGCTCATCGAGTTGTTCAGGCTATCCTGCGGCATGACGCCGCAGGAGTACGCGCGCGATGTGCGCATGCATCACGCTTGCGAGCTGCTCGAGACCACCGACCTGTCTCTGGCCGAAATAGCCGCACGCGTGGGTTATTCCCGTCAGGGCAGCTTCTCCGAAGCGTTTCGTGCCCGGTGCGGCCTCCCGCCCCGAGAGTGGCGTGCGAGCGCTCGCGCCCTCCATCGGTGAGATTTCTGCAGTCTCCCCTTGCGCTTTATACTATCAGTGATAGTATATTCCTTGCCAACGAAAACCGAAGGGAACCAGAAAAATGGCCAGCCATTCGATCGAGATCATGATCCTGGGAGCGCTCATCGAGCGGCCGATGAGCGCGTACGAGATGGACAAGACGCTGGAAGAGCGCAACGTCCGCCGCTGGATACGCATCAGCTCGCCGTCGGTGTACCGCAACGTCATCCGCCTGTGCGACGAAGGCTACGCCGACGGCACCGTCGTCAAGGAGGGCGAGATGCCCGAGAAGACGGTGTACACCATCACGGACAAAGGACGCGAGCGCTTCGCCGAGCTCATGGACGAGGCCGCCGCGCTGCCCGCGCGCGTGGACTTCGGCTTCCTGCCCGTCTTGGCAAACATCAGCCTCGTGGACCAGAAGACCGGCCGTGCCCTCATCGACGAGCTCATCGAGACGCACCGAAGCACGGCCGAGCGCGTGGATGGGCTCATACCCGCATACGAGCGCCTCGAGGCGCGAGCGACGATGGAGCTGTGCGCCGACACGTACCGCCTGGTGGCGAAACACCTCGAGCAGTTCGAGAAGGGTCTGTACGGCGATGCTTGACGCGCAAAACACGAACGGATGTTTCACGTGAAACATCGCACCGCCGAATGCTCCCTCCCTTGCGTTGAAATCTGAGCAGTGATCTTGCTTTTGTACCTGCGAAGAGACTTATGGACCGGCAAGGCTTTCCACAGGCGCAACAGGGAGGGCTTAGAGGGCAATGGATTCGACTGGCCGTTGGCGACAGGCCAATGCGCCAAAAAAACGGCATTCTGATGCACTAACTAATTGAGGAACCGGGTTGACCGGTTTCTTTTTCGGCACTAACTATCATTGATAGTAATATTGTAGATAGGAGATATCATGGACGTGCAAAACTTGAGAGAACAGGCGCTCGACGCGGGAACGCGCACTTCGGCCGCAGCCGCGCGCAACAGGGCGCTCGAGGGCGCGGCGGCCGGTGCAGCGCGGCGCAACGGGCAGGCGCAGGCGGAGAGCAAGCCTTTCCCTACCTCCGCCGTGCTGGGAGGACTGGCATTGAGCCTGTTCATGGCCGCGCTCGACGCTACCATCGTGAGCACCGCCATGCCGAAGATCGCCGCGGGCCTGGGCAGCTTCGACCACTACACCTGGCCGTTCACCTCGTACCTGCTCACCTGCACGCTGGCGACGCTCTTGTGCGGCGCATGCGCGACGCGCTTCGGCCACAAGCGGGTGTTCGCCTGCGGCATCAGCGTGTTCGCCGTCGCATCGGCCGGTTGCGCGCTGTCGAACAGCCTCGACGCGCTCACGGCATGGCGCGCCGTGCAGGGCGTGGGAGGCGGGCTCGTGGAGGCCGGCGTGTTCATCGCCATGGCCGAGCTGTTCGAGCCGCGCGTGCGCGGAAAGTACATGGGCATCCTCTCGTCCATGTACGGCTTGGCCTCCATCACGGGGCCGCTGGCCGGCGGGCTGATCGCCGACACGGTTGGCTGGCACTGGATATTCCTCGCCAACCTGCCATTGAGCATCGTGGCGCTCGTGCTGGCAGTGCGGTTCCTTCCCGGGAAGCAAGCCCATGCAGAGCGGTCGTTCGACCTGCCCGGCGCCGTGTGCTCAGCCACTGCCATCGTGCCGCTCACGCTTGCGTTCAGCCTGACCGGCAGCGCCTTCTCGTGGTTCTCCGGGCCGTTCTTCGGGCTTCTCGCGACGGCCGTCGTCATGATCGCGGTGCTCGTGCTGGTCGAACGACGCCGCGATCACGCCATCGTGCCGGTTCGGCTCTTCCGCCGCGCGCAAGTGAACGGGGCGGTGGCGATGGGGTTCTGCTCGCAGTTCGCCCTGCTAATCGGCGTGATGTTCGTGCCGCGGTTCGTGCAGGAAGGGTTGGGGCTCTCGTCGTCCGCCTCGGCGCTGGCTACCATCCCCATGACGCTGGCGCTCGTGGTGGGCAGCACGTTGGCGGGGCGGGTGTTCGGCAGGAACGGGAGAATGCGCGCTATCAGCCGTATCGGGTTCCTCGTGCTGGGCATCGGAGCGCTGCTGCTGTGCCTCGTGGGCCCTGCAACCGGCATGGTGCAGCTCGCGTGCTCGTCGGCGATGCTGGGATTCGGCATCGGCGTGAACATGCCCATGACCAACATCGCCGCTCAGACCGCCGTGGAGCCGCGCGACATGGGCAAGGTCACCTCCCTCGCGCTGTTCTTCCGCGGGCTGGGCGGCACCGTGGGATCGGCGGCATGCGGCACGGTTGCCGGCGCGTCGTTCGCAAGCGCGGCACTGCCCGTGTTCGCGCTTTGCATCGGCGCGGGCATCGCCGGGCTCGTGCTGTCGGGCACGCTTCCGCGGCTCATCGAGCGTCGCTGGTAGAGGGCGAGGCGACGAGCACGCGTCAGTCGGCGGCCCGCTCGAGCAGCTCGCGCGCGTGGGCGAGCGACGTCTCGGTGGCGTCGCCCGACAGCATGCGCGCGATCTCGGCGGGTCGCTCGGCGCTGTCCAGCTGGCGCAGATCGGTCTCGGGCATGGCGCCCTCGTCCCCCGCCGCCTTCTGCACCACGTAGTGAGCCTGGCCGCGGACGGCCACCTGCGCGAGGTGCGTGACGACGATCACCTGGTGCGTGCGCGCAAGGTCGGCGAGCACGTCGGCCAAGGCCACGGCGGTCGAGCCGCCCACGCCCGCGTCCACCTCGTCGAACACGAGCGTGTCCACCTCGTCCGCCTCGCCGAGCACCACCTTCACCGCCAGCATGACGCGGCTGACCTCGCCGCCCGACGCGATGCGCGCGAGCGGGCGCGCCTGCATCCCGGCACCCGGGCGGAACAGGAACTCCACCGCCTGCGGCCCCACCTTCGTCCACTGGCCGCGCTCGAGCGGCGCAAGGTCGCACACGAGCCCGGCACCGCCCATTTCCAGGCGGTCCATCTGCGCGCACACGGCCGCAGCGAACCGCGGCGCGGCCTCGGCGCGCGCTTCGGTCAGCACGGCCGCCGCCTGCGCGAGCGCCTCTTCGGCCCGATCGAGCTCCTGCTGCGCCGCGCGTTCGCGCTCGGCGGCGTCGTCCACGAGCGACACAAGGTCGGCCGCCTCGGCGCGACGCTCGAGCACGTCCTCCATGCGCGGACCGTACATGCGCAGAAGCCCTTGCAGCGAAGCCATGCGCTCCTGCTGCTGGGCGAGCGCCTCCGGATCGAACTCCACGCCCTCGCGGTAGTCGCGCGTCTCGCGCGCCATGTCCTCCAGCACGTAGCCCGCCTCGCGCAGCGCGTCGGCGAACTCGCCGAGCTTCGCGTCGTAGCGAGCCGCACCGTCGAGCGCCGAGATGGCGCTGCCCAGCGCGTCGATGGCCCCTTGCTCGCCCGCAAGCGCCTCGTGCGCCGTATTCGCGGACACGACCAGCGTCTCGGCGTGCTCGACGCGCGCGAGCTCCTCGAGCAGCTCGTCGTACTCGCCTTCGCGCGGATCCACCGCGTCGATGCGCTGCAGCACGAAGCGCGCCTCGTCGAGCTTGGCCGAGGAGGCCTCGCCCGCCTCGCGCACGCGCGCCAGCTCGGCCGCAGCCTCGTTCGCCGTCGCGAACGCTTCCTCATACGCAGCGTGCGCCTGCGCCACCGCTTCGCCTGCCCACGCGTCGAGCATGCGCACATGCTGGGAGGTCTTCATGAGCTGCTGGTGCTCGTGCTGGCCGCACAGGTCGATGGTGGACGCCACGGCGCGCGCGAGCTCGCCGACGCTGGCCATGCGGCCGTCGATGGACACGCGCGAGCGGCCGTCCGACGTCACGCGACGGGTGGCCACGAGCTCCCGGAGTTCGTCGAAGTCGCCCGCAGCCAGGGCAGCGTCGGATTCGGAGCCGTCGGCGGAGGCGATGCCGTAGAATCTTCCCGAAACGGTGAGGGAATCTTCGCCGTCGCGGACGGCGTCCTTGTCGGCGCGCGCGCCCATGAGCAGCTTCAACGCCGAGAGCAGCGCCGTCTTGCCGGCGCCCGTCTCGCCCGTGAGCACGGTCAGCCCGCGCGCCGGCACGAGCGTCGCCTCGCGGATCAACGCGAGGTTCTCAACCTGGATCTCATCGATCATCGCGCACCCCTCACACCTCGATCGTTCCTAGAACTATCAAGTATAGCAGCGGTTGCACGCCATCTCGAAACAACCACGCTTCCCTGCACCGCGCATCCGCCGCAAGGAAGCGTGCCGGGAGACTTACTGCACGGAGGCTTCCGCGAACGCGCCGTCCTTCACCTCGGTTTTGACAACCACCGTCTTGTCGGCGTCGGAGGCTTCCCAGGAGCGCGCGTACTTCAACGTGATGGTCGCTTCGCCCGAGCCCTCGGCCTGGTAGGTGAACGTGTGCACGCCGCCGGCGCCCGCCTTGCCGTCCGAGCTCGTTTCGGCCTTGTACTCGTCGCCGACGGCCTTGACGGCTTCGCCCTCGATCGAGCTGGCCCACTCGTAGCCGGTGGTGGCATTCGCATCGAGCGCCACGGTCATCGTGTCGCCCGTACATGAGAGCATGCCGCCCTCGAACGAGACGTCGATCTCCTTGCCGCCCGCCTGCGAATCCGCGGCAGGCGCCGTACAACCCGCGACGGCCGCAGCCAAGGCAACCATGCACACTCCGACCAGGACAACCTTGAAGAACCTCTTCATCTTCATCGCATCTCCCCGCTTTCCGCCGACCGAATGTGGCACGTGCCGCACTTCCAACGCCCTGCTACCGCATCCGGGCCGCTTTGCCAATCGAGCTGTCAACACATAGTAGACCATCGTGGATAAAGTTGCTAAGCCGGCGCTTACGCCATCGCGGCGCTTTTGCCGAATCCAAAGGCATGCCTTCCATACCGCACCAATTTCACAACGCGAACCGCTCCCTCACGCTCGTCGGCTTGGACTGGGCGCGGTGCTGCTCCATGAGGTAGAGCACGCAGTCGGTTCGGTTGCAGGCGCGCAGCAGCTCGATCTGCCGGTCGAACGTGCGCTCGTCGACGAAGCCGTCCCGCACGAGCGCCTCTACCATCGCCCGGTCGCCCTCCTGCGCCACACGCTTCTGAGCCTCACGCTCGTGATCGCGCAGATACGCCACGAGCGCCGTGCGCGTCGCGTCCTCCAAGCGGTACGGCACGGTCAGCCGATGCAGCACCGCGCCCAGCTTGTCCGGCAGGTTCTTCCCCGAGCGCAGCAGCTCGTCGTAGCGCCCGTAGTCGAACGGCACGCCGTCCTCCGCGTCCGTCAGAAAGCACGTGAGCAGCTGATCGGCCGATACGTGCACGATCGTTCCCGTGCGCTCGAGACGGCACACCGCGTACTCGAAGCTGCCTTCTCCGATGGAGCGCACGCTGGCCGGGATAGACACGGGCCCTTCGAGGATGCGCGAGCAGAAGCAGTGGGGCCCGATAGCCTCGAGCCCCTCGGGAAGCACGAGCCGCTTCGCGTTGCGGCATGCGTTGTCGCGCTCGACGACGCGCACGGTATCGGCCACCACGAGCGATGCGGGAGCGTAGGGCAGCGCGCGCACGCCCACGCGGACGAGCGGGCGGCCTTCCACCGAGCGCGGCAGCACGAGCGCGTCCTCCGGTGCGGCGGAATGCGCGGCCACGTGCGCCACCTGCCCCGGCGACGGCGCCTGTTCCACCGCGCTCTGCCCGCGCAGCGTCGCCGCGCGAACGGCGGCGGCCGCCGCGAACCGCTTGGACACCGAGGTGGGCGCGGGCGGCCCGGCCACCAGCACCGCGCCAGCGTCGTCGAAGTCGTACCAGCATCCGTCAAGCTCCACCGCTCGCGGACCCGCCAGCCGCACGCCGCGAGCGGCGAGCGGGCGATGCGCCAGCGCTTCGGGCGGGCACAGCCACACGGCATCGTCCCAGCCCTTCGCATCCACGCGCGCAAGCGTCGGCGGGCACGACACCACCGAAGGAGGTTCGCACCCGGCGGCGAACGCGGCCGCGCCGATGCGTTCGACGCCAGCGGGAAGCTCGATGCGCTCGTCGTACGGCGAGGCTAAAAACAACAGCGTCGACCCGCCATCGGCGAACAGGTTGCCATCCCGCGCGCAGAACCGCCCGTTGCGCGCATCGACGGAATACTCGCGACGTTTGAGGCGCGGCGAGACGCCGGCGAGGTCGCACGGCTGCTCACCCAGAATGCGCACGCCCGCCCCCACGTGGATATGCTGCACCGACAGCGCCAGAAACGCGTTCGCGCCGACGATCTGCACCGTGTCGGGCATCGCGAGCAAACGCACGCCCACGCCCTGCACGAGTCGGCGCGTGAACGCCTCGGCCGTTACGCGCACCACCGGCACGCCGTCCACGAACGCGGGCAAGCTGACCACCAGGCCGTCGTCGCTTCCCGCCGCCGCGGCGAGCCGGCGCAGGTCGAATCCCACGAGCGCGTACCCGTCGGCATCCTGGCGCACGCGCAGCGCCCCGCGCAGGTCGTCGCCCATGCGCTCGCGCGCAGGGGCCGTCGGGCCCGCGCTCGGAAAGGGCGCTGCGCCGTCCTTTCCGATGCGCTCCTCTGCGCCTCCCCGCTCCGCCGCATGTGCGAGCAGCTTTTCGCGCTCCTCGTCCGACAACCCCATGCCCAGCGCGCCCACCACCAGCAGGTCGCCGTCCGCGCCCTGCCGGCCCTGGCCCCCGGCACCCGCCTCGTCCCGCGACGCCCACGCCCGGTACGGCGGCAGCTGCGGGGACCACACCTCGCCCTCTGCAGCCTGCGCGGCGCGGACCACGTCGACATCCTGTGCGCAAAGGTTGGGCGGATTTTTGCGCACATGCTCAATGAGCTCGTTCAATTCGGTTGACGTATCGTGAAATACCAGCATATTCCCTGTCATAGAATTGTGCGACCTCCCAAATGTACCTTTTTAGTAGCAGTTTACCACCCGCTTCCCCCATGCTACACTGCCCGTGGTGGCGATGGCAAGCGTCAAGCCGACGCGCGCCGCGCGCACAGGCAACGAGCATGCCGCCCGCCGCCGCACGAAACGCCCGTCGAAGGAGGCCCCATGGCGTCCGATGCTGCCGAGCCGCTTGCCCGCCAAGCCCTCGACCTCGCGAAAAACGCACTGCTCGTGAACCTGCGCTTCATGAACGCCGCGTTCGCGCGCCTGCATCCCTTCCCCGTCGCGGGCTCCACGCTCGCCACCGACGGCGCGCGCCTCCGCTACGATCCCGCCGCGCTCGCGCGCCTCTACGCCGCCGAGCCGGCCGAGCTCACCCGCGCCTACCTTCACATCGTGCTGCACAACGTGTTCCTCCACCTCTATCCCGGGCCGCATGTCGACGCAGCGCGCTGGGACGCGGCCTGCGACATCGTCGCGGAGCGCACCATCGCCGAGCTCGACCTGCCCGCCACCCGCACCGCGCGCGCCGCGCGGCAGCAGGCCGCGCGCGCCCGCATCGACGCGGCATTGCCGCTGGCCACCGCCGAGACGGTGTACCGCTACTTGCAGGACGAGGGCCTGGACGCCTCCGAGCTGGCCGAGCTGCGCGCTCCCTTCTACGTGGACGACCACGATCCCTGGTACCGCCTGATGGCCGCCGAGGGCGAGGGCGACGTCACCGAGGAGGGTCGGCGCGCCGAGGAGCAGGAGGACGGCTCGTCCACGGCGCCCGCATCCGGGCCCGCCGAGAGCGGCACCGACGCCGAGCTGCCGCCGGACGCCGCCAGCGCCAAGCGCAGCCACGCCTCGCACCGCGGCATGGACCCGGACGACATAACGCAGAAGGAAGCGCCCGAGAACGCCAAGCCCTCCGTGGGCGAGCGGTTCGCCGACACCGTGAACCTCGACCGCTCGCGCGAGCAATGGAAGAACGCCGCGCTCGAGATGGGCGTGCAGCTGGACGCCTACGCCAAGCTCTGGGGCGTCAAAGGCGCGAACCTCGCCATGAACCTGCGCGCGGTCACGCGCGAGAAGCAGGACTACCGCGAATTCCTGCGCAAGTTCGCCCGCTGCGCTGAGCAGATCCGCGTGAACGACGACGAGTTCGACTACGTCTACTACTGCTACGGCTTGGAGCGCTACGGAAACCTGCCGCTCATCGAGCCGCTCGAGTACGTGGAGGAGAAGCGCATCCGCGACTTCGTCATCGCCATCGACACCTCGGCATCGACGAAGGACGGGCTCGTGCGCCGCTTCATCGAGAAGACGTACGCCATCCTCGAGCAGGAAACGAGCTTCTTCGCCGACATGAACGTGCTCATCGTGCAGTGCGACGCCGCCGTCACGGACGTCGCCCGCATCGCGAACCTGCGCGATCTGGACGACTACCTGGACGATCTCGAGATCAAGGGGCTGGGTGGCACCGACTTCCGCCCCGTGTTCGCCTACGTCGACGACGCCGTGGAGCGCGGCGACCTCACGAACCTGGGCGGCCTCATCTACTTCACCGACGGCCAGGGCACCTACCCGGCCCGCAAACCCGACTACGATACCGCGTTCGTCTTCGTCGACGACGCATCCGCCGCCGCCAGCCCGCACGTTCCCGCGTGGGCCATGAAGGTGGAGCTCGACGAAACCGTCATGATGGAAGAAGCGTCCCCGGGAGCCCCGTAGGGCAAGGGCTCTGCCCTTGCCGCCCAGCCGGAACGATCAATGCAGGTCCAGCGGCAAGGGCAGAGCCCTTGCCCTACGAAAGCCCCCGAACCGCGAACGAGAAGAGGAACCATGGACATCCAGCAAGCCAAGCAGCAGATCAAAAACGCGATGGTCGCCTACTTCTCGAAGGACGAGTTCGGCAACTACCGCCTCCCCACCGAGCGACAGCGCCCCGTGTTCCTGCTGGGCGCGCCCGGCATCGGCAAGACGGCCATCATGGAGCAGATCGCGCAGGATCTCGACGTGGGGTTCGTGTCGTACTCGATGACGCACCACACGCGCCAAAGCGCGCTCGGCCTGCCCTTCATCGCGAAGAAGACCTACGACGGCGTGGAGTACGACGTGTCCGAGTACACGATGAGCGAGATCATCGCCGCCGTGTACGATTCCATGGAGGCCATCGGCAAGCGCGAGGGCATCCTGTTCCTCGACGAGATCAACTGCGTGTCGGAAACGCTGACGCCCGCGATGCTGCAGTTCTTGCAATACAAGATCTTCGGACGCCATCGCGTGCCGGACGGCTGGATCGTGGTGACGGCCGGCAACCCGCCCGAGTACAACCGCACGGCGCACGATTTCGACATCGCCACATGGGACCGCCTCAAGCGCATCGACGTGGAGCCCGACTTCGCCGCCTGGCGCGACTTCGCCGTGGAGACGGGCGTGCATCCCGCCGTGCTCACCTACCTCGACATCGAGCGCGACCACTTCTACCGCGTGGAGACCACCGTGGACGGCAAGTCGTTCGTCACCGCGCGCGGCTGGGACGACCTGTCGGCCATGATGAAGCTGTACGAGGAACAGGGCATCCCCGTTGACGAGCTGCTGATCGGCCAATACGTGCAGAACGCCGAAATCGCGAAGCGCTTCAGCGTGTACTACGACCTATTCACGAAGTACCGAGCGGACTACCAGATCGACCGCATCCTGGCCGGCGAGGCCGAGCGGGGCGTGCTCGACCGCGCCCGCGAGGCCGCCTTCGACGAGCGCGTCTCGCTCATGGGCCTCATCACCGACGCCCTCGGCAGCCGCCTGCGCGACGCCGTGCTGGAGGAGCGCGCCGTGGAGTTCATGCACGGCAGGCTTGCCGCGCTGCGCGATGACCTCGAAGGCGACGACGCGAACGCGCTGCCCCTGCTGCGCGAGGAAGCCGCCTCGCTGCAAGCGCGGCTGACCACCGAGCGCAAGGCGGGGCTGCTGTCGGACGAGAAGTACGTGGCGTACGAGCGCACGCTCGCGCTGGTCGACCGCGCGCTGCGCTGCGACGCGGCGGGCGGCGGCGTGCCGTTCTCGCGCGTCAAGGAGCTGTTCGCCGAGCAGGTCAACGCGCTCGACGCGCGCATCGCAGACACCTCGAGCGCGCTCGACAGCGCTTTCCGGTTCGTCGAGGACGCGTTCGGCGGCGGCCAGGAGATGCTGTTGCTCGTCACCGACCTGTCCGTCAACCGCTACGGCATGTCCTTCATCAACGACCACGGCTGCGAGCGCTACTTCGCCCACAACGAGGACCTGCTGTTCTACGAGCGCGGCTCCGATCTGATCGACCGCATCAACCGTTTGGATTTGACGGAAGACGAGTAGCACCCGGCGGCCGGCCGCCATCGCGCGACGAGGCGCCTTCCTCACCCATCGAAAAGGGACGTCCTTGCGGGCGTCCCTTCGTTTTCGAGCGTTTCGACGGCCGGGAGGCCGCATGAAAAGGCGCTAGTGCCGGAAGTGGCGATGCCCGGTGAACACGAGGGCGATGCCGTGCTCGTCGGCGGCGGCGATCACTTCCTCGTCGCGGATGGAGCCGCCCGGCTCGATGACGGCCGTGACGCCGGCTTCAGCCAGCGCGTCGAGGCCGTCGCGGAACGGGAAGAACGCGTCGGACGCCGCCACGGCGCCCTGCGCGGCGTCGCCCGCCTGCTCCACGGCGATGCGCGCGGAGTTCACGCGGTTCGGCTGGCCGCCGCCCACGCCGATGGTGGCGTGATCCTTCGTGATGGCGATGGCGTTGGACTTGACGGACTTGCACACCTTCCACGCGAACAAGAGCTCGGCGAGCTCGTCCTCGGTGGGCTGGCGCTTCGTGGGCACCGTGAACGTCGCGGGATCCTCCGCCACGGCATCGGAGTCCTGGCAGAGTAGGCCGCCCTCCACGGCACGGTACTCCACTTCCCCGCCGGCCGGGTTCACGCCGCCCGTGGACAGCAGGCGCGCGTTCTTCTTGGCGCTGTACATGTCCAGCGCGTCGCCCGCGAACTCGGGCGCGATGATGGCCTCCACGAACTGCTTGTTGTCGAAGATGGCCACCACGATGTCGCTCGTCACGGGGCGGTTGAACGCCATGACGCCGCCGTAGGCGCTCACCGGGTCGCACGCGTGCGCGCGCTGGTAGGCGGCCACGAGGTCGTCGTCCTGGCACACGCCGCAGGGCGTGAGGTGCTTCACGATGACGCAGGCCGGCTCGTCGAACTCGCGCACGGCCGTCCAGGCGGCGTCGAGGTCGAGGTAGTTGTTGTACGACAGCTCCTTGCCCTGGTGCTGCTTGGCATGCGCGAGCGAGTGCTCGGCGTTCGCGTAGCCGTCGCGGCGGTAGAACGCGGCGCCCTGATGCGGGTTCTCGCCGTAGCGCAGGTCCTGCACCTTCTGCAGGCGCAGGCAGCGTTCGGCCGGGAACTTCGCGTCGCCCTCGCCCTCCAGCTGGGCGCCCATCCACGCGGCGATGGCGCCGTCGTAGGCCGCCGTGGTCTGGAACACGTCGAGCGCGAGCTTGGCGCGCGTGTCGCGCGTCGTGGCGCCGCCGTTGGCACGCATCTCGGCCAGGATGGCGTCGTAGCTCTCGGGGCGCGTGACCACGGCCACGCTCTCGAAGTTCTTCGCGGCGGAGCGCAGCATGGACGGGCCGCCGATGTCGATGTTCTCGATGCAGGTGCCGAAGTCGGCCCCGCCGGCCACCGTCTTCTCGAAGGCGTAGAGGTTCACCACCACCATGTCGATCATCTCGATGCCGTGCTCGGCCGCCTGGGCCATGTGGGCCTCGTTGTCGCGCTTGGCCAGCAGGCCGCCGTGCACGCGCGGGTGCAGCGTCTTCACGCGGCCGTCCATCATCTCGGGGAACTGCGTCACGTCGTCGATGGGCGTGACCGGCACGCCGGCGTCCTTGAGGGCGCGGGCCGTGCCGCCGGTGGAGATGATCTCCGCCCCGAACTCGTCCACGAGCGCGCGGGCGAAGTCCGCGACGCCCGTCTTGTCCGTCACGGACACGAGCACGCGCTTGATCTTAGGATCGCTCATATGGTCTTACATCCTTTCTGGTTGACTCCTGCTATGGTGAACCCGCCGATCCGCGACGGGAAACAGGCTGATCGGGGCCTGCTTAGCGGCCCAAACTCTTCTCGTGGCGCTCGCGCGCCTCATCACTGTAACGCTGCCGGTAGCGCACGTCCACCAGTTCGGCGACGATGGCGATGGCCAATTCGGCGGGCGTCTTCGCCCCGAACTTGAGGCCGATGGGGCGCTTGACGCGCGCCCAGTCCTCTTCGGTGGCACCGGCGGCCAGCACCAGCTCGTGCACGCGGTCGTTCTTGCCCGCGCAGCCCATCATGCCCACGTAATGCGCGTGATGCCCGGTGGCCCACACGCAGCCCTCGGGGTCGAACATATGGCCGCGCGTGAGCACGCACACGTAGTCCTCCGGCGCGCAGGCCAGCTCGGCCAGGCCGTCAAAGTTCCCGCCGTCGAGCACGATGCGCCGCGCCCGCGGAAAGCGCGCCTCGCTCACGTAGGCGGGATCGTAGTCCGCCACGCACACGGCGAAGCCCACGTGGTCGGCGAGCGCCGCCACCTCGCTCGCGGCATCCGACGCGCCCAGCAGCCACACGCGAACCTGTTCGAACAGCGGCACGGAGAGCCAGGTGAGGCCCTCGAACTGCTCGTTGTGCATCGAGGGGCCGCGCGTGGCGTCCTTCATCTGGAACGTGTCGCGCGGGCTGAACGGCCGCGATGCGACGATCTCCTTCGCATCGTTGCAGAAGAACACGAGCGGCTCGCCGTCGGCGGAGCCCGTCTCGCCGTACTTCTTCGTCACCTCGTTGTCGGTGTTGGCCTGCGCCTCGGCGGCATCGTAGACCACCTTGAAGCCGAGCCAGGCGAGGTCGCCCTCGTCCATCGCGCGCAGGGCGCGCTCGAAGGTGGGGACGTCGGCCGTGGTCAAGCTCGCGGCGACCACGCCAAGGTACGACGGGTCCACGTGTTGGTTGCCCTCGAGCGCCTCGGCCGAGAAGCATGGGAAGTCCTCGGGCGAGAGCCGGGGCGTACGCCCCGCCCGCAGGTCGTCGACGATGCTTTGCAGCGTTTCCTTGTTCATGGGCAGGGCTCCTTACGGTCGACAAGCACGGTTGCAAGCTGCGCGCGAGACGTGGTCGGATACGCACGCCCCTCCCGCGCGCCGGAAGAGGGGCCCTGCGCGCCGGACGCGCCTTTCGCGCGACCAGTCAGGGGCCCGAACGTCAGGCAGGGGCGATATGCACCTTGCGGTCCTCGCCCACGCTCACGCGGCCTTCGGCCACGAGGCGCAGCACCTCGGGGTACAGCACGTGCTCGACCTCGTGGATGCGCGCCTCGAGCGCCTCCAGCGTATCGTCCTCGCGCACCTCCACGGCGCGCTGCGCCACGATGGGGCCCTTGTCGTAGTCCTCGTTCGCGAAGTGGACGGTGATGCCCGTCACCTTCACGCCCGCGTCGTATGCGTCGGCGATGGCATGCGCGCCCTTGAAGGACGGCAGCAGGGCTGGATGCAGGTTGAGCACGCGGTCGGGGAACGCTTCGAGCATGACCGGCGTCACCTTGCGCATGTAGCCCGCCATGACCACGTATTCCGCCCCCGCCTCCCGCAGCTCGGCCACGATGCGCGCGTCTGCCGCCTCCGGGTCGGCGTACACGTCGCGGTTGAGCACGGTTGCGGGGATGCCCGCCGCGCGCGCCCGCTCGATACCGTACGCGTCCGGTCGCGACGACACCACCCGCACGATCTCCACCGGCAGCCCCTCGCCCGCCGCGTCGATGATGGCCTGCAGGTTCGTGCCGCTCCCGGAGAGCAGCACCCCGATTTTAAGCGGTTCGGCCATGACCCTACGCCTCCGCGCCGGCGTCGTACCCGTAGAGCTCGCCGTCGTTCGCGTAGCGGACCTCGCCTTCGCCGGCCACGATGCGGCCCACGCGGTACGTGGCCTCGCCAGCCTCGGCCAGGGCGGCCTCCACCTCGCCGGCGCGCTCGGGATCGACGATCAAGACCATGCCCAGGCCCATGTTGAACGTCTTCAGCGCCTCCGCCTCGTCGAGGTGCGCGGCGCCGCATACGAACCTCGCGATGGGCGGCACGGGCCAGGTACCCAGGTCCACCTCGGCGTCCACGCTCTTCGACAGCGCGCGGTCCAGGTTCTCGGAGATGCCGCCGCCCGTGATGTGCGCGAGCGCACGCACGGCGCCGGGGCATGCGTCCAACACGGCACGCACGGGCTTCACGTAGATGCGCGTGGGCGTGAGCAGGGCATCCTGCAGGCTCGCGCCGTCCAGCTCCTCGCGCTCGATGCGCAGCTCGTAGTGGGTCTTGCCCTCTACGCATACCTTGCGGGCCAGCGAGTAGCCGTTGGAGTGCAGGCCGCTCGACGCGAGGCCTATCAGCACGTCGCCCTCGCGAACAGCCGCCGGATCGAGCATCTTCGCGCGGTCGACCACGCCCACGCAGAAACCGGACAGGTCGTAGTCGTCCGGATCCATGACGCCGGGGTGCTCGGCCATCTCGCCGCCGATGAGCGCGCAGCCGGCCTGCTTGCAGCCCTCGCCGATGCCCGCCACGATCTCGGCCACATTCTCGGCCTTGAGCTTGCCGATGGCCACATAATCGAGGAAGAACAGCGGCTCGGCGCCCGTGGCCAGTATGTCGTTCGCGCACATGGCCACGAGGTCGATGCCCACCGTGTCATGCTTGCCGGCCAGCTGGGCCACCTTGAGCTTCGTGCCCACGCCGTCGGTTCCGCTCACCAGCAGCGGGTCGTCCATGTCCTTGGCCGCCGCGATGGAGAACAGCCCGCCGAAACCGCCGATGTCGCCCACCACCTCGGGCCGGTACGTGTCGTGCACAACGCCCTTGATGGCGTCCACGGCACGCGCGCCCTCGGCCGTGTCCACGCCCGCCTGCGCGTAGGTCGTGGCCTCCTCGTCCATCCAGCTGGGCATCGCGGGGGCGTCGTCGGATCCGGCGGCGCTCACGGTTATTCTCTCGGTCATGGTAACGCTCCTTGCTTGATCGTGGTCCCCTACTGGTCGCCTTCGGCGTAAATGTCCTCGAAATCCTTCTTCGTCATGAAGCTCTTCTTCGCCACGGAGGAGGGAATCTCCACCGGGTAATCGCCCGTGAAGCAGGCATCGCAGAAGCCCTGGCACCGCGCATCGGGCACGGCGGCGCGCAGGCCCGCGAGCGAGATGAACGCCAGCGAGTCCGAGCCGATCCACGCGTTCATCTCGTCAAGCGTCATGTTCGCCGCGATAAGCTGGTCGCGCGTGTCGGTGTCGATGCCGTAGAAGCACGGCCACCTGACCTCCGGGCTCACGATGCGCAGGTGCACCTCAGCCGCGCCCGCGTCGCGCAGCATCTGCACGAGCTTCTTGGAAGTGTTGCCGCGCACGATGCTGTCGTCGATGACCACGAGGCGCTGCCCCTCGATCACCGAGCGCAGCGGGTTCAGCTTCAGGCGAATGCCCAGCTGCCGCATGGCCTGGGTGGGCTCGATGAACGTGCGGCCCACGTAGCGGTTCTTCACGATGCCGTCGGCATACGGGATGCCGCTCTCGGCCGCGAACCCGAGCGCCGGCGGCACGCCCGAGTCGGGCACGCCCAGCACGAGGTCGGCCTCCACGGGCGCCTCCTGCGCCAGGATGCGCCCCATGCTGCGGCGGGCCTGGTACACGCTCTGCCCGTCGATCACGCTGTCGGGGCGGGCGAAGTACACGTACTCGAAGATGCACGCGGCCTGCCTGCCTGCGGGAACGCCCTGCTCGGCGTGCATGCCGTCATCGTTGAAACGCACGATCTCGCCCGGGGCGACGTCGCGCACGTAGCGCGCGCCCACGATGTCCAGCCCGCACGTCTCGCTGGACACCACCCAGCCGCGTCCGCCCGGCAGCTCGCCGATGCACAGCGGGCGGATGCCGTTCGGGTCGCGGAACGCGTAGAGCGAGTCGGGGCTGGCCAGCACCATGGCGTAGGCGCCCGACAGGTCCTCCATGGCGCGGCGGATGCCGCTGCGAAGATGGTGCGTGGCCTGCGTCACCTGGCCGATGGCCTTCGCGGCCACCTCGCTGTCGGTGTTCGAGCGGAACTGCACGCCCTCGTCCACGAGGCGGGCGCGCAGGCGGCTCGTGTTCACGAGCGTGCCGTTGTGCGCCAGCGCGATGAGCACGTCGTCGATGGCCGAGATGTGCGGCTGGGCAGCCTCCCACGACGCGGCACCGCCGCTCGTGGAGTAACGGGCATGCCCCACGGCCACGAAGCCCTCGAGCGCCGCGAGGGTAGCCTCGTCGAACACCTGCGTCACCAGGCCCAGATCCTTCGCCGCCACCACGGTCTCGCCGTCGCCCACGGCAATGCCGGCGCTCTCCTGGCCGCGGTGCTGCAACGCCTGCAGCCCGAAGCAGACCATGCGGGCCACATCCTCGCCGGGGGCGAACACGCCGAACACGGCGCACTCCTCCTCCAGACGGTCAGGACGTTCCCCGGGAAGCACGGACGTGCTCACGCGGCGACCTCCTTCGACGCGCCGCCCACGGCGGCAGCGGCCTCCGGGTCGACGGCGGCATCGGCGCCGCCTACGGCCGCGACGTTTGCCACCGTGCTCTCCTCGAGGTACGAGAACAGCACGTAGCGCCCGTCGCTCGGGAGATTATCGCAGGTGGCGAACGCGAACAGGTGCGCGATGTCCGCCGCTGCCGGCGCGTCGGAAACCGCCACGACCGAGCGGTCGACCTTGTCCTGGATGTAGGAGGCCAGCTCCTCGCCGGTCGCGAACGCCGTCTGGGCCAGCGGATCGTCGGCCGCCACATGGACGAGCGAGAGCGACCGCAGTTTGAAGTTGCCCTGCGGGGTGAGGATATAGGCCGTGCGGTGGGCGTTGAACTGGTCCGGATTCTCGAAATCCGCGATGGCGGCGAACATGGAGCCGTTGTTCAGATGGTGCCCGTACACGATGTTGTTCGCGTCGGAGAAGTCGGCCGCGTTCGCCGCCGACAGGAAGATGGAGCCGTACGTGGCGCCCCATGTTTGCTGGCCGTTGAAGTCGGTGGCGAGGTACTTCTCGTCGTCGGTCGTGTGAACGATGGGGTAGTTCACCGCGGTGCCGGGGATGTAGACCCATCCCACGGTATCGGGGTTGATGGCCAGGAGACGGTCCCAGTCCACCGTGAGGTCGGAAAGCGCCGTGCCCTCGATGTCCTCCGGCGCCATGAACACTTCTTCCGCCACGGAGTCGTAGGCGTTCTGCCCCTGCCAGTAGCTGTAACCGATGGCGCCGAGAGCCGCAAGCGCGACCACGAACACCACGAGCGCGACCCAGAACACGATGCGCCAGGGGCCGCCCTTCCTCGCGCCGCCGCGGCCCTTGCCCTTGCCGCCACGACCGCCGTCGGCGGCATCCGCGCAGTACGCGGCCGGAGCCGCATGCCCCGCCTGGACAGGACGGAAGCCCTGCGAGCGGGTTCCCTGCTGGGGCGGGTTATGGCCCTGCCGACCTTGCTGTTGCAGGCGTCCTTGGGGGGCCGCCTGCCGTTGCTGCGCGGCGTGCTGCCGCGCCGCCGGACGCTGGGCCGCCTGCAGGCGAGTTGCCTGCGGGGAGCCCGCCTGGCGCTGCTGGGGAACGCGTTGCTGCGCCTGCCCCGCCTGGCGTGCTTCGGTCCGGGCCTGGCGCCGCGGCTGCTGCAGTTGCGGTTGAGGTTGCGAAGGCTGCTGCGGTTGCTGCTGGCGGGCGGCGTGCCGGGGGGCCCGCTCATCAGGCTGCGCGGAGCCGCGCTGCGCGTGGCGACCGCGCGGCGTCGGGTCGGGGTATTGTCGATACTCGGCCATAGCTCCCTTTCGGATGGACGAATGCCGGGCTACGCGCGGATCCTCACCCGCCGTTTCCAGACCGTTACCATAATAAGCAAACGCCCCCGGAATGGGGGCGCGATGCCTCGAAAACGCTCATATTTCACGAAGCGGCAGTTCCAGCAGATCTACTTCTTCTTCATCTCGTCGATGAAGCCCTTGGCGATGAAGACGACGATGATAAGAACGATGATGGCCACGATTACCCAAATCGCCCACATGGGAATCTGCATTCCGAAAAGTTCCACCATGGTGGCTACCCCTTTGTCCAAGCGCGCCGAAGCACGCGGTTCGATTCCGATTATCTGCTCATGGTAGCGCTATCTCACTTTTCGCGCAAGCGCGCTTCGAGCGCATCGTTGATTATTTTGAGGGCCTTGACGCGAGCATGGCGCTTGTCGTCGCTCTCCAGCACCATCCAGGGCGCGAAAGGCGTGGACGTCAGGCGGAACATGTCCTCGATAGCCGCTTTGTACTGGGGGTACTTGTCGCGGTTGCGCCAGTCCTCGTCGGTGATCTTCCACTGCTTCGCCGGATCCTGCTCGCGGTCGCGGAAGCGGCGCAGCTGCTCCTCCGGGCTCACATCGACCCAGAACTTCAGCAGGATGGCGCCCCAGCGCACCAGCTCGCGCTCGAACTCGTTGATCTCGTCGTAGGCACGGCCCCACTCGGAAGGCGTGGCGAACCCCTCGACGCGCTCCACGAGCACGCGGCCGTACCAGCTGCGGTCGTAGATGCCCACGTGGCCGGCCTTGGGCAGGCGCGTCCAGTAGCGCCACAGGTGCGGATGCAAAAGCTCCGGCTTCGTGGGTGCCGGGCTCGGGAACACGGTGTAGGCGCGGGCGTCGAGCGCCTGGGCCACGCGCTTGATGTTGCCGCCCTTGCCCGCCGCGTCCCAGCCCTCGTACATGACCATGAGGGGGATGCGCTTCTGGTACATCTCCATCTCCAGCTTGTTCAAACGCTCCTGCTCGGTTTTGATCTGGCGTTTGTAGTCGTCGGGCGCCAGCACCAGTGAGTGGTCCACCGCATCGAGGGCGGGATAGTCGTCCACGATGACGAAGCGCGAGACGCGGGGGGCGCGTGCCGAGGCCTCGGCAGCCTCCTGCTCGGCGGCGGCGCGCACGGCCTGCTCCTGCTCTAACGTGCGCTCGCCAGCCGGCGCCTCGCCCAAAAGGCCGGCCGAGTTCGCCTGCGCCTTCGCGGCCGCCTCGGCCACGGCAGGATCGGGCTGGGCGGCGAGCGCGCCCTTCACGGCCTCCACGAGCGTCTCGGCTATGGCGAGGTTCGCCGCGCGCTTGTCCTCGCCGTTCACCAGGTGCCACGGCGCGTACGAGAAGTTGCTCCCCTCCAGCAGATGGTCGTAGAGTCGATACGCCTGCGCGTAGTTGCGCACGCTGGCCAGCTTCTCCTTGCTCACGCGCCAGCGCGTGGCCGGGTCGTCGTGCAGGCGCTCGAGACGCTTCTTCTGCGCGTCCTGGCCCACGTGCACGAAGAACTTCACCACCACGTAGCCGTCGTCCACGAGCTGCTGCTCGAAGTCGGCAGCGGAGGTGAGGTAGCGGTGCAAGAGGTCGATGTGCCGCTCGTCGCGCGCCCGCTCCACGGCGGCGACAGCCTTCTTGCCGGCCTTCTTCCCGTCCTTGCCGGCGCCGCCGTCCGACCCGCCCAGCGAGAGCGCGCCGAACTCCGTGTACAGCAGGTGCTGCGTGGCGGCCGTGTACCAGCCGCGGTCGTAGAACGTCATGGCGCCGCGCGGGCCGAGCGCGCGCCAGAACTCCTGCATGACCGGGAAGAAGCCCGTCACCCCCTGGTCGGCCCCCGCGAAGGCGCGGGCGGCCTCCACGTCCAGGTCCTCGGTGACGTAGACGCTCGTGGCGCGCGCGTCCAGGTTGTACATGAGGTCGGAGATGCGGCTGCCCTTGCCGGCGCCGTTCCAGCCCTCGAACAGCACCACCAGCCCCACGCCCTTCTTCACCGCTTCCTGCTGCAGCACCACGAGCTCCTCCATGAGCGCGTCGCGACGCGGCTTGTACTCCTCTTTGGGCAGCGGGGGACGTGAGAGGTCGACTGACTCGAGCATAGGGCATCCTTTCCCGAAACGGTGCGCCCATCATAGCACAGGCCGCGGACGGGTCCGGCAGCTTGAACAGGAAGGGGAAACGGGGTTCCGGGCGCCCGAGGCGCGCGAGCCTGCGCATGGGCGGTCGGGCACCGCGGGAGGACGGTCAGGCAGCCTCGACGACCCGCGCAGCGGCGCCCTCGCCGCGGCGCTCCAGGCGGCGGTTTCGTGCGAACAGGGCGATGTCCGTCGACACGAGCACCAGGTCGAACACGTAGAGGTACACCACGCCGTCGAAGTTGTACACGAGCTTGTTGGCGATGCCCGCCACGTAGCCGGTGGCAACCACCAGCATGAACAGCAGGCTCTTGCCTTTCGTAGAGCGCGCCTTCGCCGACCGGTAGATGGAAAAGGGCCAGGCGGCCCCGAAGCAGATAAGCATGATGATCTCGAAAATGCTCACGTGAGGTAACTCCTTCGCTCGTTTTATCGACGAAGAGCATCGTACGGCGCAACAACGGCACCGTATGTGTCAAATGCAACGATCGAGAGAACCACCGCGAGTTTTCGAAGGCAAGCTGCCTGACGGGACCTTTACGGCCTCAGCAGACGGAACGTCGAGCGGTCGAAGTCGATCACGCCCTCGTCGCGCATGCGCGCGAGCACCTTCGACAGCGCCGCGCGGTCGACCTCCAGGTAGTCGGCCAGCTGCTGGCGGTTGAACGGGATGGCGAAGAGGTCGCTTCCGGCGAGGGCGGCCTGCTCGGAAAGGTACGACAGCACCTTGCCGCGCGTCGTGCGCTTCGCCGTGTGCGTGATCTTGCGGTTGAGCACGGCGTACTTGCCGGCGAGCATGCGCGCGAAGTTGGCGAGCGCGCGCACGTGGCAGGCGGGCGCACCGGGCGGCGGGTTCAGTATCCGGCCCGTATCCAGGTACAGCGCGCGCGTGGGAACCAGCGCCAGGCCGTGCGTGTCGAGCGTGGGCACCGGATCGCAGGCGCTCGACGCACCGAACAGGTCGCCCTCCCCCACCTCGGACACGATGCTGGCGTTGCCCCAGAAATCGTCCTGCATCACATGGAGCGCGCCCGACAGCACGAGCCCCACCTCGTGTGGCACGTCGCCCTCGCGGAACAGCAGCTCCCCCTTCTCGAACGATTCCTCGTGCGCATCGAAACGCGCGAGGAGCCTTGGCACCTCGCCGGGTTCCACACCCGCGAACAAGGAGAACTCCGCCGGTTCCATCACGCTGCCGCCCCCTCCTTTCTTGCCACCTTCGATCCCATCTTAGCATGGGCCGCGAGGCAGCGCGGCAAGGTGCTCGGGTTCGCACAGGGGCAAGTGACGCCGAAAACGCCCTCAACTGTCAAAAACGAGCCGGTTTGGCAACCGGCAAGGCGCCGCAAAGGCGAACATGCCAGCAGCGAGCCAAGTCGAAAGAATGTTTTACCAGGTCACTTGCATTCCTCATAACCATATAGACACAGTAGGAATTGCCAAACCGGCTCTTTTTTGTCATAGGGAGCCGGTTTTCGCGTCAAGCCCCCATAACGAAGGAAGCGCGCACGGTTTGGAGAGAGCGCCAGGGGAAGGAAGGGTCCCCCTTATCAGTCGGCCGGGAACGCGCGAGTCAAGAGTGTCGATCCGGCGCGCAAAGCCTCCGAGGCCGACCGCGTGCGTTGGCGACCCCCCCCCCGGTGCGCGCTCGGCCGGCCGATAAAAAAGGAGTCCTTACCCTCATCGGCAAAAGCCCGCCTCCCCGCCCACATCAACGGCACGTAAAACTTTGGCCCCGGTTCGCGCCGCGCGCTTGCGGAGGCGCGCCGATTCCCTAGAATGGATTCGTTGACCGGAGAGCGCGGCGCATCCCGGCGTGGATAGGCGCCGCCCGACAGACAAGAGAACCCGCCATGCCCAACTATGCCGTAATCGACCTGGGGTCGAACACCATCCGCCTCGTGGTGTACGAGGTGAAGGACGACCGCCGGAAAACCTATTCCAGCAAGGACTTCAAGAGCCTCATCAACGACAAGGTCATGGCAGGGCTGTCCGCCTTCGTAGCCGACGACGGCACGTTCACGGATGATGGGGTGCGCCGCGCGGCAAGCGTCCTCAAGGGGCATGCGAAGCGCGCGCGGTACTTCGACTGCAAGCGCATCGACGTGTTCGCCACCGCCGTGCTGCGCAATGCCGCGAACAGCGCCGAGGCCGTGGCCGCCATCGAGCGCGAGGGCGGGCTGGCCATCGACCTGCTGTCGGCGGCCGACGAGGCGCACCTTGGCTTCGTAGGCGCTACCTGCGACCGCACGATCGAGCGCGGCACGCTGGTGGACATCGGCGGCGGCTCCACGGAGCTCACCCGCATAGAGGACGGGCGCGACTTCGACAACGTGAGCCTGGGCCAGGGCTCGCTCTCCTCCTATGCCGCGTTCGTGCGCGCCATCCTGCCCACGCCCGAGGAGATGGACGCCGTGGCGGGCGCCCTCTTCGAGCGGTTGGCCGCGCTGCCCGACCGCGACGCGTACCGCACGGACGTCGTGTACGGCATCGGCGGCAGCGTGCGCGCGGCGGCGAAGATGAGCGCGCAGATGTCGCGCGAAATCGTCCGCCCCAAAACGATGACGGCCGCCCAGATTCGTGCGATACTGAACCTGTGCCGCACCGACCCCGACGCGTTCGCGCACCTGGCGCTCAAAGCGTCGGCGGAGCGCATCCACACGCTCGTGCCGGGATGCCTGATCCTGGACACCCTCATGAGCGCCTTTTGCGCGAGGCGGCTTGATATCTGCAAGTACGGCGTGCGCGAGGGTTATCTCGTGGAACGCGTGCTGGGATAGCGGGTTCAAGACGAAGGGAGCTTGCATGGACACCCCGAAGGATATGCCGAACCCCGAGGAAACCGCGGACCCGGCGGCCGCCGCAACGCAAGCCGCCCCCGCCGCCCAGGTCGAGGCCGAAGCGAAGCAGGCTGCCGCCTCATCGCGGGACGAAATCGCAGCGCAGGCCGACGATGCCGCCCTGGCCGATGCCACCGCAACGCAGGTCTCCGCCCCGGTGCGGGGCGAGGAAGCAGCGCAGGCCGCCGACCCCGGGGCGGGCGCGGCCCCTTATATGCAGAACCGCGAGCTGTCGTGGCTCACGTTCAACGAGCGCGTGCTGGACCAGGGCGCCGACGAGACGGTGCCGCTGCTCGAACGCCTGAACTTCGTCTCCATCTTCTGGAGCAACCTGCAGGAGTTCTTCATGGTGCGCGTGGGCAGCCTGACCGACCTGTCGCTCGTGAAGAAGCACATCGTGGACTCGAAGTCGGGCATGACGCCCGCCGAGCAGCTCGATGCCATCTACGCGCGCTGCCACGAGCTGTACCCCATCCAGGAGCGCACGTTCGAGGAGGTGCGTCGCCTGCTGGGCGAACACGGCGTGCAGCACCTGCGCCCCGACGAGCTGGACGACGGGCAGCGCGCATGGCTTTCCGCCTACGTGCACGACAACGTCATGCCGTTCCTGTCGCCGCAGATCATCAACGCGCGCCACCCCTTCCCCCACCTGGAGAACGGCGCCCTGTACGTGGTGGTGCGCCTGAACGACGAGGCGGAGCGGCAGCGCAAGAAGGAGGCCGCTAAGGCAAAGGCCGACAAGGACGGGAAGACGGACAAGGCCGCCGTCAAGGAGGCCAAGAAGGCGAAGAACCTGGGCGCCGAGGGCGTGACGCTGGGCCTCGTGCCGATGCCGCGCCAGTGCGAGCGCGTCATCGCGCTGCCGGGCAAGGGCAAGGAGCTGGCCTTCGTCCTGCTGGAGCACGCCATAGAGATGGTGGCGGCCGAGATATTCTCCATGTACACCGTGAAGCACACGAACGTCATCTGCGTCACCCGCAACGCCGACCTCGACGCCACCGAGGGCTCCGACGAGGCCGACGAGGACTACCGCGAGCACATGAAGCGCATCCTGAAGAAGCGCTCCCGCCTGGCCCCCGTGCGGCTGGAAAGCGAGCGCCCGCTGTCGGCCACGCTGGAGAAGCTGCTGCTGGCGCGCCTTAACCTGAAGCCCCACCAGGTGTTCTCCACCTCGGTGCCGCTCGATTTGGGCTACACGTTCGGGCTGGCGTCGCGGCTGCCGGCGAAGGAGCGCGCGGCGCTCACGAACCCGCCGTTCTCGCCGCAGTGGCCGGCGAGCCTCGACCGCAACCGCTCCCTCATCGAGCAGGTGACGGAACGCGAGACGCTGCTCTCCTACCCCTACGAGAGCATGGACCCGTTCGTGCAGCTTCTGCGCGAGGCGGCGAACGACCCGGCGGTCATCTCCATCAAGATCACGCTGTACCGCCTGGCCAGCCAGTCGCACCTCGCCGAAGCGCTCATCGCCGCCGCCGAGATGGGCAAGGAGGTCACCGCGCTGTTCGAATTGCGCGCCCGCTTCGACGAGAGCAACAACATCGAGTGGTCGCAGCGCTTCGAGCAGGCGGGCTGCAAGGTGATCTACGGTTTCCGCGACTTCAAGGTGCACTCGAAGATCTGCTGCATCACGCGCCAGACCGAGCACGGCCTGCAGCACATCACGCAGCTGGGCACCGGCAACTACAACGAGAAGACCGCCAAGCTCTACACCGACCTGTCGTTCATCACCTGCGATGCCACGTTCGGGCGCGACGCCGTGGAGTTCTTCCGCAACATGGGACTGGAGAACACCTCGGACAACTACGACATCATGTGGGTGGCGCCGCTGCAGATCAAACCCATGATCCTCGCGGGCATCGACACGCAGATCGCGCACGCTCAGGCCGGGGAGCCGAGCGGGCTGTTCTTCAAGACGAACTCCATCACCGACAAGGACGTGATCGAGAAGCTGGTGGAGGCGTCGCAGGCGGGCGTGCCCGTGACGCTGTTCGTGCGCGGGATCTCCTGCATCGTGCCGGGGCTCGAGGGGCTCACCGAGAACGTGCGCGTGGTGTCCATCGTGGGCCGGCTTTTGGAGCACAGCCGCATCTACGGGTTCGGGCCGCGCGAGACGATGAAGCTGTACCTGTCGAGCGCCGACCTCATGACGCGCAACATGGACAAGCGCATCGAGATAGCCTGGCCCGTGCTGAACGACGAGCTGCGCGAGCAGATACTGGGCTACCTTGACGTGAGCCTGGAAGACACGGCGAAGCTGCGCGAGCTGCTGCCCGACAAGAGCTATACGCCGCTCGGCGCGTTCGCGCGCAAGGACGGCGAGGGCGGCACCGTGCTGTTCGACTCGCAGGAGTTCTTCATCAAGCAGGCGCAGGAGCACCGCCTGTCGGCGGCCGAGGAGGCGGCCGCGCGCACGGCCAACCGCGGGCGAGGGGAGAACGGGGCGCAGGAGGCCGTGCTGGCCGCTGCCCAGGCCGCCGTGGAAGCCGCGGTCGGGCGCGTGGCCGAGGAGCGCGCGGCGCAGGGCGAAGCCGACGGCGCCGCCGCGACCGCCCAGTCGGTGGCGCGCGCCCTGGCCGCGGCCGAGGCGGCGGCAGAGAGCGCTGCGGAGGAGGTGCTCGCCGAGGAAACGGCCGTCCCGGAGGCTCTGCCGAAGTCGCAGCCGACCCGGGCGCCGAAGGCGGCTCCGGCAGCCCCCACGTCCAAGGCCATGGCGCGTCCGGCACGCCCGGCGCGCCCGCACAAGCCCAGCCTGCTCGTGCGCATCCTGAGCAAGTTCGTGCGATAGGGGCGAGAACGGGGGCCGGTCCTGCGGATCGGCCCCCGTTCTTTTGCAGGCGCGCCGCCCGCTCAGTCGAAGCGGCGCAGGGCGCGGCCGAGGCCGGCCAGGCCCGCCCGCAGCACCGGCTCGGGGGCGCAGTAGCCGAGGCGCGCGTGGCCCGGCAGGTCGAAGCGACTCCCCGGCACGAGCAGCACGCCCTCGTCCTTGAGCAGCTGCAGGCAGAACGTCTCATCGTCCTCGGGGATGTCCAGCTTGATGCACGACGTGGACACGCCTTGCGGCGCCACCCATGACACGCGCGGCTCGTCGTCGATCCAGGCCTGCGCGATGGCCAGGTTGCCCATCACCAGGGGGCGGTTGCGGGCCAGCACGGCATCGCGGTTCTCCAGCACGTGCACGGCAAGCGCGTCGTTCACCACACCGCAGCAGATCATGGTGTAGTCGCGGTACGGCCGCAGCATCTCGGCGATCTCCGGGCTCGACGCCGTCCAGCCGATGCGGGCACCGGGCACCGAGTACGTCTTCGACAGGCTGTTCGTGGCCACGCCGCGCTCGTAGATATCCGCGATGGAGGCGAAGTCCTCCGTGCCCACGAGGGGCAGGTACACCTCGTCCACGAGCACGTAGGCGCCCACGCTGCGCGCGATGTCGGCCACCTGCTCCATGAACGCGCGGTCGAGGAACGTGCCCGTGGGGTTGTTCGCGTTGTTCAGGCAGATGAGTTTCGTGTCGGGGCGCACGAGGCGCTCGAGCTCGTCCAGGTCGGGGTACCAGCCGCGGTCCTCGTGGATGCGCCATAGGTCAACCTCGGCGCCGAGCGCCCGCGGTATGTCGTAGAGCTGCTGATAGCTGGGGTACTCGGCGACCACGTGGTCGCCGCGCGAAACGAGCGCGAGCGCGGCCAGCAGGTTCGCGCCCGTCGCGCCGTTCGTCTGCAGCACGGCCTCGGGCTCCACGCGCTCGTAGAGCGCGGCCGCCGCCCGCTTGAACGCGGGCGAGCCCTCGATCCAGCCGTAGTTCATCTTCTCGGCGCCCAGGCGTGCGAAGAAGTCCATCTGGGCGGCGCCCTCCCGGGCGTCCTGCGGGAAGGCCGCCTCGGCCCCGTCGGCTACGATGCCGGGCGCCGCTCCCAGCGCCACGAGCTCGTCGAGCGTCATCGACGCGATGGTCGATTGCGCGATGTCGTGCGTCGCGCTCTTCTCGTGCACGTTGAGCCAGTCCTCCACCCCGAACGGTGCGATGTCCATGTCCTCTGTCCTTTCGCTCACAGGTTGGCGTAGCAAGTCAGCGAGAGGCTGCCTCGTACCCGAGATTCGGGGAATCGCGGAGGCGAAGCGTACAACGGGTACGCGAGTCTCCGGGATCGCGCGAAGATCGGGGCGAGGCAGCGTCGCAGAATCGAGCAGTTCCGGCGGCAGGCAGGTCGCTGGAACCTAGAAGCTGATGACGCCCATTGCCAACAGCACAAGCGACAGCACGCCGAGCGCGGAGATGGCGCCCATGCCAACCTTCTCGCCCATGGTGAGGGCCTTCGCGCCGGCCTCCTTGCGCGCCCGCCAGTAGAAGAAGAAGCCAGGGATGTAGCCCACGCACGTGAGCAGCAGGAACGACCAGCCGTTGAACAGCACGCCCACCACCTGGAACGCAACGGCCACGATACCGATGGCGCACTGGCCCCACTCATGGTGCTGCGCCGAGAACTTCACCTGGTAGGCCGCCGCGAACGCCCACGTGATGACGATGGCCACCGTGCACATGGAGAACGCGAAGTTGTACGCGTCCTCGGTGAACAGGAGCGTGATCATGAACGCCTGCGTGCACGCGCCCACCACGATGAGCGAGATCTGCGGCGAGCCCTTCTTGTTCAGCCGGTTGAACACGGGCGGCAGCAGCTCGTGCTTAGCCATGAGCGACGTGGTCTCGGACGGCAGGATGGTGAACGACAGCCACGACCCCAGCACGGCGATGATGAGCGCCACGCTGATGAACGCTCCGCCCCAGCCCGGCGCCATGCTCTCGAACACATACAGCATGGCCGGCTTGTCCAGCGCCCCGATCTCGGCGTAGGGCATATACCCGAACGGCAGCACCGACGCGCCCACGTACACCAAAAGCAGCACCACCAAGCCGATGACCGTGGCCTTGCCGGCCTCGCTCTTCTTGCGCGCACGGGCCGACACCACCATGGCGCCCTCGATGCCGATGAACGACCACATCATGATGATCAGGCAGTTCACTATCTGGTCGCCCACGCCGCCCAGGTCCACGCCCTCGCCCGCCATGGCGGCGGCGTTGCCGGCCATCTGCCCCCAGAAGTCGGCCGTGAACACGCCGGCGTTGAACAGCACGATGCTGAACAGGATGAACACCACGATGGGCACGACCTTCGCGATCATGACGATGGCGTTGAGGAACGCCGCGCTCTCAACACCGCGGATGACGAGGAACGTGATGCCCCACATGATGACGCTGGCCACCACGATGCTGCCGATGTTGTTGCCCGGAAGGAAGTACGGCAGGAAGAACCCGAGCGTGGACATGAGGATGGTGGCGAACGCCACGTTGCCGAGCCACGCCGACAGCCAGTAACCCCAGCCGCTGATGAAGCCCGAGAACTTGCCGAAACCCTCCTCGGCATACGAGAAGATGCCGTGCAGGTCAGCCCGCTTCGCGCCCAGGTTCGCGAACGAGAGCGCCAGCGCGAGGAAGCCCACGCCCACGACGCCCCACGCCACGAGAGCGCTGCCCGGGGCGGCCACCTGGCCGATCTGCCCGGTGAGGGCGAACACGCCCGAGCCGATGCAGGAGCTGACCACGAGGCCGATGAGGCCGAACAGCCCGATGCCCTTCTTTTCCTCTTCCATAGGGGGATGCCTTTCCGCTCAGATGAGTTCCTGATGCGGCAGGAACGCGGTCCGACCGCGCCGCGGTCGACCGGCGCACGCGTCGCGGCCGCGTCCCGTGCCGCGCCGAGAACGATCCCACGACTCCCTGACGCGCGCAATCAAGACAGCCGATCCGTTGACGGTCCTCCGCCGGTTGGTTACGTTCGCACCGGTTCGGGCAATTCCGATGCTTCGAAAGGGTATAATGGACGTAATCTATCATTGGCGGCCAACAAGGCAACCCGGCGCTGTGCCGGGCCGGCGTGGCGCCGTTACGGACGCAAGGGGGAAGCACTTCCATGGACACCGAGATCATCCGCATCATCAACAAGGCGCTCGATGGCGGCCTGCTCGGCAAGAAGGAGATCATGGCCCTGCTGTCGGTGGAGAACCTCTCGCCCGAGGCGTTCGCCATCCAGCAGGCGGGCCGTGCGTTCACCTCGCAGCTGTGCGGGGGCGAGGCGGAGATCCACGCGCACATCGGCCTTGACGCGGCGCCGTGCCCGAACGACTGCAAGTTCTGCTCGTTCGCGGCATCGAACAAGATCTTCCGCACGCACGAGATCATCCCGCTCGAGCAGGTGATCGCCGAGGCGCAGGCCATGGAGGCCGCCGGGGCGAACGCGCTCTACCTCGTGACCACGGTGCACTACGGCGAGGAGAAGTTCCTGGAGACGGCGCAGGCGGTCCGCGCCGGGCTCTCCACCGACGTCCCGCTCATCGCGAACGTGCCCGACTTCGACGAGGACTATGCGCGCGAGCTCGTGCGCATCGGCATAGCCGGCGTATACCACGTGGTGCGCCTGGGCGAGGGCGTGTTCACGCGCTGCAAGGTGGAGACGCGCCTGAAGACCATGGAGGCCGCGAAGAGCGCCGGGCTCGTGCTGGGCAACTGCATCGACCCCATCGGCCCCGAGCACACGCCCGAGGAGATTGCCGACCTCATCCTGCTCGCACGCGACTTCGAGGTGGGCTTCAGCGGCGCCATGCGGCGCAACACCGTGCCCGGAACCGAGTTCGAGCGCTATGGCAACATCAGCTACGGCCGCCTGGCCACCTACGCCGGCGCCACCGCGCTGGCCACCGGCCCGGGCATCCGCGGCAACTGCACGCACGAGCCCAGCCAGCTCTGCGGCCAGGCCGGCGCCAACATCATGTGGGCCGAGCGCGGCACGTCGCCCCGCGACACCGCCACCGAGACGACGCGCGGCCTGTCCGTCGACCAGGTGCGCGAGATCTACTTCGACACCGACTGGCCCGTCCACGAGGGCCCGTCGCAGTTCTACCCGCCCTACTCCGGCTAGACCCGGCTCCGGGGGCTGCAACAAGGCGGCCCCCGATCGGCCGAGTGGGCTCAGCCCTGCGCAACCTGCAGGACGCTCTCAACGGGCGGCACGCGCAGGGCCCTTGTCCTACGCTCAACTAAGAAGATGCCGCAGGCAGGGCCCGCCACGGCCCGCTGCCTATCGCCAGGTGGTGAACCGGCGCTGCACCCAGGCCGTCGCGAAGCTCAGCACCGTCACCACCACGCCGCACACGATGATGCCCGCCACGACGTTGGTGTAGTTGGCGTAGTTGTTCGCATTGCTGATGAAGTAGCCGATGCCCGACGACGCGCCCAGCATCTCGGCGAACGTGAGCATGAGGAACGCGGTGGTCAGCGACACGCGCAGGCCCTTGAGCACCTCGGGGAGCACGTAGGGCAGGATAATGCGCGTGATCATGGTGAAAGTGCGCACCCCCAGCGTGCGCGCGTTGTCCAGCAGCTGGGCATCGAGCGAGGACGTGCGCACCACCATGTTGAGGAACTGCGGCCAGAACACGCCCAGCAGGATGATGAAGCACGACGCCGTGCGGAACGTGGGCAGCAGCACGATGAGGTACGGCGCGAACACTGTGGGCGGGATGGGCGCCAACACGTTCGCTATCGGGAAGAACATGGCCCGCAACCGCGGTATCCACCCGCAGACGATGCCCAGCACCACGCCGAGCGCGAGACCTCCCACATACCCCATGACCAGCAACGTGACCGACGAGACGATGTCGGCGCCGATGACGTCGGCCTGGGCGAAGAACACGTTGAACACGGCCTCGGGCGCGGGCACGATCACGGTGGGCGCGATGTCGAGCTTCGTGGCGCACACGTCCCACGCGATGAACAGCGCCCATACGAGCACCACGATGTCGGTGGGACCCGTGGAGAACGCGCCGCGACGGCGCAGCGCGGCCAGGCGCAGCAGGTAGAGCACCTCGATGACGGCGAGGCCGGCGAGCAGCGGGTAGTACGACACCGTGACCATGCGCTGGTTCGGCATGCACGTCACCACGAGCACGAGGGACGCCAGCAGCACATGGGCGAACGCGAACTCCTTCCCGAACAGGCGCCTCATGGCAGCACCGCCTTTCCCGGCAGCGCGCCGGGCACGCCGGCGCCCGCCTCCCCGAACGCGCCGCCTTCCTCGTCCTCCTCGCCGTCCAGGTAGAACAGGTCGGTCAGCTCGTCCTTGAGGGCCCGGGCGCAGGCGTCGTGCGCGAAGATGGCCGACGAGCGCGGCCGCGGCACGTCCACGGCGCGGTCCGCGACGATCTCGCCCCGTCGCATGAACACCACGCGGTCGGCCAGCAGGATGGCCTCGTTGATGTCGTGCGTCACGAACACGACGGTCTTGCGCCGCTCGCCCGAGCGCCACAGGGCGTCGACGAGCTTCTGCAGCGAGCAGCGCGTCTTGACGTCGAGCGCACCGAACGGCTCGTCGAACAGCAGGATATCGGCATCCATGGCCAGCGCCCGCGCGATGGCAACGCGCTGGCGCATGCCGCCGGAGAGCTGGTAGGGGTACTTGCCGGCCGCCGCGCCCATGCCCACGCGGTCCAGGTAGTCGCGCGCCACGGCGGATACCTGGGCTTTCGTCAGCCCGCGGTGCAGCTCCTTGTTGGCCTGTTCCACGCCGAACTCCACGTTGCGCAGGGCGCTCATCCAGGGGAACAGCGCGTAGTTCTGGAACACGACGGCGCGGTCGAGGCCCGGCCCCTCCACCGGCGCGCCGTCGATGCGGACGGTTCCCGCGCTCGGGCGGCTAAGGCCGGCGACAAGCCGCAGGAGCGTGGTCTTGCCGCTGCCCGAGTGGCCGATGACGCAGAGGAACTGCCCGTCGGGCACCTCGAGCGCCACGTCGCGCAGCGCGCGGTCGTCCGCGGCGGCGGCCGTCGGCCTGCCGCCTGCCGCCACGTCCTCGTAGGCGAACGAGACATCCTCGATGTCGATCTTCCCCACGCGCCCTCCCCTTCTCCGTTTCCGAACGCCGGATGCGGGCGCCGGAGCGCCCGCATCCATGGTACCCGATAGCCCGCAGGCCCGCTATTCGTTGTTCTTCGCGTACGCCTGGTCGAGGTTCTTCCACAGCTGCTCGTCGGGCTCCCGCTCGAGCAGCGTATCGAGCGCCGTGCGGCAGATCGACGTCACCACGTAGTCGTCCATGGAGTACGCCGTGGCCTTGTCGATCTCGCCGATGTTCTTCAGCGTGTCGTAGAACTTGAGGACGGCGTTCCTGTTGGGATCGGGCGACGGGTCCATGACGTTGTCGTAGTCGTCCGTGCCGTACATGGCGGCGCGCACGTAGGCCTCCTCCTGGCCGGAGTAGTCCACGAGCAGCGGGATGACCGTGTCGGGCTCCTGCTTGTAGGTCTTGTAGCCGCGCAGCAGGGCCGTCTCGAAGTCCACGAGCGACAGGTACTTCTCGTGAAGCGCCTGCTCGGAGCAGTTCTGGCGGCAGCACGGGTAATCGCCCGCGTACTGCTTGACGGTGGCGACCACCTTTATGCCGTTGCCGCGCTGCACGAAGCCCTGGGCGTTGTTCGTGATGTACAGGTCGAACTCGCCCTTCTTCACCGCCTCGAAGCCGCCTTGGTCGTTGTCGAAGTACGTGAACGTCACGTCGCCGCCGTTGATATCCAGGCCCTCGTCCTGCAGCCACTCCTTGAACACCATCTGGCCGGTCTCGGGGCGGTTCACGCCGATGCGCAGCCCCTTGTAGTCCGCGGCCGTCTTGAGCTCGCGGTCGAACGAGTCGAGCGCGCAGATCTCCGAGCCGTTGAGGATGGTGCCGCCGAAGATGTAGGCCTTCGCGCCCTGCGACACATAGGTGCAGGCGGGCACGACGCCGAACAGGTCCATGTCAAGCTGGTTGCTCGTGAGCGCGGTCATGGCGTCGTTGAGCGCGATCTGCTGGAACTCCACGTCGCAGCCCTCTTCTTCGAAGTAGCCCAGCTTGTCGGCCACGATGGCGGGGGCGATCTTGATGAGCTTGCCCGTAACGCCGCACACGAGGTGCTCGCCCTTGCCCTGGGTCAGGTAGTCCTGGGACGCCTCGTCGGCCGGCCCCTCGGCCTTCGTCTCGGCCTGGGGTGCCTGGCCGCCGCAGCCGGCGAGGCCGAGACCCAGCACAGAAGCCGCCGCCACGCCCGAGAGCGCGCAGAAACTACGTCGCGTAAAGTTCATAGTGCATCCTCCTCATCGATTGGCACCGTGGAGGCGACCGCGCCTCGCAAGTTGCACCCTGCATCCCTCATAGGATACCGTATACTACTAGACCTAATCCTATAATAGCTTATCACAAGTATCTGGGGAAGGGAACGACGTTTGGCGAGCGTTCCGAACCGGGGTTCCCGCAAAGAAGGACCCGCTCCAAAGCCCCCTCCATTTTTTGCAGCGAGGGCCCCGTTTCCGGGGCCCTCGGGCAGTGCGATGACAGCGAGGCTCGTCGTGCGTCCAGCGCTACACCTCGCGCTCCACCACGGCGGCGATGGCGTGGGCGTGACGGTCGGCTTCCTCGGCGCTGGCAGCCTCCACCATGACGCGGACGACGGGCTCGGTACCGCTCGGGCGCAGCAGCACGCGGCCGGAATCGCCCAGCTCGGCCTCGGCGGCCTGCACGGCGGCGGCCACGGCGGCGTTGTTGTCCACGGCGTGCTTGTCGTTCACGTGCACGTTCACGAGCGTTTGCGGGAAGCGCGTCATCACGGCGGCTGCGTCGGCGATGGATTTGCCGGCGCGTTTGCAGGCCGCGAGGAACTGCAGCGCCGTGACCAGGCCGTCGCCCGTGGAATTGTGCTCGAGAAAGATCATATGGCCGCTCTGCTCGCCGCCCAGGACGAAGCCGCCCTCGCGCATGGCCTCCAGCACGTAGCGGTCGCCCACCTTCGTCTGGACGAGCTCGATGCCCGCGTCGCGCATCGCATGCGCGAGGCCCAGGTTGCACATGACGGTGGACACGGCGGTGTTGCCGGCCAGGAGCCCGCGCTCCTTGAGGTCGATGGCGCACACGGCCTCAACCACGTCGCCGTCTATCTCGTTGCCGTTGGCGTCCACCAGCATGACGCGGTCCGCGTCGCCGTCGTGGGCGATACCCACGTCCGCGCCGATCTCGGCCACGAGGTCGCGCACGGGGCCCAGATGGGTGGAGCCGCACTGCACGTTGATGTCGGTGCCGTCGAAGTCCTCGTTAACGACCGTGACGTGCGCGCCCAGGCGGCGCAGCGCCTCGGCGCTCGTCATGCACGAGGCGCCGTGGCCCACGTCGAGCACCACCTTGAGGCCCGCAAGGTCGATGCCCTCGTCGGCCACGGTCGCCACGGCGTGCGCGATGTAGAGCTCGCAGGCGTCGTCCACCGGCAGGGCCACGCCCACGGCGTCGCCGGCCGGCAGCTCCTCGGCCGCGGCACCGCCCTTCGCCACGAACGACTCGATCTCGTCCTCCACCGCATCCGGCAGCTTGAAGCCCTGGGCGTCGAACAGCTTGATGCCGTTGTACTCGGGCGGGTTGTGCGAGGCCGAGATGACGATGCCGCCGTCGCAGTGCAGCTCGCGCACGAGCAGCGCGATGGCGGGCGTCGGGATGATGCCGGCCAGCAGCGCCGTGCCGCCCATCGACATGATGCCGGCCGCCACGGCCGATTCCAGCATGTCGCCCGAAAGGCGCGTGTCCTTGCCGATGAGGATGGTCTTGCCCTGGAACGCCACGGCCGCCTGGCCGAGCTTGAAGGCGAGGTCGCACGTGAGCTGCGTGTTCGCCACCCCGCGAACCCCGTCGGTCCCGAAAAGTCGTGCCATGTTACTTCCCCCTTTTCACGTGTTCTTCGTGGAGGCAGACGGCGCCTTGCGGGCGCTCCGCGTCGGTCATGCGGGTGTTGAGCTCGGCGGCGAACTCGTCGAGGCCGATGCCGTAGCGCTCCAGCGCCACCAGCAGGTGGTACACCACGTCGGCCGCCTCGTAGCGCAGATGGTCCACCGCCGCATCGTACTCGGGCGGCAGCTCCACGGAAAGCGCGTCGTCCGCGTCCGCGCCGGCGACCGCCAGCGTGGCGGCGAGCGACGAGCAGGCCCAGGACTCCACGTCCTTGGCGGCGAGCGCCGTCTCTCCCGCCTCCTCCATGACCTTCTTCAGCACCTCGTCGGCCGGACCGGAGAGCAGGCGGTGCGTGTAGCTCTCCTCCCCCGCTTCGCGTCGCGCTGCGATGGTGGCCGCGAGCGCCTCGAGCGTGGCCCCGATCTGCGAGGCGGGCGGCACCTCGCCGGCCGGAAGGTAGGTTTTATCGGACATGTCGTGCCTTTCGATCTCTTGAACCTGACAGGGCGCCGCATGAAGAGGGGGCGCGCCTTGGCGCGCCCCCGATTGCTACTCTTCGATGTCGTCGTCCTCGGCATCCTCGGAGGAGGATTCCTCGTCCTCCTTGGTGGCCAGGCCGAAGCCGAGCGACCCCACGGAGCCCAGCAGGGCGTCCAGCTCCTCCAGGTTGCGCTGGTAGGAGCGGGGCGGCAGGGCCTCGCCCAGCATGTCCTCGCCCTCGGTGTTGAAGGTCGGGGGCTCGTCGCCGCCGATGAGGATGGTGTCGTCAGGCGAGAACACCATATCCAAGAGCTGCGACATGTCGTCGCTCGTGGCGGCGAGGTCGTCCTCGATCACGTGCGAGAGGCCACGTTCCGCCAACCCCTCCTTCAGCTCCTCGATGGCCTTCACGCCGATGCCCTCGATACGCAGCAGGTCCTCCTCGGTGTGGCCCACGAGGTCGGCCACCGTCTCGATGCCCGCCTCGCTGAACTTGTTGGCCCAGCGCTGCGATACGCCCAGGTCGTCGTAGATGTACAGGCGCGCGTCCTCGTCGGACAGCTGAGGGCCACGGTGCCCGAGAGACAGGCCGCTGTAGTAGCTGCCGTAGTTCGTGCCCATGTTGAGGTAGCCGTCGCCGTCGAGCGACCAGTCCTGCGGCTGGGGCAGCAGCTCCTCGATCTCGCGGAGCGCCTCGGGGGCGAAGTCGGGCAGGTTCTCGCCCTGCACGCCGGAAACCGGGCGGCCCTTGTAGGTGAGCCCCACCTCGCGGTAGCGCGGAAGGCCCGTGCCCGCCGGGATAGGCTTGCCGATGATGACGTTCTCCTTGAGGCCGGCCAGGTGGTCGGTCTTGCCCTCGATGGCGGCGTCGGTGAGCACCTTGGTGGTCTCCTGGAAGGAGGCCGCCGACAGGAACGAGTCCGTGGCGAGCGACGCCTTGGTGATGCCCAGCAAGAGCGGCTGGCCCACGGGCGGCTCCTTGCCCTCGGCGATGAGGCGGTTGGCCTCGTCCTCGAACTCGAAGCGGTTGACCTGGCGGCCCGGCAGGTAGTCGGAGTCGCCGGCGTCCGTCACGGCCACCTTGCGCAGCATCTGGCGCGAGATGACCTCGATGTGCTTGTCGTTGATGTCCACGCCCTGGCTCACGTACACGCCCTGGACCTGGCTCACGATGTAGCGCAGCGTGGTGTTCGGGTCGGTGAGGCGCAGCAGGTCGTGCGGGTTCACCGAGCCCTTGGTGAGCTGCTGGCCCACGCGTACCTCGCACCCGTCCGTCACGCCCGGCAGCATCTGGGCGCGGGCGCTCACCACGTACTCGCGGAAGTTGCCCTGCTGGTCGTGGATCGTGAGGGTCTTGGACTGCTTGTCGCCCGCGATCTGCAGCGTGCCGGAGATCTCCGCGAGCACCGCAAGGCCCTTGGGCTTGCGCGCCTCGAACAGCTCCTGGACACGGGGCAGGCCGTGCGTGATATCCTCGCCGGCCACGCCGCCGGTGTGGAACGTGCGCATGGTGAGCTGGGTGCCCGGCTCGCCGATGGACTGGGCGGCGATGATGCCCACCGCCGTGCCGATGTTCACCGGGCGGCTCGTGGCGAGGTCCCAGCCATAGCACTTCTGGCACACGCCGTGCTCGGCATGGCAGGTCATGACCGTGCGGATGACCACCGTGTCGATGCCGGCCTCGTCCATGGCGCGCAGCTGGTCCATACGCTCCACGTACTCGCCCGCGGCCAGCACTACCGTGCCGTCGGCGCCCTTGGCGTCCTCCAGCAGGCAGCGGCCGATGAGGTTGTCGTCCACCTCGCCCTTGTCGTTGTGCAGCGGGTAGGGCACGCCGTCGGTCGTCCCGCAGTCGATCTCGCGGATGATGACGTCCTGGGCCACGTCCACCAGGCGGCGGGTCAGGTAGCCCGAGTCGGCGGTACGCAGCGCCGTGTCGGCGAGGCCCTTGCGGGCGCCGTGCGTGGAGATGAAGTACTCCAGAACCGACAGGCCCTCGCGGAAGTTCGCCTTGATGGGTCGGTCGATGATCTCGCCCTTCGGGTCGGACATCAGGCCGCGCATGCCGGCCAGCTGGCGGATCTGCTTGATGTTGCCTCGGGCGCCGGAGAACGCCATCATGTAGATGGGGTTGAACTTGTCGAAGTTCTCGGCCATGGCCTCGCCGACCTCTTCGTTGGCGGCGTTCCAGATGTCCACGACCTGCTTGTGGCGCTCCTCCTGGCTCATGAGGCCCATCTCGTAGTCCTCGTCGATGGCCGCGACCTTCTCGTCGGCGGCCGCCAGGATCTCTCCCTTGTTCGGCGGCACCGTGGCGTCGTACACCGACACGGTGACGCCGGCGCGCGTGGCGTAGTGGAAGCCCGCGTCCTTTAGGCCGTCCAGGATAGGCGGCACGCTGGACAGCTCGTAGCGGTTGCACACGTCCTCCACGAGACGACTGATCTCCTTCTTGTTCATCTCGTAGTTGAGGTACGGGTAGTCCTCGGGCAGCACGTTGTTGAACGTGATGCGGCCGATGGTGGTCTCGATGCGCTCGCCGGCCTCGTGGTCCTCGAACGTGTTGTACGCCGTGGCCACCTGCGTGTCCTTGGAAAGGCGCACCCAGATCTTGGCCTGCAGGTCCAGCTCGGCTCGCGCGTCGTAGGCGTTCATGGCGTCGTCGAAGTCGATGAACGCGCGGCCCTCGCCCTCGAAGCCGTCGCGGGCGGCCGTGAGGTAGTACAGGCCGATGATCATGTCCTGCGTGGGCACGGTCAGCGGACGGCCGTGGGCCGGCGACTTGATGTTGTTGGCGGAGAGCATAAGCACGCGGGCCTCGGCCTGCGCCTCAGCGCCCAACGGCACGTGCACGGCCATCTGGTCGCCGTCGAAGTCGGCGTTGAAGGCGGTGCAGACCAGCGGGTGCAGCTTGATGGCCTTGCCCTCGACCAGCACCGGCTCGAAGGCCTGGATGCCCAGGCGGTGCAGCGTGGGGGCGCGGTTCAGCAGCACGGGGTGTTCCGTGATGACCTCTTCGAGCACATCCCACACGTAGCTGGCGCCGCGGTCCACGGAGCGCTTGGCCGCCTTGATGTTGGCGGCGTACTCAAGCTCCACCAGGCGCTTCATGACGAAGGGCTTGAACAGCTCCAACGCCATCTGGCTCGGCAGGCCGCACTGGTGCAGCTTCAGCTGCGGGCCCACGACGATGACCGAACGGCCGGAGTAGTCCACGCGCTTGCCCAGCAGGTTCTGGCGGAAGCGGCCCTGCTTGCCCTTGAGCATGTCGGAGAGCGACTTCAACGGGCGGTTGCCCGGGCCCGTGACGGGGCGGCCGCGGCGGCCGTTGTCGAACAGGCTGTCGACGGCCTCCTGCAGCATGCGCTTCTCGTTGTTGACGATGATCTCGGGAGCGCCCAGGTCCAGCAGGCGCTTCAGGCGGTTGTTGCGGTTGATGACGCGGCGGTACAGGTCGTTGAGGTCGCTCGTGGCGAAGCGGCCGCCGTCCAGCTGCACCATGGGGCGCAGGTCGGGCGGGATGACCGGGATGACGTCCAGGATCATGTCCGTGGGCTTGTTCGTGGACTTCAGGAACGCGTCGACCACCTTGAGGCGCTTGATGGCCTTGGCGCGCTTCTGTCCCTTGCCGTTGGCGATGGTCTCGCGCAACTCCTCGGCCACGGCGGCCAGGTCCATGGCGTCCAGCAGATCGCGCACGGACTCGGCGCCCATGCCGCCCGTGAAGTAGTCGCGGTAGTTCAGGCGCATCTCGCGGTACAGGGCCTCGTCGGGCACGAGCTGCTTCGGCTCGATCTTCATGAAGGCGTCGAACGCGTCCTGGCGCAGGGCCTTGCGCTCGTTGAACTCCTCGTAGATGTCGGCGATCTCCTCGTCGACCTCCTCGGGCGTCAGGCGCTCGTCCTCGTCGACCTCGTCCACGAAGTCGTCGTCCTCGGGCACGTAGCTCGTGGACAGCTTGCGCGTGGCCTCGATGAGGCGGTCGCGCTCGGCGTCCAGCTCCTCGAGGTCGGCGGCCAGCTCGTCGCGCAGCTCGTCGGCGTCCTCCTCGCGGGCCTCCTTGTCAACCGAGGTCACGATGGAGGAGGCGAAGTACAGCACCTTCTCCAGCTCTTTCGGCGGGATGTCCAGCAGGTAGCCCAGGCGCGAGGGCGAGCCCTTGAAGTACCAGATATGGCTCACCGGCGCGGCCAGCTCGATGTGGCCCATGCGCTCGCGGCGCACCTTGCTGCGCGTGACCTCCACGCCGCAGCGCTCGCACACGATGCCCTTGAAGCGCACGCGCTTGTACTTGCCGCAGGCGCACTCCCAGTCCTTCGTGGGGCCGAAGATCTTCTCGCAGAACAGGCCGTCCTTCTCGGGCTTGAGCGTGCGGTAGTTGATGGTCTCGGGCTTCTTCACCTCGCCGCGCGACCAGCCGCGCACGTCCTCGGCGTTGGCAAGCGAAATACGCAGGGCGTCGAAATTGGTAACGTCGAATTCCGTCGTCATCTATCGCTCCTCCCCATCCCCGATGAGGTCGTTCGTTCCATTATCGTCAGAGATGTCTCCCATGAGCTCTCCCAGTTCGGCGGCGATGTCGTCGAGAGCGTTCGCCGCATCTTCCTCGGTCTTGCGCGCGTCGGCCGCGATGGCCTCGAACAGCGCGCGGTCTCCGTCTTCCTGCCCCTCGGACTCCACCGTCACGTCGATGGTCTGGTGGTCGTGGCCCTCGAGCTCCACGTTCAGGCACAGGGACTTCATTTCCTTCACCAGCACCTTGAAGGACTCGGGCACCTCGGCGGCCGGGATGTTCTCGCCCTTGACGATGGACTCGTAGGACTTGACGCGGCCGGCGGTGTCGTCGGACTTCACGGTGAGAATCTCCTGCAGCACGTTGGACGCGCCGTAGGCGTAGAGCGCCCACACTTCCATCTCGCCGAAGCGCTGGCCGCCGAACTGCGCCTTGCCGCCCAGCGGCTGCTGGGTGATCAGGCTGTAGGGGCCGGTGGAGCGGGCGTGGATCTTGTCGTCGACCATGTGGCCGAGCTTCAGGATGTAGCTCTGGCCGACCGTGATGGGCTCGCGGAACTTCTCGCCCGTGCGGCCGTCGTAGAGCCACGTCTTGCCGGTGCGGGACAGCTGCGGCACGAACTCGTCGCGCGCCTTGTCGCCGTACTTGGCGTGGTTGATGTTGATGAGGTTGCGGTTCGCCTTCTCGATGGCATCGGAGATCTCGCGCTCCGTGGCGCCGTCGAACACGGGCGTGGCCACGTGCATGGGGCCCTCGACCACGGCGTCCGTCTCCTCCGCGTCGTCCCAGCCCCACTTCGCGGCCCAGCCCAGGTGGTTCTCCAGCAGCTGGCCCACGTTCATACGGGAGGGAACGCCGAGCGGGTTCAGGATGACGTCGATGGGGGTGCCGTCGGCGAGGTAGGGCATGTCCTCCAGCGGCAGCACGCGCGAGATGACGCCCTTGTTGCCGTGACGGCCGGACAGCTTGTCGCCCTGCTGCACCTTGCGCTTCTGCGCCACGTAGATGCGCACGAGCTCGTTCACGCCGGGGGCCAGCTCGTCGCCGGCCGCGCGGCTGAAGCGCGCCATGCCGATGACGCGGCCGCCGGAGCCGTGGGGCACCTTGAGGGACGTGTCGCGCACCTCGCGGGCCTTCTCGCCGAAGATGGCGCGCAGCAGGCGCTCCTCGGCCGTGAGCTCCGTCTCGCCCTTCGGCGTGACCTTGCCCACCAGCACGTCGCCCGGGAACACCTCGGCGCCCACGCGGATGATGCCGTCGGCGTCCAGGTCGGAGATCATGTCGTCGGAGATGTTCGGGATCTCGCGGGTGATCTCCTCGGGGCCGAGCTTCGTGTCGCGCGCGTCGATCTCGTACTCTGAGATGTGGATGGACGTGAGCAGGTCCTCGGACACCACGCGCTCGGACACGATGATGGCGTCCTCGTAGTTGTAGCCTTCCCACGGCATGTAGGCCACCATGAGGTTCTGGCCGAGCGCGAGCTCGCCGCCGTCGCAGCTGGGGCCGTCGGCCAGCACGTCGCCCTTCTGCACCTCGTCGCCCTTGCGCACGATCGGGCGGTGGTTGATGCAGCCCGACTGGTTGGAGCGCTGGAACTTCGGCACGAGGTACTCGTCGTACTCGCCGTCGTCGTTCAGGATGATGATGGTCTGGCCGTCCACGTAGTCCACGACGCCCGGGTTCTGGGCGACGAGGATCTCGCCGGAGTCCACCGCGATGCGGTGCTCGATGCCGGTGCCCACGAGCGGCGCGTTCGGGCGCAGCAGCGGCACGGCCTGGCGCTGCATGTTCGAGCCCATGAGGGCGCGGTTCGCGTCGTCGTGCTCGAGGAACGGGATGAGCGAGGTAGCCACCGACACCATCTGGCGCGGGGACACGTCCATGTAGTTCACCTGGCTGGGCGGCAGCTCGTCGGGCTCGCCGAACACGCCGTTGGCGTCCTTCGTGCGGCAGAGCACGCGGGCAGCCACATGGAACTCGCCGTTCTCGTCGAACGTGCCGAACTGGCGCGTCTCGGGGTCGAACAGGTCGTTCGCCTGGGCGATGACGTAGTTCTCCTCCTCGTCGGCCGTGAGGTAGTCCACGTCGTCGGTGACCTTGCCGTCCACGACGCGGCGGTACGGCGTCTCGATGAAGCCGTAGGGGTTGATGCGGGCGTAGGTTGCCAGCGAGCCGATGAGGCCGATGTTCGGGCCTTCAGGCGTCTCGATGGGGCACATGCGGCCGTAGTGGGACGTGTGGACGTCGCGCACCTCGAAGCCGGCGCGCTCGCGGGACAGGCCGCCCGGTCCGAGGGCCGACAGGCGGCGCTTGTGCGTGATGCCGGCGGCGGGGTTCGTCTGGTCCATGAACTGGGACAGCTGCGAGGAGCCGAAGAACTCCTTGATGGCCGCCACGATGGGGCGGATGTTCACGAGGCTCTGCGGCGTGATCTCGTCGGGCTCCTGCATGCTCATGCGCTCGCGCACGACGCGCTCCATGCGGGACAGGCCGATGCGGAACTGGTTCTGGATGAGCTCGCCCACCGTGCGGATGCGGCGGTTGCCGAAGTGGTCGATGTCGTCGGTCTGGAAGTCCTCGGCGCCGGCGTGCAGGCCCACGATGTACTGCATCGTGCGCACGATGTCGTCGTCGGTGAGCGTGGAGGCCTCGTAGTCCGGGTCGAAGCCCAGCTTCTTGTTGATCTTGTAGCGGCCGACCTTCGCCAGGTCGTAGCGCTGCGGGTTGAAGAACAGGCCCTCGAGGAGTGTGCGGGCGGAGTCGATGGTGGGCGGCTCGCCGGGACGGAAGCGCTTGTACAGCTCGATGAGCGACTCCTCCTTCGTGGTGGCCGGGTCGCGGTCGAGCGTGCGCAGCACCATCTCGTCGGAGCCGAGGAGCTCGATGATCTCCTCGCGCGTCTCGGCCAGGCCGAGGGCGCGCACGAGCAGCGTGGCCGGCTGCTTGCGCTTGCGGTCGATGCGCACGGACAGGATGTCGCGCTTGTCGGTCTCGAACTCGAGCCACGCACCGCGGCTCGGGATGACCTTCGCGTTGTAGATGGTCTTGTCGGACGTCTTGTCGCGCTCGGCGGCGAAGTAGACGCCCGGGGAGCGCACGAGCTGGGACACCACGACGCGCTCGGTGCCGTTGATGATGAAGGTGCCGCGCGGCGTCATGAGCGGGAAGTCGCCCATGAACACGTCCTGCTCCTTGATCTCGCCCGTCTCGCGATTGATGAAGCGGATCTCCACGAACAGCGGCGCCTGGTAGGAGACGTCCTTCTCCTTGCACTCGTCCACCGTGTACTTAGGCTCGCCGAACTCGTGCTTGCCGAACTCGACGCACATGTCCTTCGTCGAGTTCTCGATGGGGCTGATGTCGTGGAAGGCCTGCGCGAGGCCCTCGCCCTTGAAAAACTCGAAGCTGTCGGTCTGGATGGCTATGAGGTTGGGGACGTCCATGACGTCCGGAATCTTGGCGAAGCTGCGGCGGTTCCTGTAAAGGCTGGTGGGAGCGCTGTTTTTTGCTTGGGCCACGAGGCTTTTCCTCCTTCAAGAAAATCCGTGAAACTGCGAAAAGTCGCAATTTCTAAAAATACTTCGGTTGTCAAGAGGTGTCAAGGAAAATTTTTACGAACTGTGGTGATTTGCTGTAGTTTCACGGGTTTAGCTGGGGAAATGGCGAGGAAACTTTTTGGTGGCGCGAAGGGTTTCGGCACACTGCGAACGCCCGCCGAGCGGAAGGTCGAGAGCTCGGGTGCATGCGGGGAGGGGCGAGCGGCGCATCGGGAGGACTCGGGGGGGGGGGTGACCGCATGCGTCGGGGCGGTCCCCCTGCACGTGAGCAATCGGCCGGCGATTCAATGATGAGGGTCTCTGCGCGTATGTGGCCGGCCGGCAAGGCGTCTCTGCCGTTGTGCGGGGCTTCTGCACGAGGTGTCTGTGCACATGCGGCCGGCTGACGGGGGGCGTTTCCGCTCGCATGCAGCCGGCCGGCGGGGGTGTCTCCGCGCTGTGCGGGAGCTTCTGCACGAGGTGTCCTCTTTTTCGGCGGGTTCTGTCAAAATATGGACGGTTTGGCAATCTCGACCCTGTCATTTCGCTTGCAAGCCGCAGACGTTTTTCAAACCTTTTGCAGTTTCACCAGTTCAGGTAGCAGACGCGCGCTGCAAGCCAGAGGAGCACGCTGCGGTCGATTGCCAAACCGGTCCGTTTTTGACGCTTGACGGCCTCTGGGCCGACATGCGCTCGCGACTGCACGTTCCGCCTTTTCCGATGGGCGCCCCGTGCGATGGCGAGATCAAGCAGGATGCGGCTTGAAGCGGAATACGACCCGCGCGGCGCACCGCGAAATCGGCAGGACGCAGCCTACCCGGAGCACTGCGCCGCCTCGCCCGCCAGAGTTGCCTGGTAGCGCTCCAGCAATTCGCAGGGCTGGTAGCTCAGCTTGTTCTCGCGCAGGCCGGGAAGGCCCAGGTCCTCCTCAAGGTTGAGGTACTCGGCGCGGGGGGCCACGGTGCGGGCCAGTTCGCGCAGGAGGGCGCGCCAGATATAGCGGAAGTCCAGGTTGCCCTTGAGCACCATGACGTCGAAGGCGCCGCCAGGCAGGAGGGACCCGTAGGCGTAGCCCTGCACGTCGCCGGCGATGCGCAGCAGGATGCCCTCCAGGCCCAAGGCCTCGAAATGGTCCAGGTCGAGCGCGATCTTGCGGTGTTCCAACTCCAGGGGGTGCTCCTCGGTGCCGCGGCGGCGGCTCCCGTCGTGCCAGGCCTGCTGGAACGCGCGCAGCTCATCGAGGCAGGCGGGGACAATGGGCTCGAAGGACACCTCATCGCCGTAGAGCTGGAAGAACTTGTTCGTCTCGCGGCGCTTCTTCGCGAGCGCCGGACCCGCGTAGGCGGCGATGTCCCGAGTGCGGTAGAGGTAGTCGGCGAAGGCGCGGTCGGTGGAAAATGCGAACATGCCGGGCAGAGCCTTTTCGAGGCGCTGGCGCTGCGAGGGGGTCACGCCCACGAGCACGGGCCGCTCCCCCGTCCGGGCCGCCTCCTCCAGCAGGCGGCCGGCATCGGCGACGACGTCCTTCCCGCCGAGCGGCGGGTAGTATGCCACGGCCCCCGGAAGCCGGCGGGTCTGGCGCACGTGCAGCGCGCGCCCCTCGAGGCGAACCTCCGTGCCGTACTTCTCCGTAAGCGAGTACAGGTTGGCGAACCCGAGCGCGGAGTCGTTGCGCCCGAGCGGGGCAAGCACCTGATCGACGGCGTCTTTGTCGGCAAGCTGCAGCGTTCTGTATTCCATGGATCACTTTCCTCGGGGTTTCTCCTCAACGGTGCCGGCGGGCACCGGCACCCTAGTGTAGACGAATGCACCCCGGGGGAACAGCCTCAAGTTCGCAACGGCCACCGGCACCCTTCCCGCCCCCACGAGGCGGCGAAAGGGGGTACACTGTCAACCAACCGTAGAAAGGTCCTGCCATGTACCGCAAGACGCTGCGCATCAACCTGTTCGGCATCGAGCCGCCCGTGGAGGAGGCCCTGCGCCGCGCGGCGCCCCTCGATCGGTTCGAGCATGCAGTCGAGGCCTTCCCCACTGTGGACGGCGAGGCATTCTGCAGCTGCGACATCGCGGTCGTCGACCTGCGGCTCTTCGCCGGCTCGCCGGGCGGGGCCCGGCCGTCGCGCTGCCTTGCGGACCTCGCGGCGAGACGGCGCGAGCGGCTCGACACGTTCTACAGCGCCGTGGCGGTCGTAGCCGACGCCGCCGAGGCGGCGCGCTGGACGCCGGAGGACTACCGGGTGATCGACGCGCTGTGGACGGGCCCGCTCGACGGGACGCGGGCCGCATTCGAGCTCGCCCGGCTGCAACGGTCGGCGAAGCGCGACGCCGACCTGGCCCTCGCGCAGCAGTACCTCGACACCGCCATCGACTCCATCCCCGAGCTCGTGTGGTTCAAGGACGCGCACGGCGCCCACCTCAAGGTGAACGACGCGTTCTGCGAGACGGTGGGCAAGACGAAGGACCAGGTGGAAGGCCGAGGACACTACTATATATGGGACATCACGCCCGACGAGTACGCGCAGGGCGAGTTCGTGTGCCTGGAATCCGAGGAGGAGACCATGCGCTCGAACACGACGCTCCTGTTCGACGAGCAGGTGAAGACGAGAGGCGGCATGCGCCAGTTCAAGACGTACAAGACGCCGCTCATAGACTACGACGGCTCCGTCATGGGCACCGTCGGCGTGGCCCACGATGTGACGGACCTGGGAAACATCAGGACCGAGCTGGAGATATTCATCGACTCGATGCCCTACGCCGTCGTGGTGCTCGACAACGAGGGCGCCATCGTCAACATCAACGAGCGCGCCGAGGACTATTTCGACGTAAGACGCGAGCGCGTGGTAGGCGGCAACTTCGACCGCTGGCGGCGCATCGTGCTGGGCGATGCCGTGGTGGACGCGAACGATTTCGAGGATTCGTCCTTCTTCACGGCATCCATCCGCGGGGAGTCGAAGACGTTCGAGGTCAACGAGCGCGCCATCCTCGACGTGTTCGGCAACGCGACAGGGGTGCTGCGCATCTACCGCGACGTGACGAACGAGCGGAAACTCGAGCAGCGCGTGATAGCCGCCGCACGCACCGACTACCTGACCGGGCTGTACAACCGGCGCTACTTCTACGAGCACGTGGAGGAGCATCGCGGCAACCAGCCGGTCACGCTCATCACGTTCGACCTGGACGATTTCAAGAACATCAACGACCGCTACGGCCATGCGGCCGGCGACGCGGCACTCGGCATGACGGCGAAGATGCTGCGGGAGGCGTTTCCCGACGGGTTCGTGGTGCGCTGGGGCGGCGACGAGTTCGTGGTAGCGCTCATGGGAGAGCGGTCGACCGAGCGGACGGAGGCGACCGTGCGCGCGCTGCTCGCGGAGCTCGCGCACGAGTCCGCGGCAGACGGGAACGCCTGGGCGGTCACGGCGAGCGCCGGCATAGCCGCCACCGACGACCCAGCGCTGCCCATCGACGCCCTCATCAGGAAGAGCGACGAGGCGCTCTACCGCGCCAAGCGCGAGGGCGCCTCGCCGTGCGTGGCCGGCCCAGACCCGGCCTGAGGGACGGGCTGGTGGGATGCCAGCCGCAGCGCAAGGCCCCGGAGGGCCAGGCGATGCGTCCGGCACCCGCCTTGCTATGCCTTCTCCACCTTGAAGTCGCCGCTGGCCAGATGCACCTTTATGGCGGTGGAGCCGTCGCCGTGCACGTACGAGCCGCCTTGCTGCATGGTCTCGAAGGCGCTGGAGAAGCTGCCCGACGCCTTGCTGACCTTGGCCGTGAAGCCCGTGTCGGCAGGCAGGGCCACGCTCACCTGACCGCTGGCCAGATCCGAGTCCACCTGCCTCGGGGCCACGCCCTGGCAGACGACGTCCAGCTGGCCCGACGCCGTCTTCGTGCTCACGCGTTCGGAGAACGAGCCCTCGGCGCGCACCTGGCCGCTGGCCACGTCCACGTCGAGCGAGGCGGCGGCGAGGCCGTCTGCGTCGATCTCGCCCGACGCCAGCTTGAACCGGAGCGTGTCGCAGCCGATGCCGGCCACTCGGTAGTAGCCCGACGCGCCGTCGACGGTCACGGTGCCGAGGCTTTTCGCGTAACGCTCGGGGATGCGCACCTCGAGGCGCTTCTGCCCCAGCGCGAAACACGACCACCAGCTGCCGTAATCCACCTTGAGCGTGCCGCCGGACACGCTCCAGCGCATCTGCTGCGCCTTCGTAAGACCGGTGGGGGCCGTTTCCACGAGCTCGATAACGTCGCCTGCCCCGTCGTCGACCACCGAGATGTCCACCGAGCCGGCCGCCCAGCTGACGGACAGGTTCTTCACGCCGTTCGCGTCCACGCTTGCATTGCCCATTTCCGTACCCCCTCCGAAGTAGATTCCCTGCGAGCATCCGCGCATCGCCCCCACGCCCGCCACGGCAAACAGCAGCAGGGCCAACAAGACGATGAGCGCTATCTTGACATACGACGACCGGGTGAGCCTTGTCATGTTCACCACCCGCCCTTACCGGCGCCCGGCCCGATAGTTCGGGTCGTTCTCGATGATGCGGGCTATCCAGTAGTACAGAGGGATGGTGAGGAAGATCACCCAGGCAGGATGCCAGGCCCCGAAGAGGAACCCGACGAGCAGGAACAGGATGACGCACAGCACGGGATAAGGGAACGTCATCCACGGGCTGTGGCGACGGCGTCCGTCCGGCGCGTCGTAGGAGCCCGCCGGCTGCTGCGGCGGGACGGAGGCGCCGTAGCCGGGTTGCTGCACCGGCGCGTAGCCGTGCGGCGGAGGCGGCACGGGCGCGCCGGTGCAGGGATGCGGGGCGGGGCCGGTCGACCCCGCTGCCGCCGACGCGGCGTCCGGCTGGGATGGGGCTGCCGGGCGGGCACCCGCCTCGTGGAAGGGAGAGCCGGGCTGGCAGGCCGCCGTCGATGCCGCCGACTGCCGCGGAGCAGATGCAGGAGCCGGCTGCTGGGCCGGCGCGGACGCCGTTTGCGACGTGGCCGGTTGCGTCGATTGCCGGGTTTCCGGACGGGCTGCCGCCTGGGCCGCAGCAGCCGCGGCGGCGGCAGTCGCGGCGGCTGCTGCGGCAGCCGTGGCAGCCTCGCGCGCCTCGACCTCGGCGGAGGCGGCACGGTCGGACGACTCGAACGTCACGTCGTCGGCGATGTCCGCCTCCACGCGCACGAGCTCGTCGAGCGTGACGCCGTACAGGTCGGCGAGCGCGATGAGGTTGCCCGTGTCGGGCGACGACTCGGCGCGCTCCCACTTCGACACGGCCTGGCGCGACAACCCCAGCCGCGCAGCCAGCTCTTCCTGGCTGAAGCCCTTCTCGCGCCTCATCTCGGCTAGGCGTTGGGCGATTTCGACGTTCATGAACGATCCCTTTCTCGGCGTTGGCGTCATGCGAACCTCTTTCTCGCCCTCCAGTGTGCGGTAGCGTGGCTGGTTGCACCAGCATCTCTGGTAACCATTTTACGCAACCGCCGGTTGCCTCCCTGTGTGAAAGGGGATTTTGTGACAAAGCGCGCCGAAACCCATGACATTTGTCATGGGGCGCTCATGCGGGAGAGGCAGGACGCCTCAGCGGGTGCTGTCGCGCAGGGCCTTGAGCTTCGCCAGGGTGGACGGGTCGATGCGGGAGGCCACGGTGTTCTTCTCGGCCACCTTCGGGGTCTCGTCGAGGCGGGCGTCGTCGTAGTAGCGGTCGACCTCCAGGCTGAAGCCGTTCGCGCTCATGCGGTCCACGCCGAAGCCGAACACGGTGTCCTGGATGGTGGCGTCGCTCGTGACCACGAGCGTCTCCACCTGGCGCTCGCGCGCGTCGTGCGCGAGCTTCTCGATGACCTTGTCGGCCGACTGGCCGGACGGGCTGAACATGATGCGCACGCCGCCCACGCTCTCGGCCTCGCCCGTGGAGAACTCGTTGCGGCCGCCGTCGAACACGATGATGGCGCGCCAGTCGCGGCCGGCGTAGTTCACCACGTCGTTGATGAGGCGCTCGCGCGCCGTGTTGAACGCGTCATCGGTGTAGTCGGGCCCCGTGATCTCGCGGTAGCGGCTCCCCGACCGCAGCACGTTGTATCCGTCCACGATCAGCAGTTTTTTGCGTTGCTTGGGCAATGCTCTCGACTCCCGTTAGCTTCCATCCGATTCGCGCGGAGCGCGAACTTTACCGCGCTGGTCCTGTTGCCGAACCGCCCAGGTTGGCGCAGTAAGTCAGCGAGGGCGGCCGTGGTGCCCGGAATTCGCGGGATCGCGGGGGCGAAGCGTACTTCGGTACGCGAGCCCCCCGGGATCGTGCGAAGGCCGGGTGCCACGGCCGGCCGCCCCCTTCGGGGACTTGCTTCGCGGCGCAGCATGTCGGCTGCGTTCCGGCGGCCGGCAGGCCGCCGGAACTCTAGTAGTTCTGCCTGAGCCACTCGTACATGCAGGCGGTGGAGGCCTGCGCCACGTTCAGGGAGGCCACCTCGCCCATCTGGGGCAGCTTCACCAGGAAGTCGCAGCTCTCCTTCACCACGCGGGACAGGCCCTCGGATTCGTTCCCCATGACGAGGGCGATCTTGCCTTTCAGGTTCGAGCACCAGATCACGTCGTCTGCCTGCTCGCTGGCTCCCGCCACCCAGAAGCCGCGCTCTTTGAGGCGCGCCATGACCTGCACGAGGTTCGGCACCTGTGCCACGGGCATGTGCGCGATGGCGCCCGCCGAGCTCTTGTAGGTGGAGGCATCCACCTTCGCGCTGCGCTTGTTGGGAATGACCAGGCCGCACGCGCCCACGGCCTCGGCGCTGCGGGCGATGGCGCCCAGGTTGCCGGCGTCGGTGAGGTGGTCGAGGATGACCACGAGCGCGCGGCCCCCGTTCTCCTCGGCATAAACCTCGGCAGCCCGCTCGATCTCGGTGATGTCCACGTAGGCGTGCGGCTTGGTCTCCGCCATGACGCCCTGGTGGCTGCCGCGCTCGGACTTGTCGTCCAGCGTCTTACGCGGCACCGTGGTCACGGTCACGTCGAAATGCTTCGCCTTGCGCAGGATGTCCTCCACCAGGCCGTCGCGCTTCGCATTGTCGGCCAGCAGGATGCGCTTGATGGGCACCTGCGTGCGCAGCGCCTCGATGATGGGGCGTTTGCCCTCGATGTAATCTGCCATGGGAATCGCTTTCCGCAGGCGGCACGGGGCCGGCGCTGCGCGTTTCGGGTTCGATGTCAAGCGGAAAGTGTACCACGCGGCACGCAGCACGCGCGGGGCTTCGATAAAAACTGCGTCAATCGCCCGGCGAGGGCATCGGGGGGTTCGGAGGCACCGGCTTCGCCAAGGTCCCGCCCTCCGGATACGCCATGCCCTCCAGGTAGGAAACGGTGCGGTTCTTCCCCTCGGCCTTCGCCCGGTAGAGCGCGATGTCGGCCCGGCGGTACAGCTCGGAGAACGGATGCGGATCCCGCTCCACCACCACGCCCACGCTGAGGCTGACGTCATGCGGGAAACCGCGGTCGGCCGCCATGGCGCGGAACGCGCCGATGAGGGCCTCCGAGCGCTCCATGGCAACGCGCGGGTCGTACACGTCGCGCATGAGCACCATGAACTCGTCGCCCCCCAGGCGCGCCACGATGTCGCTCGATCGGAAAAGCGTGCGGGCGGTGTCGACGAACGCCGTGAGCAGGTTGTCGCCCACCAGGTGGCCGAACTGGTCGTTGACCGACTTGAAGTAGTCCACGTCGGCCAGAAGGCACGCGTAGGACACGTCGGGCTGCTTGGAGGAGCAGTACTCGCGCAGACGGCCCTGCAGGTAAGAACGGTTGTATGCCTTGGTAAGCGCGTCGATTGAGGATTGCTCCAGCAGCTCGTACTCCTCGGACACGTCCACGATCTTGCCCACGTACCTCACGAGCCGCCCCTCGGCGTCGTAGATGCGGCGGCCCATAACGCGCTGGTGCACGTACCCCTCCCGCTCGCCCTTGTAGCCGCCGAAGAAGAACACGGGGCGAAGGCGGTACACGTAGGCGTAGGCGTCGTGCTCCGTGCCGGGCTCGGGCTGGGCCTGCGACAGCATATGCGCGTCGGCGGCATAGCGCTCCCGGTCGTCGGGATGCACGAAGCCCTCGGGGTTGAGCGTGTCCAGGCAGTGCTCCACCACGATCTTGTTGCGCCTGATGTCCGGGGTCGCCCCGAAGCGGGTCGAGAACAGGTACAGCGTGTCGAGCGCCACATCGTATTCGTAGATGACGTCGTCCGACAGCTCGGAGACGATCTCGTAGCGCTCCCGCTCGACCTTGGCCTGCGACAGCACGGCATCGAGGTCGAGCGCGCCCACGTCGCGCGCGGTCATCCTGCGCGAAGCAAGCGGGTTGTGCGGTGCATCGGGAGCCGAGCTGTGCATGTGGACGATGCGCCAGTCGTCACCGTCGGGGGCATACACGAACGTCAGGCGGCGCACATACTCGTCGCGGGAAGGCCCGTCGCCCGCGTCGCCCTTCGTCGCCCGCGTACGCAGGTTCGACAGCACGATGGCGCATGACTCGTTGCGATAGGAGAGGTGGCATTCATGGGATACGATGCGCGACCCGATACGGCGCGCGAACGCGCAAGAGGCATCAAGGAGCCGAGCGACGGCATCGGTGTCGAAGGCATGGAGCTCGCTGGCGTAACCGTAGCAGGTCGTACGGACAGGGTCGAGGCAAGCCAGCGCCGCGTCGAGGTCTCCTCGCTCGTAGCAGGCCTCCACGAACTCTCGAGTCTTGTCAACTAGCAAGAACGCCAGGTTCCCCATATCGCCAGCTTTCGCCTCCATCGCAACCTGCGGCGTACCGCCGCCTTAATTGAGAGCACCATACTAGCATAGTGTCAAGGCAAAAAATGCCCCCCCCCCCCGAATTTTTCATCAGTAACCCATAGGGTGATGTTTTCGACATCGTTTCTGCACATTCAGCGCGACGCGGAACCGCCTAACGCTTCGCGACAGCCTGCTTGGCCGCACCTCTCGCCCTCACGTCCACCTTCCCGGCGTCCGGCACATCAGCTCGCGCCGTCTCCCCCATCCGCATCCTTGCGCGCGCCGCTGCGGCGATCCGCATCCTCGGGACCTTCGTCCTCGCAAGTCGCCTCCCTAGCCGCGCCCTGGCCATCCCCCTTCCGCACGCGCGAGCGCCTGCGCTGCCGCCGCACCGAGATGCGGTCGCCGCCCTGCAGGAACACGCCCGACACCACGCGCTTCGCCTTGCCCACGCCGCGCGCCACATGCGGGGTGAGGTCGGCCTCGTTGCGGGTCTTCCAGTCGAAGTACACGCTCCAATAGCGCAGGAAGCCCACCGTGAACACGCAGGCGATGCCGGCCACCACGAGCGGCACGCCCGCATAGGCCAGCACGGTGAACAGCAGCGCGCCTCCCAGGCCCGCCACCGCATAGAAGTTCGACTGCTGGAAGATGCCGGGCGTCTCGCCCACGCAGATGTCGCGCACAGCGCCGCCGCCCACGGCCGTGATGGCGCCCAGGATGACGGTGAGCACGAAGCCCTCGCCACAGGCGTAGGCCTTCGACGCGCCCGCGAGCGCGAACAGGCCCACCGACAGCGCGTCGGCGAAGAACACCATGGCGTCGAGGTGCTTGAACAGCCCGCGGAAGTAGAACACGAACACGCACAGCACGATGCACAGCAGGATAAGGTCGGGGTGCGACGTGAAGTACACGCCCTTGTCCTGCAGCAGCACATCGCGGATAATGCCGCCGCCGTAGCCCGTGACCAGGCCCAGCACCACCGTGCCGATGATATCCAGCTTGCGGTCGCACGCGAACAGCGCGCCGGTGAGCACGCCCACCACCACGGAGAAGTAGTCGATGCCCCACGGCACCGTGAGCACCTGCCCGTCCGCGAACGCCGAGCCTATGAGTTCCGCAATGTCCATGCGCGCCTTCCCGTGGAGTCCTTCCTGCGCTGCACAGTCTCGCCATTTTGCCGTCGGAGGTCAAGCGGGAGGAAGGCGCGCCCATGCGGGGCCGGGAATCGGGAGGCCGGGGACCGGGCAGGGTGCGCACAGGGCGCGGCCCCGCAGCCGCCGGAGCCGAACGCCCGAGCGGAATGCAGGAAAGGCGGGGCGGAGCGGAAGAACGGCGCGCTTGCGGATCACCGGACCTCAAGACGCACGGGCGCGATGCTCTTGCGGCCGCTGGAAGCCGAAAGGCCATGCAGAGGGCATGGGGGCGCTTGCATCGGCCGGGCAGGACGCTCGGGCGGGTCCCTTGCCAGCTTCTCTGCCGTTCGGCTATACCATGACCAATTGGCACAGGGACGAGATCGCAGCCCATAGCTTGTTTTCAGCGCCCGCGCGCGAGCTGTTTCGGAGAAGCGCCTGTTCACGAGACCCCGACTGCTTGATTCCGCGCGAAAACCATGCCATGGGCTCCGATCTCGCCCACGAGAACCCGCCGAAGCAGCCGCTTCGTCCCTTCGAGCCGGTTTCATGCATGCGAGGCCGTTCATCCGGGTTGCTATACCGGCACCTTGCAAGCCCGCAGCCCAAAACGCCCCGTGAGCCTGCCAAGACGTCTTCGAAGACGGGCTCCATGCACTTTCGATGAGAGGCGCACGAAACTTTTACGAACTGGTATGATACGGCTCAACCGAAAACGGCTGGCACGACGCCCCGCAAACGCATGCGTCGGCCTACAGGGCGTCCGCGTCCGCCCGCCTGCTCGCTCTTGACGAAGGGGTACGTTGTGAACAAAAAGATGGCTCTCGCTACCGCGGCCTGCGTCGTAGCCGCAACGCTCATGCTGTCGGGATGCAACTCGGAAGTCGAGGAGCCCAATGTGCCGGCAGACGGCAGCTCCGCAGCCGCCTCCAGCAGCTACAGCTACACGCTCACCGATGCCGAGAAGCTGAAGGCCCTGGCCATAGGCGAGACGGCCGTCTGGCGCGACTACGAGGTAACGGTGGCGTCCGTCGAGCGCGCCGACGGCAAGCTCACCGCACATGTGACCGTGAGGAGCCACACGCTGCCGCAGACGCTCAGGGCCGACTGCCTGCTGTCGTTCGGCATGCCGCCGGTGGACTCGTCGTTCGAAGACGGCATCATCGCCGTGCCGGCTGGCGAGGAGGCGTCGGGCACGCTCACGTTCGACGACCGGTACGGCTCCGAGCGCCTGTTCTGGAACGACGGCGCCACCGAGGGCACGTGGGACCTCACGCTGCCCGCCGTGCAGCCCGACCAGGAGGGAGGGAACGAAGGCACCCAGCCAGCCGAGACGGACGAGCCGAAGGCCGACGAGCCGAAGAAGCAGGAGCCGAAGAATGACGCGGCCGCCGAGGCGCAGAAGCAGGCCGTGGCCGCCCTCGAGGCCGAGATGCCCTCGCTGTTCACCAACAACACGTTCTACACGTTCCAAAGCGTCGACACCTCCACCGCCACCGTGACGCCCCAGGAAGGCGGCGGCTACGAGTATGTGAACGACGTGTCCATCCTGGGGGCCGACGGCGTCACGCCGACCACTGCGAACGTGCGCCTGATATGCGAGCCCAACGGCAACTGCATCTCCATGACCGTGGACGGGGCGTTCCTGTTCTAAGCGGCCCGCAACCCACAAGAATGCAGAGAAGCCCGGCAGGCATTGCCCGCCGGGCTTCTCTGCGTTTAGCGCGCGAAAACCAAGCGACGCGCATGATGTAAAACGGCAGCTTCAAAGGTTGAGTCGGCTACACCAGTCCGAGCGCTAGCGCGCGAGAAGCCTCGCATGGTGCTCGAGAACCCGTTGCGCCACCAGGAGCAAGCCCGCGAAGTAGCCGTTGGGAGCCGCTTCGGACACGCGATCGAGGAACGGCTCGATCCACGCCAGCGGATGCTGCTCGATGAATGCGGCGATGTCCGCCGACTCGGTAGCGCCCTCCCCCGTGGCCTCGCGACGGCATAGCTCCGAAAGGTACAGAAGCTCGATGCCCATGTGATCCTCGTACTGGTTGTTAGCGTTCCTCACCTCAAGGCCGGCCTCGCGCAGCAACTCGCGCATCTCGAACGTGGCCTGACCGAACCCCACCGTGACATCCTTGCCGCGGTACATCGTCTCCCACGGCGCCGCCGCGGGCGAGGGCGGGCCGACGAACAGCCGCGTGTATTCCACCGATGCGCGCTGCGGCCCGTCCTCGCCTCCCTCGGCGCGACGCCCGGCCTCTTCGGCATAGCATGCGCAAACTTCCACGGCCTGGGCCACGGCGCCGTCGAACGCGGGAAACGCCTCCCAGAATGCCGGATCCAAACCTAGCGTCAACGTCATCGTCATAGGCTTCAACAGCGAGTTCCCCACAAACGCATAGGCCTCGGACAGGGTTTTCCAGGGAATGTCCTTGCACATGCTAAAACTCCTTTCAGCACGAGGCGCCTACGCGGCCTCTCCCGCTGCAACGTTGACGGCTTCGCACGCCTCCGCGCGCCCGGGCAGCAGCTTCTGCGCCAGCACGACGAACGCGAGGACGCCGAGGGACACCACGCCGATGGCGACGACGATCTCCACCCAGGTGGGGGTATACGAGCCGGCAAGGGCCCACATGCCGGTGCCGCCCTGCTGCGCCGCCGTCGTGCCGAGCGACACACCGGGGGCGCCCATCACATTGAACTCGACGAACGAGGTGAGCAGCAGCCACACGCGCTTGAAGAACACGCCCGCCACCACGCACGCGCTGGCGGCAGCCACCAGCCCCATGCGCGCGCGGTTCTTCACAAACACGAGGATGCAGAACGGGATGAGAATGCCCACGACGATCTCGAACCAGAAGAACGGGGCGGTGGCGCCCGTCGCCATGACGGCGAGCGTCTCGGCGCCGGCGGCGCCCGGATAGGCCATGGTCAGGACCTCGCAGCCCACGAGAAAGCCATCGACGGCGATGCAGACCGCCAAGAGCCCGGCGAGGTTCGACAGCAGCTTCTTGTCGGTTTTGAAGCGGCCGGACTTGTTGAGCCCCATGAGCGACAGTATGAGCAGCGCCAGGCCGGAGTCCATAGCCGACACCACGAACAAGGGCGCCATGATGGCCGAGTACCAGCCCTCGCGCGCCATCTCGAGGCCGAAGATCCACGCCGTCACGGAGTGCACGAGGATAGCGACGGGAAGCGCGAAGCGCGACACGATGGCCACCTTGTCCTGCGCGCCCGGCTTCTTCGACGTCATGAAGCGCAGATACACGATGTTGATGACGAGGTACAGCGTGATGACGCAGATGTCCCAGAACAGCGGCGACGTCGGATTCGGCCCCGTGACGATGCGCCACACGCGCTGGATGCCGCCGAGGTCGATGAGCACGAACATGCCGGCGCAGCAGATGCACACCGTGGACAGGATGACGGCGGGAAGCGCCACCTTCTTGTAGTCTGCCACGTGGAACACGCTGGCGGACGATGCCACGATCAGGCCGCCGGCGGAGAGGCCCACGAAGAACATGAACATGGTGATGTAGAGGCCCCACGACGTGCCGTTGTTCATGCCGGTCACGCCGAGGCCGCCCATGAGCTGGTAGATCCAGGCGGCGACTCCCACCGCCGTCAGCGCGCCGAGCACGCCGATTGCGGCTTTGGTTTTCGTAGAGGTTTGCATGGTTCGCACCTCCTCCTTAGTTGAAGTAACGGACTTGCGGGCGGGTTCCCTGCTCGGGAAGCAGGACGGTCGCATTGCGCTCGCGAATGACACGCGAGATCTCGCTCTCGGGATCGTCGAGGTCGCCGAAGACGCGCGCTTTGGCAAGGCAGCATTTCACGCACATGGGCTCGTCGCCGCGGTCGGTGCGCTCCTTGCAGAGCGTGCACTTCTCCACAACACCCTTTCCCCGCACCGGCACATCCCTGTCACCGTAGTTGAAGTCGGGGTCGCGCACCGGCTCGCTCCAGTTGAAGACACGCGCGTTGTACGGGCATGCCGCCATGCACATGCGGCAGCCGATGCACTTGTCGTAGTCGATCTCCACGCGGCCCTTGTCGTCCTTGTACGTGGCACCCGTGGGACACACGCGCAGGCATGCCGGGTTCTCGCAATGCTGGCAGGCAACGGGCAGATGCGCGCGCGAGACATGGGGATACGTACCCTGCACGCCCACCTCGAACTCACATTCTTCGTTGAGCACGCGGTTCCAAGCCATGCCCATGGGAACGTTGTTCTGCATCTTGCACGCCATGGCGCAGGTGTTGCACCCCGTGCAACGATCCAGGTTGATGGCAATAGCCAATCGCGTCATGAGGATCACCTATGCTTTCTTCACTTCGATAAGCGTGTCGTTGAAGGGAGTAACCCTCCCCTTGGCGAGCGCTTTTCCACGGGGGTTCGCAGCGTCGTTGGTAACGTTCTGCAAATCGCCGGCAGTCATATACTTGCTCCAAATGCCCTCGACGATGACCGTCGTCCCCGGACGCACCGCCTCGGTGGCAACACACGCGCATTGGAACGACCCACGATCGTTGAACGCCTCGATCACGTCACCGGACTCCAGGCCGCGCGCCTCCATGTCGACGGGGTTCATCTCGAGCGTCGGCTCGTAATGCTGGCGCAGCCACGAGGCGTCCATGAGGTTCTGGTGGATGAAGTATTTGGAGCGACGCTGCGTCATGACAAGCGGATATGTGTCCCGCAGGGGGTTGCCCTCGAACGCTTCATGAGGCGCTTCGTATTGGGGAAGAGCTTGGCCGTATTCCACCAGGTTCTCGTAGTACAGGTCGATCTTGCCCGATGTCGTCTTGTAGGTCTGGTTGCCGTAGCTGCGCGCGATATCCGGTTGGTTCTTCAGCGCGACCACGCCGTTGTGCGATACGACCTCGTCGAGGGTGATGCCGGCGAGCGCCTTGTCGGTCGCCTTTTCCAACTGGAAGCGCGTCAGCTCCTCCTGGCTCTTGGGAAGCGCATCCCCGTATCCCAGACGCTTGGCCATCTCGCGATCGATCCAGAAATCCGTCTTGCTCTCGAACAGGGGGTCGAGTACCTTCTGCTGCAGAAGGACATGGCCGCGCAGGGCGCGCACGAAGCCGATCTCCTCGTCCACTTCGAAGTGGGAGCACACCGGCAAAACGATATCGGCCCAATCCACCGAAGGCGTATGCCAGATGTCCTGCACGACAACGAAATCGAGGGTCTTCGCCCACTCGTTCGTGCGATTCTGGTTGCCGGCGATCTGTTGGAACGCGCCGTTCTGCACCCACATGAAGCGGATGCCGCTTTTCTCGTCGCGGTAGTCGACGCTCGCCTTCGGTGCCGAGGCGGTCTTGCACTCCGTCGGCAACGGCCACGAGGCCAGCTTGCCCGTACCAAATATCTTCTGGTACGCGTTCACGTACGCGCCCGCTCCCCATCCGGGAATGCCGGTTCCGAACGAGCCGACGAGCGTAGCCAGCAGCACTGCCGCATGACCTGCGACGTCAGCATTGTAGAACTTCTCCCCACCGCCGAAGCCAAAGGAGAGGATCGAAGGGCCATGGTTCGCATACTTATCGGTGATCTCAACGAGCACGTCTTCGCCTATGCCCGTCGTTTCGGCAGCCCAAGAGGATGTGTACTGCTTTTGGCCCTCTTTCAGCAGCTTGAAAACCGTGGCATACGCCTCTCCGTCGACAGTCGCCTCATATTCAAGCGCAGGGTTCACGCCTTCGGTATTATAGGCGGCCAAGGATCCTGCAGCCTCATCCCACACCATGAAAGGATTGTCGGAGCCGGGCTGCTTGATATCGCCGGCAGGGTTTTTACGCAGCAGCGACCCATCGGAACGCTTCACGAGGAACGGCATGCTCGTGTTGGCTTTCAGGTACGGGGCGTTGTACCACTCGTTGTCCAAGATGATCGAGATCATGCCCAAGTAGAGTGCCGGATCGGTTCCGGCGACCATGGGAATCCATCGCGTGCTCTTCTCGGCAGTCGTGCAGAAGTTGGGATCGAGCGTAATGATCTCGGCTCCCGCCTCCTTTGCCTCGAAGAAGTAGCGCGCGGTTACCATGCATGTCTCCAGCATGTTGCATCCCACGTTCAGGATGGTCTTGGCGTTCTTCCAATCGGTCACCTCGTTCGACGAGGCCCCCTGCTGACCTGATTCGGCAAGCGCCGGGGAGAAGCCATTGCCCAGCCCGATATCGATCCCGCGGTGGGGTTTCTCCTGGCCCTTGAGCAGTTTAGGAAGGAACGTGGTGAGCGAGTCAACGGCCGTTTGGATGGCAATGGCCTCCGGCCCATATTTCTCCTGGGTCTCCTTCACCTTTTCGGCAATGGTGTCGAGCGCCTCATCCCAGGTAATCTCGACAAACTCGCCCGCACCACGCTCGCCCACGCGCTTGAGCGGAACCTGCAGGCGCTCTTTGCTGTACGTATGCTGAATCTCGGAAATGCCCTTCAGGCAGATGGTTTCGTTGCGCTTGTCGGGCCATTCGTTCGGCTCGACCAAAACCATGCGTCCGTCGCGAACCGTGCACTTCAAATGGCAGTTGCATTGGCAGTGGCGATAGTGGAACGTATACCCCACCCGCTCCTCGGGTTCGGCATGCGCCTGCGCCGGTGCGAGCCAGCTGTCGGCCGTGGTCATGCCGGCGGCGCCTGCAAGGCCCAACGCGCCTGCCGCAGCACCCGTCGCCTTGAGAAAACCCCTTCTCGTGAGCCCGCTTCGCGGGCTTCTGGTTCCTGACATGGATCCTCCTCGAAGATGTCGTCAAGATATCCCCGCTTTGCCTGCCAAGCGAGCTTAGCGCCCCAGCCGACAAGCCCCATGCGAGAATATCCCCCTGCTTCTCGTGAGAATTGGCCAAATTCCCTCGGCTTCACTATACGAAATTATCCTATGACAATCAATGATTGTCATAGGATAATTTGTCATATGATTATTCTATTTTTAACATAGTTTTTCCTGATTGCGCAGGTCATTGAATTGTCAGGCTGCTACCTCCGCAGCGTAGCACATCATCCTCGACGCGCAACTGGGGCATCTAGGATGCTATCCCTCCAACTGCGTTTGCAGGTACTCCCTGAACGACGGCATGTCGAAGCGCACGTATCCTTTTTGATACTCGCCGATCACGCCCTGCTCCAACAAACGCCGTTTGTACTGGGAGGCGTAATTGCTCTTCACACCCATACGCTCGGCTATGTCGGCAAGGGAGCTGTCCTTGGCATCGGGAAGCATGGCGGCCAAAAAGCGCTTGTCCCCCTTCGACAGCTCGCGATAGGTGTATTCGAGAATCCCCTCCATCATCTCGCGACGGGCAAGCTCCACACCTCGGGCGACATCGTCTGGCGATATCTCCTTGGATGCAGGCCTCTCCGCCCAAATACGATAGCCAACAAGCTGCATCATATAGGGAAACCCATCGACAGCGCGTACGGCGGTATCGAGCGCCGTTGGCGATATGGCCCTACCGCCCTGCACGATGGTGATGCTCATGGCATCACGCACGTCGTTATCGGGAATACGGCCAAGAGCATGCTTGCGCGCCCTGCGAAGAAACGACACGCTTTCGTCGCCTAAAAGAGCTGACACTGCATGGGGAAGCCCCGCCATCAGAAGGGCGACTTTGCGGCCTTCGCGCACGAAATGCTGGTACACTCGGGCAAGTTGCCGCATTTCCTCGAGATCGACCCGTACTTCGTCGACCGTGATGAGCAGGCCCACCTCGTGCTCCGCAAGTTGATCGAGAAGCGCGTTCATCTGCGTGCGCCAATTGCCCGAACGCGGGGTCTCGTTATCCCACTCGAATCCGACAAACTGGCCGATGGTTATACCTTTGAGCTTCTTACCGTCCAACGAGTCAAGGAAATCACGCGCCGCAACGGTCGCCTGGTCGAGAACGTCCTCGAGCATTCCTGTCGCCGCAGTGGTGTTGGCGGATATCCATCCTTGCGATGCCGCCTCCTCGGCCACAAAAGAAAGGAGGGCGGTCTTGCCCGAACCGCGCGGGCCCGACACGATGGTCGAAAGATTGGGATCCCCGAGGCCGTTGGAAAAGGCGTTCGAAAGCTCCTCGATAAGATCCTCCCTTCCTGCCATGTAGGGCGGGATGATGCCGAACGAGGGTGTGAAAGGGTTGTGCAATACCATGGCTATACCTTTCCAGAAGGGCCTTGCGAGCATCATTTTTGCAAACTTTTTCGTTTTTTGCAAACTTTTGCAACTTTTGCATGAGCTGTCTACCTGGATCAATGTAAAAAGCGGAAATCCTTTGCGCAGGGTTCTCTCATGCTTTCCCGCTGCCCGCCTTTCCGCCTAGCGCATCCTTCGCCGCGTCGCCCAGCACGTCGCCGAAGCCCTCGCTGAACGAGCTCGGCACCACGACGGTGCCGCCCGTCTCGCGCACGCTCTCGTACAGGAGGTGCATCGAGCGCAGGCGCAGGGCGGCGTCGTTCTTCGCGTAGGTGTCGCCCATGTCGTCCATCATCTCGCAGATGTCTTGTTCGGCCTCCATGAGAATGATCCGGGCCTTCTTGCGCTGCTCGGCCTGGGCCTCCAGGCTCATGACGTCTTGCAGCTCTTTCGGCAGCAGGATGTCGCGCACCTCCACGGACAGGATGGTCACGCCCCAGGCGGCCACCTTCTCCTCCAGCACGCGCTTGAGCTCGCGGTCGAGCTGCTCGCGGCGGATGGCCACCTCGGCGGCGCCCGCGCGGCCTATGGCGTCGCGCAGCGCGGTCTGGGCAGCCAGCTCCACGGCGCGCGTGAAGTCGCCCACCTCGGTGCAAGCGGCCTTCGCGTCCCAAACATGCCAGAACAAGACGGCGTTCACGTCGAGGGGCACCAGGTCGGCCGTGAGCGTTTCCTCGGCGCCGAACGTGGTCACGCGCACGCGGCCGTCCACGCGCATGGTGTTCTGCTCGATAACGGGCCAGGTCCAGAACAGGCCCGGGCCCGACACGCGGTTGAACTTGCCCAGGCGCAGCACCACGACCTTCTCCCACTGCTGCGCGATGTGCACCGACATGGTGGCGAGCACGGCCACCACCAAGGCGGCAACCACCGCGCCGAGGCCGATGCCGCCGGCGAGAACCCATGCTGCGCCCAGCACAGCGCAGAAGGACACGGCGAACACCACCGCCGAGAACAGCAGCACGCCGGCGTTGGAGGCGCGCTCGCCCACGACCTCGGTGCTCGCATCGGGCACCACCTGGAAAGACCGCCGATGGGCGGGCGGCGGTGCCCCCTTGCCGGCGAACGCCGCCGTATCGGGCGCGAAGCCCTGCGCACCGCTTCTCCTTGCCAATGCCATCACGCTCCCGTCTGCGACGCGCGGCCAACGCAGCCCACGTCGATCTCCACGATACGGCCGCCTCCGGCCTCGCCGGCCGGCTCCTCCCCGGCTGCGCGCTTCATCTGCTTGATCTTGCGCGCCATGCACTTCTGCACGTCGTCGAGCGTCAGCCCCAGATCGCGGCACGACGCCACGCAATCGCCCAGGATGGCGTCGATCTCCTGGGCGTGCTCGTCGCCCACATCGGCATCGAGGCCCCGCACGAACACGCCGCGCCCGCGCGTGGACTCCAGGTACCCGTCGGAGACCAGGCTCAGGTACGCCTTGTTCACGGTGTTGTAGTTGATGGATATCTCGGACGCCAGACCGCGCACCGTGGGCAGCTGGTCGCCCGGCTTGAAGTAGCCGGTGTTGATAAGATGGATCAGCCGTTGCCGCAGCTGCACCCACAGGGGCACGTCGGTCGTGGTATCAACTTCGAACGGGAACATGTTCCTCCAGCCTTCTCTTCGTCAAGACGCCATCGCAAGCAGCGGATGCATGCCCGCCTCCACCACGCAGTACCGCATGATGAGCCCGCCAGCCAGCACACACGCCGCCGTCACGAGGGCGATCACCGGGCGCGGGCGCCGCAGCCGGGCCAAGGCCACGTCGAGCGCGAACGGCACGGCAAGCCCCGCCAGCACGAACCCGCCCCAGAACAGCCAGGCCGCCTCGCCCGCCACCAGGGCCTCGGCCGATGCCGCCAGGGCCTCGGCCGTGCGGTCGACCAGGAAGTCGCCGCCGATGCCCGCGAGCGCCGTGCCCGCGAACGCGGCCAGCACCACCGCCTCCAGCATGATGACGACGGCATCGACGGCAGCCAGCCGGCCGAGTACCGTGGCGAACGCAGACGCCGCGCCGGTGAGTTGGGCCGCGGCCAGCACGAGCGCCATGCCGCACGACAGCGACGACAGCACGAACAGCGCCGGCAGCCACGGTGTGGCCCACAGCGGCACCGCGTTCAGGCTCTGCAGCAGCAGCCCCGTGTACAGCATGACTGCGAGCGCCGCCAACGCCAGCGCCGCCTGCAGCACCCGCACCGCCGCGAAGCGCCAGCGCCGCGCCAGGCCAGCCCAAGCAAGCCCCGCCAGCACGGCCAGCGCCGCGCAAACCACCAGCGACCAGGCGCCCACCGCCACATGCGAGAGCGCAGGGCTGGTGAGCAGCAGAAGCAGGCGGTCGGCACGGCCCACGTCGGCCAGCAGGCACACCATGCCCAGCGCGAGCGCCACGAGCGCCGCCGCATAGCCGGGAGCCAGCAACCTGCGGTAGGGCGCCGGGGGCCGCAGCACCGCGTGCGCGCCCGCCGGGCCGCGGCCGACGCCGCGCCCGCCGACACCCTGCACCGCAACGAGCTCGCGCGGCGCCAGCATCCCCAGCACGGCGAGCACGAGGCACGCGCCCGCGCCCGTCCCGCCCAGGAACAGGTAGCACACGATCAGCGGACCGAGCATCGAGCCACCCCTTCCCTTTTCGGCCGTTGGGCACGCGCGTCAGACGCGCCGCGCAGCGAGCGCATGGCCCGCCGCCCAGGCATCCGACCGCGTACCGTGCACGCCGATGCGACGTGCGTCGAGCCCGTTCGTCGACGCTGCGCGATGCAAATTATCCTAAGACAATCATGGGGCTATTGTAGGGCATTTTGAGCGACCGTGCCATGTGCGCATCGTGCGAAGGCCGGGCGACGCACGCGTTGCAGAACGGCAGCGATGGTCGCGGCGGGGTGACGCTCGCGTTAGACTGGCCGGGAAAACTGTCAAGCTCGTGAGGGAAGGAGGACGTATGGAGTCCACCGTGTTCAAGAAAATGCATCTGGAAGAGGGCGCGAAAGGGGTCGCGCTGTACGCCCCGCCCGAGTTCCACGCCATGGCGGCCGGCCAGGAGCTGGTCGCCTTCCCCTCCAGAGGGCCGTACGACTTCGCGGTGCTGTTCGCCACGAACCTGGACGAGTACCGCGCGCGCATAGCCGAGGCACGCGAAGCGCTTTCCCGCCGCGGCGAGCTGTGGGTGGCCTTCCCGAAGCCGCGCGGACGGCAGGGGCGCACATTCGGGTGGCACGCGCTCTGGCTGACCGCCCGCCGCGAGGGATTGGAGGAGCGGATCGGCCTTGCGCTCGACGACGCCTGGGCGCTCGCTTGCTTCCGGCCCGCGAAGGAGAAAAGGTAGCAGAAGTTTCAGGCGAAAAGAGGGCGCGGACTTCGCGGGGTTCAGTTGCGGCGACCGCGGAGCAGCTGCGATGACCACGGGGCGAGAGGCCTCGCCAAATCCCCCCAAGAGCGCCCCCACCCGTCGCCGAGCAGCCCCGCCGCTGCCACAGCCTCGATTTTCGTCCACACTTATGACCAGGAGAAACATGTTGTTATACCTGGTAAGAAGCTTGCGACCATGTGGATGAGAATCGAGGCTATGGCGGACAATCGGCTTTCGCTACCCGACGACCGCCCCCAGCAACGCGGCGGCGGAGCGGTAGAAGGGAGTGCGCGTCTCCGCGGCGACGCGCTCGGCGAAGCGGGGCATCCAGGCGCGGGCGTGCCCCTCGAGGAAGGCCCCGTAGGCCGCCTCGGGCGAGCCGCCGGGGAGGTCGGCGCCGGCGGGCGCTCCCTCGGGCGGCTCCGCGCCGGCGGCGCGCAGGGTCAGGTGCTCCATGAGCTCGCATTCCGTCGCCACGTGGTCCAGCGGCTCGTTGGTGCCCTCGGGGCGCCCGAGGCCGCACGCGCGCATGAAGCGCTCCACCTCCATGGAGTGCGGGTTCACGAACAGGAGCGCCTGCACCCCGTCGTCGGCCGCGCGCCACACGCCCTCGTAGGGCGAGACCGCGGGCTCGGGCGCGCCCACGAACAGGCGCGTGGCCTCGGGGCGCAGGGCGTGTAGGAGATCCGAGCCGGAATACCCCGGCTGACCTCCCTCGAAGCCTCCCAACGCCTCGAGGCCGAGCGCCGCCGCCAGCTCCTCTGCAGCTTCGGCCCACTCGCCGGACGCCACCGCCCCGGCCAGCTCCGGGCCGGGATAGCGGAAGGATAGCGCCAACAACTCCCAGGTGGCAGCGCGGGCCTGCCAGTCTGCATTATTCACGATCGCCTCTTCTCCCCTTCTTGAACCAGACGGCAAACCACTTCCAGTGAACGACCATATGGACGAGCAGTAACGCAAGCAGCATTTTGGCACTCATCGCATGTAGCGGGTTCCAGAAGTAGTACCCCTTGGCGTGCAGCCCCAGCGTTGGCAGCACCGCACCCGAAATCAAAATACCCGACACCATGACCATCATAAAAACCAGCGCCATAAGCAGGTTGAACGCAAGACTCCCCGTACGATTCCATGAAGGACGCAGCCCTCGCAGAACCTCGATGATCCAATCCATATGCACCAGCACATGAACAAAGAACACGATGAAAACGCCCAGGCCTAACCACTCGTGAAAACCGATACCTGTGATCGCAGGGTTAGCAACGAGCAGGTAGACCGCCAGGGCGGCTAGGTCAACGACAAGGTTACGTTTGTCCATGTTACCCCGCCCTCCTAACAATCAGCACGAGAGCAACGACGAGCGCCACCGGCGCGAGCACCCACAGGTTCAAGCTTGCATCGGATGCTTGATGGTAACGCGTGGTCAGCGTGTCCCACGCGTGGCATTCCGCGCTTGAGCACGATGCCTCGGGGCAGCTCATCTCATGAACGCCATCGGGCGCGGGCACGTTGTCGAACCCGTGGCACTCGCCCGACGCGCACCCCGCTACCGGGCACGGAGACTCGGCCGCGATGGCATGCACCCCCGTTGACGGCTCCACCATGAACCCGGCCGCGAGCACCAAACCTCCGGCGAGCGCAAACACCGCAAGCGTTATCAGAAGCTTCCTTACCATGGCTCCCCTTCCGCAATTGCGAGGGGCGAGACCGACAGCGGATCCCGCCGGGAATCTGGAGCTAACGCGTTTCCCTATCCGACCTCAAGGGCAGATACTTCAATCCGACAAGGAGCATGAGTACGCCCAGGGCAACCACGCCCAGCACGATGCCGAATTCAAGCGGCGTCGGCCAGTACACCATGCCCTGGTAGGCACCGGCCAGACCGGATTCCCATCCCGTAACCGTATAGGGAGTTGCGGGCCCTGCATAGTCGAGATTCGGAATCTGGAAGCCGCCCACCAGCAGCTGCACGCGCTTGCAGAAGATACCGACTATGGCCAGCAGCGACGCGACCACGATGAGCGGGTTCGTGCGCAGCCTCGGCGCGAAACACACGGCCGCAGCCAGCGCGCAGCCAATGATCTCGACCCAGAAGAACGGCGCGAGCGGGCCGGACACCAGCATAGCTACGACTTCGGCGCCGGAGCCTCCAGGGAAGGCAGAGGTCAAGAGGTCGCAGCCGAAGAAGTACAGGTCAACAACCACGAACGCTCCCAGCATCTTGGTCATTTTCGTAATGTTTGACTGGTCGAGCTCAAGGTAGCCCACGCGGCGAAGCGCGATAACCACAGCAAGCACCAGCGCCGTTCCGCACACAAGCGCCGAGGACACGAACCACGGGGCCAGAAGCGCCGTGTGCCAAAACTCGCGCGCCTGCTGCAGCCCGAATATCCAAGCAGTTACCGAGTGCACGAGCACGGCGCACACCAGTGCGATTACGCTAACAATGCGCAGGGCAACCGCCGACACCTTACCCTCCTCGGCACGCAAGGTGGCCCAGAGGTAGACGATGGACAGGATAAGGTAGGCGCCCAGCACGATGATGTCCCACATGAGCGGCGAGCCCAGGTTCGAGTACGCGAACAGTTCCCACAGGCGCGCCGGGTGCCCCAGGTCCACCACCACGAAGGCGATGGCGAGCACCGTGCAGCAGATGGACGTCCACACGGCCACCTTGGAGATGCCGCCGAAGCCCTTCATGCCGAACGCGCGCGGCACCGACGAGATGATGAGGCCGCCAGCCGACAGGCCCACCAGGAACATGAACAGGGTGATGTAGAGCCCCCACGAGTCCAGGTTGCGCATGCCGGTCTGCACGAGGCCGCCGGAGAGCTGGAACCCCCACAATGCGAGCCCTGCCGCCGTTAGAACAGCCGCTGCCGCAATGCCAGCATTCAGGCCCTTACCCCCGAATCTGGCAGCAGGAGCCTTGACGGTCTTCGCCGTCAAATCGTTCTCAGACATGATAGTCTCCTTATTTCCCTAGACGAGGTAGTAGACAGACGGGTTGGTGCCGCGCTCGGGCAGCAGCTGCTCGTGCGGCCGCGACGCAAGGAGCTGCGACACCTCGGATTGGGGATCGTTTAGATCACCCCAATGGCGGGCGTATATCTTGCACGCATTGACGCAGGCGGGCTCCTCCCCACGTGCAAGGCGGTGATAGCACATGGTGCACTTCTCCACTACGTGCTTTTGATGCTCGGGAACGCCCTTCCCTCCGACCTTGTGGTCGATGGAGTACTTCGGCTCCTCCCAGTTAAACGAGCGTACGCCGTTATACGGACATGCGGACATGCACATACGGCACCCGATGCACTTATCGTAGTCTTGGCGCACGGCACCGGTCTCGGGATCCTTGAACGTGGCACCTACTGGACACACCTTCACGCAGGCGGGGTTCTCGCAGTGCTGACATGCAACAGGATAGTACAGCCGATGCAGCGTGTCGGGATAGGTGCCGCTCGGCGTGTTCGGACTGTCGCCACCGTCGGTAAGCAGGTTATTCCATCGAACATTGTCCGCAACGTTGTTCTCGATCTTGCATGCGAGAACGCATGCCTGGCAACCATAGCACGTCGTGGTATCGATGACGAACCCTAGGCGGCGTGCGACGCTCGCACCCTCGGTTTCGCTTCCCATGGTTAGCCCTCCTTCCATGCCCTGATATCGGCAATCGCATCTGAATACGACGAGGTTTGGCTGAGCGGGTCATACTTCGAGGTGAGCAGCTCGACCCAGTTTCCAGCCTTGAAATCAGCCGAACGCCATCCGACTGCATAGGAGAGCACGCCGGGACGCACCCCTGACGAGTACACGAGCTTCGCCACCGCATGGCCTTGATCGTTGAACACTTCGACGTATTGCCCGTCCGCAAGCCCGCGGGCTTGCGCGTCCTCGGGGTTGATGTCCACGGTCGGCTCAGGAAGGGTTTCCCGCAGCCAGTTCACATCCCAGTACTGCGTGTGGTACATCTCATAGGTACGATGACCCAGAAGGACGAAGGGGTACTCTTTCATCTGCGGATTCTCCGGCGAAGCCACGTAAGGCTCGTAGTAGCGGATGAGGTGCTCCTCGTCGAAGTCGTACTCGTAGCCCGCATCGTACTTGCACACCGGATAATCGAGATAGAACTCTGCCTTCTTCGTCTTAGTACGGAATGAATACGTCTTGGGAACGACATAGGGGCCCTTCAAGCTGATGAGATTCTCCGCTTTACAGCGCTCGAGCGTCACGCCTTCGGCGTGATACCGCTCCGTGTCCAGGGCCATCTCCATGAACTCATCGTCCGTTTGCTTGAAGTGCGCGCCTGCGCCCACAGCCTCGGCAAGGAGCCTTACGAACTCGCCATCGGGCTTGCATTCGTACAGAGGCTCGATGCTCTTGTCCTGGTACTTCACACAATAACCGTCGATAAGCAGCATATCGGACTTCTCAAGTATCGTTGCAGCAGGAAGCACGATATCGGAATAAGCAGGCCCTTCGTTGAGCGTTATGTCAACCGAGACAATAAGGTCCATCCTGTCCAAGATACCGCTCTTCGTGCGCTTCAGGTCAACGCCGCCGCCCACACTCGAACCCGAACCGGGCAGCAGCAGCACCTTCACCGGCCAATCCTGCCCGTTCCACTTCCCCGTATCCATCGTATCGAAGAAGCAGGGCAGGGGTATCTTCGGCGAGCTCGTCTCGGTTGGATAGAAGAACTCCCCGTTGATGTTGCCCCACAGAACGTCACCGATCTTGGTGCCCACGTTGCCCGTTACGCACATGAGCGTGGCCAGGCCAGTTCCCACCTGCGCGCCGTTGCAGAACGCTTGCGGGCCGTAACCGTAGTCGTGCGCCACGTAGCGCTTCGCGCAGAGCCGCGCGAATTCCCTTATTGTCTCGGGGTCGACCTCGCAGATCTTCGTCGCCTCTTCCGGAGCGAACGGCGCCACGCGCTCGACCAGCATATCAAACGCAGTCTTGCATGCGATGCCGTTTACCTCGAACGCGCCGGACATGAGCGGATTGGCGCACTCGTACAGGGAGACCGGACCGTTCGCATTGGCATCCCACACCTGACAGGGATCCTCGTTGTCTTCCAAGAGCCCGGCACAGGGTTCGCGACACGTCACCGGATCCGACTGCCACGACCCGCCGCGGGCGCTCTCGTCGTTAGAAGCAGGACGCGGGGCGCCGGTGATATCGCTTTCCCGTAGATACCGGCCGTTGTCCTGACGGATGAGAACAGGGGCAACGGTGTTCTTAAGCAGGAAGCCCGAGTCGTGCAGACCCTCCTCGATGATAACTTGCACGAGCGACATCATGAGAGCCGGATCGGTTCCAGGGCGCGGACGAACCCACATATCGGCCTTAGACGCGATGAACGTGTAGTTCGGATCGACAACAACCAGCTTCGTCCCCTTCTGCTTGCCGGTGAGCAGGTTCGTCACGCGATTGGGGAACGTAACGCCCGTGTTCAATCCCCAGATGACGTTCGCAACCGTCGCCGTGGCCGTAGGAGGCATGCCTTGGGGTACGTGGTACATGTAGTCGCCCCACACCTTCTGATGCCCGAACGCCACCGCATCATCGGGCGTCGGAATAATAGTCGTCCACTCCATGACGTTGAACAGGCGGGTGAGCAGGTTCCCGTTCTGCGTTCCATGGAGAAGGCCTTGCCCACCCTGGCCGGCGAGCACGCCTGCAACACTGTGCGGGCCGTACTCGGCCATAGTCTTCTTGATCTGGCCGGCTATCTGGGAGATCGCCTCTTCCCAGGTGATACGCTCCCACTGCCCACCGCCACGGGGAGTTCCCTCAACGCGGCGCATCGGATAGCGGAGCCGATGCTCGCCGTAGGTTCGCTGGATCCACGTACGACCCTTCGCACAGGGGCGCTCGGCCCAGGGGTTCTTGGCCCACGTCCGCTGCTCTACCGCGTAGCCGTCACGGACAACAACCTCGCCGATGCACTGATGGCACGATGAGTACATGCAACCGGTATGGGCGAGCTTCTCCCCCTCTTCGCCCGTCGGTGCGCCCTCGGCCGCAAGTGCAGCGAGCGGCACGGTTCCCGTAACCGCTGTTGTGCCTGCCGCCACGGCAGTTGTCTTCAGAAAGGTTCTGCGCGTGAGCCCGACATGCGGGTCGTTCGTTCCCGACATCTCTCCTCCTCCAAAGATCTTGTCAGGATATCCCCGAAAACGGTTCGTGAAACCGCGCGGCACTCCGGCCCCTTAAAACCCAAATCCTACAGGATATCCCCCGATACGTACCTGATAAGAATTGGCCAAATCCTTTATTGTCACATTATCACAATGTCTTGCGACATTCAATAGAATAGACTATGCTAGATCGTAGATAGAATGGGCGCTGGCGACGTGCCAGCCTTCTCGCAGAAGCGCATTGCATGGACTTTTCGCTCTGCGAATAACGCATTTGCGATTGGCGCCAAGCTAATAATTTGGGGGCTTTTCCCGATCGGGAACGGTCAAGGGTTTTCGCGCTATTGCCACCGATCGGTAACGACACGTCGGGCGGGCGGGCGCCTAGTGCGCGAGTTTCTTGTTTGCCAGTCGGGCGGCCACCATGGCGATGATGTCGTCGTCGGCGAGGCCGGCGTTGGCACAGGCACGGATCATGTCGTCCACCAGCAGCTCCACCGGGCTGTTCGCAGCCAGGTCGGCACCCACGGAATGGCGCTCGGCCACGAATGTTCCCCTGCCCTTGCGGGTGGAGATGTAGCCCTCGCGCTCGAGGTCCATGTAGGCGCGGTTCACCGTGTTGTAGCTGATGTCCAGGTCCACGGCCAGCGCGCGCACCGTGGGCAGGCGGTCGCCCGGAACGTAGGCGCCCGAGCCTATGAGATAGGCGATGCGGTTCTTCACCTGTATCCATACGGGCAGGCCACTGCTGTAATCTATTTCGAACGACTCAAGCGGGCTCATGGGGCTTTCTCTCACGGTGTCGGTTAGCTTTCATCATAACAGAACCACGTTGCCGCAGGTTGCAGGCCTTGCAACGTTCGCGCAATCCCCGCAACGGGAGTGCCGCGGGCGAACGATCCGACGAGAGACGCCCCTCGGGCAAACGGTTCGCCCCCCATGCCGACCACCGCTTTTCCCCGAACCAGTGCCTCTTCGAGCCCTCCGTTCCGCACCGGGACGGGACGGCTTTCGGTTGCCTCCCCGATAGCCGGGCTCATTGCCGGCCGCCCCTCACCGCGTCCGACGGCGCCCTGCCGAGCCCGTCGGCGCCGGCCTTATCCGCGGCGTCGGCGAAGCCGTCCGAGAACGAGCTCGGCACCGTGACCACGGCGCTCTTCGACTTCTTCACGGTGTCGTACTGCATGAGCATCGTGCGCAGCTTCAGGGCCGCATCGGGATCGCCGTAGATGCGCGCGGCCTCGGTCAGCATCTCGGCCAGGTCGCTCTCCACGCTGGCCACGGACATGCGCGCGTTCTTCTCGCGGTCGGCCTGGGCCTCCAGGCTCATGGCCTCCTGCAGCTCGTCGGGGATCACGATGTCGCGCACCTTCACCGAGATGATGTCGACGCCCCAGTTGGCCGCCTCCTTCTCAATGTCCTCCTTTATCTCGATATCCAGCTGGTCGCGGCGCAGCGCCACCTCGGCCACGGTCGAACGGCCCACAGCCTCGCGCATGGCCGTCTGGGCGAGAAACGACACGGCGGCGTAGTAGTCCTCCACTTCGGTGCACGCCTTCTCGGCATCCCACACCACCCAGAACAGCACCGCGTCCACCGTCACCGGCACGAGGTCGGCCGTGAGCGTCTTCTCGGCGTAGAACGGCGTGGCGATGGTGCGCTGGTCCACGCGGATGGTGCCGTGCTCGATGAGGGGAATGGTGAAGTACAGGCCCGGCCCCACGACGCGTGCCAGCTTGCCGAAGCGCAGCACCACCACCTTCTCCCAGGAGAGCGCAATGTGCGTGGAGGACAGCACGAGCAACGCCGTGAGCAGCGCAGCGACGATGGCAGCGAGGCCGATGCCGCCGGTCGCGACGAGGGCGACGCCCAGCACGACAGCGCCCGTCATCACGAACACGGCGATACTGAAGATGACCGCGCCGTTGCGCGATGACTTGCGCGGCACGTACGAGGTGGCGGCCCTGATCTCGGCCTCCTTGTCGGTGAGCTCGTAGGGGGCGTCCCGCATGGTGCGGTCGGCTTTGCTTCGTCTCATGGCTTTGCCTCTCATCCTATCGTCAAACCGAACAGCAGGCCGGGCAGCTGCGTCGCATCGTAGGCCCCGGCGCCCACGAGGCAGAACCTAAGCGCGAACCCACCCGCCAGAAGCGCCGCCGCGATCCACAGAAGCTGCGTGCGGCTGTTGCCGTGCGTGAGGCAGCGCTCGAGCGCGAACGGAGCCGCCAGGCCGCACAGGACCGCACCGCCCCAGAACGCCCAGCGCAGATCGCCCGCGACGAGCGCCTGCGCCGCGAGCGCCGTGCCCTCTCCTGCAAACGCCCAGGCTAGATAGCCAGCCATCACCAGGGCCTCCAGCACCAGCAGTACTCCGTCGACGAGCGCCAGGCGAGCGAGCGGGCGCGTGATGGGCCGACGCGTCTCGACGAACGCGGCGCCCAGGAAGGCGCAGGCGATGCCGCACGACAGCGAGGACAGCGAGAACAGCATCGGCAGAAGCGGCGTCTGCCAGAACAGCACCGACGCCAACCCTTGCAGCAGCACGCCCGTGTACGCCACGGCCACGAGCCCCGCCGCCACGCCGGCCACGGCCGCTCCCCACACAACAGCGGGCCGGACGCGCACCCCGTCCAGCAGCTCAACCAGCGAGAACACGCCGGCGCAGGCAAGCGCGAGAACCAGCGCGTAGGCGCCCACGGCGATGGCCGACGGCTCCGGGGACGTGAGCAGGTTCAGCAGGCGCTCCGGGCGGCCGAGATCCGCGAGCAGGCAGAGCATGCCCGCCGCCAGGGCCACGAAGCACACGGGCCAGCCGCGTGCGAAGAACTCGTCGGGCAACGCGAGCGCCCGCTCGACGCGCGCAGCCCGGGCGGGAGGGAACGCGAACCGACGCCGCACGTTGGCGCATTCGAGCGCACCCAGCACGACGAGCGCCCCCGCCCCGGCTCCGCCGAGGAACAGATAACCTGTCGTGAGCAGGTTGAACATACGGATCTCGACCCCCTGTGCAGCCTGCAGGCGCGGCAGGCCGGCCCCTCAGACCGCCGGTCGCCCTCCGCCGCGGATGCGCCCTTGCGACGAGCACGCCGACTGCCGCGAATGGCGCTCGCATCACGCCCGACAGCATCTTATTTGTCGCAATGTAACAAATCATAGGTATTATAGCACCATCGTAACGGAACGGCGACCCCGCGCCCGTATCCCGTCAATCACCCAGAAGCGCCGCCGACCATCGCCGGGCAGCCCCGCCGCTGCCATAGCCTCGGTTCTCGTCCACACTCTTGATCAGGCGAAACGTATCATTTCCCCTGTTCAAGAATCTGCGATCATGTGGACGAGAATCGAGGCTATGGCCAAAAAGCGCCTCCCTACCCGACAAGCGCGCCCAGCAGCGCAGAGGCGGCACGGCAGAAGGAGACGTCACCCCGTCGCCCACCCGCCGCACTCGGCCGGTTTCCCTCGGCCGGTGCCGGGCGCGTGGCAATGCCGTGACAAGAGCGCCACGCTCCCCCTCTGCAAGGCAAGCGCGGCGCCGAACACCTCCATACTTCTGCGAATCGGCCCCTTCAAAGGAGGTACACCATGTATCCCGACCTCAACGGCAAGACCGCCGTAGTCACCGGCGCATCCGTCGGCCTCGGCCACGGCATCGCGCGGCGATTCTTGCAGGAGGGCATGAGCGTCGTCGTCAACTTCCACAGCGACAAGCACCGCGGCGAGGCCCAGAAACTCGCCGACGAGTTCAACGCATCGGGCGAAACCGCGCGCGTCGTGCTCGTGCAGGCGGACATCTCGCAGGAGGACGGTGCGCTCAAGCTCCGCGAAGCCGCACTCGAGCACTTCGACGGCATCGACGTATGGGTGAACAACGCCGGCATCGAGTCGCGCCACCCCACCCACGAGCTGCCCCTCGACGTGTGGGAGAAGACGCTCGCCGTCAACCTGACCGGCGTGTTCCTGGGCTCGAAGGCGGCGCTCGAGCACTTCGTCGAGCAGGACCGGAAAGGCTGCATCATCAACCTGTCATCTGTCCACGAGCGCATTCCCTGGCCCACGTTCGCGCACTACGCGGCCAGCAAGGGCGGCGTGAAGCTGTTCAGCGAGACCATCGCGCTCGAGTACGCGCACCTCGGAATCCGCGTGAACTGCATCGCGCCGGGCGCCATCGAGACGCCCATCAACGCCGAGAAGTTCGAAGACCCCGAGGCACGCGCCCAGACGGAGCGCATGATCCCGATGCACCGCATCGGCACGGTGGAGCAGGTGGCCGCCGCCGCAGCCTGGCTCGCATCGGACGAGTCGAGCTACGTCACCGGCACGAGCCTGTTCGTGGACGGCGGCATGGCGCTGTACCCGTCGTTCGAGCGGGGCGACGGCTGATGACACGGTGGATGGACCTGCGCCACACGTACAACCTGAAGGGCAAGCTGCTGTTCTCGTGCATCGGCGTGGTATGCATCGCGCTGGGCACCACCGTGTGCCGCGTGGGCAACGTGGGCGTGGATCCGTTCACGGCCATGAACCTGGGGCTGAGCGCGCTCGTCGGCATGGACTTCGGCACGTTCCAGCTGCTGGTGAACCTCGTGATACTCGTGGCGGTGTTCGCGCTCGACAAGTGGCAGATAGGCTTGGGCACCATCATCAACATGGTGTTCGTGGGGTATTTGATCGAGCTCTTCACCTGGCTGTACGGCCTGCTGCCGTGGCAGCCGTCGGGCCTCGCGAGCGCGGGCGCGCACCTGGTGATCGGAACGCTGCTGTTCACGCTGGGCGTGTCGCTCTACCTGAAGACCCGCATGGGCGTGGCACCCATCGACGCCGTGGCGCCCGTGATCGTGGCGCGCACGCGGTTCTCCTACACGCCCGTGCGCATGGCCCAGGACATCCTCGTAACCGTGGTGGCCCTCTTCGCCGGCGGGCCCATCGGGGTGTTCACCGTAGTGGCCGCCTTCATGACCGGGCCCCTGATCACGGCATGGAACCGGGTGGCCACGCTTCGGCTCTACCGGCGCTTCCACGTGCTGAACCGGGAAGAGCTGGCGCAGGAGCGCGGTTAGCGGCACCGCATGAAAGGAGTCTGCGCCATGGAGCGAGCGAGGGCGAAGCGGCGCCTGTTCGTGGGAACCTACACCGAGGGCACCGCGAGCGAGGGCATCTACGTGCTGGCATTCGACGAGGACGGGCGCCGCCTGCACATCGTGAACGCCGGAACGCATGCACCGAACCCCTCGTACCTCGTGCGCGCGCAGCCGACCGGCGAGCAGGCGGGCGCGGAGGCCGGCGCGCAGACGAAGCTCGGCGGAAGCGAGACAAGCACCCTGTACGCAGCCCACGAGCTGGCCGACCGCAGCTGCCTGGCCGCCTACGAGGCAGCCGAGGATGGGACGCTCTGCTGCCGGGGCACGTGCTCGTCGTCCGCGGACGCAGGGACCTGCTTCGCCGCCGTGCATCCCGGCGGGCGCTGCCTCTACGGCGCGAACTACGCAAGCGGCTCGGTGAGGCTGTGCCTGCTCGACGCCAACGGAAACCCCTGCGGCGGCCTGCCGTCGGTGCGTCATGCGGGAAGCGGACCGAATCGCGCGCGGCAGAGCTCGCCGCACGTGCACTCGGCATGCTTCGTGCCCGGCACGAACCTGCTGGCAGTGGTTGACCTGGGGATCGACACCGTGGCGCTCTACCGGGCCGAGGCCACCGGAACGCTCGAGACCCCGCCAGTGGAAACCGTGCGCGTGCCGCCCGGCTCGGGCCCGCGCATGCTGGCGTTCCATCCCCACCTGCCCCTGGCGGCCCTGGTGGACGAGCTGGCGAACGACGTGCTGCTGTACCGGTACGACCGGGCAGGCACGGGCTGGAGGCTGGCAGGGCACCTGGCGCTCCCGACCGCGGCCGAAGGGCAGGATGCGCCGTCCACCCATGTCGCGTCATCGGCGGACGGGCCGTCGGAGGGTGAAGCGCATGCCCAGGCCATCGCCGGGCATCCCGTACTGGCGGCGCATCCCGCGTTCTCGCCGGACGGGCGGTGCCTGTACGTGTCCGTGCGCGGCAGCGACCGCCTGGCGCTGTTCGGCATCGACCAGGACGGCGCCGCAACCCCGCTCGCCGACTGCCCGTGCGGCGGGCGCGGCCCGCGCCATTTCTCGCTCTCCCCCGAGGGGCGGCACCTGGCCGTGGCGAACCAGGACAGCAACGAGGTGGTCATATTCGCCCTCGACCCGGCCACGGGCGCACCTCGCGAGGAGGCGCGCATCGCCATCCCCCAGCCCTCGTGCGTCATCTGGGACGGGTAGGCCGGCCTCTTCCCCAGCCCAGCGCGCCGCCCTGGACACGAGATCGCCAGGCGGGCGCCTGCTGCTCCGCCGTGCTATGGCCCGGACATGCCGCAAGTCGCGTTTTGGTCCACAACGCTGATCAGGCAAAATATGCCATCGTGCCCGTTCGGGGACGTGCGACCATGTGGACGAGAATCGAGGCTGTGGCCCAAAAGCGACCTCCCCTACCCGACGAGCGCGCCCAACAACGCGGCGGCGGCGCGGTAGAAGGGGGCGCGCGTCTCCGCGGCCACGGCCTCGGCGAGGCAGGGCATCCACCGCGGGCGTGCCCTTCGATCATCAGGTCGAGCATGAGGTTGCCCGTGCGGCCTCATGACGGGCGCGCTGCATATGACAGGGTGTCATATGCGCAGCAGCGACACGATCCGGGGCGCCCGCATCCTTGCCGCGCCCTCCGCCGATTGTGGATTTCCGCTCACAACCGGGCGGTTTCGCGAGATTCCCGTCGCTGCGCGCCCCGCAAACCCCCATACTGGTAAGTCGCTTTGCACGAAATTCTTTCTTGTTTCTCTTTTGCGCACGCTGATGACGCTCACAGATGCAGAAAGCGGCTCGAGTCAAGCGCAAGGCACGCCGCTGGAGCGGGTGCGACCACGGAGCGGTTCCGCAGAGGCGGACGCCCGTCGAAGAGAAACGGAATACCCTTATGACGAAATTCGCCGACCTCGGCCTGTCCAAGAACGCCCTCGCGGCGGTTGAGAAGCTGGGTTACGAGAACCCCACCCCCGTCCAAGAGCAGGCCATCCCGCTCGTCCTGGAAGGCCGCGACGTCATCGCGGCCGCCAGCACCGGCACCGGCAAGACGGCCGCGTTCCTGCTGCCCGTGCTGAGCACGCTCCCCCGCGTGAAGGGCCGCAACCGCGCGCCGCGCATGCTCGTGGTGAGCCCCACCCGCGAGCTCGCCCAGCAGATCGCCCGCACGTGCATGCAGATCTCGCGCAAGACCGGCCACTTCACCACCACGGTGTTCGGCGGGACGCCCTACGGCCCCCAGATCAAGGAGCTGCGCGGCGGTACCGACGTGCTCATCGCCACGCCCGGGCGCCTGAAGGACCTCATGAAGCGTGGCGTGGTGAACCTGTCCTGCGTGGAGGTGCTCGTGCTCGACGAGGCCGACCGCATGCTCGACATGGGCTTCCTGCCCGACGTCACCACCATCGTGGACGCCACGCCCGAGTGCCGCCAGACGCTGCTGTTCTCGGCCACCATCGACCAGTCCATCCAGAAGAACCTGGGCTCGCTGCTGAACGATCCGGCCATGGTGGAGATCGCCCGCAACGGCGAGACGGCCAAGACGGTCGAGCAGTTCATGATGCCCATCAAGAACTTCAACAAGCCCGAGCTCTTGGAGGCCGTGCTGCGCGAGAAGGGCTCCGAGCGCGTCATCGTGTTCGCTCGCACGAAGAACCGCACCGAGGACTGCGCCGAGGCGCTGTGCGATGCCGGCTTCCGCGCCGAGTCCATCCACTCCGACAAGTCGCAGGGTGCCCGCCGTCGCGCGCTGGACAACTTCCGCCGCGGCAAGACGTCCATCCTCGTGGCCACCGACGTGCTGGCGCGCGGCATCGACGTGCCCGACGTGGATCACGTCATCAACTTCGACCTGCCCGACATGCCCGAGGACTACGTGCACCGCATCGGCCGCACGGGCCGCGCCGGCGAGAAGGGCTACGCCATCTCGTTCGTCACCCGCGAGACCAGCCGCACGCTGAAGGATATCGAGCGCCTGATCGGCAAGGACATCCCGTTCATGGAGCTGGAGACCTACGAGCTGGACCCGTCGCTGCTGAAGCAGAAGAAGGGCGGCGCGCGCCAGGGCGGCTCCAAGAGCGGCGGCTCGAAGCCCTACGGCAAGCGACCTGCGGGCAAGTCGTACGGCAAGCCCGCCGGCAAGGGCGGCTACCATAAGTCCGACGACCGCGAGGGCGGCAAGCCGGCCCGCAAGAGCTACGCTGCCGAAGGCAGCACGCGCACGGGCGGCGAGGAAAAGGGCGGCAAGCGCTTCGAGCGCACCGAGGCCCCGCGCTCCGGCAAGGGCGGCTACGACCGCGCGAACGCCGGCAAGCCGGGCAAGCGCTCCGACCGCTCCGGCAAGCCCGCCTCCGCCCGAGGCGAGAAGTCCTTCGACAAGCCGTACCGCGAGGGTTCCAAGCCTGCGAAGAAGCAGCGCTCCAAGAAGGGCAACGGCACCGGCGGCTACGACTACAGCCGCTTCGCCAAGAGCGACAAGCGCGAGGCCGCCGAGCGGTTCTAAGGAAACAGCAAAACGTACATGCTAACGAGGACGAGCCGCCTATGCGGGTCGTCCTCGTTTTGTAAGCATTATGCTGTCCCGCAAAATGCAAAGTGCGCAACATTTTGCGCATATCGTAATGAGCAAAATGTTGCGCTTTTCCCTATGTGCAGTATAATGCGCATAGGCAACGAATGCATCCCGACCGCGCAAGGAGGATCCCATGCCCTCAGACGTCATCGGGCTTCCCCGCCACCTCGGCCAAGCCGTGCGGAAAAGACGCTTGCAGCTTGGTCTCTCCCAAGCCAGCCTCGCCGAGGTGGCGCAGGTCTCGCGACGGCTTATTACGAGCTTGGAAATGGGCGATGCCGATGGCATCGCCTTCGACAAGGCGCTCCGTATTCTCGAAGCGCTCGGCATGACGATATCGATCGCGTGGCCGTCGGAGCCGGAAGAGGGCCGGCGGTCCGTAGCCCAAACCGCACACGCGCCGCTGGCGGAAGATGACCGGAAGCCGTCCTACCAAGACGCCTACGACGACATAACTCGAGCGGCCTTGCGCCAAGCGGCATATGCGCAAGAAGGGCGGTGACCGGCATGGCCGAAGCATCCCTGCTCGTCTTCATCTGCGGCCAGCCTGCCGGAGAGCTCGCACAAGGCAGCAGCGGCCAGATCAGCTTCCGCTACGATCCCGATTACGATGGCATCCCGCTGTCGTTCTCCATGCCCGTGTCCAACCGCACGTTCCCCCATCGCGTCGTGCAGCCGTTCCTTTTCGGGCTGCTGCCGGACGACAGGAGCATACGCAGGAGCATAGGCCTCGAGTTCGACGTGAGGAGCGACAACCCATTCTCCCTATTGGAGAATATAGGCCTCGACTGCCCGGGCGCCGTGCAGTTCTGCAAACCCTGCGAGACCGCAATCCTCGCCATACGGCAGGAGAAGCTCGAACCCATTGATGACGGAACCATCGCGCAGCGACTCGCCGCCCTGCGCGAACACCGCGAAGACTCGTGGCTCAGCATGCACGAGCATTGGTCCCTCGGCGGCAACCAGGGAAAATTCGCACTCGCTCGCCATGACGGCCGATGGTTCGCCTGCCATGGCTCGGCGCCAACGACCCACATCTTCAAAAACGGCGTGCATGGCTTCCGCCTGCAGGCCCTGAACGAGTTCATCTGCATGCGCCTTTCCAGCCGTTGCGGCCTTCCTGCCGCGAACACAAGTTACGAGGTGTTCGAGGGCGAGCCAGCCATCGTCATCGAACGATACGACCGAGTGAAGGCGTCGGACGGTCGCATCGTGCGCCTCCATCAGGAGGATTTTTGCCAGATACTCGGCATACTTCCCGAGAACAAGTACCCTGAATACGGAGGTCCGGGAGCATCGGACATCATCCGCGTCATAAGCTCGACCACGCAAGCAGAGAGAAACGCCCGCTTATTCACCTCAATGCTGTTCTTCAACTATCTCATCGGAGCGCCGGACGCCCATGCGAAGAACTTCTCGCTGCTACTCGGCACTGGACGCAATGCCCTCCTGGCTCCTCTTTACGACGTCGCCTCCGGCCTCGCCTACGCGGAGCTGCGGCGCAAAGCGCGTTTGGCGATGAGCATCGGAGGCGAGAACAGGGTTGGCCGCATCTCGCGAAACTCCCTCAAGCGCTATACCCAGGCCAATGACCTCTCGCGCTTCTGCCTCGGCGAAGCTGCCTGCGTGGAGCTCATGGCGGAACTCGCCCAAACCGTGCTGGACAACCTTGATGGCGCTTTCGAAGACGCAGCGGCTGCTCCAGGAGCCGACGAGCTGCGCGAGCACCTGGAACGCCCGCTGGTGGAACTCTGCAAGGTGACGCTCGACAGGCTCTGACTTGAAAACGAGAACTGGCGTCCCTGCCAGTAGATCGAACACGCTTCGCCAGGCAGCATCGCGACACCTACCTTACTCCCCTCCGCCCGGCTGTACCACGTTGAACCCGTCCGCCAGCGCGCTGGGCGCGAGCAGCACGCCCTTCGAGTCCTTCGCCCCTTCGTAGGCCAGGTTCATGGCGCGCAGCTTCATGGCGCGGGGGTTGCGGTCGTACACCTCGGCGGCCTCCACGAACATCTCGGAGATGTCCTTCTCCACCTCGGCCAGGATGATGCGGGCGTTGCGCTCGCGCTCGGCCTGGGCTTCCTTCGACAGCGCATCCTGCAGCTCCTTGGGGATCATGATGTCGCGGATCTCCACCGACATGACGGTCACGCCCCACTGCTCGCACTTCTTGCCCAATATCTCCTCGAGGTCGCGGTCGATCTGCTTGCGTCGCATGGATATGTCGGCAAGGTTGAGCTGGCCGATGACGTCGCGCATGGCCGTCTGGGCCGAGCGCAGCACGGCCTTCGGATAGTTCTCCACCTCGAGGCACGCCTTCTCGGCGTCCCACACCATCCAGAACAGGATGGCGTCAACGTCGACGGGAACGAGATCGGCCGTGAGCGCGGCCTCGGCGGAGAACGAGGCCGTCATAATGCGCTGGTCCACGTGGATGGCCGCGTACTCCGCGAACGGGATGCAGCAGTAGATGCCCGGGCCCGCGATGCGGTTGAAGCGGCCGAAGCGCAGCACGGCCACGCGCTCCCACTGCGGCGCGATGCGAACCGAAGTGGCCACGACGAAGCCGACCGCCGCCGACGCAGCGATGGTCAGCGGCGACACGAACGCGAACGTGAGCAGGAACGGCACGAGGAAGCCCACGGCGAACATGACGAGGAAGAACAGGTACACGCCGCCACGAGAGGCCTCGTTGGCCTCGAGCTCCGTCTCGGCAACCTTCCGCTCGCCCTGCGCGTCGTGCTCGATCCGGTTACGCCTGAACAGTCCCATCGTCGCTCCTCCGCCTCTCCGTCGCTCACTCCGTCTCGTCCGCCGCTGCGAGCCTCCCCGCCACCAAATCGGCGATGTCCTGACGCGGCACGCCGAGCTCGCGGCACTGGCGGATGAACTCGTCGGCCAAAAAATCAACCTCGGACTTGGCCGCCTCGGCTTCGGCGGGACCCCGCTCTGCCACGAACGTGCCCTTGCCGCGCTTGGACACGATATAGCCGTCGCGCTCGATGTCCTGGTACACCTTGCTCACCGTGTTGTAGTTGACGCCTAGGTCAACGGCCAGCTCGCGCACCGTTGGCAGCTTGTCGCCCGCCTTGAACCGGCCGGACGCTATCAGGTAGATCAAGCGGTTGCGCAACTGGAGCCACAGCGGGATGCCGCTGTCGCTGTCTATGGTGATCTGCACGGTTTGATTGGCGGCGCTCACGCTCGGATAGTCCCCCACCTTCATTCGCCAAGTAGTATCGTCATATGATAGCATTCCTCGCCCCGCTTGCCGCACGGGGCCGCAAAGCGCGAGACCCCGCACGGCCGACCCGGGAGGGAGGGAAGGCCGGCCGCGCGGAGCCCGCGGGTAGGGGCGTCGGCCGCCGTGAGCGGCCGACGCCCCTACCCGACGCCCAGCTCCTCGCGCTCGAACGCAAGGAACTGGCGCACGGTCTCGGCGAGGCCCCGGTAAAGACCCCGCTTCGCCCGCTTCTCCAGATCGGCGCAGAGCTGCGGAAACCAGGCCAGCACGTGGTCGCGCAGAAACACCCGCTGCGTCTCGCGTGCAGCCTCGGCTCCAACTTCGTCGCCGGCAGCCAGCGCATCGGCTTCCTTGCGGCAGAGGCGCGCCATGAACGCCAGCTCTATGCCCGCGTGGTCCTCGGGAACGTTCAAATCTCCCGAACGCTCGAACCCTTGAGCCCGGTACGCCGCGAGCACCTCGTCGCGCGAGCGCTGCATGAGCAGGTGCTCGGCGCTCGTGTACACCGACTCGTAAGGGAACACCGGATCGGCCGACATGTTCAGCAGCAGCGCCGCGAACTCCGCTGCCGCCTCCGTGCGCGCCGCCGCGAGGTCCGCGCCCGCGAGCCCGGCCGCGTAGCGCCCGAGCTCGCCCTCGAGCGACGGCGGCTCCTCGGCGAGCCGCGCAAGGAAATCCTCCGACACCTCCTCGAGGAACAGATGGGACAGAAACGAGTACGTGAGCTCCCGAGCCTCGGCCTCGGCGTTGCGTTCGCGCATGTCCATGATCGCCCTCCCCCTCGCGGGCGCCCACCGAAGCGGGCGCCCCCATCGAACCGTCGTTTACGAAACCAGCATCAGCGCGCCCTGCACCGCCTGCAGCGCCGCTGGGCTGACGAGCGCGGCATGCAGGCCGGCAGCCAGCACCACGAAACGCAGCGTGAACCCGCCGACGAGCGCGCACGCGGCGCCTCCCACCGGCACGGCCGGGCCGATCTTGTCCTTCTGCCTCGACGCCACGAGCTGGGTTATGGCCGCGATGAGCGGGCACCCCAGCCCCACGGCCACCACGAGCAGCCAGAACTGCACGCCCAGCGCGCCCTCGGTGAGCAGCCCGATCGCCCGGGCCTCGTCGGCGCCGGCGCCCTGCATGCTGATCACGAAGGCGGCGAGCACCGCAGCCTCCAGCACCACCAAGCCGACAACCGCCTTCTCCAGCGTCGCACGCACGCGCTCGATGCCCTCGTCACGGTCAATCACGGCCGCGAAGATGGACACCGCCGCCACGCCCGTGTCGAGCGCCGACACGGTGAACAGTGCCGGCAGCAGCCACGTTCCCCACAGGGGAATGGCGGGCGCCGCGCCCAGAAGCACGCCGGTGTACACCGCTACCGCGAGCGCAAGCGGGATGCCGATCACCGCGAGCGCCTTGTTGATGCCCGCGCGCGCCTGTCCGAGGGGCTTGCACGCCGAAGACAGCCAGTCGGCGATCTTGTCGGTGGTGAACAGCGCGCTCAGCACGAACACGATGAACGTGACCAGCAGCAGCCACGCGCCGACGGTCATCCACGACGAGCCGTTCACGAAGCTCTTGAACAGTATCATGGCCTGGAAGGGCTTCTCCACCTCGGACACGAGCGCCAGCAACCCGATGGCCAGCGCCGCCACGGCCGTCCACACGCCTCCCGTCACGGTCCTCTTGAATCGCCCCGGCTTCGCCAGGCGCAAGACGGACGCCGTCAGAAACGCGCCCGCGCCCAAACCGCCGAGGAACAGGTATATCGCCGGCAGCCAGCTCCAGGTCGTCTGCAACTCAACCATGGTCGTTCCTCCTTTCCGTCATGTCGGCCGAGAGCGCCATGGGACACGCAGCCCCGCGCTCTCGGCATCGCTTTTTCACGACACGACGACCGAGGGCTTCGCGTCGGCCGCCATCTGCCTGGCCTTCTTGTCGCCCACCTTCGCGGCCAGCTCGTCCATGGTACCGAACTGCAGCGCCTGCGTCGGGCACGTGGCCACGCAGTGGGGCGTGTCGCCGGGCTCCACACCGTTGCCGATGCAGCAGTCGCACTTGTCCATGCCCTCGTCGGTGTACTGCGGCACGCCGAACGGGCAGGCGAAGAAGCAGTAGTGGCACCCGATGCACTTCTCTTTGTCCACCACCACGATGCCGTCCTCTCCGCGCTTCGTGATGGCGCCCGCCGGACACACCTTCGCGCAGGCCGGCTCGCCGCAGTGCATGCACGACATCGACACGAACGTGCGCGTGACGTTCGGGAAGGTGCCGCTCGTCACCTCGTGCACCTTGCGGCGCGCAATGGTTCCCGCCTCGATGCCGTTCCACTGCTTGCAAGCGATCTCGCACGCCCAGCACTTGATGCAGCGCTCGGTGTCCATGTAGAAGCCGTATTGCTTGGCCATTATTCATCCCCTCCCTCGAGCTTGCTGATCTTCACCAGCGTCTGCTTCGCCATGGCGGAGTGGAACGGATCGAAGTTCTCGATGGTCGAATCGTACAGGACCGTCGAATCGCTCCCGCCGTCGAAGCACTCGTATCCAGGTAGCCCGAGCTCCTCACAGCTCTGCCACCAACCTCGCCGCGTCATGAGCACCTCAGGCGCAATGCCCTCGAAGTACTTCGCGACGAGTTTCACCCAACCGTGGGGCGACTCGACCTTGATCCAGTCGCCGTCCTCGATGCCGTACTGCTTCGCCGTTGCTGGGTTGATCTTGACCCATGGGTACGGCTGCAACTCGCGCAGGTAGGGCACGCCCACGTAGTAACTGTGATTGCACAGGCGGTACGCATGGACGTCCGAGATGATGAGGGGGTACTCCTCAACCAGATCGGGAGTTTGCGCGATGCCCTCGGGCGGGCCGACGTATTCAGGTAGGTAGCCAAGTGTGCCGGTCTCCGTGTTGTTGGGCTTGCCGCCTATCCACTCGTTGTAGCACTGGACCTTGCCGTTAGGCAGCTGGGCGAAGAGCGTCTCGTAATCTTGGTACTTTGGCTCCGTCGGCTTAGCGCCATCGGTGCGCTCCACGAAGATGCCCTTGTTGGCAGCGCGCAGCTCTTCAAGTGTAATGCCGGATCCCTCGAGCTGCTCGTTTAGGCATGCGTCCATGTCTCCGTTCCAGAAGTCTTCGCCATACCCCATGGCAACCGCAAGGTCGAGGTAGAAGTCCCAGTCGGATTTCGTCTCACCCATGGGCTCGGCGATCTTCTGGTTAATGCCGATAAACGTACCGTCGGCCGTATTCTTCGTAGCGAACTGTTGCGAGCACTCGTAGTGCGTGCAGGCCGGGAACACAACATCGGCGTAGTCGCATGAGGAGTTCCAGTGCGTGTCCACGACAAAGTAGAACTCGAGCTTCTTCAGCGCCTCGACGATTTTCTTCGGCTGGCGCGTGGCGCCGAACGGATTGCTTGCCTGGCCGAGGACGGCGCGCAGCGGATAGGGGTCTTCCGTGAGTATGCTCATGAGGCCCTTGTAGTAGGCCGTGTTGGGACCGGATTCCCAGGTCTTGGGGTTCAGGTACCAGCGGGGCAACTCGGGAGCCACAAGCTTCGCCATACCGGCGAAGTAGCCTTTCTCGACATCTTCCGGACTCGCCTCGAGGCGGTCGGTGAGAATGTCGAACTTCTTCGTCTTGATCAGCGGGTCGGGAAGCCTCATGGAAGCGCCTCCGCCTCCGGGGATGGCAAGGTTGCCGGTGATGGCCTCGATGAGGCAGATGGAGATACAGGCCCAGTTACCGTCGTTTTGCTGGTCGCCGATTCCGTTGCCGTACTGGATGGCCATGGGCTTCGTCGTACCCATCGTGCGAGCGAGGTCGTAGATCTGCTCGACGGACAGGCCGGTGATGGGCGCCGCCCACTCGGGCGTGTACTGCACCACATGCTCGGCCAACTTGTCGAACCCGTTGCACCAGTTGTCGGTGAACTCATGGTCGTACAGATCCTCACCGATGATGACGTTCAAACACGCGAGCGCAAGCGCACAGTCGGTACCGGGGCGGATGGGCAGCCAGACGTCGGCCTTGGAGCCGAGGCCTTCCAGCATGGGACGGATATCGATGACCTTGAGGCCATTCTCGATGGCCTTCACACGCTTGTTCGGGTCGCCTTGGTTGATGGCGGAGTTCTCGGTGTTAGCCCCCCAGACAACCAGAAGCTTCGTCTTGTTGATCTGGCCAGGATCGCACTGGGCCGCGCCGAGGACGATGCGCTTGCTCGCTGCGCGCTGCAGCGCGCAGATGGCGCTGTGCATGTAGTTCGGGCTGCCGTGCACGTTCAAGAACCGGCGTCCCAACGTCCAAAGAACCTGATAGGCCTGGGGCGAGAGCACGCCATACGATTCGGGGCCGTACTGCTCTTTGAGCTCTTTGAGCTTCGTCGCCGTGATTTCAATGGCTTCATCCCACGTACAGCGCTCGAACTTGCCCTCGCCCTTCTCGCCCGTGCGCTTCATGGGATACAGGATGCGCGCGGGATCGTAGAGCACCTGCATGGCGGAATTGCCCTTCGCACACAACGTGCGGCTGCCGCGCCCGTAGTTGTTACCCGCATCAGGGTTTCCCTCGACGTTAGTCCAGCGCCCATCTTTGATGTAGCAAAGTGTCGAGCAGGCCGTTTTGGCCGGACCGCACATCTGGCACCAAGCGTGTCGCACCTCTACCTCGCCCGACGCGACGCCGGCCTCGCCGGCGGGGCTCGGCTTGAGCGCTTCTTGGCTCGCGCAGCCGGTGAGCGCCGCCATCGCGCCCAAGGCGGCCGTGCCCTGCAAGAACGCGCGCCTCGTCAGCTTTCCCTCCTGTTTCATGCCCTTCCTCCTGTCCTCCGTCTTATCAATTCGCCCGCACTCCCTCCGCGCGGGCCGCTCGCCTCGAAGTGCAATTACTCGCATCCGATGAGGCTCTGGCGCATGCGCGACTGGAAATCCGCACGCGGATATAACCGGCCGCGGCAGGCGCGCTCGACTCTTCTCAGTACTGATTCGATGATCGGATGCGATCGATGGACTAGTAGCTCGCTCTCATAAGACCAACTCCCCCGAGCCCTCCCCGGCTCTCCTAGTTGTCTGATTGAACTATTGTCATAGTACCATAGTTTAATGGTTTTATTAAGGAGTCAAATTGTTCTATTTTGAGGATAAAATGAGGGTGTGCCAACCGTCCCACTTGCCATAATGACGGCGACAGCAGCGTTTGCCTGCCGGATGGTGCCCCGACGAAAGCGAGGTGTCTTGATGGACGTATTTGACTTGCCGCAACGGCGACTATTGCTCAGGTTGCGATCTGGCTTCTTTTGGTCGCGATCAAAGCGCTAACCGGATAAGGCGAATGGGGAAAGAGGGCAGAGAAAAACCCGGGAACGCGACGAAACGCCCCCGGGTTAAGTAAATGACCGGCACCACCCGGTGAAGCGAGCGCTGCTGTCATCTCGTATAGCAGCGTGCGGCGCAACGCCGCAATGGCAGCGGAGCCTTTGTTACGATTCTTCCGCAATCGCTCCTTGCACTCGCAAGCGAGATCGGCGCAGAACGTCCCCCCGCTCCCCTACTGCGGCTCCACGTCGATAGGCGCGTTCTTCGCGGCCGCGCGCTCGCTCTTGCGGATGCGCCACCAGCGCGAAAGGCTGTGCACGAGCCATTCCACCAGCGGGATGGTGAGGAACGCCACCCAGGCGGGATGCGGCTGGTTCAGCAGGAACGCCATATAGCAAAACCATGCCACCACGGCGATAGGATACACGCCCGACACCAACGGCGCTATACGCCGGCGCCCGATGGCGTGGCCCACCATATAGTACACGGGGACGGTCAGGAACAGGAACAGCCCCACGCCCCATGCGCCGTTCAAGATGCCCAACAGCAGGTACACTACGATTATCACCAGCGGATAGGGGAACTTCACCCACTCCTTTTCGAACGCGCGCAGGTAATGCTTGCGAACGGGAATGGTACGGCCCACCTCTGGGCCGTACTTGGCCTTCGCATCGTCAAGCGTGTCGAAGCGCTCCCCGTTCACCGTGTAGCCGCAGGGCTCGTTCCAGCGCTCCTCGTGGATGTGCCCGTACCCGTAGCGCTCGTTCGCGTCGCGCCAGCTGTCGAAGCGTTCGCCGTTGATGACCACGCCGTCGTCGTCGATGACCACCTGGCTGCCGTCGTCGTCCTCGAGCGTGCAGCGACTGCTTGACCTCTTCGCGTCGGCACCGGGCTCGGCGGCGTCCCCTTCGCACGCGCCCTGCACGCTCGCAACGGATCCTTCCTTCACGTGGATGCCGTTCCAGCCCACATGCACCTCGTCGCCCTTCTTGGAATCCTTCACGTGCACGCCATCACGCCATGACACGTGCACGTAGTCGTCGCCATCGAGCACATGGATGCCTCCCAGCCCGATACGCACCTTGGACTCCTTGCCGTCGGCGGATCCAAGCTCCGGAGCCGCCGTACCGTCCGCCTCCCCGTCGGTTCCCGGCTTATCCGAGGCGCCCTCTCCTGCTGCTGGAGCCGCGCCTGCATCCGTTCCCGATGCCGGCTTCGGCGCGTCGGCAGCCGCCGCGCGCTCGGCAGCGCGGTCGACGGCCTCGAACGCCACGTCGTCGCGCATCTCGTCGTCCACATACAACAGCTCGTCGAGCGACACGCCGTAGAGCTGCGCGAGCGCGATGAGGTTGTCGGTGTCGGGCGACGACTCCGAGCGCTCCCACTTCGACACAGCCTGGCGCGACACGCCCAGCTTCTCCGCGAGCGCTTCCTGCGACAGTCCCGATTGCTTGCGACGCGCCGACAGGCGCTGGGCGATCTCGACGTTCATGGTTCCGAACCCTTTCTCGTTTCATTCATCATAGCGTACTCAAAAGGGTACGGTTGCGGGAATCGCCGCGCGACCGCTTCCAGTTGGATTTTTCCGCAATTATTGGTTGCGGGCTATCTGATCTGGTAAAACGTTGGCTAAAGACAGGAAAGGCGCCCGTTACTTTTTCCGTGCGATGTCCACGACCACCCAGAGGGACAGGATCGCGGCGCCCAGGTAACCGAAGAACGCGAGCACCGGCACGCCCAAAAGGCGCGGCTCCATGCTCGAGAGCGACAGCATGCTCGAGCCGATGAACAGCCCCGCGATGATGATGCCGATGGTCAGCCGGTTCACGATCTTTCCCAGATGCGAGAGCGGCGCCTCGCTGCCCAGCACCTCGGTGTTCACCTTCAGCTGGCCGCGCGTGAGCATCTTCAATGCCTCGCCGGAGTACTGGGCGGCGTCCATCGAGCCGCGTGCCGACGAGCGCAGCGCCAGCGCCAGGTCCTCCATGGCCCCTGCCAGCTCCTCGGCCGGATCCTTCGTGCGCTGGATGTGCGCGTTGATGATGGACACCACGTTCTCGTTCGGGATGAACGGCAGGATGGTGCCCTCCAGCGTCACCAGCCCGCGCGACACGCTCGTGATGGACGACGGCAGCGTGACCTTGCACGAGCGCGTGAGCATGAGGATGTCGTTCAGGAACATGCCGATGTCGATGTCGGCCACGTCGCACGAGCCGTAGTCCTCCAGCAGGAGGTCAAGGTCGGCCAGGAAGCGCGTGTGGTCGATGGCCGCGTTGTCCTTCGCGATGGCGAAGGACATGAGCGCCGTTTTGAGCTCGGTAGCGCTCTGCATGCCCACGGCCTGGATGATGTTGCCGAACCCGGCGCGGTCGTGCGGCGACAGGCGTCCCATGATCCCCAGATCGATGTAGACGACCTTCCCGTTGCGGATAAGGAGGTTCCCCGGATGCGGGTCGGCGTGGAAGAAGCCGTGATCGAGGATCTGGGTGGCGTAGTTATCGAGGATCTTCTCGCCGATCTCCTCCAGATCGTAACCGGCGGCCCGCAACCGGTCGGTCGCCAGGATGGGTATGCCGTCGATGTACTCCATGACCAGCACGTACTCGCCGCAAAGTTCCGGGTACACGTGCGGGCTGTCGATGAACGCCACGTCCTTGTTCAGCCGCGCGAACTCCTGGAGGTTCGCCGCCTCGCGCTGGAAGTCCGTCTCCTCGAGGAACGTGGCCCACAGCTCCTCCACCACGTCGCGCAGGTCGAGCATCTGGTCGTCCTTCATGAAGCGCGACGCCTGGCGCGCCACCATGCGCATGATGTCGATGTCGAGCGCCATGGTGGCCTTCACGCCGGGCCGCTGGATCTTCACCGCCACGACATCGCCGTTCGCGAGGCGCGCCTTGTGCACCTGCGCAAGCGACGCGCTGCCGAGCGGCGTGGGATCGATGGCGTCGAAGATGTCGCCCTGACGTTCGCCGTAGATGTCGTCGAGGGCCTCGAGCATCTGGTCGAACGGCAGCGGATCGCACTCCATCTGGAGTTTTGCCAGCTCGTCGCAGTAGGCCTTCGGGAGGATCTCCGAGCGCGTGGACAGCGTCTGGCCGATCTTCACGAAGCTGGGGCCCAGGTCTTCCAGCATGGCGCGGAACTCTTCCGGCGAGAAGCCGCGCAGGAAATGGTGCTTCTGGAGGATGGAGTAGATCTCCTTCAGCCGGCGCGTGCGCGTCTTGCGGCTGAGATTGAACCGCCCTTCCGGATCGATCTCCGCGCCGGAGCTGAAGAAGTACTTGAGCAGCGTGTTGTCGGCCATGGCCATGGGCGGGCGCCTCTCTCGAACGCGCGCAGGGCCGCGGCTACGCGCCGGGCGTCTGGGGAGACGCAGGCGAGCCGCCCTCGATGGGGATCTCCACCGCGGCCGACTTCGCGGCCGACGTCTCCACAGGAGAGGCGTCGCCCACCTCGGCCTTGGCTGCAGGGGCGCCCTCGGCCGGCGTTGCGACCGGCGCCTGCGCGCTCTGCTTCGCGGCGATCTCGGCCGCCTTGGCCGCGAACGCCGCGCGCTCCTCGGGCGTCATGGCGGCCATGCGGGCCTCGAGGGCGTCGTAGCGCAGCGTGCTGGCCACGTCCTCGGCCTTGTGCTTGAGCTCGGTGTTGATCTGCTTGCCCTGGTCCACCGTGAGCTCGCCCTTCGAGATGAGCTGGTCCACCAGGTCCTTCGATTTCTCGGCGGTGATGGCCATCGCTCCGATGCCCGCCAGGAAGATGTCCTTGAATCCGTCGCCTATGGTAGCCATGAGAAGCCTCCTTCGTCGCGGTTCAGCCCGCTGCGCCGCAGCGCTGTCGGGCTCTTTGAACCATGATGCACCAAATCCGCGAAAAGGGCAATGAGCGGCGGAGGTTTGTAGGGAAAAGAGAACGCCGGGGAAAGATGCAGCTGAAACGGCCTGCGTGCAGGACGGCTCGGTCCTTCGCGACCGGAGCGCCTTCTACGGTCGCACGCCGGGCGCCCGCAGGGCTTTTTCCGGCCGGACGCCCCGCACCGCTCTTTCCGGCAGCGAGGCCCGCATCTTTTGGCGCGGGCCTCGCTGCCGGAAGACCGTCATTCCTGCTCGTATGCCGGATGCGGAGGAACGAACGCCGCAGGCAGAGCCACCGCCCCGCGCACCGACGTGGCAGCCGCATAGGCGGGCTCGCCCAGCGACGCCGGCTCGCCGCCGAAGGCAGGCGCAGGCGCTGTCGCGGGAAGCGCATCCGCCGCAGCCCCTTCTGCTGCACCGGCTTTCTCGTCCAGACGCCCGTCCACCCAGGTCTCCGCCACCACGCACACGACGATGACGGCCGCGCCCACAAGCCCCGCCGTGGAAAGCGTCTCGTCGAGCACGCCCCACGAGAACAGCGCCGTGAAGATGGGCTCGCCCGTGAGCAGCATGGACACGGTGGCGGACGGCAGCCGCTTCAACGCCATGTTCTGGAGCGCGAACGTCAGGCACGTGCTGGCCAGCGCCAGGAACGCCACGGTTCCCCACGCGAGGGGCTGCACCGCCGCAACGTCGAGCGGCCGGTCGAACAGCAGCGCGCCGGCCAGCGAGAACACGAACGTCGCGAATATCTGGGTTGCCGACACGGTGACCACGTCCATGCGCGCAAGCCCCCGCTCGCCGAACACGAGCGCGCCGGCCAGCGACACAGCCGTGAGCAACCCGCAGAGCTCGCCCCAACCGAACGCGAACGACCCGCCGCTCGAGCACAGCAGGTACAGCCCGCCCACGACCGCCGCCTGGAACGGCAAGTGGACCAGCCGGTAGCGCCGGCGCAGCACCACGGCTGCCAAGATGGGCGTGAACACCACGGGAAGCGCCATGAGGAACCCCACGTTCGTGGCTGTGGTCAGGTCGAGCGCCACGTTGCAGGAGATGTACGACACCGCCATGCACAGCGCCGCCGGCAGCCAGTCGCCCAAGCGCGCGCCGCGCAGCCCCCGCACGATGCGCGGCCCGAACAGCACGGCGAACACCGCCGACGCCAGCCCGAAGCGGATGGCAAGCGCCCAAAGGGGCGAGATGCTCTCGTAGGCGAGCTTCGTGAAGGCGCTGCCGGAGCCGAAGATGACGGTTTGCAGCACGACGCTCGCAATGCATATCCCGCGTATGTCCATGATGCGCGCCACGTCCCGCCTCCTCTCTTGTTTCCGCCCTGTCGTTGGACAGCGCAGAGCAACGCCCTGTCGCCTGGCAGGGCCCTCGGTCTCTGTTCCGGATTGCACCTATGGTATGCTTAGTCCAATTGAAAGTAAAACGAGACTTTCTTTATACAATTGAAAGTATTTCTTGTTACTACCGATCACAGCTTTACGAAGGGGATCGAAAACCATGGCCAACCAGAAATACGAGGCGTTCCTGAAAGTTTTGGAGACCGGCAGCTTCAAGGAGGCCGCGCGAGAGCTGGGCTATACGCAGGCCGGCATGAGCTACCTGGTGAACTCGCTGGAGAAGGAGCTGGACACCACCTTGCTCGTGCGCGACTACGGGGGCGCACGGCCCACTGCCGAGGGGGCGGACCTGGCACCGCTCGTCCAGGACGTCTGCAATGCCGAGCGCCGGCTGCATGCCCGCGCGGCCGACCTGCACCATCTCGAGGGCGGCAACGTGCGCGTGGTCACGTTCACCAGCACGGCCATCCAATGGCTCCCCGGCATTGCCAAGAAGTTCGGGCTCCTGCACCCCTCCGTCGAGCTCGACCTGGCCTGCATCGACGATCAGGCCGAACTCGAGGAGGCTGTATGGAGGGGCGACTACGACGTTGGCTTCGCCGTGCTGCCCGTCAGGCTGAACCTGCGCACCGTGCCTCTCGCTCGCGACCCGCTGCTCGTAGCCGTTGCGCCCGACCACCCGCTGGCGAAAGCACCCTTCTTCCCCACCTCGGCCCTGTCCAGCGAGCCCTATATCAGGCTGGAGAGCGGAGCTTCGTCGGAGATGGACGGGGTGTTCCGCGCAAACGGCGTGGAACCGCGCGTAAGGTTCTCCATCGTGAGCGACTATGCCGCCATGTCGCTGGCAAGTGCCGGCCTGGGCTTCAGCGTCCTGTCCTCACTCATCCTCGAGAACGCCCCCTTCCCCCTGGCCGCCCTGCCGCCCGAGGTTCCCGTCGACCGCGAGATAGCCCTCTGCCTGCGCCCAGGCGAAGAGGCCAGCGCCGCAGCGAGGGCGTTCGTGGAGGTTGCGCAGGCTTGGGTTGGGGAAGAGCGCGCCAAGGGCGCGCCTCCGAGCCGCTAGGGGCGCTCCCCTCCCGCACGTTCTCCCGATTCGCCCGACCCCGCAGAATGCCGCCCATAGCGAGTCAACTTATAGCGGGCCTTAGGGAATCATGGGAGGAAAAGGCGAAAGGGGCGGCATGAGCGACTACGACATCCGGAGCAAGATAGGCCTGCGCATCAAGGAGCTGCGCGCCGAGCGCGGGGTGAGCCAGGAGGAGTTCGCCAACCTCATAGGCATGTCGCGCTCCTACTTCGGCGAGGTGGAGACCGGCAAGCGCAACGTGGCAGCGGTCAACCTGGAGAAGATAGCCAAAGGCCTCGGCGTGTCGCTGGCGGAGTTTTTCGACTCGGAGTTCTTTGGGGAGAGGTAGGTTTCAGCCGAGCCCAACAATCCAACCATCGAGCAGCCAGCCAAACATCGAGAAAACCACCCCGCAATGAAATTATCACTTTTTCGCTGACATAATGACATGGGGGGGGGTAGCAACCGCTCGCCGACCTCCTAGCTGATAAGCCGCTCAGAGGGTTCTCGTATGTGCACGACACCCACTCATCACTGAAGGCAGTATCGAGCGAAAAGGGCCTTGGCGCGTTCGACACCTTTGGCGTGCTGTACGGAGCGACGGAGAAAACCGAGCAGCTAATTCACCAACTCAAATCGGCAATACCGCGTCAAGTCCAAAGAGGCACATGCAAGCACCATCGAGCAGCTTGGAAACGACTTCCTTTCCAAGCAGAAGTCGAAACATCGAGAAGATTCAGAGCACTGTGCAAACTTTAAAAAGGCGCTCAAACAGATAGGATTCGGAGACAACAGCTACCGTTTCCCCGTGGAGCGGAACCCCGACTACGCCAAGCACCACGACAACGAGATCGGGCTGTTCGCCACCGCTCTCATGGATTGATACGGCCAAACACCTTGCAACTTCCCTCTGCCATTACAGACATAACATGCGGACGTACCCGATCCGTCCCAGTAACATACTGCCGAAAACCCGAGTAAGGGCAACTGAACGAAGCTAGTGGCAAAATCCCTCCGCAGCACAGCCCCTCACTCAACATAGAATCAATACCATCTCATTCAAGTCGAATCAACCTACACCATATTCCATGTAAGAACAGTGTCCTCTGCAAGATCCATCTTCACCGTCCGCCCAATTATCACGTCAACAAAGGCGGGCGCAATACCTGTACCCGGGCGTTTGGGCATCAGGTCGTCCACACCTATAACCTCGCCTGTATACATATCGCGTGTCAGCACCAGCGAGCGCCTAGCCTCACGACGGGACTCCTCCTCGCAGGGCAACACTACCTTGTCTGCGCTCCCCAGCACACTATCGATAAGTCGGAAGTTTTCAACCGCATGCTTAAAATCGGCGATATCACCCGAATGATAGTGGTCGTTGCCAGAAAGACCTTTATCCAACGTGAAGTGCTTCTCGATCACTTGCGCTCCCAATAGATATGCCGCAGAAAGCACCTGCATGGCGGAGTCGGGTGCCACGTGGTCCGAATACCCCACCTTATGCCTCGGAAAGTCTTGGGCAAGTGTTTCGATTACACGTAAGTTCGCATTAGCTGGGTCCGTAGGATAACTCAGCACACAATGCAAGATCGTAATGTCTGTGCAACCCGAACGCTCCAAAGTCCGCACAGCCTCGTCCACTTCCGACAACCAGCTCGCCCCCACGCTTAGCACCACGGGCTTTCCTTTTGAACCAACATGCTCGAGAAAGGGAAGGTTCGACGCATCCGACGACGATATTTTATAGAAGTCGACATAACGTTCTAGATAGTCAGCACTGGCATAGTCGAACGGCGTAGCGGTAAAGTCCATCCCTTTGAAGTGTGCATATTCGCAAAGTTCTGCAAACTCGGCTTCGTTGAACGAATCATACTTCTGAAATAACTCGTACTGGGTCTTAGTAGGCTCTTTGGTGATGTCCCAATAAGCCGGCGAGTCCTTCGATACGATGGTTTCCGCCTTGTAGGACTGAAACTTTGCGCAGTCGCAACCCGCCTCCGCCGCTCCGTCGATGTAGCGCTTGGCAGCATCTACGGGAGATATCCCCTCAACCTTCGCAGTGTCATAGAAATTGACACCCATCTCGGCGATCAGATACGGGGTTGTGGCTCTCATTTCGCTCCTTCCGTCATTTGGATGCGGTTTTAAAGACTATTTATAAGGCCCATGACGCGCCTGCGGCCATTACGCAGATCGTGGGAAAGCAGCATGTCCTGGAAACGCTGGCGCGCTTCGCGCGATAACGTTAAGTACATATCAAGATTCGATTTCAGAATTTCATCGGGAGGATTTAAACCCAGATAGGTAAAACCGTTCTCGTTGCAAACAAAGCCATGCTTCTCCTCTCGTTTGTTCTGAGCCATCGCAATGGACGGGATTCCCATGAGCGCAAGTTCATAGCCGGTTCGACCACGAGAGGTAACAGCCACATCGCACGCGCTCATGAGCTCTGGCATGTTGGCCATGTCGTAGAGGACCTCAATGTTCGGCAGCGAGTTATATTCCAACAACCCATCGACATTGTGCTTCGCGCGTCCAAGCACTACGGTGAAATCCACATCCTCGTACTTGTCGTCCCCTGCGACAATGGCGAGCAGCCTGTCTGAATAGTTCTGCGGGTCGGCACCCCCAAATGACACAAACACACGCTCTACCCTCTGCTTGATCTCGATAGGATGGTAGAATAGAAAGGTTTTCGACGAGATGTAATACCTCTCACCCGCTTTAACATGAGGTAATTCATCATCATGATAGAGAGCGTTGAATACAAGGTCGGCCTTAAGAGCCCCTTCTCCATCATCCTCAAAATTTACAATCTTCGCCTCGGGAACTACGGAGCGCAATCCGATCATATAGTCAATGGAAGTGGAAAGTATATCGTTTACGAAAAGAGTGTAGTCCTTGTTGCGGCAGCGTTCGAACAGATCAGCGATACCGTCCACACCGATGAGCTCGTGGGCGGTACGACCAAACACAATCGGATCGGTCTGGTTCACATCGTAATAGATATCGGGCTTTGAATAGAACTCATCTGCCATCTCAAGAGCACGATAGATATGCCCGATGCCACGCATGTTATTGCCGTTCACATAGATGGCAACGCTTTCACGCCTCAAGTGCGCAGTCGCGCATCGCAGGTCGTCGAACGTGTCCACATCTATCCCCTCACCAGACGGCACCTCGAACACACCTACCTTTTCGCCAATACGCGTCTGCGGCGTCACAACAGAGGCACGCGAGATCACAAATGCCCCGGTTTCCGCATAGTCAGCAGGTAGCCACTGGCGATTCAGCCGCTCGGCATAGTTCGGGCTTATGCCCCCTTCAGCATTCTCTCCCCACGAAAGGCGCGGATCGTTCACAACAGAAATGAGAGTATCGAAGTCTCCGTCAATCGCACGCCGAATAGCAGAGTCCAGCGTCGCAGTCGTAAGCGTCGGTGATGTTGGCTGCATGGTGACCACCCAGTCCCATGCGCCCTCGAATGCCGCATCTGCCACCACCGCATCGAGCGCCACGTCGTCGGTGCACAGTGCAGCCTCCCTCCAATGCACCCGTGCACCCATCTGCTGAGCAATGATGCGCACTTCAGGGGAGTCCGTCGTCACAACCACATTGGTAACGAACTCGGAATCAAGTGCATTTCTAATAGCATAGTACACAAGCGGGCGCCCTCCCACCAAGCGTATGTTCTTATTGGGAATGCCCTTCGATCCCGCACGTGCAGGAATGACAGCAAGGATGCTCATTGTCGACATTTCAGAACCGTGTCCCATCTACTTGAATTCGAGATATCGCTTGCTTTCCATACAGTCGACGACGCGTTTAGCCTCCCAAAGAGAATTCATGCGCGAAGGGCTCATATTCCATATACCTTCGTAATCCCTTGCGCTAGGAAACAGCTCATAGAACCACTTGCAAGGACTCGTCATATCTTCAAGGAACGCTTTGCGTATGGCGGGGTGCCTAGAGTACCAGTCGTCTGTCATAATGCCGCTGCCGCGCATCGCGAAGGCAACTTTCTGTGCGAACAGGGACAGATTCGATTGATTCATCTTGGTAGACCCAAACGTTTCCTCGCCGATTTCTGTGTATTCCGGCATTTTCGCGGCAATAAGCTCCTTGAGAACGCGCCTCTCTTCAACGAGCGGAGCATCCCACCTCAAAGCATCGCGAATCAGAAAAGGCGTATATATTGTGTAACTCTTTTCAGTACCGAGTCCGCTCTCATAAGCTCCGTTGCGACCCGTTGGGCCAAGCGCTCGCGTCCTATAATCCAGCGTGATATCGGCCGGCCTATAACCTCGCAAAGCGCAATCTTCTACGAATGAGCGTACCTTTCGCGCTGTCCTCCCATAAGCCCCCTTTCCAACGATGGCATCCCACTGCTCGCGGTTCTTGCCGCCCTCGATATCAACCCCACTCGCGCCCAACTGACGCATCTGCTTTCGAAAGGAATTTTCCGTATAGGCATAGGCCCTTACCTCGCCAATGGCCAAATGAAGAAGATATGCGCACAAGTCATCGACGCTCATCTTGTCCGAATGGTTAAACGCTGAAACTCCCACGAGCATAGGCCCTATAGCCTGCCCCCCTCCGACAAGCACGTCGAATCTCGGGCGCCCTTCGCTTTCGTATTTATAAGCGTTCGTGTAATGTCCCCCAGTGCCAAGAGGTTGGTTTTCGAGCATTAAATCCATCTTCGAACGAATAGAGTGGGGTTGCCACTCAACGTTGCAATAGTTGGTTCTTGAAGTATTTGCGAGCTCATGTGCCCTTTTCAAACTCGATGCAAGCAGAACTCCGTGGGGCCTCGCCTTACCAACGTTGAAGCATTCCAGCTCGAGCCCAGCATCCGACAAATAATGAAGAGCAGTTCTTGAATCAAGTCCGCCGGAAAGCCCCAACCCAAAAACAGCATCAGGATGCCTCTCACCTAAGCAACAAGCCATATGTCTCATGGCTGCATCGAACTGTTCAACCGCCTCATCCACGTCCACAATATCGCCGCTTCTCCGGATATCACCATAGGAATGCACGTCGAGAGCCCATGAGCGCGCATCGAATCTCCCGATGCAGTTCGCCCCGAGCCACTTGAGGTTCTTGACAGGAGTTGAATGATCGCAAGGAAATCCCCCACCCATGACAATCGATTCAGCCAGAGAGTCCTTGTCAACACCCTCAAAACCGGGCTGTATTCGCTTCAACACACCCCATAGCGAATCAGAAAGAACAAGACGATCATTAGTATGGTAGTAAAACAGAAGCTCCCTGCCGCTGATGTCGGCAGCGAACACGCAGCTCTTTTCATCATAAGTGACCGCATAGAGCGCCGAGCAGCCTTCGTTCAGCCGATCTGGCTCCTCCTCCCATTGGCTACTAAAAAAGTCAGATTCGCTGCACTCAAACAACTCGCCAACGAAGAATGACTTCCCATTGGAAGATCTCTTCAAACTCGACGGAACAGAACGCTCAACAACATCGGATTCAAGTAAAACTTCGCCGTCGAACCGCCTTCTATAATCAATGAAAAACAAGAGAATCACCCCTTATCGTCATCAAATAATCGATCGATTCTTCTTGAACCTCACAACAAGCAGGACGCATAGGACTAAGCTCAAAGCCCAGCGCGCTGCGAGTACATCGACAAGAAAGGTGAGTGCAGCGGTTGCACACACGCAAGCTATCACATAGGGAGCAAACCATTTAAGCGTCATAGTGTATTCGTCTACCATAATCCGCGCGGATATATGATGCATGACAAAGAGCAGAACGAAGGCCGCGCAGGTCGCGACAGCCGAGCCAACCATCCCCCAAATTGGTATCAAAAAGATGTTAAGCGCAATGTTGAAAGCCGCCGCAACAAGTGTCGCAAGAGCTATGCCGACAGTATTGCGATGGTAAAGCTCGCAGTTCAGCGGCCATGTATACAAAAACTGGAAGAAATAGCCAGCTATAACCACCGGCAAGATAACAAGACCCGAGTAATAATCCTGCGTTCCGAGCAACTTCAGAATTTCCGGCGATACGCACATCAATATCACAGTGATTATCAGCACATTCAACGTATACCTACGCTCATGAGTTTTCAGTGCGTCCTCATCGCCTTGCGCCTTCAGCTCATAGTATTCAGGCTGCCAAGCTGCCCCAAGAGATTGGGTAATCACGCTGATAGGCAAGGCAATATTGTATACAAATGAATATATTCCCGCCGCATCCGAACCAACCATCGAATTGAGCATAAGACGGTCACTCTGATTGATCACAAGATAGGCTATGCCGTTGAAGATCATCGGAATGGAAAAGCTGAGGCAGAATTTCCATTGCTTGGGTGCAACGAACCTCTTTCCTTTGAAGAAAAAGAACACGCACACACCCACACCAACGGCAACGGTTGGAACAGAATAGCCCCAAACACGATCAAAGTAAGAATTGTCACATACAGAAAACAAAATGAGCAAAACAGACAAACCGATCTGCGCGAAAGCCAGGATACAAGATATGAGCAGATCGCCAGGAGCATTCTTAATCGCCGAGCAATAGCATTTACGAAGATTCGAACATGTTAAAAAAAACGCAGTGATTACAGCGAGCAACCAAACACCCTGATCAAGGTTCAGTAAAAACGCTACTGGCTCGATGAATATTATCGACAGAACAAGAACCACCAAAAAGACAACCAGGTCAAGGAACAGGATCGACGAGCAGTAGGCCTTTAAACTCTCTTTTCCGTACGTCAGCTTCGCATTTTGAATCGTTCCTTCTATCCGAAGGCCAATTATTTGCGAGACGAGCGCCACCCAGGTGATATATACACTTGCGAGACCATAGTCGGAAGTGCTCATCATCCGTACAAATATTGCGGAGGCAAGAAAATTGGAAGCGCCTAACACAAAGTTTCCAACTGTGTAAATGAATGCTCGCCCGGAAAGACTATTATTCATCTTCTGAAGCAAGCTCATCGAGCCACCTGCCCCGAAGTGGCCGTCCTTTTGCGGTTTCTCGTGATTCCAATCGCAAAGGAGCGTAAGGGAATTTCACTGCTAAGCCCGATCATCACAAACGCAAGGAGTCGAAAATCTCTGAAGAAACCAGAAAGGAAAAGGCTCCCGATAAAGAAGGCGACAAGGATCGCCTTACCTTTTTCTCCCCATTTAATCTTGCTGAGAAGATGGGCGACAATGAAGTAGTAAAAAATTGCGAAGAGCAACCCTTCTTTCAGCACAAGGTTTAAAACCTCTTCGTGCGGTTGAACCAGTCGATATCGTCCGCTTATAAGGTAGTTTGCGGTACTTGAATAATCTGTTGACGAAATACCAAGCTCGTCAAATACATCACTATCGTACCCGTAAAACAAAAAATCAGGGGTTCTTGTCATCAATTCAAAACAATATACGTTTGAATTCATGCGGATTGCGTTAGATGAGTCGTTTAAAGACTCTTTGTACGACGACGTACCGTCCTCCACGATCACATTAACCCAGAAATAGCTAAACCCAATGATGACAATCGTGGAAACAGCGAACACACAATAGAAGAACTTTGCGGTCAGTTTTTCGTCGATCTTTTGGTCGCGAAGCCATGACGCTTTACGGAGTTTTAACATCGCTAGTAGCGAAAGGGCAACAACAATCAAGCACATTAGAATGTACTGCCTACCAAAATACAGGAATGGGTAGATGCTGCCAAGAATTAGCCCTGTTTTCCAACCCTTCTTGTAAGCTAAGCAAACCAGAAGGAACATAGCAACTGCGGTGTCGTTATTGTCCGGTACGCCAAAAAAGACAGGAGAGTAAAACAGCCCCTGAAACGCACCTTCGATGCTCGAAAAGAAAGCAGGCGACACAAGATACATCACAAAAGTACCCGCGACCACCACCATGCTTGCCCAATAGAACACCTTGGTGGCAGACTCCATTTCATTAACCTTCAGAACTGCAACAAGGATATATACGTCCATAAGCAGCAAACAGAACTTAACGAGCTGTTCCTTAGAATACGGGCTAAATGCAAGTATGACCAAAATGGAAAAGCAGAGTCCGAGAACAGCGCCGTTAAGCTTCACATTGCCCACACGAGAAGTCTCTTCAGATCCATTTAAGTGCAATAGAGCCAGCATGACCATAAGCGCCGTGTAAGTCACATAAAGATATACAGTCGATATTTGAGTGAAGAAGCGGATAAACATGAACAGCAGTGTTAGGCACCAAGCCCACTCGCCCGGGACCCACTCGACAATGCGTTTCTTCCTAGTGCTCTTCGAACGCGGCATACCTAAACGCATAGTATTTCCCATATCACACCTCAAACGGCAACTGCCCAAGGCGCGGATTGCTTCGAAGAGATCGCTGCCTATCCTTCGACCTAGCGCGATACGCCTCCTCGCAGACAGCGAGGAGACCGCCCATCTCATCCCTTGACCTAACTTTCGAGAAGCCCCAATAACGCTCCAGCAACTCGCGCTGTTTACCGGTCAGCGAGTCAGTCAACACGGAAAATTCAGCAGCAACCTCGGCCTTCTCCGCTGCCTGACTTCTCGCATAGGCATTGTTGAACTCAGAATCATCGAGCGCGCTATCGGAACCGTAACGCTTCTCTTGATCGAAAATATAATGTGGCCTTTCGAGATAACCGCAGTAGCCTACTTGCGTTCCCACGCTGTTGGACATAGCGAGATCGGCAAGAAAAATGAGGCTTCGCTGTCGCGCCAGAAAAAGCGCATCTTCGCGATAGCCCGCAGTGACCACATGATAGCCAAGGCCCTCGTAATCTCCAGCAACGCCATTCAATAAATCTCGGTAGTAGAGGCAGATCAGAACACTATCAATTTCCTGCTCCCTCTTCACCCGTTCGATTTCTGAAACGAGACATGCAAGCTCGTAGGTGACCTTCACTCGATCCACCGAATGGCTAGGGAAGACAAGGAGTGTCTTCCCTAGCTCATCACGCGCTTTTTCCATTTCAATTTCGTCGAGGTAATCCGGAGCGTAAGCAATATACGGACCCACCATCGCCACCGGCACATCAGATACAGCTCGGATATGTTCCAAGCGGGCAGGACTGAAGGTGATGAGACATGGAAGCCCACTTCCCTCGAGTTCTTGCCCGTTTACGTAACTGCCGAAATGGACACCATGTTCCACGCATGCTTTGATGCAACTCTGCGCTCCAGAGAACGTGCGCAGAGCTTCCCCTATGCCATAGAAGCTATTAGCTCGATAAACTTCACGGGAGCACTCGAAACGAAAACCCATTGTAGCGCGCCAATCAAGGAGATCGGATGCAGTCCGGGCGGCAAATCCTTCCCGTGCATTCACCCGCCGTGCCGCCCACGCATAATAACATTCTGCAAGACACTTGCGCAGCGCCTCATCCCAGATAAGAGCCCTTGTTGCCTCATTCACCGCAAAACGCAACCCGCTTTTCACGTTCCTGATCACATTCACAGCTACTCAACCACCCGTAAATCTGCAGGGGCCGAAGCTCGAAGAAATCTCTTGTAGACCCAAGTGCGCAGAATATTTGGCATGAGACAAACTAGAATATGAGGGGTCGTACATGCCAAGAACTCGAGCAAGCCGTAGTCTCTACGTTTGAGGCAAGCCGACTTGAAGCGAAGCATATCGCGCATGTAAGAAAATCCACCTCTACGCGCATAGAAATCTCGACTTACGCGCACATAGACAAGCGGCTCTTGGATATTATGGAAAACACATCCTGTATTTTTTAGCCGCATATACAGGTCATAGTCCTCGAAGTATGGCATACACTGGTAACCGCCCGCCTTCTTCAAAATGCTTTTTCGATACATAAGCGAGGGGTGCCTGAAGGGGCAACGTTTTTGGCCAAATTGGACTATTTCTTCATTGGCCTCTGGCAGATCAACCAGTGAAACGATGTTGCCTATGTTATCTTCGAATTCCAGCACCGTGCTTCCAACACAACCAAGCTCCGGGTGACATTCAAACAGGGTGAGCTGTTTTTCCGCACGATCAGGAATCGACCAATCATCAACGTCCATTCGCATGATGAACTCATTGCGACATACAGGAATGCCGACACTTAAGGCATGCCAAAGACCCTTGTTCTCGGGATAGCAAAAGAATGTAAAAAGACCGGGATAATCATTGTCGTATTCACTTAGAACACCATCCAACTCTTCTGTCAAAGGGCCATCCTTGACGACGAGAATCTCATCTGGTTTGACCGTTTGAGCTAAAATGCAATCGAGACAGTTTTTAAGAAATGCGGCATTTTCTTTGTAGTAAACACTGATCAGACAAGAGTAGGGCGGAAACACTCCACCCCGACTCCGATTTTCTGCCGTCATCGCCCGCTCCTTCTCTTGCCGAACATAGCCCCGAACGTGCCGAGGAAGCAGCGGGCGTCCATCTTGAAGCCGGCGTTGCGCACGTACTCAAGCTCGATGCGCTGGCGCTCACCCGACTCGAAGGTGGCGTCGTTTCGCGTGGTGGCCTGCCAGAGGCCCGTGATGCCCATGGGGACGCTCAGGTACTCCTCCGCGTCATCGCCGAACCAGGCGAGCTCGTCTTGCGTGATCGGCCTGGGCCCGATCACCGACAGGTCGCCTTTGAGGACGTTGAGGAACTGGGGCACCTCGTCAAGCGAGGTGCCCCGGAGAACCCTCCCCACCCTTGTCACGCGGGGATCGCCCTCCACCTTGCGCTCCTTCTCCCACTGCTCCAGCTGCTCGGGCGTCAGGTGCCTCGTCACGTCATCGGCGTCGGCGACCATGGTGCGCACCTTAATCACGCGGATCAGCCTCCCGCCTTGGCCCACGCGCTCCTGCGAGTAGAGCGGAGCGCCCGGCGACTCCGCGGAGATCATCGCGCACAGCACCGCCATAGGCGCTGCGAGGAGGACGATCGCAGCCGCGCTGAACGCTATGTCGAAGGTCCTTTTGCATGCCCTGTAGAAGAGGCTCCCGTTCCTAGCCACGGGGCGTCACCGCCCGCAGCAGGGTCGGAGGGGCGCCTCTAGTAAGCGCCCCCCCCGTGAGCATGATTCCGACCGTGCGGGCGATCACCTTGAGATCAGTCAATACGCCCTGCTCCTCTATGTACTTGAGGTCCAGCTCCACCATGTCGTCGAAGGTCGTGTCGCTGCGGCCGCTCACCTGCCAGTAGCCGGTGAGGCCGGGCTTGACGGAGAGGCGGCGCATGGCGCGCTCGTCGTACTGGGCGACCTCGGAGGGCAAAGGCGGGCGCGGGCCGACGCAGGAGAGCTGCCCGAGCAGGCAGTTCAGGAACTGCGGGAGCTCGTCTATGGAGTGCTTGCGGATGAACCGGCCGATGCGCGTCACGCGGGGGTCGTCCTTGATCTTGAAGAGGGGGCCATCAGCCTCGTTGAGGTCCTGCAAGTCGGCCAGACGGTCGTCGGCGTCGGCGTGCATGCTCCTGAACTTGAACATGTCGAAGGTCTCGACCTCGCCACTCTTGCCCACGCGGCCCACGCGCTTCTGGGAGTAGATGGGGCAGCCAGGACTCTCCAGGCGGATGGCCAGGCACAGCAGGAGCGATGGCACCAGCAGCACGGCTATCACACCCAGCGAGAAGACGATGTCGAACGCCCTCTTTAGGAAGCGGTATGCAAGCCGACCCTCCTCGCGAGAATAAGCAGCACGCGCGACTTCGGGATCGACAAAGGGGTTTTCGCCAACTGCGACGGCGGCAGTTCCGTCATCAAGAAGTGAGAGGAAGGGACAATACACTGCCGGCGACGACTCGGACAACTCGACATCGAAGCCATCGAAAGGGAGGGAGGCCTCAGCCGACAGGTTGGGAGAATCTTCAAACTGGTTTGTTGTTGTGTTTTCTGACAATCTCTAGTCCGACTTTGAGGTTCAGCTTGCGGCCAAACATCGTTGTTTCCACGTATGCCAGGCGCTTGTGGCGGTTGATCTTCTTGACCAGGGCGGTTTGGTGGACCAGCGGGCCTTTCGTTATGCTGATCTCGTCGCCTTCTATCACGCCCCCCGACATTTCCACCACGCGGTGGTCTTTGGTCGTAAAGGAATCGATGAAGGCTATCTCATCTGCGTTAAGGGGAATGAACGCGTTGTCGTTTCCCAGGAGCTTGGTGAACGCGGGAACCTTGCGGAGCTCGTCCGCGGCCTGGTCAACCTTATCGGTAATAAGGAACAGGTATCCGGGAAGCAGGATCTCGGAGCGGCGCTTCCACTCGCCCTTGATCTTCTTCATGATCTCGTACTGGGGGATGAAGCACTCCTGCAGCACGTCATCATCGACGAGCTGCTCCACCAGATGGAGGACACGGCGCTCCCTGCCGCCGACGACCTGCACGACATACCACATAGCCAGCCTCCTGCCGAAGGGCCTCTACAAAAGTAAGGCTTCGCCATGCGCCGAAAGGCGATGCGAAACGACAACGTTATTCATCCTCCTACTCGCAACGAGACGCGCACCCAGCGACGATCCCTCGCTTGTAAGATATGCCCGGCGGTTCAACCGCCACGACCGGAACGACTCGAAAGAAGCGGAGGGGCGCGCACGATCAACTTGCGCTCGCGCAGCCCTTTATGATTTCCGCGGATTCGCTTCGTCGTTTTGGAAAGCACGTCCCTACGAGAACGCAGACATTCCAAAACCGGCCTTTTACCAGCCGCCATGGAAATACAACTTCAAATGCATAGCAAAAGATTATGTATTCCCTGATAAAACTGGCGGTTGTCATTATAAATGATAGGTTGAGGTTTACAGTTTAGCAACGCCAAATGTGAAGATTCTTTTTCCAGGAGTCGTTTTTCTCGATCAAGCCCCCCCCCCGCTTTTCCTCAACCAACAATTTCAGAACGGTTGTACGAACCGGTCTTATATGGTTGTCGTATGGAGAATCTGCAAGCCGCCTCTCCCCCCTTCCCCGCCATTGACGCCGGCAAGCTGCCCGCAACCGTTGGCGAGCCTCTTTGTTGCACAACACGAAGAACGCCCCGTTAAAGAGGAATTACTACGTTTACGAGGCAAAAGATCAATTTCTCATTGACAAACGCGTCGAACGGCCGCTATCATTCAGAAGGGTAAGGCTGTAAAACTGTGTTCGCGTGAAGAGCACCCAAGGAAAGAAGGATTTAATGAAGAAGAGGATTGCAGCGATTGCTTGTGCTGCAGCTCTCATGCTTGCGCTTCCGACGCTTGCATGGGCAGCCCCGAGCCCGAGCGGCAATAATGAAACGGGTAACGTTGGCGGCATCACCGTTACCGTCAAGGCCGAGAATGGCACCGTCAGCGCGCCTGTCGCCTCTGACAAGCCGGCCAAGACGGTTCCCGAGGGCGTTACCCCGCTGATGTCGTTTGTGGTCGACGGCACGGGCACGAACGTGACGTTCTCCTTTAACGTTGGCAGCCAGTACGCCAACCACGCTTTCACGGTCTACGTTGAGCATGGCAACGGCGAAGCCGGCGAGAACATCACGGGCGTTGTTGCCTCCGACGGCACGCTGACGTTCACGGCCCCCAGCCTCTCCATCTTCTCCGTGGTGATCGGCGACGTCGTTTCCTCCTCGACGGCCAACACGGGTTCCACCTCCCCGCAGACCGGCATTGACCTCGGCACCGTTGCCGGCGCCACCGTCGTGACGGCCATCGCCGCCGGCGCTGTCTTCGTGGCCCTGCGCAAGAAGGTCACCGAGTAGCAAGCACACCGCAAGTCTTATATAGAACTTGTATCGAAGAGACCTGTTTTACAACAGGTCTCTTCTTTTATGGGCAAACGGTTTGCTACCATAGCCTCAACACTTGAGGTACGAAACACCTTTACGAAAGCGAGCGGTCCTTCCTATGCCGAAAGCGCCTTTGGAACAACGAAGCGACGACCTCCAGCCCAAGCACGCGAAGGCCGCCAGCCCCCTCGAGGCGAGGAAGAAGAAGCGCTCCATTATCATCCTCGCGGTGCTCCTCGCCTTTCTCCTGTGCGGCGTCGCCGCCGGGTGCGGCTATCTGATCTGGCAGCAAGCCGAGCTCGACCGCGTGGCCGAGGAGATGAAGAACACGCCGGAACCGGTGGTGGAGCAACCCGCACAGGATACCGCCGACAACCGGGTGGAAAACCCCATCGACTTCACGTCGCTGAAGCAGGAGAACCCCGATATCTACGCGTGGATCCACGTTCCCGGCACCGATGTGAACCTTCCTGTGCTGCAGAGCGCCACGAACGACTTCCTCTACCTCGACCATAACAAAGACGGCGACTACGCCATCGAGGGAGCCATCTACACCGAGATGGCCAACAACACCGATTTCAGCGACCCCGTGACGGTGCTCTACGGCCACAACCTGCAGAACGGCACCATGTTCTCCACCCTGCACTACTTCGAGAACGAGGACTTCTTCAACGAGCATGACACGCTGTATATCTACACGCCGGGGCATGCGCTCACCTACCGCGTTGTCTCGGCCTACCTGTACGACGACCGCCATATCCTGAACTCCTACAACCTCTCCGATCCGACGGTGCGCCAGGAATACTTCAACTTCGTCATGCATCCGGATTCTCTGCTGGTTAACACCCGAAGCGACACGGAACTGTCAATTGATGATAAAATAGTGCAGTTGAGCACCTGCATGAGCGACACCAATCACACAACCAGCCGCTACATCGTTACTGGAGTTTTAATAGATGATCAACCGACCTACTAACCGACCGACGCCGCCCTCGCGTGCGCCTCGAAGCGGATCCCCCTCCACCCAGGCTCCCCAGCAGACGGCGGGTCAGCCAACGGAAGGGCGAGCCGACTCGTCCGAGTTCTTTGCCCAGCAGACGGCCTCCCAGAACCAGGAAGTGCTGATCCGCAAGCGCAAGCGGAGCCACTCGAAACGCAAGAAGCGCATTCGCGTCGCGCTTGTCGTACTGGTCGTGGTGGCCCTGGTGGGCGGCGGCACGGCCTGGGGCATTATGAGCACCATCAAAGCCGGCGAAGGCGCCATCCACGAGGCCTCCCAAGCCGAGGACATCCAAACCGCCGAGAACGCCGTAGCCTACGACGAGGGCAAGACCGTCAAATACAACGGCCACACCTATGCCCTGAACGAGAACATGGTCTCCATCTGCATCATCGGCTTCGACCGCACGGCACCCGCCGAGGTGGGCGAGAAGGCCGGCCAAGCAGACGCCGTCATGGTGATGGCGCTCGATACGGAAACCGGCGAGGCCACCGCCATCGGCCTTCCCCGCGACAGCATGGTGGAAGTGGGCGAATTCGTGGGCAGCGCGTTCATCGGCCTTGACAAGATGCAGCTGTGCCTGGCGTACAGCTACGGCGACGGCAGGGAAACCAGCTGCCAGTACACCACCACCGTGGCCTCGCGCGTACTGTACAACATGCCCATCTCCTACTACTTCGCGCTCGACTTGAGCGGCGTCGGCCCGCTGAACGACGCCATAGGCGGCGTGGCGCTCACGCCGCTGCAGAGCATCCCCAACACGGGCATCGTGGAGGGGCAGGACACCGTGCTGTTCGGCAACAACGCGCTGCGCTATGTGCAGTGGCGCGACACGTCGGTCCTCACGTCCTCGCTCGACCGCCAGGCGCGCCAGGTGCAGTACATCAAGGCCTTCGCCGCGCAGGCGCTCGGCATGGCCCAGGGCAACGTGGGCACGCTGCTGGACCTGTTCAACACGGCCGGCGAGTACTCCATCACCAACCTGGGCGTCAGCGAGTTCGGCTACCTGGCCACATCGGTGCTCTCGAGCGGCATCACGAGCCTCAACGTGACCACGCTCCCGGGCGAGATGCAGCAGGGCGAGAAATACGCCGAGTACTACCTCGACAAGAATGCCGTCTACGAGACGGTTTTGGACGTGTACTACCGTCAGGTCGACTAGCATTCGACCTGGAAACGCGGTACCTGGGCTTACAAGGAGAGATAACCCGTGACCTTGCTAGAACTGCTCCACCTGCTTCGGAAGAAGTGGTACCTGGTCGTCGTGTTCCCGCTCGTTTTCGCGGGAGCCACCGCCATTTACTGCTGGGGATTCATGTCGAACGACTACACGTCCGACGTATCGCTCTACGTGCTCAACAAAACCGACGAGCAGAGCTCGAACATCACGAGCAGCGATACCACGGCCAGCCAGCAGCTGGCGAACGACATCGCCGTCATGGCCCAGTCGAACCGCGTGATCGACGCCACCGCCCAGTCGCTGGGCATGAGCACGCTCAAGGGCTACGACATCAAGGTGACCTCGGCCACCACGAACCGCGTGATCACGCTGAGCGTCACGGGCAAGAAGCCCGAGGCCGTGGCGCAGATTGCCAACGAGCTGGCCAAGCAGACGGCCGACACCGCCGTGGAGGTCATGGAGCTCAAGGCCGTCAACATCGTCGACGCCGCCCAGGTTCCCAACGCCCCCTCGGGCCCGAACCGCATCATGTACACCGCCGTCGCCTTCTTGGCAGGCCTGTTCTTCGCCGTGGCCCTTATCGTGCTGCTCGACCTCATCGATACCACCGTGAAGAGCCCCGAGGAAGCCGAGGAGCTTCTGGGGCTGCCCGTCCTGGGCCGCATGCCCGCGCTGAAGGGTAAGGGGAACTAACATGGCCAAGAAGAGCAAGAAGATCCTCGCGCGCTTCGAGCATCCGCAGCTTTCCAACGCGTCGAAGACGCTTCTGGCGAACATCCGCTTCGCCTCGGTGGGCGAGAAGGTGAAGACCATCGTGGTCACCTCCTCAGAGCAGAACGAGGGCAAGACCATCGTGTCCACGAACCTTGCGAACGCCATCGCCACGGCGGGCAAGAAGGTGCTCATCGTGGAGACCGACATGCGCCGCCGCTCCCTGGGCAAGCTGCTCGATATCCACCCGACAAGCGGCCTGTACGCCGCCCTCTCGGGCTCGGCCTCGCTCAACGACGCCATCCTGCCGACGCACATCCCGAACCTGTACTTCCTCGACGCCGAGCCGAACATCCCGAGCCCCGCGGACATCCTGAGCACGAAGCGCTTCGCGTCGCTGGTGGACAAGCTGCGCGACTCGTTCGACTACGTGATCTTCGACACGCCCCCCGTGTCGCTGTTCGTGGATGCCGCCATCTTGAGCAGCCTGGTGGACGGCACGCTGCTGGTCATCCGCCAGAACCAGACGAAGCGCTCCCTCGTGGCGAAGTGCGCCCAGCAGCTCCGTGTGGCCGATGCCCGCATCCTGGGCACCGTCATGACGTTCTGCACCGATGACGAGAGCAGCTACTACTACGCCTACTACACGCAGGACGGCAAGCGCGTGAACAAGGAGGACTTCGAGCCATCCGCCATGCCTTCCGACCTGAACAACCCCGTGTCCTGGGAGAAGGAAGGGCACACGTCCCCACGCCGTGCCTCGTCCTCCCGCCCTGCGGCGCAGCAGCCGCGCACGGGCATGCCGGACGGGCAGGCCGTCGCCCCTGGAGCGGGCAACCCTTACGCGCCCAACGCTTTCAAGGCCATGACGCCGGGCGGCAAGGCGCCGCGCCACAAGAACCGGACGCGCTCGTAGGCGAAGGTTGCCAGGAAGCGGGTTCCGCGGATGTTCGACCTCCATTGCCATATCCTGTTCGACGTCGACGACGGGTCGAGCGACTTCGCCGAGTCGCAGGCCATGCTCAACGCTGCCCGCAAGTCGGGCATCGACAACATCGTCTGCACGCCCCACTGCCGGGGCTCGCGCTTCGACTATCAGCGCATCGTCGACCACTTCGATGTGCTCAGCCGGTTCGCGCATTCGCAGGGCTTTCAGATGACGTTGGGTTTCGAGGTGTACTGGGAGAACCTGATAAGCTTCGGAATCGACAACGCGTCGCACCTCTGCTTCGAGGGCACGAACCTGCTGCTACTGGAATTCGGCGTGGCCAGCCTGCCGCCGAATTGGCAGCGCATCATCTACAACCTGCAAGGCCAGGGCATCCAGCCCATCATCGCGCATCCGGAGCGCTACCGGCCCGTGCAGAACGACATCGGCGTTGCCGAGGAGATGAAGGATCTGGGTTGCCTGCTGCAGCTGTCGGGGAACTTCGCCGCAGGCGGGTTCCGCAGCAACAGCAAGCGGGCGGCGCTCAAGCTGTTGGAGAACAACCTGGTGGATTACATCGCCTCGGACGCCCACTGCGTGGAGGACTACGCCGACTACCGCAAAGCCATCAAGATCGCCCAGAAGTACTAGCATGAAGGCGCCGCCCGAGAGGCGGCGCCTTCTTTCTCAGGCTCGGGGCAAAAACAACAAGAGGCCCCCTGGCACCCAAGGTCGGCCCATCATGCGGTCTACCGTGCTTCTCGCACGTGGGAACAGCATGAAAGGGTCGAGATCCGGTGCCAGGAGGCCTCGCAGCGTCGAGCATTTCTGTCGGCCCGCAGGCCGACAGAGCACCTTAGACGCGCTTGATGAAGCGGCCGTCGCGGGTATCGATCTGCAGGATGTCGCCGATCTCGACGAACGTGGGAACCTGCAGCTCCACGCCGGTCTCCAGCGTGGCGGGCTTCGTCGTGTTCGTAGCCGTGTCGCCCTTGAAGCCGGGCTCGGTGTGCGTGACCTCGAGCTCCACGAACATCTGGGGCTCGATGCTGATCAGCTCGTCGCCGGCGTAGAGCAGCGTGGCCTCGTCGTTCTCCTTGAGCCACTGGGCGGCGTCGCCCACCATCTCGGCCGAGACGGCCGTCTGCTCGTAGGTGTCGTTGTCCATGAAGTTGAAGTCGGCGCCATCGTTGTACAGGTACTGGAGCTTCTTCGACTCGAGGCGCACGGACTCCACCTTCACGCCCGCATTGAACGTGTTGTCGATGACACGGCCGGTCTTGATGTCCTTGAGCTTCGTGCGGACGAACGCGCCGCCCTTGCCGGGCTTCACATGCTGGAACTCCACGATGGTGCACAGCTTGCCGTTGTACTCGATGCACATGCCGTTCTTAAAGTCGGCGGTAGAGATTGCCATTCCCTTGGTTCCTTTCGATAGCTCGCGCCGACCGCGGTACTGCACTCGTCTGGGGCGGCGGCACGCAGGTATTTTGCCGCTATATTATAACCATGTCATGCGTCGATTGGGTGAAAACTGCGAAACCATCACGGGTTATGACGCCGAAGTCCTCCAGGCGCATGCCGAACTCGCCGCTTAGGTAGACGCCCGGCTCCACCGTGACCACGTTGCCGGGAACGAGCGGGTGCGGGTTGCGCGGCGAGAGGTTCGGCTCCTCGTGAATATCGATGCCCACGCCGTGGCCCAAGCTGTGGCCCATCTTGCCCGCGAAGCCGTGGTCCGCCAGCACGCGCTCGGCTAGCTCGTGCATGTCCTTGCCGGTGACGCCGGGGCGAAGCGCTGCCTCCACCTGCTCGTTCGCCTGCCGGATGGCCTCGTAGGCGGCGCGCAGGCGCTCGTCGGGCTCGCCCAGGAACACGGTACGCGTCATGTCCGAGCAGTAGCCGTAGGCACGGGCCCCGAAATCGAGCACGACGCACTGGCCCGCCTCGAGCAGCGTGGCGCCCGGTACGGCGTGGGGGCTCGCGCCGTTCGGGCCCGCGGCCACGATGGAGGGGAACGCGAGGCCCCCGGCACCATGGCGGCGCATGAAGTCCTCCAGCTCCATCTGGACCTCCCGCTCGGTCATGCCGGGGCGCATGAACGCGACAATGTGCGCAAACGCGGCGTCGGTGACGGCTTGGGCGGCGCTCAGGCGCGCGACCTCGGTCGGCTCCTTGACGGCGCGCAGGTCGAGAACGAAGCGGCTCGTCTCGCGCAGGATCGGGACGGAGCCGGGAGCCTCGGCGAGCGTGGCCTCGAGGGCGCGGAACTCGCCGAGCGAGAGGGAGTCCTCGATGCCGAGGACGGCTGGTAGCGCAGGGTTGGCAGGGGTGCTCCCGAGAGTGCTCGCAGGGATCCCGCCGCGGACGCCTTCGGGCGCGGCATCCGCGCCAGAGGATCTTTCGGCATTGCTCGGCCCCTGAAGGGCATCGGCGGCGAACTTCGCATGGGTCTTCCGCGCGTCGTCGACGGCGATGGGGCCGTCCGAGGCAGCGACGCGTGCGGAATCGACGTAGCGCGAGTCGGTGTGGAGCACGGCGGCGCTCGGCGTGACGAGCAGGGCATGGGCGCTCTCGTCGTCGAATACGCCGTCGAAGGCGGTGAGCCAGGCGATGTTCGAGGTGTCGCGTACGAGGAACGCATCGATGCCGTCGTCCGCGCAAGCGGCGCGGAGGCGATCCAAACGCGGGCCCACGTCGCCTTGCGCCGGCGGCTGGGGAGGCAGACCGGCAGGGCTCTCGATCGGTGCTTGGTGGTGGTCGGCCGCGCTGGTCTGGGCGGTCCCTGCAGGCAGCGTCAGCGGGACGGCTTCGCCCTCCTCGTCCTCCTGCAGCAAGCCTCGCCCGCCGACGATTACCTGGCCGGCCGGGTAGCGCTGCTCGTAGCCTTCGCCCAGGCGCTCGGAGACGCCCTCAAGCAGCAGATCGAGGGCGTCGCAGTAGCCCTGGAAACCGCGGCCTTTCACCTGCGCCACGCAGGCGGGCGCGATGACCGAAACGCGCCGGAAAGGCTCGCGCGCATCGACGTCCGAGATGTGCACCTCTGCGCAGGGCACGTCGATGCCGCCCACGGCATCGCGCAGCGCATAGGAATAGTGCGTGTGCGCGCCGGGGTTGTACACGATGCCGTCGTAGGCGCCGCGTGCGGCGTGCACGGCCTCCACCAGCTCGCCCTCGCTGTTCGACTGGAAGCAGGCGACGGCCGCGCCGCGGCGCTCGCCGTGCTCCGTCACCAGACGCTCGAGGTCGGCAAGCGTCTCCGAGCCGTACACGCCCGGCTCGCGCACGCCCAGCATGTCGAGGTTCGGGCCGTTCAGCACCAGTATCCGCTTCACGAGAGCGCCTCCTTCGAGCGCGCCCAGGCCTCCAAGTGCTCCAAGATGACGGCGTCGTCCACGTCGCGGAGCTCCCAGGAGCCCACGTCGCGCGGAAGGACGAAGCGAACCTGCCCGTGGCGGGCCTTCTTGTCACGCTTCATGGCGGCGAGCATATCCGCCGGTTCGGCCGACCAGGCGAGCGCGGGAAGCCCCAGCGCGTCCAGCAGGTCGTCCTGCGCGGCCACGAACTCGAGCGGCGCGCCCGCGAGCGCCGCCGCGAGGCGCGCGGCGAAGCGCATGCCCTCGGCCACGGCGGCGCCGTGCGAGAACGCGCCGTAGCCCGCCAGCGCCTCCACGGCATGCCCGAGCGTGTGGCCGTAGTTCAGGCACTCGCGCACCCCGCGGCTCTCCGCCTTGTCCTCGGCCACGACGTCGGCCTTGAACACGACGCAACGGGCGATGGCCTCGGCCACGACGGCCTCGTCGCGCTCTGCGAGGGCGCCGGCGGCCTCCGCCAGCCAGAAGAAGAACTCGTCGGAATCGATGACGGCCGACTTCGCCACCTCGGCGCAGCCGCACGCCCATTCTCGCTCGGGCAGCGTGTAAAGCGCTCCCGTATCGGCGCACACGTACGCCGGCTGCTTGAACGTGCCCACGAGGTTCTTGCCGGCCGTGAGGTTCACGCCCGTCTTGCCCCCCACCGACGAGTCAACCATCGAAAGCAACGTGGTAGGCGCCTGCACGAGCGTCACGCCGCGCATGTACGTGGAGGCGACGAACCCGGCCAGATCGCCCACCACGCCGCCGCCCAAGGCCACCACGGCGCAGTCGCGGCCAAGCGCCAGCTGCGCCATGGCCTCCCATATCTCGCTCGCCACCTCAACCGACTTCGTGTCCTCGCCCGCCGGCACCACGATGTCCGACACGCGTAAGCCTGCGGATGCCAGCGATTCCCTCGCCCGATCGCGGTAGAGCGGCGCCACGTTCTCGTCGGTGACGACCAGCACGCGCTCCGCCTGATCGAGCGATGGGACGCCGCGCATGCGCGCACCCAGCGCATCGAGCACGCCGGCACCGATGCGCACGTCGTACGGCTCCTCGCCGGGAATGTTCACGATCACTTTCGTTGCCACAGGATTCCCTCTCTCTCCAGCACGCCGCGCACCTCGCGCGCGATGGCCGCCACGCTCTTTCCGGCCGTGTTCACCACGGCATCGGCCACGTCCTCATACAGCGGAAGGCGCGCCTCGATGGTCGCACGGGCCGTCTCGAGGTCGCGGAACAGGGGGCGCGTGGACACGTCGCTGATGCGCGAAGCCGCCTCGTCGGCTGTGACCTGCAGGTACACCACATATCCCCGCTCGGCCAGGATGGCACGGTTCTCAGGAGCCAGCACAGCCCCGCCCCCGCAGGACACGAGCAGCGGGTCCTTTCCCGCCAACTCGCGCAGCACGTCGGTCTCGATGGCGCGGAAAGCCTCCTCGCCCGCCTCGGCGAAGAGCTCCCGCACGCGCCTGCCCTCGCGGCGCTCCAGGTAGGTGTCCATGTCGACCGAGGCAATGCCGCACGTGCGCGCGAGCTTGCGCGCCACGGACGTTTTGCCCGCGCCCATGAAACCCACGAAGAACACCGGCTTCGCCAGCTCGGACACGATGCGCGCGGGGCGGTTCTGCGGCGGCAGGCTCGTTCCGCTCATGCGCATCACCGGGACAGCGTCCGCAGGCGCTGCCGGTAGGACTTCACGGCTGCCTTGATGTCGGTCATGTTGTCATGCCCGAACTTCTCCAGGTAGGCGTCGGCCAGCACGATGGCCACCTCGGCCTCGGCCACCACGGCGCAGGCCGGCACGGCGCACACGTCGCTGCGCTCGCGCGAGGCCTCCTCGGGCTCGAGCGTGTCCAGGTTCACCGTGGAGAGCGGCGTCATGAGCGTGGGGATGGGCTTCATGGCCGCCGTCACGATGAGCGGCATGCCCGTGGTCATGCCGCCTTCCAGGCCGCCCGCGTTGTTGCGGGTGCGCGTGAAGCCGGCCTTGGGGTCCAGCTCGATGGGATCGTGCACCTGCGAGCCGGGACGGCGCGCCGCCTGGAATCCCAGGCCGAACTCCACGCCCTTGATAGCCGGTATGGAGAACAGCGCGGCGCCGATGCGGCCGGTCAGTCGCTCGCCTGCGGTGGCGTAGCCGCCCACGCCGGGCAGAAGGCCCGTGGCCACGACGCGGAACGTGCCGCCCAGGCTCTCCCCCGCCTCGCGCGCGGCGTCGATGGCGGCCTTCATGGCCTCGGTGGCCTCCTCGTCCGGGCACCGCACGTCGGAGAGCTCGATGTCGAGCGGCTTGTAGTCGGGTGCGGCGAGCATCGGGTCGTCTTCGTCGAGCGACACGTCGCCGATGGAGGCCACGTAGGAGAACACCTCCACCCCGAGCTCGGCCAAAAACTCGCGGGCGATGCCGGCGGCGGCGACGCGCGCCGCCGTCTCGCGGGCGCTCGCTCGTTCGAGGATGTTGCGGCAGTCGTCGGTGTTCGTCTTGAGGGCGCCCACGAGGTCGGCGTGGCCGGGGCGCGGGCACACCTCGCGCATAAGGTCGGACGGCACGTCGCCGAACGCGGCCATGCGGTCGGTCCAGTTCTCCCAGTCGCGGTTCGCCACCGTGAGCGCCACCGGCGAGCCGATGGTGCGGCCGAAGCGCACACCGGAGGTCACGCGCACGCGGTCGCGCTCGATAGCCTGGCGCCCACCCCGGCCGTAGCCCGACTGGCGGCGCGCCAGGTCGCTGTTTATCTGGTCTTCGGAGATCTTGAGGCCTGCCGGCACGCCATCCACGATGGCCGTGAGGGCCGGGCCGTGGCTCTCGCCCGCTGTTAGGTAGCGCATATTGGTCCGCTTTCCCGCTGTCGTCGTTTTGCGCCTATTGTACCGCAGCCGCACGGCAGAGCGAACGATGGTTCGCCCGTCGTACCAGATCGCCATGAAGCGAACGAAACGAGGGCAGGCGACGCAAAGCGCCCTTTGGGGAGACAGGGGGGAGACAGGGGGACGGGGATGATGTCTCATTCAACGAATGAGACATCATCCCCGTCCCCCTGTCTCCCCTCAATGTCGGCTTCGCTTCGCCACCTGAAGAACGGCGGAGCACCTAGGCTGTCGGAATCGAGAACCCCGCCGCTTCGGCCATGACCTCGAACAGGTCGATCGCGTCCAGGTCGACGTCGACGCCGGCGATGTCGCAGACGGTGCGCACACTGGCCACGGCCTGGGCCACGAGCATGCCCGCGCCGTCCGAAACCGTGCAGCCAGCGGCGCGGGCGCCGGCGGCGAAGGCCGTCTCGCCGTGGCCGTACACCACGTCGAACGCGCGCTGCCCGGGCTGGAAGAGAGCCCCGTCGAACGGGGCCGGGTCGCCTGCCTGCATGCCAAGGGGCGTGGCGTTCACCACGAGGTCGGCGGCGCTTATGGCCTGCGTGGACGTTGCGTAGCTGCCGAACTTGAACGCGGTGGCGTCGTAGGCCTCGCGGAAGCTGCGGTGGTGCTCGCTCGCCGCCGGCAGGTCGATCGCGGCCGACGACAGCCGCCCGAACTCGTCGACGTAATCCTGCAGCACGGACTGCGCGCGCTCCCTGTCGCGCCCGACAAGCACGACCTCGCGGGCCCCGGCGACGGCGCAGGCGTGCAGGATGGCGAGCGCCGTGGGGCCCGTGCCGCACACCGCCACCGACGCCCCGGCGAAGTCGAAGCCCATGCGCTCGAGGAAGGCCACGCAGCCCTGGCCGTCCGTGTTGTACGCAAGCAGCGCTTCCCCATGCTTGACCAGCAGGTTCGCCCCACGTGCGAGCTTGGCCGATGCCGCCTTGTGCGTGGCCGCCTCGAAAGCGTGCGGTTTGTACGGCGTGGTGATGTTCACCGACAGGAAGTCCCGCGCGGCCAAGAACGCCCGCGCCTCCTCCTCACCGGCCAAGTCGGCCAACTCGTAGCGCCACGGCAACCCCAGCCTCGCGTACACCGCGTTGTACATGACCGGCGACTTCGAATGCTCGATGGGATGCCCCAGCAAGTACAGGCTCTCGGCAGTTTCCAGCTTGCTCATGAAGCTCCTCCCGTTCTAGCAGGTTCGTCGGTTTCCACCGCAGGTCCACCCAAGTCTGCAAGGGCTTTCCCAGTCCCCCCGCTCACAGGTCCACCAAGGTCAGCGAGGGTTTCCCCAGTACCCGAGATCGTGGGGATGGCGGAGGCGAAGCGTACTTCGGTACGCGAGCCTCCGGCATCGCCGCGAGATCGGGTGCTGGGGGAAGCCGCAGCGTCGGCAGCTTCCGTCGGCCGGCAGGCCGACGGAACCCGAAAGGTGCCGGGGGAAGCCGCAGCGTCGGCCGGTTCCGACGGCTGGCAAGCTGTCGGAACGCCAGCTCCCTCGGGCTTCCGCTCGCCCATGACCAGGCGCTCGAAGTTGCGCAGCAGAAGCGTGTGGGGCAGGTCCTGCTCGACGAGCGGGGCCAGCAGGTAGGCCTTCATGCCCAGGAAGTGGGCGCCCAGCACGTCGGTGACCAGCTGGTCGCCAATGACGACGGTGGCATCGCGCGTGGCCCCTATCTTGCCCAGGGCCATGAGGAACGCGGGCGGCAGCGGCTTCACGGCCTTCGCCACGATGGGCAGCGACAGGCGGTTCGCCAGCTGGTAGACGCCCTCGTGCCAGTTGTTGGACACGAGGCAGAACGCGATGCCCGCGTCGCGCGCCTTCGCGAGCCAGAAACCCGCGTCGCGCGGCACCTCATGCGTGTCGCGCGTGAGGATGGTGTTGTCGATGTCGAGCAGCACGAAGCGGAAGCCGAGCGCCAGCAAGTCGCGCTCGATGTCGACGTGCGATAGGCGCGAGAAATAGCGGTCGGGTTCAAGAAGCGGCATGGTCGGCTGCTTTGCAGATAGGGTCGGTCAGATACTCGGAGCAGACGCCCTACGAGAACGTGCCCATATGGTCTTCATACGTTTCGGTGAAGTAGTAGCTGTCTCCCTCGAAGTAGAAGAAGAAGTACTTGCCGAGCGATTCCTGGTCGGGCGCGCACACGGCCTTGAGGCAGTCGAGGCTCGGTGAGCAGATGGGCGTGGGCGGAAGGCCCTTGTTCGTGTACGTGCTGTACGGCGTCTCGGCGTGCACCTCCTCGGGCGTGGGATCGTGGCCCACCTCGTAGGCGGTCGTTGCATCGCTTTGCAGGAAGCCGTAGCTGGGCTCGCCCGTCGTCTCCAGGCGGTTGTAGAACACGGCGGCCACCTGGGCGCGGATCTGCTCGTCGCCGCTCGACTCCTTCTCCACGATGGAGGCCAGGTTCACGGCGTCGTAGATGGAGAGCCCCTGCGATTGCGGGTACGACCAGTCGAGGCCCGCCGTCTCCTTCTGGAACTGGTCGAGCATCATGCGGACGAGCGAGTCGGCCGTTGCGTCGTCGGCCACGGCGTAGGTCTTGGGGAAAAGGAAGCCCTCGAGGGAGTTCGTGCCCGCATCGGCCAGGAAGCTGTAGCTGGCCGCGTACACGCTGGCATCGGATGCCGCGGCCGTGAAGGCCTCGGCCGTGATGCGGCCCTCGGAGGCCGTGGCGACGGCCGCGGCGATGTCGGAGAGCTTGTAGCCTTCGGGGATGGTCAGCGCGTTGCCCATGTCGGGGCCTGCGGCAAGCTGCCTGACGATGTCGTCGAGCGACGTTCCGCCCGCGAACGTGTAGGTGCCGGGCTTGAGCTGGGACTCCACGCCCATCTCGTTCACGCGCTTCGTGAAGTCGGAAGCACTTCCCACCAGCTTCTTCTCCACGAGCTGCTCCCCGATGGCCTTGGCACCGGAGCCCTGCTCCACCACGACGGTGGCCTCCTGGCCTTCGGCAAGGAGCTCTGCCGGCGTGCCCGAGCAGCTGTTGAACAGGGTGAGCCCGCCCCAAACCAGGCCACCGATAACGACGACGGCAAGCACCGCCGCGAAGATCTTCGGGCCCTTGCTCTGTTTCGGGCGGATATAGCTGGTGTCGTAGGTGCGGAATTCGCGCTCGCCGCGCGCGTGCGCCGAGCGGGCCGCATGGTTCGGGCGCTGCGAATACGTGACTTGCTTCCGTGGGGGCATGGACGTTCCTCTACCTTTCGGCTTGCCTAACGGCGCGCATCAAGCCACGCCTGCAAGAACAGACTTGCGGCTATCATATCTATTTTGCCGCGCATCTCCCGCTCGCCCATGCCCTTTTCACGCAAACTCCGTTTGGCCTCCTGCGAGCTCAACCGCTCGTCGGCGAACTCGTGGGGGATGCCGCACGCCTTCGTGATGGCATCGGCCGCCGTACGGATACGCGCAGCCTGCGGCCCTTCCTGGCCGGCCAGCGTATAGGGCAAGCCGCACAGCAGCAGCTCCGGCTCCCAGTCCTCCAGCAGCCGGCGGAACGGCTTCGCACAGGAGAGCACCTCGGCAGCCGGCAGCACGCACACCGGCGACGCCACCCGCTCCCCCGGGTCGCACACCGCGACGCCCACCCGCGTTTCGCCTATGTCGAGCGCCATGATGCGCATGCTAAGGGCCTTTCCTGGTCGTGTGCAAGCTGGCCCAACGGGCTGTTCGCGCGAGCCAAGGCTGCCCGAGCGCGTGCCGCGTCGGACAGCCCCAGCCCAGAGCCTTACAGCAGCATCTCCCGAGCAGCCTCGAGCGCTGCATCGATCCCCGAGGCGTCTTTGCCGCCCGCTTGCGCCATGGCGGCCTTCCCGCCGCCGCCGCCCTTGATGTTGCCGGAGATCGCCTTGATAACGGCACCGGCGTCGAAACCCGCCTCCACCGCCTCCGGCGTGCCAGCGGCCAAGAGCGTGGGCTTGCCGTCCTTCTCGGTGGCCAGCACCGCGGCGCCCGGCTTGCCCAGACGCGCGCGCAGCACGTCCCATGCGTTGCGCATCTGCCCTGCGTCGGCCTCGGGCAGGCGCCCGAACACCACGTGATAGCCGCCCTTCGCCTCGACGGCGCCTTCCACCAGCGACGAGATGCCGTCGTCTGCGATGGTCTGGCGGTTGCGCTTCATCTTCGTCTGCAGCTCCTTGAGCTGCTTCACGTTGGCGGCGGTGCGCTCGCTCACGTCGAACAGGGGCACGCGCAGCGCCTCGGCGCTCTCCTTGAGCTCCACCTCCACGCGGTTCATATACGCCAGGGCGTCGAAGCTGGTCACTGCCTCGATACGGCGCAGGTTCGCACCCACGCTCGTCTCGGACGTGATCTTCACGAAACCGATCTCGCTCGTTGCCGACACGTGCGTGCCGCCGCAGAGCTCCTGCGAGAACCCTTCGATGTCCAGCACGCGCACGAACTCGCCGTACTTCTCGCCGAAGAGCGCCATGACGCCGGCCTCGCGGGCCGACGCGAGCGAGGTCTCGTAGGCGCGCACGGGATGGTTCTCCATGACCTTCTCGTTCGCCAGGCGCTCCACCTCGGCGATCTGCTCGGCCGTCATGGCCTCGAAGTGCGTGAAGTCGAAGCGCAGGCGACTGTCGGCAACGTAGCTGCCGGCCTGCTTCACGTGATCGCCCAGCACCTGGCGCAGCGCCCAGTGCAGGATATGCGTGGCCGTGTGGTTGCGGCGTATGCGCTCGCGGCGGGGCACGTCGATGGCGGCATGAACGGTGTCGCCCACTTGGATGCGCCCGCCTGCCAGCTCGTCCATCACCTTGACGGTATGCGCGATCAAGCCCTTCTCGGGCTCCTTGGTATCGAGCACCGCCACGACGACGCCGTCTTCGGCCAGAACGCCCGTATCGCCGATCTGGCCGCCCTTCTCGGCGTAGAACGGCGTGGCGTCCAGCACCACGCGGCCCTCCTCGCCCGCTTCCAGCACGTCTACCTGCTGGCCGTCCTTCACGATCGCCAGCACGCGCGCATCCGCCTCGCTCTTCGTGTAGCCGAGGAACTCGGTGGGCCCCACGGCCTCCAAGATCTCGTTCATCACGCCGCCGTACGTGGACCAAGCCGCCTCGGCATCCTTCGTATTGGCAGCGCGGGCGCGCTCGCGCTGCTCGTCCATGCAGCGGCCGAAGCCCTCCATGTCCACCTCGATGCCACGCTCGCCGCACAGCTCGCGCGTGACCTCCACGGGGAAGCCGTAGGTGTCGTGCAGCGTGAAAGCGCGGTCGCCCGGCAGCACCTCGCCCTCTATCCCGGCCAGCGCCTCGTCGAGGAAGGCGCGGCCCTGGCGCAGCGTGGCGCCGAAGCGCTCCTCCTCGGACAGGATGACGCGGCGAGCCAGCTCGCGGTTCTCCACAATCTCGGGGTACACGTCGCCCATGAGGTTCACGATCTCGTCAACGTACTCGTTGAGGAAGGGCTTGTCCAGGCCCAGCAGGTGCCCCTTCATCACGGCGCGGCGCAGCAGGCGGCGCAGCACGTAGCCGCGGCCCTCGTTGGAGGGCAAAATGCCGTCGGCGATCATGAACGTCACCGAGCGGCTGTGGTCGGCCATGATGCGCAGCGACAGGTCGGCCTCGGCGTCGGCCCCGTACACGGCGCCGGTCAGGCGCTCGCCCACGCCCACGAGGCTGCGCAGCACGTCGGTCTCGTAGTTCGACTGCACGCCCTGCATGATGGCCGCGATGCGCTCCAAGCCCATGCCGGTATCGATGTTCTTCTTCGGCAGCGGCACGAACGAGCCGTCCTCCTGGCCGTCGTACTGGGTGAACACGAGGTTCCAGTACTCCAGGAAACGGTCGCAGTCGCAGCCCGGCGCGCAGTCGGGGCTGCCGCAGCCGAACTCCTCGCCCTGGTCGTAGTAGATCTCGGAGCACGGGCCGCACGGGCCGGTGGGTCCGGCGCGCCAGAAGTTGTCCTCCTCGCCCAGGCGCGAGATGTGGTCCTCGGGCACGCCGAGGCCCTTCCAGATCTCGATGGTCTCGTCGTCGTCGAGGTACACGGTGAAGTACAGGCGCTCGGCGGGCAGGCCCAGCACCTCGGTGGAGAACTCGTAGGCCCAGGCGCACATCTCCTTCTTGAAGTACGCGCCGAAGCTGAAGTTGCCGAGCATCTCGAAGAAGCTCAGGTGGCGGCCCGTGGTGCCGATGATATCGATGTCGTTCGTGCGCACGCACTTCTGCGCGGTCGTGGTGCCCACGTAAGGCGCCTCGAGCTGCTTCTGCTGCAGGAAGTAGGGCTTGAACTGCACCATGCCGGCGCTCGTCAGCAGAAGCGACGGGTCGTCGGGAATCAGCGAGGACGAAGGCCAGCGCTTGCAGCCCTTCGCCTCGAAGTAGCTCAGGTACTTCTCACGTATCTCGGCAGTGCTCATATACTCCATGTCGTCTATCTTTCTTTCCCGTTGGTCCTCTGGTCTGCGCATCGGCCAAACCTCCCCGATGCCCCCTATGCTCAAGGCGCCCGCGGCACCGAGGCGCCGGGCCCGCCCAAAACGTGCTGGAGACAGTTTAGCGTTCTTTGTTCTGCCGCGCCTTCTTTTCTGCGTCGGCCTTCCGCTGCTCCCCACGCTCGTACGCGGCCGACGCGTCGGGATGCGGCGCGATGGCGTCGGCTATGGGGTCGACGGCATCGCCGTCAGCCGGCGTGCCCTGGAAGAACACCCCGTCCTTGGCCACGAGCTGGCGGCCTGTGCGCTTCTCGAAGTAGTACACGAACACCGACTTCGCCACGGCCACGGCCGGAATCGAGGCCAGCATACCCACGAGCGAGCCGGTGAAGCCGCTCATGGCGCCGCCGATGGCCGAGCCGGCCATCAAAGCGATGAGGGTGAGGGCCGGGTGCACGTCCACCGAGTTCGCCATGATCTTCGGCGACACGAACGTGTAGACGATCTGCTGGATGGCGATGGTGCCCAGCAGCGCCACGAGCGCGATCCAGGGGCTCACGAACACGCCCACCACGGCCGCGAGCGCACCGCCCAGCCACGGGCCCACGATGGGGATGATGTTCAGCAGGCCGGCGATACCGCCCAGGGCGGCGTAGTTCGGGATGCCGATGACGCCGAACAGCACAACGCAGCCCACCCCGATGATGGCGCACTGGAGAAGCGTGCCCTTGATATAGCCGCCCATGACGCGCGTGAACGTGACGTGCAGCATCTCCAGGTCCTCGCGGTGCTTCGGGCCGACGAGGCGCTCGCTCTCGCGGCCGAGGTCGGGCAGCTCCATGAGCATCCAGAACGCCACGACCAGCGCGAAGCCAAGCGCCACGAACGTGTTCACCACGCCGGTGCCGATGGCCACCACCCCCGAGGCGCTGTCGCGCGCGAACGTGGAAGCCCATGCCACGAGGGCGTTGAACGCGTCGGTGATCCATCCTTGCACCGTGTCGTTCTGCAGCACGTCGGCATACCGGGCATACAGGTCGTTGCCCCAGTTCGCGATGGTTTGGATGTAGCCGGGCACGCTTTGGATGAGATTCGTGAACTGGTCGCCCACGCCGAAGGCCGGCGAGAACATGAGCAGGCCCACCAGCGCCAGCACCACGAACATGAGCACGTAGGCTATCGCCGTCCCGGCCAGGCGGGGAACGCCCAGCTTCTCCAGCTTGTTCACGGGGCCGCGCAGGCAGAACACGATCACCACGGACCAGATGACGATGCCCACCGGCACGCTCAACAGGTTGAAGAGGTACACGAGGACGCCCGTCAGCAGGATGGCCCCCACGATGGTCCACACCGTGAGGAAGCGGCGTCGTGCCTTCAGCGCCTTGGCCTGCTCGCGCTCGTTCTGTTCGGGATCCACCGGGCCGGCTCCTCGCTATGCCTCAGGTTTATCCTGGCCGGACACGGTGCCAGCCGCCTTCGCCCCGGACGAACCGGCCTCGGTGCCGCCCTCGTACGTGAAGTAGCGGGTCGCGGCGTCGGCATCGGAGGCGGCGGCGGACGTCACGGCGTCGGCCATGCTCGCGGCGGCCTCGGAGGTCTTCTCGGCGGCGGCGCGCTTGGCGGCGGCCTTCTCCTCGCGCTCCGCGCGCTGCTCGGCCATGTGCTCGCGCTGGTCGGCCACGGCCGCCCCGGCCACGGCCGCCGTGCCCTTCGCCACGCTCTTCACCGCGTCGCCCACCGTGGCGTCGGCGGCCTTCTCGCGGCCGAGCGCCACGGACTCGTCGCTTGCGCGCTTCGGCTTGAACGCGCTGCGCATGCGGTTCGTCACGTTGTTCACCAGCTCCATGGGGGCGCTCGTGACCGTGTCGACGGCGTCGACGGCCGAGGAGACGGAGTCGGTGATCTCGTTCACGTCCTCGAGGATCTGGTCCACGCGCATGATCTCGAGGTTTGCGGCGTCCACGGTGAGCGACACGCGCTCGACGAGCGGGTCGACCTTCGCCGCCACGGGCTCGAGCGAGGCCGTGATGCGCTCCACGCTGGCGAGGGTGGGCTCGACCTGCTTCTGGACCTCCTCGACGGTCTTGCGCGTCCTGCGCACCGTCATGACCAGCTCGACGACGAGCCAGATGAGCGCTGCGCCGACAAGCACGTAGACGATGGGCAACGCTATGCTGATGACTTCGCTGATATCCATGGGAACGCCTCCTGAGCTAAAGCGAGTTTTCACTATACCATTTCCACCTCGGATTCTATACAGATCGAGTCACGTTTTCACCCGGCTTACACAGGCGGTAGCCGATCGGTTACTTTGAGCGCGACGTGGGGTTTTGCCCGTTGCCGCCCGCCTCGAAACGGTCGCGCGCGGCCGCGTCGGCGCGGTACGCCTCCCAACCGCGGTCGCTCGGGCGGTAGAAGGCGCCGCGCTCGAGACCGTCGGGCAGGTAGCGCTGCTCGACCCAGCCACCGGGATAGCTGTGCGGGTAGCGGTACGTGCCGTAGCTCTCGGAGCCGGGGCGGTGGCGGTCGCGCAGGTGGTCGGGCACGTTGCGGGCCGGGCCGTTGCGCACCTCGGCCAGCGCCGCGTCGATGCCCGCCTCCGCCGCGTTGCTCTTCGGCGCGAGCGCCAGGTAGATGGCGGCCTGCGCCAGGTTGATGCGGCACTCGGGATAGCCGATGACCTCGGCCGACTTGAACGCGGCCTCGGCCACGAGCAACGCCTGCGGGTCGGCGTTGCCGATGTCCTCCGACGCGGCGATGAACATGCGGCGCGCGATGAACTTCGGGTCCTCTCCCCCGTCGATCATGCGGGCGAGCCAGTACAGCGCGGCGTCGGGGTCGCTGCCGCGCATGGACTTGATGAACGCCGAGATGACGTCGTAGTGCAGGTCCTTGTTCTTGTCGTAGGGCAGCGTGCGATGCGGCGTGGCGGCGCGCACATTGTTCTCGGTGATCCTCGCAGGCTTCTTCGCCGTCCCGGGCTCCACCATGCCGGCCGCCAGCTCGAGCGTGGTGAGCGCCCCGCGGCCGTCGCCGCCGGCCAAGAGAACGATGGCTTCGCGCGCCTTCTCATCCAACCGGTACCGGCCGCCGAGCCCGCGCTGGTCGGCCACGGCGCGGTCGACCAGATCCCCGATGTCGCCGTCCGACAGCCCGTGCAGCTCCACGATGCGGGAGCGGCTGATGAGCGCCGAGTTCACCTCGAAGAACGGGTTCTCCGTGGTGGCGCCCACCAGCACGAGCACGCGATCCTCCACGGCGTGGAGCAGCGCGTCCTGCTGGCTGCGGTTGAATCGGTGGATCTCGTCGACGAACAAGATGGTGCGCAGGCCGCTCATGGTCAGGCGCTTGTCGGCCGCATCGATCTCCCGGCGCAGATCCGATACCGTGCCGCCGATGGCCGACACCTCCACGAACGTGGCCTTCGTCGTCTCGGCCACGATGTGCGCGAGCGACGTCTTGCCCGTGCCCGCCGGCCCGAACAGGATGACCGAGCTCAAGCGATCCTGCTCGATGGCGTTGCGCAGCCAGCTGCCGGGCCCCACGGCCTCGTCCTGCCCCACGAGCTCGTCGAGCGAGCGCGGGCGCATGCGCACTGCCAGAGGGGCGACTTCCGACTTGCGCTCGTTTTCCATTTCGGTGAATAGCGTATCCATGGCAACCATGATAGCATGCGAACGTCTGTATGGATAGGGTGTGACAAGGAGACGGGGATGATGTCTCATTCCGCCTGCGCCTAACGAGCTTGGAAGACATCAGGGAATGAGACATCATCCCCGTCCCCTTGTCACACCTCACAGGGGGCTTGTGTGCGTCTGTTGAATATCGGGTGACGGAGGATGTCAAGACTTTTCTTCGCCTGAAACGCACGTATACTCTGAATCAGGTCCTGCCCTCGAAGCCATACTTTGCGATGGACCGATGCTATAACATGAGGGAGCTCAAGATAGCGCGCGGAATGGAGATTCGTGTCCGTTGATACGAAAGCCAGGAAACGGGCTGCGAGCACCCACCTTTTGAGGTGGGTTCATCCTTCTGGCCGGGGGTGGGGCTCTTCACGCAACGCAGAGAAGGCGCTGGGAACCGCGAGGTTGCCAGCGCCTCGGCGTTTCCAAGGGGCCGCGGCGCTTTCGGCGCCACGATCAGGGGAGACGCCTTCGAACGATGAGTCGGGGGCAGTCGCCTTCCAGTCGCCGCTCAAAGACGGTCGCTGCCTTCGAGCGGCACGATCTTGAGCGTGTAGCCCAGCGGCACCAGCAGCTTGAGCAGCGTGTCCACGCGCGGCACCGAGCGATGCGACTCGATGCGGGCAATGGCCGGCTGCTTGAGGCCGCTCGCCTCCGCCAAATCGCGCTGCGTCATCCCCCGCGCCTCGCGCGCCTCGATCAGCTTCCCCGTCAGCTCCACGTCCAGCCGCATCTCCTCGCGCTCGGCGGGGGTGATGCGCGCCTCGTCGGCCAGGTAGTCGGCAAAAGTCTTGATATGTTCGTAATCTCTCATGCCCCAAACCTTTCCAGATAGTCTCTCCGCAATCGACGGGCACACACCATCTCCCTTCGCGGCGCCTTGCGATCCTTTTTCCAATAATGGTTCAAGAGCACGTAAGCGCTGCCTTTCCACAAAAAGAAGAATACCCTCAGGTCATGCGGCCGCAACTCCCAGATATCGTCGACGACATGCTTGACCGCCGGCTCCCCCACCCTGGTGCCGAACTCCGTCAAGGAGCCGAGGTACGAGAGCAGCTTCTGCCTTACAATGCGTGCGTCTTTGCTCGTTTCCGCCCTCACTTGAAGCTCGTCGAGAAGCTCGATCAATTCCGATCGCCCGTTCGAAGTACGATAGAACACTATGTCGTACATCCTTCCCGCCTTTCGTCGTATGATAACAAAATAGTTATCACCTTGCAAGGGAGAAGGAGTGCCGGAAGATCGGCCCCACTACGCCCTCGCCTGCCCGCACGAGGATAGCGCCGCAACCTTGCAGGGAAACCGTTGAGAAAGGGTGCAGATGACCGTGAAAAGCACGCACGATCCTTGCGTCGGAGCCGCGAGGATCGTGCAGGAAGCTTGCAGGAAGGCCGTTCGAACCTTGTAGGAAACACGCGCGCATCTGACGCGTTTTCTACCACGCCGCCTTTCGCCTGGTGAGTTGCATGGCGCGTGTGCTAGGCTGCCGGGAACCTTAGGACGAACGTGGTGCCGGCGCCCTCGGCGCTCTCCACCTCGATGGTGCCGTGATGGTAGAGCACGGCGTGCTTCACGATGGCCAGGCCCAGGCCCGTGCCACCCGTCTCCTTCGAGCGGCTCTTGTCCACGCGGAAGAAGCGCTCGAACACCTTTTCGCGCAGCTCCTCGGGAATGCCGGGCCCCGTGTCGCTCACGCGCACGACCACCTGGCCCGCCGCGCCCTCGCCCGGCTGCGTGCCGCCCGAAGGCGCCGGCTCCGCCTCCACGCGCATGACCACGCTGCCGCCCTCGTGGTTGTAGCGGATGCCGTTCTCGATAAGGTTGTAGAGCATCTCCTCGGCCAGCGTCTCGCTGCCGGCAATGCGCGCCGCAGAGCCTTCCACGCGCACCTGAACCTGCTGGTCGGCGGCGAAGCTGCCCAGGCGGCCCGCCACGCGCTCGGCCACGGCGTGCAGGTCGATGAGCACCGCATCGTCGCCGAACGCGGACTCGTCCAGACGCGACAGCGTGAGCACGTCGTTGATGAGCGAGCGCATGGCCTGCGCCTCCTCGTAGATGAGGGCGGCGAACTTCTGGCGGTCGGCCGGCTGCACCATGTCGTTCTTCATGAGCTCGGCGTAGCCCGAGATGACCTGCAGCGGGGTCTTCATCTCGTGGCTCACGTTGCTGGAGAAGTCGCGGCGCAGGTTCTCCGCCTGGGCCAGTTCGCGGTTCTGCTGCTTGAGCAGGCGCTGTTGCTCGTCGATGCGGATGAGCAGCGGATCCATCTCCTCGTATATCTCGTTCTCCAGCGGGTCGGCGAAGTTGAGCGCGTCGATGGGCTTCATGATGCGCCGCGTGAGCGTCTTGGACAGCACGAACACGAGCACGGCCGCCACGATCACGGCAACCAGCACCGGTGCCAGCATGTCGCCCAGGAAGGCCAGGAGCGAGTGGCGCGTCTCGGACAGGCGGATGATGCTGCCGTCGTCCAGCTTCACGGCGGCGTACACCGTGTCGGTCCCCAGCGTGTCGGAGAAGCGCATGGTGGCCGCCTGGCCGTTCTCCCCCGCCTCGCGCACCTCGGGACGCCCGGCGTGGTTCTCCATGGCGGCGGGGTCGGCGGCGCTGTCGTAGAGCACCTGGCCGTCGGCCGCGATGAGCGTGTAGCGGGTGAGTCCGGCGAACTGCTCCTCCAACGCGGGGATGTTCGCCGTCGTGGGCGAGGCGTTCAGATAGGCCGCGGCATCCTGAGCGCTGGCGGCGAGCTCGGCCTCGGCGTCGTGCTCGTAGGACATATAGTAGATGGTGGTCATGACCACGCCCAGCACGAGGATGACGCCCAGCGTGAACGCCAGGACGCCCGAGAATATCTTGCCGGAGAGGCTCTTGACCCGCAGGTGCGTAGGGCTCATAGGGTGCTCCGTCCCACGCCGCCCCGCCCGGGAAGGGGCCGCATGCGGAATCTCATGGCTGCTTGACGCAGTAGCCCACGCCGCGCACCGTCTGGATGTAGGCGTCCGCGCCCTCGACGGCCGCGGCGAGCTTCTGCCGAAGCGTCTGGATGTGCACGTCTACCGTGCGCGTCTCGCCCACGTAGGTCATGCCCCACACGTCCTCCAGAAGCTGGCGGCGCGACAGCACGTGCCCCTCGTTCTGCATGAGCGTGCGCAGAAGGTCGAACTCCTTGAGCGTGAGCGCGACGTTCTCGCCGTTCACGGAGACGTCGTGCGACGACACCGTGAGCGCGATGGGACCGCACGAGAACTCGTCGTCGGCCGCCACGGCCGGCGCGGCGGCGCGGCGCATGAGCGCGTTCACGCGGCTCACCAGCTCCATCATGCCGAACGGCTTGGCCAGGTAGTCGTCGGCGCCGGCATCGAGGCCGCTCACCGTGTCGAACTCCGTGCCCTTGGCCGTGAGCATCATGACGGGCAGGTGCTTCGTGGCCGGATCCTCCCGCAGCATGTGCAGGATTTCCAGGCCGTCCACCTCGGGCAGCATGATGTCCAGCAGCACAAGCTCCGGCAGGCGCCGCTTGCAGGCGACGAAGAACTCCCCCGCCGCGGCAAAGCCCGCCGCCTCGAAGCCGGCCTGCTTGAGCGCGTACACCGTAAGGTCGCGGATATTGGTATCGTCTTCAACGTAGTAGATCATCGCAGTTGCTCCATGGGGTCTCCCGGCCGTCCCGGCCGCGTGTTGGGCCTATTGTAAGCCAGGCGCCGCGCGGCCGCAGCCTCCGAGAGGTCAAATTTGCGTAAAGCGTTGCCCTCTCCTACCCGAACCTCCCGGCAACGTAGTCGGCGGTGCGGGGGTCGGAGGGGCTGGTGAAGATGTCGTCGGTGTCGCCGGCCTCCACCATCTCGCCCAGCAGGAAGAACGCCGTCTTGTCGGACACGCGCAGCGCCTGCAGCATGTTGTGCGTCACCATGATCACCGTGTACTTGCTCTTGAGCTCGCCCACAAGATCCTCGATCTTCGCGGTGGAGATGGGGTCGAGCGCGCTCGTGGACTCGTCCATGAGCAGCACCTCGGGGCGCACGGCCAGCGCGCGGGCGATGCACAGGCGCTGCTGCTGGCCGCCGGACAGGCCGAGCGCGTTCTTCTTCAGGCGGTCCTTCAGCTCGTCCCAGATGGCGGCGTCGCGCAGGCTCTGCTCCACGATCTCGTCCAGGTCGGCACGGCTCTTTATGCCGTGGGTGCGCGGCCCGAACGCCACGTTGTCGTACACGCTCATGGGAAAGGGGTTCGGCTGCTGGAACACCATGCCCACGCGACGGCGTAGGCCGTTCACGTCGATCTCGCTGTAGGCGTTGCGGCCGTCGAGGGTGATCTCGCCCTCGATACGGCAGCCCTCCACGAGGTCGTTCATGCGGTTCAGGCTCTTCAGCAGGGTTGACTTGCCGCAACCCGACGGGCCGATGAGAGCCGTCACCTGGTTCTTCGGAAACTCCAGGTTGATGCCCTTGAGCGCCTGGAAGTCCTGGTAGTACAGATTCAGATCGCGCACGCCCATCTTGGCCGGAGCGTCGGCGGTCGCCTTGCGGGCCGCCTTGCGCTCGGCCGCCCGGCCCTGCGCATGCGGCAGGTAGGTGGCTGGGGCGCCAGCCACAGCGGCAGCCCTCTCCAACGTAGCATTAGTCATCGTTGCCTCCCTTGTTCATCTTCTTGGCGGCGAAGGTGGCCATGAGATTCAGCAGCACCACCATGACCAGCAGGACAACCGCCGTGGCGTAGGTTTCGTTCACATGCAACCCCTCGCTGGACAGCACGTACATATGCACGGCCAGGGTGCGGGTGGAGTCGAAGAGCGCGGCCGCGCCCTCGGCGAAGTTCGGGATGGCGGCAATGGAGCCCGCCGTGAAGACGAGCGCCGCAACCTCGCCCACGCAGCGCCCGAGCGCGAGGATCACGCCGCCCAGGATGCCGGGCACGGCGGAGGGCAGCACGCAACGGAACACCGTGCGCAAACGGCCCGCGCCCAGACCGAAGCCGCCTTCGCGGTAGGCGTCCGGCACGGCCAACAGCGCCTCCTCGGTGGTGCGCATGACCACCGGCAGCACCATGATGGCCAGCGTGCAGGCACCCGCCAGAAGCGACAGGCCCCACTGGAGCGCCGTCACGAAGAACAGCAGGCCGAACAGGCCGTAGATGATGGAGGGGATGCCCTGCAGCGTCTCGGTGGTGGTGCGCACCATCTGCACGAAGCGGCTGCCGCGCTTCGCATATTCCACCAGGTAGATGGCGGACCCCACACCCACGGGCACCGCCATGAGCAGCGAGAGCCCCGCCATGACGAGCGTGTTGACGAGCGCGGGCATGAGCGAGACGTTCGTGGAATCGTACTCCCACTCGAACAGGCTCGGCGTCAGGTAGGGAACGCCGTTGACCAGGATATACCCCACGACGAAGGCCAGCACCAACGACGTGATGACAGCGCCCGCGTACACGATCCACCGCAAGAGGGTCGACACGATGCGGCGTGTTTTGTTATGACGCGCCTCGACAACTTGATAGAGCGCATCAAAACGGTCACTCGGGTTGATCGAACCAGAAGAGCCGGCCGCGGACGCATCGGCCGCCTCGTAGGCTATGGTCAGCTTGCGGGTGGTCACTTCATCTCACCTCGTTTCTTGATGACGTTGAACAGCATGGTTATCAACAGGATGAACACGAACAGAACCACGCCGGTGGCCACGAGCGCACCGCGATGCAGGTCGGCCGCATAGCCCATCTCCAACACGATGTTCGCCGTCATGGTGCGCACGCCGTCGAAGATGCTGCCCGGAACGGCCGGCTGGTTGCCGGCCACCATGATGACGGCCATCGTCTCGCCGATCGCGCGGCCCACGCCCAGCACGATGCCGGCCATGATGCCGGACACCGCAGCGGGCACGATGACGCGGAACACCGCACGCTCGTGATCGGCGCCGAGCGCCAGGGCCCCCTCGTAGTATTTCTTGGGAACGGCATCGAGCGCGCTCTGCGCCACGGTGATGATGGTGGGCAGGATCATGATGCCCAGCAGCACGGCGGCCGCCAGAAGCGAGAGACCGCGCCCCGGCATGTTGTCGCGAATGAACGGCACCATGACCACCAGGCCGAAGAAGCCATAGACCACCGAAGGGATGCCCGCCAGAAGCTCCACGCCGGGCTTGAGCACCGCCGCCACGCGCCCGCCGGCGAACCGTGAGAGGAAGATGGCGCACAAGAGCCCCGTGGGCACGCCCACGATGATGGCGCCGGCGGTCACGTAGATGCTGCCCACGATCATCGGGAAGATGCCATAGACGTCGTTGGCGGGACGCCAGGTGGTGCCGAAGAGGAATTCCGGAAGGCCTATCTGGGCGATGGCCGGCACGCCATTCGCGAAGAGGAATACGCAGATGAGGGCCACCGCGAGGATCGAAATCCCCGCGGCAGCCACGAACAGCGCCTTCGCAATGCCTTCCTTGAGATGTACGTGAGACATGCGGGTTCCTTGTCAGTCGGGTCGCCGGGCTTTACGCCAGAACGTCTTCCCAGTTCGCAATCTCGCCGGTGTAGATGCCCTTCACCTGCTCGGAGGAAAGCCCGTCAACGGTGGAGGCATTGTTCACGATGACGGCGATGCCGTCCTGGGCGATGACCGTGGGGGTGACGCCGGTCTCGGAGTCCTTGAGCTCGCGGGAGGCCATGCCGATGTCGCAGGTGCCTTCCGTGGCCATGTTCACGCCGGTGGTGGAGTCGGACTGGTTGACCTCGATGGTCACGCCGGAGTTGATGGCCTTGTAGGCCTCGGCCAGCTTCTCCATGACAGGCGTCACCGAAGAGGAGCCCGCGATGACGATCTTGCCGGACTGGCCGGAGCCGGTGTACGCGGCGGCGCTATCGGCTACGGAAATGTAGCCCTCCTCCTCGACGATCTTCTGACCGTCTGAGCTCATGACGAAGTCGATGAAGTCTTGCGCCACATCGGACAGCCCGTCCTTCGTCACGATATTGAACGGGCGGGCCACCTTGTAGTCGCCGCTCTTCACGTTGGCGGCCGTGGCTTCGGCGCCGTCGATCTTGAGGGCCTTGACCGTGTCGTTCAGCGAGCCGAGCGAGATATAGCCGATGCCGTTCTCGTCGCCTGCCACCGACGTCATCATGACCGACGTGGAGTTCGTGATGGCGGCAGACGTGGTGGTCATGTCGACCTTCTCGCCGCTGGCATCCTTCTCCTCGATGCCCATGAGCTCGACGAACGCCCCGCGCGTGCCGGAGCCGTCCTCGCGCGAGTACACGGAGACCTCGCCGGTCGGAACCGTGCCCGCTGCGCCGTCGGCCTCGCCGGAGCCGGCGTTGCCGCCGCCGGAGCAGCCCATGAGGCCGAACGCGCCCAGCGCGAGCAAGGCCCCCATCGCCATCATCACCAAACGCTTCTTCATGCTCTTCCTTTCCTTGGCGCCCCTCCCGGGCGCGTATCTGTTCGCTTCGCGCAGTGCCGCCCTCGACGGAGCAGCGCCGCACGGAACATGATGAAGAAAGAGCATCAAGCCTCTGTCTCGGGCCGGTCAAATCTTGGTAAAGCCTCGGAAGAGCCGGCTTGCTCTCGCGAGTTGCGGTTCTGCTCGCACGAATGCACCAGGGGCGTTACAATGGAGGGGACGGTTTGGAACGAGGGGACGACCCGAAAGGGGTGCATTGATTCAATGAAGCTTTCTGCACGCAACACGCTGAAGGGCACCATCACGGCCATTCATCCGGGAGCGGTCAACGCCATCGTGATCATGGAGCTGGAGGGCGGCCAGCTTATCACGTCGACCATCTCCATGGGGTCGCTCAAGGAGCTGGAGCTGGAAGTGGGCAAGAAGGCCTACGCCATCGTCAAGGCCTCGTCGGTCATCATCGGAGTCGACGACTAGCGCAGCGCTTCTTCGGACTAGCGCAGCGCTTCTTCGGTCCTAACGGCAGGCGCCCCCTCGTTCGAGGGGGCGCCTGCTTTTTTGCACTTGGCTGGAAGGCTGACTGGCGGGGCTATGCCGCGAGAAGGGCGGAGAGTTCCTCCTTGCCCTTGAAGGGCGTGGCTTCCTGCGTCTTCACGTCCACGACCTCGCCCTCCCATTTGCCGGCGTCGCCCTTGTCGAACTTGTCCGTGCGCACGATGCGCTCGAACCTCACGGTACCGCGGGGCTTGGCAGAGGCGGCCGCCTCGTCGGATGCGGAGAGGCCGCCCGCCATCGCGGCGGAGGGCACGGCGCCGTCGGGCGCCGCTGCGCCCTCATCGGCCGGGTCCTTGCGATCGAAGGAGTACTTCAGGTCGGCAAGCGTGTGCTCGAGCGCGTCCACGAGCGTGGTTCCCTCCTCGAACGCCGCAAGGTCGACGAACCCGGCCTCGCTGTTGAACAGCACGCCCGGCGCAAGGTAGGCCGTGCGCACGCGGCGCTGGCGCTTCCTCTCGGCGGCATGGATGCCGACGACCAACGCCACGACCACGGCCCACCACACCACGGCGAGCACCAAATCGAACGGATCGTCCACGAAGTTGAAGCCCAGGTAGTACCACAGCCACAGGAAGAAGCCCGCGGCCACGGCCAAGACGGCCAGTATGATCACGTTGCTCTTCCTCATGCTAGGCCTCCTTGCCTTCTGTCGCGAGCGGCGCAGGCGCCGGGACAGCCGTCGATTCGTCCTCGATGCCGAGCACGTCATCCTCGAAGTCCTTCAGCTTGCGCGTGAAGTTGATGCGACGTACCAGCACGCCCGCCCCGTAGAGCACCGTGACGATGATGCCCAGGATAAGGTAATAGTGCACCCAGCAGTTCACCCGGTCAAAGCCGGCGAGCGGCGTGCCGTCGTCCTCGATGGCTTGCTCCTGCGGTCCGGCAAGCGGCGTGACGGCGTCCTCAAGCACCTCCGCGATGGGGGCGAGGATCGGCAGCGCATCAGGCGGCACCGTGCCGGGCGTCGGCGTGGGCGGCGTCGCAGGCGTCGCCGGAGCCGGCGGGGTCGCGGGAGGCACAGGCGGCGCCACCGGAACCGGCGCAGCCGTGATGGCAAACGTGCCGAGAACCACGGTCACCCTGTAGTTCGGATTCGCCGTGTACGACGCCGTGATCACGTCGACGTACACGCCTGCGCCCTCGTCGGCGTTCGTGCGGCGGTACGTCACGTCGCCCAGGTCGCCCTCGGCAACCAAGCCCTCGACCGTGCCCGTGAAGGCGGGGTCTTCGGCACCGACAACCTTCGAGGCATCTGCCGCCGTGATGGTGACAGCGGCCGGAACGACCGTCAAGTTGCCCGGGACGACCTCGGCCGTGGGATAGTTGGCCGTCACGTCCTCGCCAGCCGCGTTGCGCACGACGTAGCCGGAAACCGTGCCCTGGCTCGTGCCCGCGTCGGTCTGCGACCCACCGTACACGACCTCGACCGTGTCACCCTGCTGCAAGCCGATCGGAGTCACGCCATCCGGCACGAGCGGCGTGCCGTCATAAGGCTTGCTCGCGTCGCCCACCACGAGGATGAGCGCATCGGCCCGAGCGATGACGAAGCGGCCGGGCTGCGTGGTTGCCGTGTAGTTGCCGTTCTGGGGCAGCCGCACCTTGCCCACGGTTATCTCGTAGGTGCCCGCGTTCTCGCCGGGAGCGCGCTCCACGTCGTAGGTGCCCTCGAACACGTCGCCCTCCATGAGGCCCTTCACCGTTGCAGACAGCGCCGGGTCGGCCTGGCCGTAGCTCTTGCCGGCATCGTTGGCCGCAATGACGAGCGCAGCCGGTTCGATAGCGAAGCTCCCCGGGACCACCTTGACGCTGAACTGTTCGGAAACCAGGTTGCCGTCGGCATCTTTCACCACGGCCGCGCCCCGCACCGGGATGGATGCCACGGAGTCGGCCACGTTGGTGCCGGAAGCGTGCGAGGAGAGGCCGGTCACGTAGTAGGTGCGGCCGTCAGCCTGCACCGGCACGCCCAGGGCCGTCTCTCCCCTGAATCCGGAAACCGTCTGCTCGCCGCCGTTGTAGGAGAACGTGCCCGAGTTGGCCGTCAACTCAACCTCGTAACGGGCATCACGGTTCTCGATGGACAGCTGACCCTCGGCCTTGCCCACCTGGTAGTTTCCAAGGTTCGTGCCAGCGTTCGCCTTGATGACGAACGCGTTCGCGGCAACCTCGCCCGGCAGCGCGACCGAGCTCGTGAACACGTAGGTCGCGCCCTCGCCCTCGGCCCAACCGTCTTCTGTCGCCAGCGGCGTTGCGCCGTTCACGAGCGGCATGCCGTCGTAGGGCTTGGAAAGGCTCGCGGACACGAGCGTCAGCGGGCGCTGCTCGACCAGAAGCGTGCCGGCCTGCGGCGTAACCGCGAACTGGTCCGTCACGTCGTTGCCATCAGCATCCCTCACCACAGGCGTGCCGGACACCGTCGTACGGTAGGTCCCGGCATCCGTTCCGGCAGCCTCGGCCTTAAGGCCCACCACATAGTAGGTGCGGCCGCCGGCCTGCACGGGAACACCCTGCTCGGTCTCGTCGGTGAAGCCGGACACCGACTGCTCGGAGCCGTCGTAGGTCACCGTGTTGGACTTCGCCTGCACGGAAACCGCGAACGCGGCATCGCGATTCGTCACCGTGAGGATGCCGAACCGCAGGTCTATCACGTAGTTGCCCGCCTTCGCGCCGCTCTCCAACGTGTAGGCGAACACATTCTCAGACGAGCCCACCAGGGTCTGGGAGCCGGTCACCGCATAAGCGGCGCCCTCGCCCTCGGCCCAGCCGTCGCCGGAGACGGTCACGGTACCGTTCACGAGCGGCGAGCCGTCGTAGGGCTTGCGATCCGTCGCGCTCTCCAACACCACATGGCGCGGCTCCACCACGAGCTTACCCGGTTTCACCGAAACCGCGAACTGCTCGGAAACGTTGTTGCCCTGGTCATCCGTCACCACCGGCGTACCGGTGCCTTGCAGCACGTACGTATCCGCATCGATGCCGTAGGCCAAGGCCGTCAGACCGGTGACATAGTAGGTATGTCCTTCAACCTGAACCGGCACACCCTGCTCGGTCTGGCCGACAAAGCCTTCGAGCACCTGGGTAGCGCCGTTGTAGAGCACCGTAGAGGAAACGGCCTCGAGGGCCACGTCCCATTTCGCCTCGCGGCTGGTCACGTTCAGCGAGCCCTCGATCTGCTTCAAATGGTAGTTGCCGGGCTTCGTGTTCGCGTTCAAAGCGTATGAGAAGTAGTTGAGCGAGGTGCCCACGAGCGTCTGCGAACCCATGTAGTCGTATGCAGCGCCCTCGCCCTCGGCCCAGCCGTCGCCCGAGACGGTCACGCCATGGGCGACCAGTGGCTCGCCGTTGTACTCGCGGGTAGCCGAGGCGCTGGTCAGCGTCACCGTGCGAGGCATGATCTCGAGCGTGCCCTGCTTGACCTTCACGTTGAACTGGCTCGACACGTCGTTGCCCTGGGCGTCGGTCACTACGGCGGCACCCGTTACGGCAACCGGCACGGAGTCGGCATCGGTGAGGGCGGCGCCCGCCGAGAGGCCGCTGACGTAGAATGTGCTGGAACCGACGGTCACCGGCACGCCGTCCTCGGTTTCGCCCACGAAGCCGGAAACGCTCTTCTCGATACCGTCGTAGGTGAACGCGCCGGAGTTGGCTTGCACCTCCACCTCGTACTTGGCATCGCGGTTCGTCACCTTGAGGATGCCGAACCGCAGGTCTATCACGTAGTTGCCCGCCTTCGCGCCGCGCTCCAGCGTGTAAGCGAACGTGTTGTCGGAGAAGCCTACCACGGTCTGCGAGCCTGTGACGTCATAGGCGGCGCCCTCGTCTCCCGCCCAGCCATCGCCGGAGACGGTCACGGCGTCGTTGGTGAGCGGCGTGCCATCGTAAGGCTTCTCGGCGCTGGCGCTCGTCAGCACCACCTGGCGCGGGTTCACTTCGAGGGCTCCCGACACATAATCGATCTTGAATTGGCTGGTAACATCATTGCCCTGCGCGTCGAGTACCACAGCCTTGCCCCTGATGGGCACCGTCGTGGTTCCCGCGTCGGTGCGGCTGGCACGGGCTTCAAGGCCCGTTACGGCAAACGTGGCATCGCCGAATGCGAATGTGGTGGTCTTCAGTCCTTCAACCTGCTTCTCAAGGCCGTCGTAGAGCGTCTCGCCAGAGTTCGCCTCGATGGTTATCTCGTATTTGGCATCGGCTTCGCGGCCCTCGATGCTCAACTGGCCTTCGGTTTTCGCCAACTCGTAGTTGTCCAGGCTCGTACCCGCGTTCGGCACGATGGCGAACTCGTTTGACTGCGTCTCGCCCGGCAGCAGCACCGAGCCCGTGAACTGATAGGTGGCACCCTCGTCCTTGACCCAGCCGCTCTGCTCCGCCAGCGGCGTCTCGCCGTTCACCAGCGGCGTACCGTCGTAGGGCTTGGAAAGGCTAGCGGAAGCGAGCACGAGCGGAGCCTTCTTTATGGAGAGCATGCCGTTCTCCACGTCAACGACGAACTGACTGGTTACGTTGTTTCCAGCCTCGTCGGTGACCACCGGCGTGCCAACCACGTTCGCCGGATACTCGCCGACGTCCTTGCCTGCGGCCTCGGCGGTCAAGCCCGACACCGTGAAAACGGCCCCGTTGAAGGTGAACTGCGTCTGCTTGAAGCCGGAAATCGTCTGCTCCTCGCCGTTGTAGGAGGGAGCGGCCGAATTCGCCTCTACCTTGATCTGGTACTTGGCGGCATCATCGCGGCCGGTTACCTTCAGTCTGCCGAAGCTGGTCGCGATACGGTAGTTGCTTTCCTTCGTGGCACCGGTCAGCTCATAGGTAAACTCGTTCGGCGAGGAGCCTACGATGGTCTGACTGCCCGTGACCGCGAAGGTTGCGCCTTCGCCCTCGACGAACGCCTCGCTGCCGGTTACCGTATCGTTGACAAGCGCCCTGCCGTCGTACACCTTCTCGTCAGAGGCGCTGGCCAGCGTCACCTCGCGCTTGCCGATGGCAAGCGCGCCATCGACCGTATCCACCTTGAACTGGTCGGTTACGTCATGGCCTTCGGCGTCCCTCACCACAGGCACGCCCACCACGTTGGACGGGTAATCGCCGGCATCCGTGCCCGCACCGCGCGCCGTGAGCCCCGTGACGAAGAAGTCCTGCCCGTTCATCTCGAAGCGCACTCCGCGCTCGGTTTCGCCGACCAAGCCAGAGACTTCCTGCTCCGTGCCGTTGTACGTGGCCGTGCCGGACTTCGCCGTTACCGTCACCGCGTAGAGGGCGTCGGCGTTCGTCACCGTCAGCGAGCCGAAAACCGTCTTGATGTCGTAGTTGTCCTCGCTTGCGCCGCCCGTCAAGGTATAGGCAAACGAATTCTCGGAGAAGCCCACGAGCGTCTGGGTGCCCGTGACCTCGTACCGAGCCCCTTGGCCCGCAGCCCAGCTGCCCTCGGTCACCCGCACCGTCTTGTTCACGAGCGGCGTGCCGTCGTAGGGCTTGCTGTCCGTGGCGCTGGTCAGCGTCACCTCGCGCGGCGTGATGGAGAGCGTGCCCGGGTTGGCGACCACGTTCGCATAGTTGGCCTTGTTCTCCAGCGACCAGGAGGTCACCTGGTTGTTCTCGGGTCTCGTATCGCCCACGTTCTTGACGCTGCCCTCGACCGTGGCAGACACCTTGTCGCCGGTGGGCAGCACGTACTCGCCGCTCTCGTTCGGAGTCACCGGCACGCCGCCGTACGTGACGGCGTAGGTGCCGTCAGCATGCGGCTGCCCGTCGTATCTCCACGACGTGGTGGCGGCCGTGATGACGAGCTGCGTCTCCGACGGCACGATCTTCAGCGTGCCCGGTTTGGTAGAAATGTCGTAGTTGTCGGTCACGTCGTTGCCCGCGGCATCCTTCACCGTCGGCGTCCCCGAGAAGATGCCGGTATAGGAGCCTGCGTCTGCACCTGCAAGGCGATAGGCTGCCTCGATGGATTGCCCGCCCACCAATCCGCGCGTGCCGCCCGGCTGCATTTCAGAGAAGCCGCTGGGGAGCTCGGCGGCGTAACCCGACTTCACGTACTCCTCGCCCTTGTACGGCTGCGGTTCGATCCAGCCCTCGCCGGCAACTTCCACCGGGCGCTTTCCGATAACCAGCTTGCCTTCAACGTAGCTGACCTTGTACTGCTCGGTCACGTCGAGACCGTCGCGGTCCCTCAAAACAAGGTTCTCCTTGCCGCTGAACGCAACCGGATACCTGCCCGCGTCCGTCTCCTCGGCCGATGCCGTCAAGTTCTCCAGCGATAGATTAGGCGTTTCCTGGCCCACCACCTCGTATACCGTATCGGATGCGCGATGCGGCGTGCCATCGTACACGAACGTGTCGCCCTTGGAGGTGATGACCAGCTCCTTCTTCTTGGCGAAGTGCGCGACGAAAGCAGCGCCCTCGTACAGGCCGTCCTTCTTGGCATGCTCGTCGATGGTCGCCTTGTCCAGCGTGGGATCTTCGGAGATGATGGCAGGGTCCGTGCCCGCGCTCCATCCCACGAAGTAGCAGTCGGCCGCAGGCGTGGCAACGGATCCGACAGGCACGCCGGTCTTCACCGCAACCGTTTCGCTCTTGGGATCGACGGTGCCCAAGGACTCGTCAGCCGATGCATAGGCGAGCGTGGCCTCGTTCTCCACGAAACGCGCCGTGAACGTGGTCGACCGGTACAGGCCCTCGCCCGACTTGGCGTGCGCGTCGATGACCGCGCGGTCGAGCTGCGCGGAATCGCTCGCAAGCTGGCCGTCGACGAACCAACCGGCGAACCGGTACCCGGTGTTCGGCACGGCGGCGGCGCCATGCGGCTCGCCCGAAAGCGGGCTCACCCGCTCCGTCGCCGTCTGGCCGGGCTCGCCATCCTTGCCGATGACGCTGCCGCCCGCGCCCTCCGCCACATACTCAAGGCTCACATCGGGAAGCGGCTGCCACTGCGCGGTGTACACCGCATTGCCCGTGACGGTGGGCGACACCGCCGGGTCCCATCCTTGGAACGTGTAGCCAAGTCTCGTTGGCGTATCGATGGCTGGCGTCAATGCGCCGTACTTGACGCCGTCGAACGTCGTATCGGGCGACGTGGTATCGCCGCCGTCCAGCTCGTAGGCCACCTTGTAAGCGTTACGCTCGTAGTACACCTTCAAAACGAGCGATCCGTCGCCAGCCACCGTGCCCTCGAGCACATTGGATGCATTGCCGGCATCGAAGGTGAAGCCTGGATAGGCCACGGACGTATCGGCGCTCACAAGCTGGTCGGTAGTGCCGACAAGCGTGCCGTCAGTATACGTTGCCGTGTCGGGATAGCTGCCATCGAGGTTCTGCAGGTAACGCTCCACCGTGTAGGGGGTATTGGTGTTGAGGGCCCACTGGGCATACAGGATATTGCCGTTCCCAACGAGATCGACCCGGACGGCGGTACCGCCGGCGAACGACGCCCCCGAGCCGTCGGGGGCCGTGTTCCAGCCGGCGAAGTGCACGCCAGCCCGCGGAGCGGCGAAGTCCAGGGCATCTGCTGTCTTGAGCGTCACCTCGCCGTTATTGGGAAGGCCCGTCTCGGTCAGGGCGTCGCCCGCTCCGCCGTTCGGGTCGTACGTCAAGGACGTCTGGGGCACGGCCGGCCCCCACTGTGCGTACAGCGTGACGTTCGCCTCGCCCAGCTGCACCATGCCGCCGGGATAGTACGTGGCGCCGCTGCCGTCCTCCTTCGTGTTCCACCCGAGGAACCGGTCGCCGTCGGTCGATGCCGAGAGGGTGCTCTCGGCGACCTTGGCGAAGCTGCCCTGCGCATACGAGCGGTCATCCGTCGGCACCTCGCCTACGCCGCCGTTCGCATCGTAGGCAACCGAGCGTTTCTCGTCGTTGATGTAGTAGGGGTAGAGCTCGACATCGCCGTAAACCTGGGTGTCGAAGTTGAACACCCTGTAGGTGTAGTCGCCTTCGGAGCCCGAACGCGTCGTCCATCCGACCCACTTGTACCCTTCGGGAACGCTCGCGATCGACGAGGGCTCGTCGATCGCCGTCTCGCCGTAGCCGACCGCATTCTCTTTGGCCAAGGCCGTGCCGCCCATGTCCTGGTAATAGGTGACCTGGTACGTGGGGAGGATCCACTTCGCGTACAGGACCACGTTGTTGGCAGGCATGGTTGCACCATCGAAGGAGAACTCGGTCCCCGCGGCGAACGTCGGGGACGTGTACCATCCTGCGAACGTCGAGCCTTCCGGAACACCCGCGTCCTTCGCACTCGGTGCCGCACCTTCGCCCTCGATGGACGTGCCGTACTTGATGGGCGCGCTCGTGCTCATAGCGCCCTGGTTGTTGAACGTGATGGTGTACGACTTGCGCTCGAAATAGTGGCGCGCCGTCCAGGTGTTCCCGATCTGGAAGAAGCCTTGGTTTTTCGCCAAGTCCGCTCCGACCCACTCGAAACCGTTCAAGGCGTTCACGTAATTCTGAATCTCCGCATGCACGCCCGCACCCCTGAACACGAGGGTGTCGTAGTTCTCGAACATGCTGGTATCGTAGTTGTTCTGATACCGGTAACCCGAGTTGTATTTCGGAAAGTTCGGATCGGTTTTCTTGATGGGGGTCGTGTTGCCAACCTTTTCCACGCGAAGTTCCAGGTGATGCAGCGCGCTGCCGTTGTTGACGTAAAAGAGCGTCATGTCCTCGGTCATCGTCCGGAAAGGAGCGACGACCGGGTTGATCGTCGTTCCGGGGTTCTTGGGATCCTCGACCCAAACGCGCGTTCCGTACTTCGCGCTCACCGCCTTCGTCGCCGCATCCCATTGGTCGGCGATGTCCGCGCCGTAATTCGCCGTGATCTGGTACGCGGTGACGTAATCTTTCTTGTTCCCGCTCTCGCCCTTCGCCGAGCAGCGCAAATCGACGGTGAACTCCGCTCGGTCAAGGTACACGTTGGCAATGGCCGTGCCGTCGCCCTTCACCGTGACCGTCTTGTCGCTCGACTCGTTGCTCTCGTTCAGGATGTACTTGCCGTCGATCAGGAAGGCTACGTTCTGCTTGATGTCCGACGCGCTGGGGAGCGGCTCTTCCTTGTCGGTCGTCCCCTCGTAGTCGAGCGTGGTCACGTAATCGTACCGCGACGCGTCCCTCGTCGAATCGGCCGCCTCGAGCCACACGGCCACGCTGTACTTCGCCGTGGCCGCCTCCCATTTCGCATACAGCGTCGTGTCACCGCTCGGCGACGAGCCAAACTTGTAGGCCTTGGAGCACTCCTCGTCCGCGAACCAGCCGGCGAAACGGTAGCCCGCACGCGTCGGCGCGGCGGGCTCGACGGACGTACCCCCGACGCTCACGAACTCGGGCTCGGTGTACGAGCCGCCCTTGGCGTCGAACGTCATCCATACACCGGTCTCGACCTTGGGGTACAGCGTGATGCTCTCCGCACCCAACGTCACCGAATCCACCTTGTTGACAAGCTCCTTTTCTGTGTACCATCCCGTCACGCTCTCGTTCGGAGCGAGAGGGAACGCCACATCGGCCGCGACGACATCGCCATCGGCCCCTGATTTGGTGGAGTAAACGCGACCGCCGTTGTCCATGAAGTACACGTAGCACGCCCCGGAAACTTTTGCGTACAGGTCGCTGGTGAACGTTTCGGTAACGACTTGCGCACCGAAATCGACGAACCTGCCCGCCCAGTCTTCGCCGTTCTTTGCATACCAGCCCTGGAAGAATTGGCCATCGGCGACCGGAGGCGCCTCGGGCTCGAACAAGCTCTCGCCGGTCTTGACGATCTGCGTGCCGACAAGAGCTCCATCCACGCCGTAGAAGTTATAGGTGGCGAGCTTCGGCGTGCCCTCGGCCGTCACGACGTAGATGGAGAAGTGGCTCACGTCGAAACTCTGCGCGGCGGCGTCTGCCTGACGGGCGGAAACCGCGCTCACGCTCGAGCCGTCGTTCGCCACGTGGTATACGCCCATAGCCTCGCCGGAAACACCGGCATTGAAGAAGCACACGTTCACTGCGGCGTCGGGCTGCATGACGTTGCCGTCGGGGCCGAGGAGCGTTACGTCGACGGCGACGGCATTCTCCAGCTCCTTGCCCTTTTCCTCTACTGCGGCCTCGACCGCATCGATGACAGCGGAGCTGGTAATCTGCACGGCCTGCACGGTGGTTCCCTCGGGCAGCACGCCTTCGGCAGCAGTCACCTTCACGAGCACGTTGCCCGCTTGGGCGTAGCCCTCGAAAGCAGGGCTGCTCACGTCGGCCTCGACTTCGACGACATCGTCCCCGATCGCGTCGGACCCACCGTTGTCGGAGCCGTCGGCCTCGGGCCCGCCTGCCCCATCCTCGCCGATCTTCGTGTCGGAGGTGATGGGTTCGGCAGCAGGCGTCTCAAGCTCGGAAGTTTCGGCTTCCGCGGCTTTGGCCTCCACCTTCAGGATAAGGTTGCTCGTCACCTGTTCGGCAGGAACCTTGTACTCCCCGGTGGTCGCATCGGCCCGGAGCTCGGCTTCGACGCCTTTCGCAACGGCCTTGACCGCACTGATCTCGTAGCCTTCGTCGGCGTAGGCGGCGAACGAAAGCTCCTTGTTCAAGGGCACGTTGATGGAATCGGCAGGCAACGCGATGGCCTGCCCCAAGTATGCCACGTACGCATGCTGGAATTCCAAGCCCACCACGGCCACGCCGGGCTCGGCAGTGGGGAGGTCGGCTGCAGGAGCAGACGGCTCGGCGGCAGGCGCCTCGCTTTGCGCAGGCGCCTCGGAGACAGCGGGGGTCTCCAGCGTGGCGGTGGCCTCGGGCTCGGCCGCAGGGGCTGGTTCGGGAGCCGGGCTGTCGGCGGCCTCGGTTGACGGGTTGTCGACTTGGGCCTCGGGGGCGTCGGTCGGCGCGCCGTTCTCGGCCGCGTCGGCGAGGGAGGAAAGGTTGACGAGGGAGAACGCCAGCACCGCTGCCATGAATGCGGCCAGCGCCTTGCCCTCGAACGTGTTCTTCGCGTCGCAGAATTTTTCCAACATGCTCATACGTATCACCGAATCCTCTGGCTGCAGGTACGCAGCGCCACCGCCCTTCGAGGCGTCGTCTACTTTGGTTCGCTTATACGTTTTCGCTCATGCTGGTTTGCGCAGGTTTCCATGGTAGGCTGCAGCGACGTACAGACTGCAACCCAGCAAGCAATTCTATCACAAACGTATTCCTATTCCGACCCCCAGCGTATCGCATCGTCCCATTTGAGAGGGCATTTTCACAAATGTTGCAAATTTAGCAGCAAAAATCGCTGGAACGGGGAACGAACACGGTGACGAGCAGGGGTGCTGCGGGTCGATAAGGGCCTTTCAAAACATGCTTCCCCGAAGGATAATCGATTCGTCGCCCCTACCGCGCGAAAAACGCGACACTCGGGCCGAGGCTCAATTTCTCGTTGAACCGCCAACTCGGCAGGCAGCCTGCGGGCGATGCGATTGTGTGGGCGGGGAACACCCGGAACCCGCATCCGCGGACAACGCTATAATGAACGCAAAACGAGGCGGCGCGCCCGCGCGCCCCTTCCCCGATGCGACCATGATAGGAACCCGTGAGACGCCAGCGCGCATGCAAAGCCCGCCCGGCGACGGCACTGCGCCGCGCCCGCGTCGCCGCGCTCGCGCTCGCCGTGGCCGCGGCGCTGGCCGTCGGGCTGGGCATGCTCGCCGGATGCGGCGAATCGGGCGGCGGGGGCACCGTGGGCGCAGGCGACAGCGCGGGCACGACGAGCGGGCCCGCCTTCGAGCGTCCGTCCCTGGCCACCTCCCCGTTCGACGCCGATGCCGCGGTGGCCGACCACGACAGCATGATCGACGTCTCGCATGCCTCGCTCGGCTACGTGGCTGCCTCGGCGCAGAACCAGAGCCGCCTGAAGCTGCTGGTCACCAAGGACGGCGTGAAGCGAAACTACGACCTGCCCGGCGATGGCACGCCCGTTTCCGTGCCCCTCACCATGGGCGACGGCGCCTACGACGTGCAGGTCATGCAGAACACCGAGGGCGACCGCTACGTGCCCATCAACGGAACCACCGTCGACGTGGTGCTCGCGAGCGAGTTCGAGCCCTTCCTGCGCCCCAACGTGTTCTGCGACTACGACGCTGACAGCGCCTGCGTGGCGAAGGCGAGCGAGCTTGCCGCCGGCGCCCAGAACGAGGGCGACGTGCTGCGCAGCATCTACACCTGGATCACCGAGAACGTGAGCTACGACACCGAGAAGGCCGAGCGCCTGGCCGACGCAACGGGCTACGTGCCCAACCCCGATGCCACGTTGGCCGAGGGAAAGGGCATCTGCTTCGACTACGTGAGCCTGGGAGCCGCCATGCTGCGCAGCCTTGGAATTCCCACGAAGATCGTTACTGGATACGTTTCCCCTGATAGTATTTACCATGCTTGGAATTTGGTATATCTTGATGGCAGCTGGAAGAGCGTCGAGGTGAGCGTCGACCCCAACACATGGACGCGTATCGACCTGACGTTTGCCGCCGCCGGCGGGTCGGGGAAAACCGTGGGGGACGCGAAGGAATACACTGACCGGTACACGTACTGAGTGCGAGCCGAAGAGGACGCCGCAAGGCCCGGAAGCGCAAAGTCGGACAAGGAGCGAATGAGATTATGGCCACAACCGTGCTTGAGAGCAGCTCCGTAAGCGCGTTCTGCGAGAGCGTCGCCATCATGCTGGCCGCCGGCATCCAGACCGACGAGGCCGTGAGCCTGCTGGGCGAGAACATGGAGGACGGCGCGTTCAAGCGCGCGTGCGATGCCGTGTACCTTCGGCTCATCGCCGGCGAGCCGCTGGCGAAGGCCCTCGATGGCTCGGGCTTCTTCCCCCGCCACGTCGTGGACATGGTGGGAGCAGGCGAGGTGTCGGGCCGCCTTGAGCCCACGCTGCGCACGCTGGCCGTGTACTATGACGAAGAGGGACGCCTGTTCGCGAAGATGCGCTCGAGCATCGTCTACCCCGCCGCCCTGCTCTGCGTCATGTCCGTCATCCTGGCCTTCACGGTGGCCGTCATCCTTCCCGTGTTCGTGGACGTGTACGAGAGCCTGTCGGGCAACCTGGCGGCAGGGTCGTTCAACGCCGTGGGCGCATCCATCGGCATCGGGTGGGCGGCGCTGGCCGTGACGCTCGTATGCACCGTGGTCGTGCTGGCCATGGCCGTGGCCATGCGCAGCGAGGGCGGGCGCCGCAGCCTCATGCGCGCCGCCGAGCGCATGCCCCTCACGCGCAACACGATGTACCAGCTGGCGCTCAGCCGCTTCACGTCGGCGCTGGCAACCTACGTGGCCTCGGGCATCGACACCGACACGGCCATGAAGGAGGCTGTGGCCATGGTGGACCACCGTGCGTTGCGCCAGCAGCTGGAGGGCGCGCGCGAGGCCATGCTCGACCTGGCCGCGCCGAAGAGCCTGGCGCAGGCCGTTTCCGAAAGCGGCGTGTTCGAGCCCGTCTACGCCCGCATGCTCACCATCGGCGCGCGCTCGGGCAGCATGGAGGACGTGCTGGGACGCCTGTCGCTCACGTTCTTCGACGGCGCCATCATGAAGATGGACCGCCTGGTGGACGGCGTGGAGCCCGCGCTCGCCGCCTTCCTGACCGTGGCCGTGGGCGCCACGCTCGTGTCGGTCATGCTGCCGCTCATCGGCATCATGGGATCGATCGGCTAAGGTGGCTCGCATGGACCGCAAGCATACGTCGAGGCAGCGGAAGCGCCGGCGGGGCATGAGGCTCGCCGCCCTGGCGCTCGTGCTGGCGCTGGCCGTGGGAGGCTGGTTCGCAGCAGGGGCCGTCGGGCAGAACCTGCGCGAGCAGGGCGCCGTGTCCGTGCGCAACGCCATCTTGGACAGCGCGAAGCAATGCTGCGCCATCGAGGGCTCCTACCCCTCCTCGCTCGAGCACCTGGAGCAGGGCTACGGCCTGCGCGTGAACCGCGACGATTACGTGATAACCTACGAGGTGTTCGCCGAGAACATCATGCCGAGCGTCGTGGTGGTTCCGCGATGAGGGGCGAGCGCCCTTCCGGGCGGGACGAGGATGCGGTTATGGAGGCTTTGACGAGCAGGGGCATCGCACAGCGCGCGGAAGGCGGCCAGGGTTTCGGGCGCCTGTTCACGGTTCTGCTGTTCGCGCTGTTCATCGTGGCACTGCTCATAGCCATCATGACCGGCACGGGGCTGTACCGCGCGCTGGTGGAAGTGCGCGACCAGGCCGACGATACACGTCTGGCCACGGGCCTCATCGCGAACAGCGTGCGCGCGGCCGACTCCGTGGATGCCGTCGGTGCGGGCAAGGGCCCCGAGGGCCGCTCCCTCGTGCTGACCGAGCGGCTGGACAGCGGCACGTTCGAGACGCGCATCTACGCCTACCAGGGCTCCATCGTGGAGGAGTACGCGCTGGCCGATGCGGCGTACACGCCGGAGAAGGCCACCCCCGTCGTCGCCTCGGAGCGCTTCGCGTTCTCCTACGAGAACGGGCTGCTCACCGTGGAGACGGATGACGGCAGCGTGCAGGTGGCGTTGCGCAGCGTGAGGGGAGGTGCCTAGCATGGCGAGGAAACCGGCCGAGACGCTGCTCGCCGCGCGCCGCGGGCCCGACGCCACCTGGCACGGCACCGCATTCGTGGTGGAGGCGCTGGTGCTGCTGGCGTTCCTGGCGTTCGCGCTGGCGATGTTCATGCAGCTGTTCGGCGCGGCGCACAACCGCGGCGTGGAGGAGCGCCAGCTTACGCAGGCCGTCCTGCTGGCCTCGAACGCCGCCGAGGAGTTCGCAGCGATGCCGCTCGCCGGCACGCAGAGCGAGGCGTTCGACGGCGACGGCGATGCGCTGGGCACCGCAGCCGGTGCCGGCGAGGGCGATTACCTCGTGACGCGCGAAGTGGTGCCCGAGCCCACGGAGGGCGGCACGCTGTACCATGCGAGCATCACGGTGAGCCGCGACGGAGAGGTCGTCTACGAGCTGGAGGCGGCCCGCTACGCGAGCGACGGAGCAGCGGAAGGGGGCGATGCCGTGTGACCACGCGGGGACGCGGATCGGTGCGCATAGGGCCCATCAGCCTGTTCGCCCTCGTCATCATCTTGTGCCTGGCCGTCATGGCCGTGCTCTCGGTGACGACGGCGCAGGCCACGTACGCCGCCGCCGAACGGCAGGCGTCCTTCACCACCGACACGTACGCCAACGAGCGGGCGGGCCAAGAGCTCGTTGCGGACGTCGACGCCGCGCTCGCGCCGGTGCGCGCAGCGCACGGCGGGCTGGCCGAGGCGCTGTCCGCCGTGCGCGCGGCGCTGCCGGAAGGTGCCGAGCTTGACGGATCGACGGTCAAGGCGGAATTCACTGCCGACAGCGGGCGCACGCTCGCCGTCGTGCTGGAGATACGCGCGGACGCCACGTACAGCGTGGCGTCATGGAAGGCAACGACGCTGTGGACGGAGAACGGCGCAGGCGAGACGCTGTGGTCGGGCGCTGCGCAGACACGATAGGAGCGATGAGATGAAACTTGAAGAGCTGCTGCGGGAGATGGTGGACGCGAAGGCGTCCGACATCTTCATCATTGCAGGCCTGCCGCTGTCCTATGAGGTGAGCGGACGGCAGATCCGCCTGGACTCGGCGCCGCTCATGCCCGATGACACCGAGACGTTCGTGCGCGCCATCTACGAGGTGAGCGGGCGCAGCATGCAGCGCTTCGTGGACAACGGCAACCACGACGACGACTTCTCGTTCGCCATCGCGGGCGTGGGGCGCTTCCGCGCAAACGTGTTCCGCCAGCGCGGGTCGTTCGGCGCCGTCATCCGCGTCATCCCGTTCGGGCTGCCGAACCCGGCCGACTTCCACATCCCCGAAGAGGTGCTGCGCCTAGCCCACCTGCAGAAGGGCCTCGTGCTGGTCACGGGACCGGCGGGCGCGGGCAAGTCCACGACGCTGGCCTGCATCATCGACAAGCTGAACCACGAGCGCTCGGGGCACATCATCACCATGGAGGACCCCATCGAGTACGTCCACAAGCACGGCAGCTGCATCGTGACGCAGCGCGAGGTGCCCACCGACATCGCCACCTACGGCGAGGCGCTGCGCTCGGCCATGCGCGAGAGCCCGGACGTCATCCTCTTGGGCGAGATGCGCGACTACGAGACCATCGGCACGGCCGTCACCGCCGCGGAGATGGCGCAGCTGCTGTTCAGCACGCTGCACACCACGGGCGCGGCCGGCACGGTGGACCGTATCATCGACGCCTTCCCCGCCTCGCAGCAGCGCCAGATACGCATGCAGTTGTCCATGGTGCTGGACGCCATCGTGTCGCAGCAGCTCGTGCCCACGGTGGACGGCGAGGTGGTGCCCGCCTTCGAGATCATGGTCACGAACACGGCCATCCGCAACCTCATCCGCGAGGAGAAGACGCACCAGATAGACAGCGTGATAGCCGCCGGCGGCGCCGAAGGCATGCGCACGATGGACCAGAGCCTGTTCGACCTGGTGAAGAGCGGACGCGTGGCCAAGGAGATGGCATTACAGTACAGCATCCACCAGGAGGCGCTGAAGAAGCGCTTCGAGGCCGAGGGGCTGTAGAGGCCAGCTACCACAAGCAGCCTGCCTGGAACGTGAAAAGCGGCCCGCCGATCGGCGGGCCGCTCCGTGTGACAAGGGTGTGACAGGGGGACGGGGCGGCGTCAGGCGGTCATTGCACGGTTGGCGTTTGCCAGCTCCGATTGTAGCGCCTCGGCCGGCGTCTTCCAACCGAGCGTCTCCCTCGGCCGCCCGTTGAGCTGATCCTGCATCGCCC
>NZ_JAIPUP010000003.1:0-449362 GCF_030418485.1 Gordonibacter sp. RACS_AR68
CTTCATGGTCAGGTGTCCGCCTTGTTTCTTGGGCATGCTGGAGCACCTCCTTCCGGCGCCCAAGGAGGAATGCCAGCATAGCAAGCGGAAACATGGCATGGCTAGTCAGTTTTGACAGACTTAAGTTAGACAAATATACGTTCGAAATGTCAATCTTGGGGGAAGTGCCGGAGTGCTAGCCCCAAGTTGAGTTGCCTTTGGGGGTTGTGCCCAGGTCGGTGCCGGGTGCGAGGTTTCCGTAATCGCCGGATTCGATGGCCTCGAGCACGGCCGGGTACATGAGGTACGCGGAAACCGCGTTCAGGACCAGCGCGATACTGCATACGGCGATACCGATTATGCAAGACCGTTTAAGTCGCTTCGCTGGCGCGGCGACATCGGTCAACCTGGTAGACAGCGCGTTCAGCTTCTTGAGCGCGATGATGGCGCACACCAGTCCGGCGGTTGCAAGGAACACGCCTCCAATGAACAAAGATACCGGCCCGGCGATGCTTGCCACCATGACGAGGTTCTGGGCCACCTTCAGGTCGCGAACGTCGCGTTCGTTGGGCCGCAGCCTCGGGCCTTGGTTCGGAGGTTCGGGGTATCCGGGTGGCTTGGGTGGCTGATTTTGGTCATCCATAGTCGATTTCGTCCAATCTGTCAAAATATCGCGTCTCTGACCTGCGGTTTTATAAACGAGGCTTTGAGAGCCGTTCTAAGGCCCTATCTTGCCCTTCGACGAGTCCTAGGTCATGGAAACAGGGCGTTTTCTAGCGCTTCGCCCACGCACTATAGCATGCCGTGTCCTTGGGAGCGTTCCGCAGCTTCCAAATCCACCGTAGCGGCATGGAGGCGTTTCAGGCTCTCGTCCAGCTCCTCGCGCTGGTACTCGAGCACGGTCTCTTGCGCCCGCAAGATCGACAGGCGTTCGGCCCGGGTGGTGCCGCCACGCTTGCAGAGGCGCACGAAGTACTGGATGCCCTCGATGGACAGGCCGCTTTTGCGAAGCGCCTCGACCAGGTGCAGTTGGGCAACGTCGGCCTCGGAGAACGTCCGCACGCCGCGCTTGTCGCGATGAAGGTTCGGGAAGAACCCGCACTTGTCGTAATAGCGGATGGTGAAAGCCGAGATTCCCGTCAAGGCGACAACGTCGCCGATGCCGTAGATCGGATCGGCTTGCGTAGCCGGGACGTCAACGATCCGGCTATTATGTCCCTCGTCGCCCATAGGCCTCCTCGGAAGTCGACTTGAGTACGGGCTTAGAGTTACTCTAACCAATAACGATTTTAACTTAGAGTAACTCTAAGTGCAATATGAAAGCCTCGACCTATCCGGAACCGCTATGCGCCGATGCCGCTGCTGCCGAACCCGCCGGCGCCCCGATCGGTAGCAGGAAGATCCCCACACGAATCAAACACGGCCTCGGCCACGCGCATGATGACAAGCTGCGCGATACGGTCCCCCCGCTTGACCTCGAAAGGCTCGCGCGGGTCTAGGTTGACGAGGATGGCCTTGATCTCGCCACGGTAGTTGCTGTCGATGAGCCCCGGTGCATTCACGAGCGATACGCCGTGCCTCGCCGCCAACCCGCTGCGCGGCAGGACGAAACCAGCGTAGCCGACCGGAATGGCGACGGCAATGCCGCAGGGCACGAGCTTGCGCTCGAACGGCTGCAGCGTCTCGTCGATCGTCGAGCGCAGGTCGACGGCAGCATCGCCCGCGTAGGCGCAGGCAGGCACCGGAAGTTCGGCATCGAGCGCCTTGAGGGGAATCGCGAGGCGCTCCATCAGCGCAGCCCCTCGAGGGCGGCTGCGAACTCCTCTACGTTTTGGAAGTCCTTGTAGACGCTCGCGAACCGCACGTAGGCAACATCGTCGAGCTTCGCCAGACGCACGAGAACCATATCGCCAAGTTCCTTTGACCTGATCTCGTTGCAGGAGGCGTTGCGAAGCTCGGTTTCAATACTATCGACGAGCGACGCTATCTGCTCGGGTGAGATAGGCCGCTTCCCGCAGGCAATGAGCAGGCCGCGCATGAGCTTCTGGCGGTCATAGGCTTCGGAGGACCCATCCGCCTTGATAACGATGAGCGGGTTCTCGCCCAAACGCTCGTAGGTGGTGAATCGACGGCCGCAATCAAGGCATTCGCGTCGGCGCCGGATAGCCGTGCCATCCTCGGAAGGGCGCGAGTCCACCACTTTTGATTCGGGGTTTCCGCAGGAAGGACAGCGCATGAAAGGCTCCTTTGCTCGATTTTGGATCAGCCTAGCATACAAGATATTGTGCTTCAATCCGCATTGTCGATCCCTGCAAAAAAACCGCCCCCTGCGGAAAGGAGGCGGTCCGAAGCGGGTGTGGATCTCGGCTTCACCGGTGTTCGACCACGGGGAAAAGGTCAAAGCTCCACCCTTACATGGGTGTCGCCGAGCCCTCTCCCTTCGGCACGGCCAACGTCGAACACCCATCGTGTTGCGGTGAGCGCGTCGAGGAAGCGCTCGTCGTGGGACACGAGCATCAGGGCGCAGGGACAATCGGCCAGCACGTCCTGCAAGGCTTCGACAGAGCGTATATCCAGGTGGTTCGTCGGCTCGTCCATGACGATGAGATGCGGTCGTCCTGTCAGGCCCTGCGCCAACAGGAGCTTGCGCACCTCGCCGGGGCTCAAGTCGTCTCCCTCCAAGATGCGTGCCGGCGGCGAATCGAGCCGGGCGACAATGGAGAGCAGGCGCCCGCGCTCTGCCGGCGCGAGAGCCTTCACCGAGGCGAGAAGGGCGCGCGCCCGGTCACTTCCTATCTCTTGCGGGACGTACACCATGCCCTCTTCCGGCATTTGCCGCAGCACTTCGGCAAGCAGCGTCGATTTGCCTGCACCGTTCCTGCCCACCAGGCCGATGCGGTCGGTGTTGCCCACGTACAGCTGCGGATGGTGCAGCATGCGCCCCTCGCCCAGCGTCAGGGACCCGGCCTCGCATCGGACGAGCACCGTGCGCGCGGCGGGCTCGGCTTCCAGGTCGAGCGCACCCTCGTACACCTTGGCGACGCGAACCTCGGCCATGCGCTTCTCTGCACGCTCGACTTTCTTCCCCATCTGCGACGAGAGCCGCCCGGTCTTGCCATCCTGGCCGGAATAGATGGCCAGCTTGATCTTCGCGCGCCCGTCATGGTCGTGCCGGTCGAGATGCCGAGCCGAGCGCCGTGCAGCCGAACGCGCCGCCACCCCGTCTCGACGATTGCTCTCCGTCTTGAGGCGCGCCAGTTCGCGACGGGCATGGGACCGCTCCTCTACGGCAGTCTGGCGGCGTAGGTCTAGCTGCTCCTTCGCCTGAGAGTACGTGCCGGGCACGGTCACAGCACGCCCTCGATCCACGAACACGCACGAGCTCACCAGCCCGTCGAGCAACGCGCGGTCGTGCGAGACGAGAAGGCCCGTCCCGCGATACTCGGCAAGCGCACGCGCCACCAGTTCGCGGGTTTCAGCGTCGAGGTGGTTTGTGGGCTCGTCGAGTGCAAGCAGCACAGGATCGGCTGCGAGGGCACATGCTATCTGGATACGCTTGCACTCGCCATGTGACAGGGTGTCGTAGCGCCATAGCCATGCGTCGTCGATGCCGAGCAGGTAGCGCAGGCGCACGGCCTCGGGGCGGTAGTCGTAGGAGAACTCCTCGAGCCCCGTTGGCGCGACATCGGTCGACTGGGCGCAGAACGATCCTGCGACCTGCGGAGAAACGCTTCCTTTCTGGGGCTCGAGCATCCCGCATACGATCTTGAGCAACGTGCTCTTGCCGGCTCCGTTCGGGCCGACCACGCCGGTCCAGCCGGGCGCGAACACGGCGGATGCGTCATCGAGCGCCAAGGCATCGGCGCCGTCGTAGGTATAGGTAAGATGGCGGGCTGAAACGAACACGGAAGGGCCTCCCTTCGAGAGGCACCGGATTCAATGCTTTTCGCGCTGGCAACCTGGCGCCGATGAGACGGCGAGGCTAGGGATAGGAACATCAAGGAACAGCAACGAAAGCGCACCCGGTGCGGAGCTTGCATGACCTGGCGGGTGCCCGAAGGCTTTCGTTAGAACTTCATGTTCCTTGTCTCCTTCTCGAAGGCCGCATTCACAGCAGCCTGTCTGGGATTTCGGTTCAAAAGGCAGTCTACCACATGAACCTGCAAGGAGGAAGGGTCCTGCGGGGTGGAAAGGCGATGGAACGGCAGCGCCATGGTGGCGAGGATGCCGCGCAGTCACAGAAATGCAGTATCCATGGGCGTTCCGAAGTCGCTAGAAGCTGATGAAAATGCTGAGGAAGGCGAAAACGGAGAAGACGCATCCGGCAAGAGCGCCTTGCCACGGCCTCACACGGCCGTAAGCGCGACCTGCCGCACTGCCATGACGAAGAACCCGCGCCATCTCCGTAGCGCCAAGTCTGCGAGCACGGCACGCAGCAGACGGTACCTGACGCGCGTGCGAATGCTGCAGCGGCGCGCAAGCACCTTGGGAACCGCTCCCTGGAAACTCGATGATAGCCCCGGCTGCGGATACACGGTTGAACTCCGGCTGCAGGGCCGACGTGCCATCGAAGGGGCACCGCATCTCGAAATTCTTCATCTTTCTGCCTCCTAGGCCTTGCGTAGAACCTTTGTTCGCATATATAATAGAACGAACAAAAGTTCATGTCAATACGTATTTAAAACATTTGTTCGTTCAAGGGAAAGGAACGGGGCATGTCCGACAAAGTGACGAAACGCCAGAAGGCGGTGCTCGACTGCATCGAGGAGTGCATCCGCGAGAAGGGCTACGGTCCCACGGTGCGCGAGGTCTGCCAAAGCTTGGGCCTTTCCTCCCCTTCGACAGTCCACGTGCACCTCAAAGCACTCGAGGACAAGGGGCTCATCAAGCGCGATCCCCTCAAGTCGCGTTCCATCGCGCTCACCTATCCGCTTGGCGATGCAGAGAGCACTTCCAACGTCATCAAGCCCAGCTTCAACAAGGTGGTGAACGTGCCGCTCGTGGGCAATGTGGCGGCCGGCTCCCCCATCCTCGCCGAGGAGAACATCACCGACACCATCTCGCTTCCCACCGACATCGTGGGCGATGCACCGTCGTTCCTGCTGTCGGTACGGGGCGAATCGATGATCGAGGCGGGCATCAACGACGGCGACTACGTGGTGGTGAAAGAACAGCCCGTCGCCAACAACGGCGACATCGTCGTGGCCATCATCGACGACGGCGCGACGGTCAAGCGCTTCTACAAGGAATCCGACCATATCCGCCTGCAGCCGGAGAACTCCACGATGGAGCCCATCATCACCACCGACTGCTCCATCGCGGGCAAGGTAGTGGCGGTGTTCCGTCGCCTGTAGGCGACGCCTTGCGGGGCCCTGCCGAAGGAGCGAGACGCCCTGTTGGATTACGGCCCCTGCAGGAGAAACGCCGGCCTTGGGATGAGGGGCGCTCGTTCGTCCCGAGACCGACCGGTGATCCGAGATCGCGTCATCCGGTCGCAAACTACTTGGTTAGAGTTACTCTAACCAAGTAGTTTGCAGCTTTCTGAAAGGGACGTGCCTAACAGTCCTTCTCCGCCACGTAGGGGCGAAACAGGCCGGCAAAGGACGGAGCAGCCAACATGACGAGGTGCGTACCGTCCTCCTCGTGCTTTTCCGACAGGATATGGCAACGCTCGTGCGCGAGGGAGACGAGATCTCCCCGGTTGTAGGGAATCACTATGGCGAGATGCTCGTCCTGCGCCGAGGCGACACGGGCGATATGCCCGACAAGCTCGCTTATGCCCTCCCCTGTTGCCGCCGATACGAATTGGGCCTGTGGATGACGCGCCTTGAGAGCATCGAAATGTTCCTTGTCGAGCAGGTCGCATTTGTTGAATACGAGCACGCGAAGCAAATCTTGAGCTTCGATCTGCCCGAGCACGTCCTCCACCGCAGCGATCTGCGCCTCGTACTCGTCCGACGACGCATCCACCACATGCAGCACGAGATCGGCTCCCGTGATCTCGTCGAGCGTGGACTTGAACGCCTCGATGAGCGTGGTCGGCAGCTTCTGGATGAACCCGACCGTGTCGGTGACGGTGATCTCGCGCCCTTCGGGCAGCTCGAACTTGCGCGTAGTGGAGTCCAGCGTGGCGAACAGCTTGTCGTAGGCCAGCACGTCCGCGTTCGTCAAGCGGTTGAGCAGGCTCGACTTTCCGGCGTTCGTGTAACCGGCCAGCGCCACTTTGAACATGCCGCTCTCGTAGCGGCTCTCGCGCTGGATGGCGCGTACCTCGGCCAGGTGCTTGAGCTCGCGCTTGATGGACGTGATGCGCTTGCGCACCATGCGACGGTCGACCTCGAGCTGGCTCTCGCCCTCGCCGAAGCGCGAGCCCACGCCGCCGCCCATGCGGTTCGAGGCCAAGTGGGCCCACATGCCGCGCAAACGCGGCAGCAGGTACTCGTTCTGGGCGAGCCGCACCTGCAGGCGGCCCTCCTTGCTGGTGGCATGCAGCGCGAAGATGTCGAGGATGAGCGCCGTGCGGTCGATGACCTTCACTTCCTTGCCGACTACCTTCTCGAGGTTCGACTGCTGCGAGGGCGTGAGCTCGTCGTCGAACACCACGAGATCGGCCGCGTGGGCGCGTGCCAGCTCGGCAACCTCCTCGGCCTTGCCCGAGCCGACGAACGTGCGCGGGTTCGGCGCGTCGAGCTTTTGCGTGGTGACGGCCGCAACGTCGGCGCCCGCCGTGTCCACGAGACGCTCGAGCTCGGCAAGCGACGAGGCCAGCGGCCAGGAGGCGCCGGGGCGGTCGACGCCCACCAGCACGGCCTTCTCGCGGCGCTCTTCGGAAACGGGGATCGCGCCCCGCGTGATTACGGATTCAAATTCAGACATGGAGCCAACCTTTCGAAGCAAGAAGGGACACGCCGGCGCGGATGGCGGCGTGCGGAGACAGTCGGGCGCGGTCGCAACCGCTAGAGAAACGCGTGTGCTGTCTGCATGATAGGTGCTCCGATCTTGAAGGCTCGGCAGGGTCGGCCTGCAGAACCGTATCATACCACAAGCTCGCCCTGCTGCGGAAACGCTCAGGCAACGACGCCTCCCACCAAGGAAAGCGCCTCGGCTGCCTGGGCCGCGGGGTCAGGGTCGGTTGCATCTATCCAGCGGATGCGCCGGTCCTTGCGGAACCAAGTGCGCTGCCGCTTCGCGTAGCGGTGCGTGGCCGTCTTGATGCACGACGCAGCTTCCTCCATCGTCGTCTCCCCCTCGAGGGCGGCGACGACCTCCTTGTACCCGATAGCCTGGGGAGCCGTGATGCCGTCCCGGAATCCGCTTTGCAGCAAACGCGCCACCTCGTCCACGAGCCCGGCGTCGAACATGGCGTCGACGCGCGCGTCGATGCGCGCGTTGAGCGCCGTCGGATCCACGGACAGCCCTATGAAGCATGCCGGTACCAGCTGTGGGATGCTCGCCAGCTTCGCGCGCTGCTCGGCCAGGCTTGTGCCGTCCTCCAACAGCTCGAAGGCGCGCACGACGCGCTTGACGTCGGCGGCGGGCACGATGGCGGCACTCGCGGGATCGCGCTCGCGCAGCAGCTCCCACAGGGCGCCGGCGCCTTGCTCGCCGGCAAGGCGGTTGTAATGCTCGCGCACAGGATTGCCCGTTTGCTCCCCCTTCGGGAACTCGTAGGCGTCGATGGCCGCGCGCACGTACAGGCCGGTGCCGCCGCACAGCACGGCACGCCTCCCGCGCGCGGCGATGTCCTCGAAGCAGGCGCGGGCGTATTCCTGGAAGAGGGCCGCCGAGTACGGCTCGCCGGGGTCGGCGAGGTCGAGGCCGTGGTGGGGCACAAGCCGCTCGTCGGGGGCGAGCTTGCCCGTGCCGATGTCCATGCCGCGGTACACCTGCATGGAATCGGCGCTCACCACCTCGCCATCGAGCGCGAGGGCGACGGCCTGCGCAAGGGCGGACTTGCCCGAGGCTGTGGGGCCGACGATGCAGACGACGGGGTCAGCGCCCATCCGCCGCCTCCGCGGGCGGCACGGCACCGCCCGCCACCTCGCCTGCCAGGTACCACGTCTTCGCCTCGTCGATGCGCACGCGCACCGTGGTACCGGCCAGCTCCTCGATCGAGGCGCCTTCGGGCAGCGGCGCATGCACGGTCTGGTTCTTCGGGCTCTTGCCCGCGAGCAGGCCCGCATCGCGCTTGGAAGCGCCCTCCACCAGCACGTCGACCGTGCTCCCCAGGTCGACCTGGTTCGCCTCGAAGGCCCGCTTCTGCACGAGATCGACCAGACGGTCGAACCGCCCCTGGATCACGTCGCGTGGCGTGGGATCGTCGACCGAGGCGGCAGGCGTGCCCTCGCGCTTGGAGTAGATGAACGTGAACACCTGGTGGTAGCCCACCTCGTCCACAAGGCGGTACGTGTCTTCGAAGTCCTTCGCCGTCTCGCCGGGGAATCCCACGATGATGTCGGTGGAGAGCGCGATCTCCGGCAGCGCCTCGCGCAGCTTGCGCACGAGCTCCAGGTAATGGGCGCGCGTGTAGCGGCGGTTCATGGCGGCGAGCACGGCATCGGAGCCGGACTGCACGGGCAGGTGCAGCGCCGGCATGAGCGAGCGCAGCGTGCCGAACCTGCCGATGACCTCGTCGGTGAGGTCCTTCGGATGGCTCGTCGCGAAGCGCAGGCGCTCGATGCCCGTGGCGTCGAGCGCATCGAGCACGGCCGCGAAGCGGGGCGAGCCGTACAGGTCGCGGCCGTAGGAGTTCACGTTCTGGCCCAGAAGGGTGATCTCCTTCACGCCGGCGGCCACGTAGCCCTCCGCCTCGGCTACGATATCCTCGAGCGGGCGCGACTTCTCTCGGCCGCGCACGTAGGGCACGATGCAGTACGAGCAGAAGTTGTTGCAACCCTGCGCGATGGGAAGCCAAGCGGCCCACGCGTGCTCGCGCGCCGTCGGCAGCTCCGAGGCAAACGACGAGCCGGCGTCGAGCACCTCCACGTGATGGCCCCCCTCGTCGAGCGCCTCTTCCAGCAGTCGCGGAAGCGAGCCCAGGTTGTGCGTGCCGAACACCACGTCCAGGTGCGGCAGCTCATCGACGAGCTTCTGCCCGTCGCGCTGCCCGATGCAGCCGCCCACGGCCACGACGCGCTTGGACAGGGGGGTGCCGGCGCGCAGCGGAGTGTTCTTGAGCGAGGCCACCTGACCGTAGAGGCGCGTGTCGGCGGCTTCGCGCACGCAGCACGTCATGAACACGACGAGGTCGGCATCCTCGATGGCATCGACGGGCAGCGCGCCCAGGCCTTCGAGCATGCCGGCGACGCGCTCGGAATCGTGCTTGTTCATCTGGCAGCCGAACGTGCGGATGCAGAACGCGAGGTTCGTGAACGGGGTATGCGTGTGCATGGCGATCCTCAGTGCGCAGGGGCGGACGGGGCGGCTTCCGCTTCCCCGCCGGCAGCGGGCATGGAGACGCCGCGCGTGTAGCGCGGTTCGACTGCGAAGCGAATGGCCGTGCGGTACTCGCCGTCGATAACGATGTCCGCAAAGGAGGGCACGCAGGCGATCTCGATGCCCACGGGCGACAGGAAACCGCGCGAGATGGCGATGGCCTTCACGGCTTGGTTCACCGCTCCGGCCCCGACGGCCTGTATCTCCACGCCGACGCCGTCCTTCACCATGCCGGCGATGGCTCCGGCCACGGAAGCGGGCGACGATTTCGATGAAACCTTCAGGCAGCCGATGTCCGGCTTGTGCTCGGGTGCGGTCATGCATATCCTTCGTCGTTTGAGTACGTTGCTCGTGCGTTTGGCGTGCGTTCAATATGCGTGCGGCGCCCGCGCGCCGCTTTTTCACGGTACCGTTATTCTAGCTATTAATGGTATGGCGTGCAACCTGCGGATATGGCCGTTCGCCGACCAGGCGGCGCAGCTTATGCGGAACTTAGCGGAGCTTGCTCACGGGGATATGGATGCGGATGCCGTCCTTGCCCACGCGCACCTCGGGCTGCACGTCGGGCTCCAAGTAGTAGCGTTGCGCGACGTCGCGGTAGGCGGCGGCCACCTGGCCCGCGAAGTCGTCCAGATCCTCGCGGGCCAGCTTGAGACCCCGCGCGTCTTCGGAGGCGGACGGGGCTGCGGTGCGCGGGGCTGCAGGCTCGGGAGCGTCGTTGCCGATGCGCACGCGGTCGAGCAGAGGGGACAGCGGCGTTATCTCGCCGTCCAGCACGCGGCGCGCCGAACGCTCGGACAGGGCGAGCCCCAGCGACCCGGCTATGCCCGCGAGCTCCGCCGGGTCTGCGGCGAGGGCCAGGCGCTTGCACACGGGCAGCTCGTCGGCATGCCCGAACGCGCGCGATGCCGCCGTGAGCGACGAGAGGCCGAACGCGTAGAGCGTGGCCACGACGTCGGTCACGGAGCCCAGGTAGACGGTGCAGTCGCGGCGGCACTCGAGAGCGAACTCGCACACGGTGCGCAGAATGTTCTTCGGCCCCCGCACGGCCACGGTCCCCGCGTCGGTGCGCTCGAAGACGGGAAAGCTGGACTGGTCGGCCTTCTCCCCCACGCGTGCCAGGTCTGTCTCCACGACGAACGAGGAACCCAGACCTGCATCCGAGGCGGCTATGCGCGCCGTCTCGGCGTTCACGGCGATGGAGTACAGGGCCATGCCGCGGCCGTGCACGCCCCACTTGTCCAAGTGCATGGTATCGAGCTTGGAGGTGACGCGCGGCTCGAACACCCGCTCGTGCAGAGCGGGCGGAACGCCGTCGCCGTCGTCCACCATGACGATGCGCCGGCGGCCGCCCTCGCGGGACACGGCCGCGAACACGCTCTTGGCATGGGCGTCGCGCGCGTTGCGCAGCATCTCGATGACGATGTCCTCCGTGGAGCGGATGTCGTGGGCGGCTTGCCGCCGCTCGGCCTCCGCGCTCCTCAAACGGACGAAACCATCCCCGAGGTCTGCCTCGACCCGGAGATGGCTGTCGCCGCTGACGTTCTCTATGAAGGCTTCCAGCGAGCCGTCGGCCATGCCGGGGTCGCCTTACTTCGCGACGCCGACCGCGCGGCTCTCGCGGATGACCACGACCTTCACCTGGCCGGGGTACTGCATCTCGTTCTCTATGCGGTGCGCGATGTCGTGGGCGAGCACGGTCGTGGCGGCCTCGTCCACCACCTCGGGCTCCACCATCACGCGCACTTCGCGACCGGCCTGGATAGCGTAGGTGCGCTCCACGCCCTTGTAGGAGTTCGCGATCTCCTCGAGCTTCTCGAGGCGCTTGATGTAGGCGTCGAGCGTCTCCTTGCGGGCGCCGGGGCGGGCAGCCGACACGGCGTCGGCGGCCTGCACGAGCACGGCGAGCACGCTCGAGGGCTCCACGTCGTTGTGGTGCGCCTCGATGGCATGGACGATGTCCTGCTTCTCGCCGAAGCGGCGCGCCAGGTCGGCGCCGATGACGGCATGGCTGCCCTCGACCTCGTGGTCGACGGCCTTGCCCAGGTCGTGCAAGAGCCCTGCGCGCTTGGCCGGGATGGGGTCGAGCCCCAGCTCCGCAGCCATGACGCCCGAGAGGTAGGCCACCTCGAGCGAGTGGTTCAGCACGTTCTGGCCGTAGGAGGTGCGGTAGCGCAGGCGGCCGAGCGTGCGCACGAGCTCGGGATGCAGGTCGTGGATGCCGGTGTCGAAGGCGGCCTGCTCGCCCGCCTCCTGCACGCGCTGGTTCACGAACGCCTCGGCCTTGCCGAACATCTCCTCGATGCGCGCCGGGTGGATGCGCCCGTCGGCCACGAGGTTCTCCATGGTCACGCGGCCTATCTCGCGGCGCACCGGGTCGAAGCACGAGATGGTCACGCACTCCGGGGTGTCGTCGATGATGAGGTTCGTGCCGGTGAGCTGCTCGAACGAGCGGATGTTGCGGCCCTCGCGCCCGATGATGCGGCCCTTGAGGTCATCCGACGGGATATGGATGGCGCTCACCGTGTTCTCGGCGGAGTGGTCGGCCGCCACGCGCTGGATGGCCAGGCTCAGGATGGAGCGGGCCTTCTTGTCGGCCTCGGCCTTCGTGCGGGCCTCGGAGTCGCGGATGATGGCGGCGGACTCGTGCACGACCTCGTCCTTGAGGGTGTCGAGCAGCTCGGCTTTCGCCTCCTCCGGCGTCATGCCGGCCACGCGCTCCAGGCGGCGGTCGATCTCCCGGGCAGCTTCCTCGAGGTCGCGCTCGCGACGGTCGAGCTGGCCCTGCTGGGACGATATCTGATGCTCGCGGGCGTCGAGCGACTCCACGCGGCGATCGAGCGACTCCTCGCGCTGCGACACGCGGTTCTCCGCGGCGCGCACCTCGCGCATGCGCTCCTTGTTCTCGGCCTGGGCCTCCTGCTTCAGCTTCAGGACTTCGTCCTTGGCTTCGACGATGGCCTCGCGACGCAGTGTTTCGGCTTGACGTTTCGCGTCGGCCACCACGGTCTCGGCCTCTTGCGCCGCACGTTTCGCGGACGAGCTGGCCAGGAAGCGGGCACCGACGAAGCCGAGGGCGATGCCTATCACGGCACCGATGAGCAGCCAGATGATCTCGGGCATGCCTCCCCCTTTCGTTTTGGTTTCTGATATGCGTTGTTCACATTGCTCGGTTTACATAAAAAGGCCGGTTCCACGAACCGGGCATGAGCGAAGAGCACGCAATACGGGGGCGATCATATGGAATTGTATCTATATGAAATACCCTATCGGGTACGTCTCACTCAAGCTATACCACATGATAAGGCTTGTTCCCCATTTGGTGAAGTCCTGTCAGAAAAATAGCGGAAAACGAGGTCGGTGGGCGGTTTTGAGCTCTGCGGGCCGCGCTGCATGCGCACAATGCAGGCAATCAGCACTGGCACTCCTCCCCCTCGCTCCAAACACGGGCGGCGGTGGAAGCCACCGACGCTCCGAAGCCCTTCTGGACAAGGCGGCGGAACGCGGCGTCGCGCCCGTTCTTCGCGCGGGGAGGCTTGCGGTCGAGCAGGGCGAGCGCGCGCTCCACCTCGCTCTCGTGGTCGACGGCGAACTCTTCGGGCCAACCGGGCACGACGGACGCGTCGATGCCCAGGGCGTCGAGCTCGGCCGCGATCCCCTGGGCCCCGCGGCCCTGGGACAGGCGGCTGCGCACCAGCACCTCGGCATAGCGGGCGTCGTCAACGAGCCCGCAGGAGAGCGCACGGTCCACCGCGGCGGACGCCGCCTCGGGCGCGAAGCCCTCGCGCGCGAGGCGCGCCCGCAGCGCGGCCGAGGCTTGCTCGCGCGCGAGGGCGAGGCGCTCGATCTTGCGGAAGGCGCGCTCGGCTTCGTCGGCAGCGGAGGCTCCGGTTCGCGCCGCCAGCGGGACACGGCCCCCGCTCGAGTCTGCAGGGCTGCCGGCTGCGGCGCCCAGGCCGTCATCCTCCTGCGAGAACCCGGGCACCACGCGGCCAAGGCAGTCGGCTGCATCGCGAAGGGCTCGAGCGCCCGTGCAGGAAGAGCGGGAAGCCCTGCGGAAAGCCCCGGCGCCCTCATCGGGGGCGCAGGACCCCTCGGAGACCTCCGCCTCTCGACAGGGGCCGACGGCTCCGCGGGAGGCGCTGTCCTTGCAGGCGGGCGACGATCCCTCGATGGCGGCTATCTGGGCACGCAGGCGCGCCTTCACCTCGGCGTCGGACATGCTACTTCTTTTTGGCAGGCTTCGCCACGGGAGACAGCGCGTCGGCCTCGTCGGCGGTGCGGGTGATAACGGGGATCTCGAAGGCCTCGCGTACCTTGAGCTCAATCTCCTCGCGCAGGTCGGGATTCTCCTTGAGCGTCTGCTTCGCCGCCTCGCGGCCCTGGCCCAGGCGCTCCTCGCCGTAGGTGTACCACGCGCCGCTCTTCTTGGCCACGCCGGCCTCCACCGCCATGTCGACGATGCAGCCTTCTCGCGAGATGCCCTCTCCGTACATGAGGTCGAACTCGGCCTGCTTGAACGGCGGCGCCACCTTGTTCTTCACAACCTTGGCGCGCACGCGGTTGCCCGTGATCTCGCCGTCCTTCTTGATGGAGTCGATACGGCGGATGTCGATGCGCACGCTGGAGAAGAACTTGAGGGCGCGGCCGCCCGTGGTGGTCTCGGGGTTGCCGAACATGACGCCGATCTTCTCGCGCAGCTGGTTGATGAAGATGCAGGTGGTGTTCGACTTGGAGAGCGAGCCCGCCAGCTTGCGCAGGGCCTGCGACATGAGGCGCGCCTGCAGGCCTACCGTGGTGTCGCCGATCTCCCCCTCGATCTCGGCACGGGGCACGAGCGCGGCCACGGAGTCCACGACCACCGCGTCGATGGCGCCGGAGCGCACGAGCATGTCGCAGATCTCGAGGGCCTGCTCGCCGGTGTCGGGCTGAGAGATGAGCACCTCGTCGATATCCACGCCCAGGCGCGCCGCGTACACCGGGTCGAGCGCGTGCTCGGCATCGATGAACGCCACAATGCCGCCCATGGCCTGCGCCTCCGCGAGGATCTGCAGCGCGAGCGTGGTCTTGCCGCTCGACTCGGGGCCGTACACCTCGATGATGCGGCCCCGCGGCACGCCGCCGATACCGAGCGCGGCATCGAGCGGCAGCGCGCCCGTGGGGATCACGCCGATGTTGAGCTCCTTGCCGTCCTCGCCGAGCTTCATGATGGATCCTTGCCCGAACTTCGACTCGATCTGGTCGGTCGTGAGCTTGAGCATCTTCGCTTTTTCGTCGTTCATGGTCCTTCTTCCCCCGGCGTAGCGGCTTTTCGTCATTCCTCTATTATGCGTACATCTGTTTGTCTGTCAAGACGTGCAGCCTGATTCGCTGCTGGAAAAGCATACTGCCGCAACCTTGCACGGCAACCGGAGAAAAGCCGTCGGGGAGCCGCCGAAACCTTGCGCGGACCACGCGCGGCGACCGTGCAGACCTTGCAGGAACCTTGCCCGCTCACCGTGCGGACCTTGCCCGTTTCCAGTGCGAGTCCAGCGGAAATGCAACGAGGCCCGCAGCGGCGCGGAGCATCATTTGCCAGCGCCCTCCAAGGCCTCTTCCAGCCGCTCCAGCGCGGCGCGCACGGTCAGCAGGCGCACCTGGCCGCGATCACCCGGGAACTCGTGCAGGCGCGCCTCGGCGCCCTCCGCATCGGCCAGCCCGATCCACACCGTGCCCACCGGCTTCCCCGGCTCGGCCCCGCCCGGCCCGGCTATGCCCGTGACGGATACCGCCACGTCGGCATCCATATCGCGCCGCGCGCCCTGGGCCATGGCGCGCGCCGTTTCCGCGCTCACCGCGCCGTGCCGCTCAAGCGTCTCGCGCGGCACGCCCAGAACCTCGTGCTTCACGTCGTCCACGTAGCTCACCACGCCGCCGCGCACCGTCTCCGAGCTGCCCGGCACGCCGGTGAGCACGGCGGCTATCAGGCCCCCGGTGAGGCTCTCTGCCGTGCCGAGCCGCACCCCGGCCCGCCGTGCGGACCCGAGCACCCTGCGCGCCAGGGCGTCGAGGGCCTCGGGCTCGATGGAGGCCGCCTCGGCATCCGTGATCGGCCGGGACTTCCCTGCCGCGCCCGCAACGGCCGCGCCTTCCATGGGAACCGGCCCTTCGGCCGGCGCGCCGTTCCCGGAGTCGCCCGCAGGCGCGTCCTTGGGCTTGCGCCCGAACCCTATGAGATGGCGCGCCTTCGCGATGTAGTCGAGCATGGACACCACGGTCAGCACGAGCGCGACGATCATCACGCCCCAGCTCAGCACCCACAGCCAGTCGTTGAAAGCCGCGTTCAGGCTGCCCACCATGTAGGAGTCCTTCACGCAGAACAGCACGATGGCGACCATCTGGAACACGGTCTTGAACTTGCCGTACCAGCTGGCCGCGATGACCACGCCCTCGCTGGCGGCCACCATGCGCACGCCCGACACGATGAACTCGCGCGCCAGGATGACGAGCGCGACCCAGCTGGGCAGCGACCCCAGCTCGATGAGCGCGAGCAGCGCCGCGGCCACGAGTATCTTGTCGGCCAGCGGGTCCATGAACTTGCCGAAGTCCGTGACCTCGCCGCGGCTGCGGGCCAGGTAGCCGTCGAGCCAGTCGGTGCACGATATGAGGATGAAGATGCCGGCCGCGATGAGGCTCTTCGCATCGTCGGCCACCTGCGGCAGCCCCAGCCACTGCGGCCACGGGCTGATGAGCACGACCACGAACACCGGCACGAGGCAGATGCGCGCGAGCGTGACGATGTTGGCGGGCGTCCACAGCTTGTCGGTCGAAGCCGGCCTCGCCTGGTCGGTTGGGGCCATGGGCCTGGATCACGCCCCTTCCATCTCATAGAGCAGCGTGTCCCCTATCGTCACGCGCACGACCTGCCCCACCTCGCCGGCCTCGAGGTAGGTGACGCCGTCGACCTCGGGAGCCTGGCACATGGCGCGGCCGAACAGCTGCCCGTCCTCCTCGCGGCCCTCCACGAGCACATCGAGCTCGCGGCCGATACGCTCGGCAACGCGCGCCGCGCACACGGCGTCCGCCACGTCGCGCAGGCGCTGGGCCCGGTCGGCTTTCTCGTCATCGTCCACCTGGCCTGGCAGGTCGAACGCGCGCGTGCCCTCCTCGCGCGAGTAGGGGAACACGCCCACGTAGTCGAAGCCGGCATCCTCCACGAAAGCGCAGAGATCCTCGAACTGGTCGTCCGTCTCGCCGGGGAATCCCGCGATGAGCGTCGTGCGCAGCGTGGCGTCCGGGATGCGGCGACGCACGCGCGCGAGCAGCGCCTCGAACTCGTCGCGCGACCCTGTGCGGTTCATGGCGCGCAGGATCCCCGCGTCAACGTGCTGCAATGGGATGTCGAAGTAGTCGCACACGTTGGCATGTGCCGCCACGGCCTCGAGGTACTCGTCGGTCAGCCCCTCGGGTTGCAGGTACATGACGCGGAACCACGTGCCGGGATGCTCCTCGGCCAGCGTGCCCACGAGCGCGGCCAGCGTCGAGGGCTCCTCGAAGTCCGCGCCCCAGCGGCCCGTGTCCTGGGCGATGAGCACGATCTCGCGCACGCCGGCCGCCACCTTGGCCGTCACCTCGGAACGCACGTCGTCGAGCGGGAAGCTGCGATAGCGTCCGCGGATGTACGGGATGGTGCAGTACGAGCAGAAGCGGTCGCAGCCGTCCGATATCTTCACGTAGGCCGACACGGGGCCGCGCTCCTCCGCCCCGGCGCCCGCGTCCTCCAGGCTCTCCGCCCCGGGCGACGCCTCGCCGATGACGCCGGCCAGCACGAGCGCGATGTCGTCCTCGCGCGAGCAGGGCACGAAGGCGCCCGCCTCGGTCAGCTCGGCCTCGAGATCCTCGCCGTAGCGCGCCGGCATGCAGCCGGCCACGACGAGTGCGGCCCCGCCGTCGCGCACGTTCGGCAGGTCGGCCGCCTCGAAGATCGCCTCGAGGCTCTCCTCGGTGGCCGCCTGTATGAACGAGCACGTGTTCACCACGATGGCGTCGGCCGTCTCGGGGTCGTCCGTCAGCGCGTAGCCTGCCCCGGTCGCCCGGGCGCGCATGTGCTCGGTGTCCACCTCGTTCTTGGCGCATCCCAGCGTGACGAACGCCACGGACTTCCGGCCCTCGCCCCCGCGCGCCCTCTCGTTGCCCACCGCGCGGCCTAGCGGTAGTTGACGTACTGGAGCGGCTGGCCGTAGTCCTGGCCCTTCAGGAAGGCGATGACCTCTTGGAGCGTGTCGCGGGAGGTGCTCGACACGCGCAGCTTGTCGCCCTCGATCTGCACCTTCACCTTGAGCTTCGTGGCCTTGATGTCCTTGTTGATCTTGCCGGCCGTGTCCTTGTCGATGCCCTCGACGACGTTGGCCGTCTGGCGCACGCTCTGCCCGGCCGCCGGCTGCACCTCGCCCCACTTCACGGCGCCCAAATCAATGCCGCGCTTCACGAGCTTCGAGGCGATGACGTCGATGACCTGCTTGGCCACGAACTCCGCCGGGGCGGCCACCGTGATGGCCTTGTTCGCCTTGTCGAGCGTGATCTCCGCGCCGGAATCCTTCAGGTCGTAGCGCTGCGCGAGCTCCTTCTTCGCCTGCTGGAACGCGTTGTCGACCTCCTGCATGTCCACCGTGGACACGACGTCGAAGCTGCACTCTTTCGCCATGGGTGCTCCCTTCCTCATCGGCCCGCCAAGCGCGCGGGCCGTCTCGTTTTTTCGTTTCCGACCAGCATACCGCATTTCGTCCCGCCCGCGCCGTGATTGCAGGCGAGTTACACAGAGCTCGAAGGGAACGGGACGAGACGGCTCTTCTTCGTCAGGGACCCTAAGGGTGCGAAGGAAAAGGGACGGCGAGCGGCTTTTTCTTTACCAGCCGGCGAGTTTCGCAAGGTGCGAAGGGAGGGGCCGAGGCGTTCTTCTCCAACAGCGGCCGAGAGCATGCGCGCAAAAATGGCCGTCCCGGGCGCGCGGCAACCTCGGAGGCTGGCCGGATGCGCCGGGGCGGCCGGCATCGAACGCGCGTCCTCGGCCAGCCGAGTCAGGGAGGCAGCCCGAACATGCACGTAGGCGATCAGCCGACGAAGGGCTAGGCGGCCGGCGTGCTCGCGCCGTCCGTCGTGCCAGAGCCGGACGAGCCCGTTCCCGCTGTGCCGGCTGTTCCCGCCGTGCCGGCGGTCGGATGGTCGGCCTTCCACTGCTCGAGGATGGCCGGGAAGTCCACGCTGAAGGAATAGATGCCGGTGCTCTCGTCGCCCGTCGACTCGAGCTTCGTCCCGTCTACGGTGACGGTCACGCCGCCAGGGTTCGAAGTGACGATCTTGAACGTGCCGGTGACGTCGAACTCCTTCTTGGCAGGTCCGTCGACGGTGCCGCCCGAGGTGATGTTTCCGTCCTCGTAGATGTCCATGTACACCGACTCCCCCGACGCCACCTCGTACACGACCTTGGCGCTCGTGGGCGCCACCGGCGCAGGCGGCGCGACGGGTTCCTGGGAGCCCTCGTCCCCCTCGCCCTGGGTGGTGTCGTCGATGCCCGTCACGGGCACGGTCGGCAGGTCCTCCTCGCCGCCGCCCTTGCCCCCGAACGCGAACACGAGCACGACGACCAGCACCACGAGGATAACCGCTCCCGCAATGAGGAACGGGAGCTTCGACTGCACCCCGCTCGGGGCCTTGGGCCCCGCGTAGAAGTTCGTGTACTGGCCGTTCGGCAGCGCCGAATGGCGGCTCGTGTGCGTGCGGCCCTCGGAGTAGACGCGCCCCCCGGCTGCCGGAGCCGCACTGCGGCCGTAGTCGGAGCGCGTGTAGGCGGTGCGATCGTCGTAGAGCGTGCGCCCGAACGCGTTCTGGCGCGGCACCCGCTCCTCGGGCTCCTCGGGCGGGACCGGACGCGCGACGCCGGAGCGCTTCGTGCGCGACGTGCCGCCCATGTCGAAGCCGCTCGGCCGTACATCCGATCGCGCGCGGCCCACCTGGTAGGCGTAGGCCTCGTCCAGGTACATGCGGGTGATCTCGGTGGGGTTAAGCCCTAGAAGGCGCGCGTAGGCGTTCACCATGTTGCGCGTGTAGCCGCGTGGGGGCATGCGCGCGAAGTCGTCTTCCTCGATGGATCGCAGGATATCGGGCCTGATGCGCAGGCGCCGGGCCGCCGTGGACAGATCCATGCCCTTCCGTTCGCGGGCTTCCTGCAAAACCGTTCCGAATGTCACCTGTGCCACGTCGCTACTCCTCGCATGAGTCCTGCGCCTCGAACGCCTTCAACGTTTCCAACTCCATGGCGTCCACCAGGACCTCACGGGGCTTGCTGCCGTTCGGCGGCCCCACGACGCCCTTTTCCTCGAGCATGTCCATTATACGCCCGGCGCGCGAATAGCCAACTTTCAGGCGCCGCTGTATGTTCGACGTCGAGCCGAGGCCGCTCGACACCACGATCTCGGCCGCCTCCCACACAAGGGGGTCGTCCGAGGTGCACGAGCCGCCGCTGCCGTCCGGCTGCGACGCGCCCAGCGTGATGAGGTTCGTCTGGAGGATCTCCGAGTGGTACTCGGGCTCGCCCTGCGCCTTGAGCAGCTCCACCACGGCGTTGATCTCGTCTTCGGACACGTAGCAGCCCTGGATGCGCTGGGGCTTGGCGTATTCGGGCTTCGACAGCAGGAGATCGCCCAGGCCGATGAGGCGCTCGGCGCCCGGCGTGTCGAGCACGACGCGGCTGTCGATGCCGCTGGCCACGTTGAACGCGATGCGGTTCGTGATGTTCGCCTTGATAAGGCCCGTGACCACGTTCGTGGACGGGCGCTGGGTGGCCACGATGAGGTGGATGCCGGCCGCGCGCGCGAGCTGCGCGATGCGGCTGATGGAGAACTCAACCTCCTTGCCCACGTTCATCATGAGGTCGGCCAGCTCGTCGATGATGATGACGATGTAGGGCAGCTCGTCGCCCAGCTCCGCGGCCGGCGGCTCCTTGCCCTCCTCCACGGCCTTCTCGATGGCGGCCTGCTCGACCTGAACCTTGGCGTTGTACTGGCCGATGTTGCGGGCGCCCACCTTCGAGAACACCTTCAGGCGCCGCTCCATCTCCGCCACGCCCCACGACAGGGCGCTCGCCGCCTCGCGGGCCTCGGTGACCACCGGCACGTAGAGGTGCGGGATGCCGTTGTAGGGCGTGAACTCCACGCGCTTCGGGTCGATCATGATGAAGCGCACCTCGGCGGGCGTGGCGCGCATGAGGATGGACATGATCATGGCGTTCACGGACACCGACTTGCCGGAGCCCGTGGTGCCGCCGATGAGCAGGTGGGGCATCTTGGCCAGGTCCGACACGATGGAGCGCCCCTCCACGTCCTTGCCGATGGCCACCTGCAAGGGGCCGGCCGGGGCGTCCTTCAGCACGTCGCCCAAGAGCACGGTCTGGCGCGTGCGGTTGGGCACCTCGATGCCCACGTAATTCGTACCGGGGATGGGCGCGAAGATGCGCACGCCGGGCGCGGCGAGCGCGAGCGCGATGTCCTGCTCGAGTGCCGTGATGCGGCTCACGCGCACGCCGGCGGGCAGGTCCACCTTGAAGAGCGTCACCGTGGGGCCGGCCACCCAGCCCACGACCTCGGCCATGATGGCGAAGCTCTCGAGCGTCTCCTGGAGGCAGGCCGCCGTCTCGGTGAGCTCGGCGTCGGTGGCCTTGTCCTTCTTGGCAGACGTGCTGGTGGCCAGGATGTCGAAGGGGGGCAGCTCGAAGCCGTCCGCCGGGCGGGGGGTGGCAAGCGGCGTGGCCGAGGAGGACGGCGCCTTGGGAGAGGAGGCCTTCTTCTCGGCGTCGGCTGCGGCCCGCGCGCGGCCGAGCTTGCGCGTCAGGGGCTGCTCCACGGCGTCGGGCGCGTCGAAGGGCGCGCGCCGCCCGCCGATGACCTGCGTGTCGAGCGAGGACGAGGGATGCTTCGGCTTGCCCTTCGCCTCCTCGCCGGCCGCGGCGCCTTCGCCCCGGCGCCCCTTCCTGGCACGTGGCAGCACGCTCGTGGGCGCGGCGCCCTCTCCTGCCGTGAGCGGCACGAAGCCGCCCGCCTCCCCGGCCTTCTTCACGCGGGCGTAGGCCGGTGCTCCCAGCACGTCCCCATCCCCCTCGGCCTCGGCGCGCCTGTCCTGCACGCGCTCGATGAGCTTCGAGAGCGAGAAACCGATGACCACGAATCCGGCCGCCATGACGCCGAACATGATGATGCACGAAATGACCTGCCCGAACAGCGTAAAGCCCACCCAGGCGACGCCGGCGCCCACGTAACCGCCGCGTGCGGAGAGCTGCACGGGGTCGAAGAGCGCCGCCGGCGCCCCCTCCTCGCCGGGAACCAGCGGCGTGAACAGCGCCAGCAGCACGAGCACGGCGGCCAGTATCATAACGAGGCCCACCGACACGCGCGCCGGAACGCGCTCGCGGTCGAAGCGAATGAGGAAGCTCGCGCCGATGACGAGCAGGAAGAACGGCAGCAGGTAGGCGCCCAGGCCGAGCGTCAGGTGCAGTGCCGTCGAGACGAACGACGTGACCACGGCATTCGTGGGCATGACGGCTGCCACGAACAGCACGACGGCCGCCACGGCGAACGCGACGCCCGTGATGTCGCGGCGCGTGCGATCGTCGATGAGATGCCCGTCTGGGGCAGGGGCGGCCTTCGCGGCCTTGCCGCCGCCCTTGCGGGCGCTCTTCTCGGCGGGCGAGGCCGCCTTGCCCTTCGGCTTGGCGCCGGGGGACGGTTTCGACTTGTTGGATGCGGGTGCTGACTGACGGGCCACGGCCCAGCTCCTTTTGCTGCGTTTAGAGTGCGTTTCTGGTTCGGTTGCGCGGCCGGAGAGCCGCATGCGCGCAGGCGCATGCGGCCATTATAGCCTAAACTTCCAGCAAGTTCACGATGGCCATGGGGCGCTGCTTCGTGCGCTCCCACAGAAGCGAGAGCAGCGCGTCGCGGGCGGCCTTCTTGAGCTCCTTCTGGCCGCCTCCCTTGCCCAGCTGGCGCTTGAGGGCGTTCTTCACCGTGGTGCGCGCCTCGCGCACGAGGTAGTCGTCGTCGCCTCCCGTGATGCCGTGCATCTCCACCTGCACCTCGCCCACCACGTCCTTGCGCTTGGACGAGATGGCGGCCGCCACCGAGGCGAAGCCCTGCGAGCCGAGCGCGTTGCGCTCGTCGAGCACGTCCTGCGACGTGTCGCCCACCGACAGGCCGTCCACGAACACGATGCCGCTTTGCACGGTCTCGCCGCGCTTCACGCCCCTGCTCGAAAGCTCCAGGCCCTCGCCGTTCTCGCAGATGAACACGTTCTCGGCGGGCACTCCTGTCGCCTCGGCCAGCTTGGCATGGGCGCGCAGGTGCGTGGCCTCGCCGTGCACGGGCATGAACGCGTTCGGCTGCACGATGGACAGCACCAGCTTCAGCTCCTCGGCGCCGGCGTGGCCGGACACGTGCACCATGGCGCGCTTCTTGTCGTAGACGTCGGCGCCTATCTTCGCCAGCGAGTTGATGACGCGGGTGACGGCCTTCTCGTTGCCGGGCACCGGCGTGGCCGAGATGATGACGGTGTCGCCCTGCTCCAGGTCGATGGTCTTGTGCTCGCCGTTCGCGATGCGGGCCAGCGCCGAGAGCGGCTCGCCCTGGCTGCCCGTGCACATGATGACCACCTGCTCGGGCGGGATGCCCTTGAGGTCGTAGGCGTCCACGATGTCCTCGTCGGGGATGTTCAGGTAGCCCAGGCGGCGCGCGATATCGGTGTTCTGGATCATGGAGCGGCCCGTGACCACGACCTTGCGGCCGTTGTCGCGCGCGGCGTCGCAGATCTGCTGCATGCGGTGGATGTGGCTGGCGAACGAGGCGATGATGACGCGGCCGCGCGCTTGGGAGATGATCTTGCGCAGCTCCTTGCCCACCTCGGCCTCCGAGGGCGTGAAGCTGGGGTTCTGGGCGTTCGTGGAGTCGCTCATCATAAGGTCGACGCCCGCCTTGGAGAACTTCGCAAGCGCGCCGAAGTCGGTGGTCACGCCGTCGATGGGCGTCTGGTCCAGCTTGAAGTCGCCCGTATGCAGCACGTTCCCGGCCGGGCTCTGGAAGAACACGCCCACGGCGCCCGGGATGGAGTGGTTCACGGCGAAGAACTCGGCCGTGAAGCAGCCGAGCTTCACCTGGTCGCCCGGCTTGATCTCGATGAGCTTGGCGTTCTTGATCTTGTGCTCGGCGAACTTGCCCTCGATGAGGCCGAGCGTCATCTTCGTGCCGTAGATGGGCACTTGGCGGTCGAGGTCCTTCATGAGGTACGGCAGCGTGCCGGTGTGGTCCTCGTGGCCGTGCGTGATGATGATGCCGCGCAGCTTGTCGGCGTTCTCCAGCACGTAGGTGTAGTCGGGCAGGATGAGGTCGATGCCCGGATGATCGTCGTCGGGGAACATGAGGCCCGCGTCGTCCAGGATCATGTCGCCCTTGCACTCGAACACGGTCATGTTCTTGCCGATGGCGTCGAGGCCGCCGAGCGGGATGATCTTGAGCGTGGCGTTCGGGTCCTTCTTCGGCGAGTTGAAGTTGGCGCGGCGCGCATTCTGCTGGCCGCCCTGCTTCTGCTGGCCCTGCCCCGCCTTAGAAAGCTGGGGACGGCGATGCTCGAGCTGCACGTGCTTGTAGGAGCGCGTCTTCTTCTCGGCGCCGCGCGCGGCTCCCTTGGCGCCGTTGCCGTTGCCCCCGCCGCGGCCGTTGCGGGACTGCTCCTGCGAACGGCGCTCGGAGCGCTGGTTGTTCTGCTGTTCCATAAGTACCTTGTCTTTCCGGTCTTGCGCGATCGGGTGCGCATAGACGAAGAGCCGGGATTCCCGGCTTCGCCTCGGCTCCGCTACCGCCGCAGCCGCCCGTTCGGGCGATCCTGCGGGCAGGGCGCTCCGATAGGAGGCGCGCCCGCTCGTCGCGGTTTGTCTTGCAGCGTCGCCCCGGGGCGACGCAACCTTGCGTTGTCAGTTTCGGACGCGCCTTACGCGTCCAGCACGCCGACTTCCCTCATGATGGCGGCCAGGCGCTCGGACTGCTCGGGGGTGGCGTCCACCAGAGGAAGGCGCACGCCTCCCACCGGGAAGCCCAAGAGCTTGAGCGCCTCCTTCACGAGGATGGGGTTCGACGTTTCGAACAGGCCCTTCATGAGCGGCATGAGCGCCTCGTTCGCGGCCGCAGCCGCCTCCCAGTCGCCTGCCGCGCACAAGTCCACGATCTCCTTCATGCGCCCGGGCGCCACGTTGCCGATGGTGGAGATGACGCCGGCGCCTCCCAGCCTCATGATGTCGTAGGTGGCGGCGTCGTCGCCCGAGTACACGGCGAAGCCTTCCGGCGCGTCTTCGACGATGGCCTTCACCTGGTCCAGCTTCCCCGAAGCCTCCTTGACGGCCACGACGTTGGCGCACTCGTGCGCCAGGCGCAGCGTGGTCTCGGCCTCCATGTTAACCACGCAGCGGCCCGGGATGTTGTACAGGATGATGGGCAGCTCCACCGCGTTCGCGATGGTGCGGAAGTGCTGGTAGATACCTTCTTGCGGGGGCTTGTTGTAGTACGGCACCACGCACATGAAGCCGTCGACGCCAAGCTCCGCCACCTCGCGCGCGAAGTCCACCGTGTCGGCCGTGCAGTTGTCGCCCACATTCGCGATGACGGGCACGCGGTCGCCCACGGCCTCCACCACGGCGCGGAACAGGTCGATCTTCTGCGGATAGAACACGGTCGGGCTCTCCCCCGTCGTGCCGTTTATGATGAGCGAGTCGCTGCCGCCGTCCACGAGGCGCGCGGCGAGAGCCTGGACCTTGTCCACGTCGAGCTCGCGGTTCTCGTCGAACGGGGTGACCATGGCCGGTATCATGCGGCCGAAACGGGGCTCTTGCGACATGCTGACTCCTCATCTCACTGCACGGCGGCGGGCGGATGGCATCCGCCGCGCCGAACCTTGCCTATCGTACAAACGTTTATTATGCCATGGGCGGAGGCTTGGTACCGCCCTCACGCCATGAAGTTCTCCAAACCTACAATCAGGCCCGACCGCCCGCCCACGCTGCGAATGCCCAGCAGCACGCCCGGCATGTACGACTCGCGGTCCCACGAGTCGTGGCGGATGGAGAGCGTTTGGCCGAGCGAGCCGAACACGACCTCCTGGCTGGCCACGTAGCCCATGGAGCGCACGGAGTGCACCGGCACGCCTGCCACGAGCGCGCCGCGCGCGCCCTCGGCGCCCTCGATCTCCGTCTCGCGCCCGGGCGCCTCGCTCGCGCGCCCGCCGCGCGCCGCGGAGATGATCTCGGCCGTGCGCACCGCGGTGCCCGAGGGGGCGTCCTTCTTGTTGCAGTGGTGGAACTCCATGACCTCGGCCTCCGGGAAGTAGGGCGCCGCGACCTTCGCGAACTCCATCATGAGCACGGCCCCCGTGGTGAAGTTCGGTGCGTAGAAGAGGCACGTGCCCGCAGGCGCGAGCGCGGCCAGCTCCTCGAGCGCGGCGTTCGAGAGCCCCGTGGTGCCCACGACGCAATCGACGCCCGCCGGCAGCGCCGCGCGCAGGTTGCCCGCCACGACGGAGGGCTGCGTGAAGTCCACGAGCACGTCGAACTCCGCGCCACCGAGCGCCTCGGCAACGCTGGCGAACACGGGGAACGCCGCGCTTTGCCCATGCGGGTCGATGCCGCAGGCCACCTCCATGTCCGGCGCCGCGCCCACCGCCTCCACGACGGTGGCGCCCATGCGGCCCGCACACCCCGACACTGCTACTCTGATCATGCGATTCCTGCCTTTCGTTCACGGTCTGGAACATCCTACCACGCGAAGCCGACCGAAAGGCGCATCGTTACCCCGGCGGCACCGTTTGGCGGACGGCAGGAGGGGATGCTTTTTCCTGTCGGCTTCGTCTTGTCAGCCGGCCGTTGTCGGGCGTTCGGGAGCGGCCGGACCGGCGCATCCATTCAACCTCGCAGGTTGGCAGGGTGCGCCGGGGCGGCCGCCTCTGCACGCACGGTCCCGGCCGGCTGGTTTGAGGGAGGGAGATGTCGAGGCGGGGCCGCAAGCCATCGCCATCGCCTGCGGGATGCGTGGGGCTCGCGGCGGGACAGGGGGACGGCGGGACAGGGGGACGGTTCTCTTGTCCCACAGTATCCGGGACCGCAGGACAGGGGCGCAGGACAGAGGGACGGTTCTCTTGTCCCGCAGCATCTGCAGGACAAGAGAACCGTCCCTCTGTCCCTCCTCTCCCTGTCCCTGTCCCTGCGTTCTGGGGCTTTTGATACGGCCCCTGAATAAAGAAGGAGGCCGCGTCCCCGCGGCCTCCCCGTTGTTTGCTAGCCCTCGTGGCGGCGGCGCGGCGTGCGGCCGTTGCCGTTGCCGTTGCCGTTGCGGTTGCTGCGGCCGGGACGGTTGTCCCGCTCGCTGCGCTCGCTGCGGTCCTCGCGGCGCGGGCGGTCGCTGCGCTCGCGCCGCTCCCCGCCGTTGTTCGCGCCCTCGGGGGCGTCCGGCTTGTCCAGGCGGTCGAGCGAGATCTTGCCCGTCTTCGGATCCACCTCGAGCACTTCCACCTTCACCACGTCGCCCAGCGTGAGCACGTCCTCCACGGAGGCCACGCGGCCGTTGGCCACGCGGGAGATGTGCAGCAGGCCGTCCTTGCCAGGCGTCAGCTTGACGAACGCGCCGAAGTCCTTGATGCCCACGACCTCGCCGTCGAACTGCTCGCCCACCTCGGGCTCCTTCACGATGCCCAGGATCATGGCCTTCGCGGCCTCGCCGGCCGGGCCCTCGATGGCGGCGATGTGGATGGTGCCGTCCTCCTCGATGTTGATCTGGGCGCCCGTCTCCTCCTGGATGCCGCGGACTACCTTGCCGCCGCTGCCGATGACGTCGCGGATCTTGTCCACCGGGATGTGGATCGTCTCGATGCGGGGCGCGAACTGCGAGAGCTCCTCGCGCGGCGCCTCGATGGTCTCCAGCATGGCGTCCAGGATGTGGGCGCGGCCCTCGCTCGCCTGCGCGAGCGCGCGGGCCAGGATCTCGACGGACAGGCCGCGGGCCTTGTTGTCCATCTGCAGGGCCGTGATGCCCTTCTCCGTGCCGCACACCTTGAAGTCCATGTCGCCGAGGAAGTCCTCGATGCCCTGGATGTCGGAGAGGATGACCACGTCATCGCCCTCCTTGATGAGGCCCATGGCGATGCCGGAGACCGGCGCCTTGATGGGCACGCCGGCGTCCATGAGGGCCAGCGTGGACCCGCAGGTGGAGGCCATGGACGAGGAGCCGTTGGACTCCAGCACCTCGGACACCACGCGGATGGCGTAGGGGAACTCGTCCTCGTCCGGCAGCACCGGCAGAAGCGCGCGCTCCGCCAGCGCCCCGTGGCCGATCTCGCGGCGCTTCGGCGCGCCCATGCGGCCCGCCTCGCCCGTGCAGTACGGCGGGAAGTTGTACTGGTGCATGTAGCGCTTGCCCTCGGCGGGGTCGATGGTGTCGAGGCGCTGCCACTCGTTCAGCATGCCGAGCGTCACCACGGACAGCACCTGGGTCTGGCCGCGCTGGAACAGGCCCGAGCCGTGCACGCGGGGCAGGTAGCCCGGCACGATGTAGAGCGGGCGGATCTCCTCGGGCGTGCGGCCGTCGGCGCGCTCGCCGGTGGCGATGACCATGGCGCGCATGGCCTTCTTCTCGAGCTTCTTCAGCTCGGCGGCGATGTCGCCCTTCCAGGCGGCGCGCTCCTCGTCGGAGAACTGCTCGGCCTTGATGCGCTCCTTGAGCTCCTCGACCTTGCCCATGCGCGACAGCTTGTCGGCGTCGTGCAGCGCGGCGGACATCTCGTCCATGAACGGCGCCACGCGGCTTGCGATGGCCGGGTCGGCCACGTGCACCGGCCACTCGACCGGCTGGATGTTCGCACGGTCGAGGAAGCGCTGCTGCACCTCGCAGAACGCGGCGATGGCCTCCTGGCCGAAGGCCATGGCGGCCAGCATGTCCTGCTCGGAGATCTCGTCGGCGCCCGCCTCCACCATGGAGATGTAGTCGGCCGTGCCGGCGATGGTGAGCTCCAGGTCGGAGTGCTCGGACTCCTCGAACGTCGGGTTCACGATGAACTCGCCCGTCTCGATGTCGCGGCCGATGCGCACGCAGGCGGCAGGGCCGTCGAAGGGGGCCGCGCCCAGCATGAGGGCGGCGCTCGCGCCCATGACGCAGATGGTGTCGGGCGGGTTCACGCTGTCCACCACGAGCGTCGTGCACACCACGTGCACCTCGCGCTTGAAGCCGTCCACGAAGCCGGGGCGGATGGGACGGTCCACCATGCGCGCCGTGAGCGTGCCCTTGTCCGAGGGGCGCGCCTCGCGCTTCAGGTAGCCGCCCGGGATGCGGCCGACGGCGTACATCTTCTCGATGAAGTCGACCGTGAGCGGGAAGAAGTCGTAGTCCTTCTCCTGCCCGATGACCGCCGTGACCAGCACGGTGGTGTCGCCCTGCGTGACGACCACGGAACCGGTCGCCTGCTTGGCCAGCTCGCCCGTCTCCAAGCGGTACTGCTTCCCGTACAGCTCGAAGGATTCGACGATTTTCTCCATATGCACATTTCTTTCTCTTCGCCTTGGACGCCCTAGTGCGGCCAAGCTTCTTCGGCGCCGTCCGCCCCCTGCGGGCGGGCCGCGAGCAGAAGCGCCCTTGCGCTTCCGACCGCTCTATACAGAAGGAAGCTGCGCGCTTCCGGCTGTCCTTTCCCCGCCGTCCCCGAAGGACGGCGCCCCTCCGACGCGCGGAGGGCGGCGGGCGGCTTGTCCGGCAGGTCCCCGCCGCCGCCTATGCGCGGGAGCCCGCATGTGCGGGCTCCCGGTTCGTGCTAGATGTTGTCGCGGATGCCGAGCTTCTTGATAAGGGCACGGTATTCCTCGATGTCGCGGTTCTTGACGTACTTCAAGAGGCCGCGGCGCTTGCCGATGAGCATCATGAGGCCACGCTGCGTGTGCTTGTCCTTCTTGTGCACCTTCAGGTGCTCGGTGAGGTTGCGGATGCGCTCCGTGAGGATGGCGATCTGCACTTCGGGGCTGCCGGAATCGCCCTCGCCCTTGCCGAACTCCTTGATGAGCTCCGCGGTGCGCTCCTTCGTGATGCTGAGCTTGTCGGCCATGGTTCCACCTTTCCTTGGGCGCGCTCGCGCGCCGCCTCGTCATCGCCCCCGCCCGGCCAGGGCGGTTGCGTTCGTTGCGCTCCCCTCTGGGTGGGCATGCGGTGAGACATGCGGACCAAGCGGAGAGTGCCTGCGTTTTCGCAGCCTGCCTATTGTAGGCGATGCCGGAAGGGCGGGCAAGCGCCCGTGGCCCTCACCCACAGGTTGCCCACATTGCGGCCGCCGGCAGGGCCTCGGCCGCTACCGCACCAGGTCCAGCTCCATGAACACGTCGGCCAGGGGGTTGTCGTCGTAGCGGTCGATGTCGCGGAAGCCTAAGCGGCGGTAGAGGCCGATGGCGTTCGCGGACGTGGAGATGGTGTCGAGGCGCATGGCCCGAAAGCCCCGGGAGCGCGCGAGGCCGATGGCCTGCTCGGCCAGGCGCCGACCCCAGCCGTGCCCTTGCAGGCGCTCGTAAACGAACAGCGTCTTGAGCTCGCACACGTCCTTGGAAAGCGCCCGCACGCCCACGCAGCCGGCCACGTCGCCGCCGTCCTCGACAAGGCACCAGAAGGCCTCGTAGGCCGCCTCGACGTCGAGCAGGTGAGCATGGCGCCTCCGGGTCGAACGTGCGCCCCGACTCGGGCAGGCAGCGCGCGAGGAAGGCGCGCAGGGGGGCGGCGAGGTCGGGGCGGTAGGGCTCGATGATGGGCATGGGGCTCCTCTCGGTCGGTTGCGTCCCGTGCGGGCGGCGCGGGCACGTGCATAACGCCTTCATGATAGCGGCCCTTTGTTGCCGATCGATTTCAAGCTGGAATTTCGGGAACGCGCGCTGCGGGCCGCGCCCGGATGCCGCGTGCGGCGGATACGGCGGCCGCCCTCCTCACTTCCCCACGCTCGGGCCCTGCGGGATCCATACGGTGAACGACGTAAGGCCCGCGTCGCTCGTGGCGTAGATGTCCCCGCCGTGGGCGCGCGCGATCTCGCGCGCGATGGCGAGCCCGAGCCCCGCGCCGCCCCCGTCCGAGCCGCGTGCGGCGTCGGCGCGGAAGAACTTCTCGAAGATGCGCTCGAGGTGCTCGGGCGACAGCTCGCGGCCGCGGTCGGTCACGGTGAGCTCCCACCACACGAAGCCGTCCGGCGCGACCACGAGCCCCGTGCGCACGCGCACCTCGGTGCCCGCATCGGCGTAGGCCACGGCGTTCTTCAGCACGTTGTTCAGCACGCGCGCCACCCGCCCCGCGTCGGCGAACACGGGCAGCTCGTCCGGCCCGTCGAACACGAGCGAGAGGGAGCGCCCCTCGGCCAGCGGGTAGAACTCCTCTATCACCTGGCTCACGAAAAGCGCGCCGTCGAAGCGCGAGCGCTCGATGGGGATGGTCTGCAGGTTGTAGCGCGTGATCTCGAAGAACTCGTCGAGCAGCTCCTCCAGGCGGTACGCCTTCGCCAGCGTTATGCCCGTGTAGCGCGCCCGCACGTCCACCGGCAGGTCGGGCGACTCCTCCAGGAGCGTCAGGTAGCCGATGATGGACGTGAGCGGCGTCTTGATGTCGTGGGCCAGGTACACCACGAGCTCGTTCTTGCGCTCCTCGGCCGCTTTCGCCGCGCGCTCGCTGCGCTCGCCCTCGGCCTTGATGCCGTTCAGGAACAAGGCCGTGGGCGCGAGCTCGCTCGGCAGCACGACGGGGCCCTCGCGCTTGGCCAGCACGTCGGTCACGGAGTCGAGCAGCAGGTCGAAGTAGCGCAGGGCCCGGTTGATGCCCGAGCGCACCACCAGCACGATTCCTGCGATGAAGCCTACGGCCACGCACACGAGGAACAGGTTCGCGATGGCCGTATGCACCCAGTAATTCTGGCCCACGAGGTTGTACGCGAGGTTCGACAGGCTCGATCCCAGCGTGTTCATGAAGCCGAGGAACAGCGCCAGGTACACGACGGCGAACACGACCACGTTCACCAGCGTGCGCCGCAGGACGCTGTTCGAGAGCCGTCTCGTCTGGTCCTGCTTCGCCTGGCTGAATCCGCTCGCATCCATCGCGCGTCCCTTCCCTCACATCCGCCGCACCCGCCGCCGGCCGTCCGTGCGACGCCGATACCGCTATCCCAGCTTGTAGCCCACGCCCCACACCGTCTCGACGAACTCCTGGGAGGAGTCGATGGCGGCCAGCTTCTTGCGCAGGTGGCGTATGTGCACCATGACCGTGTTGTTGGACTGGGCGTTCGCCTCCTCGCCCCAGACGGCCTCGAACAGATCGCGCGACGCCACCGGCCGTCCGGCGGCGCGCAGGAGGCACGCGAGGATGGCGAACTCCTTGGGCGTGAGCGCGAGCGGTTCGCCGTGGAGCGTGGCCGCGTACGCCTCCTCGTCCACCGCCACGCCGCGCGCCTCGAGCAGCTGGGAGCCGAGCGGGCGGCCGCCCTCTGCCGGCGGCGCGCTGCGGCGCAGGCGGGCTCTCACGCGGGCCAGGAGCTCGCGCGGCTTGAAGGGCTTGACCACGTAATCGTCCGCCCCCAGCTCGAAGCCCACCACCTTGTCGATCTCCTCGTCCTTGGCGGTGAGGAAGATGATGGGCACCGAGCTCGTGCGCCGAAGCTCGCGGCAGCAGGCGAACCCGTCCATGCCCGGCATCATGATGTCCAGGACGACGAGGTCGAACGCCTCGTGCGCGGCCGCGGCCAAAAGGTCGGCGCCCGCGTAGAACGTGCGCACCTCGAAGCCGCCCTGGGCAAGCAGCTGGGCTACCAGGTCGGCGATGGCCGCCTCGTCGTCGCATACCGCTATGAGCTTCGTCTCCGCCACGCCCCGCTCCTCGCCGTTCCGCGCCCTCCGGGCGCCGGGCCGCTGCGCGGCCCTCGCTTCTCCTTGCGGCCATTGTATCGGCCCCGCCCCCGCCCACGGTGTAAGGAGGGGCATTATTAAGGAAAACATAAGGGATCCGTAGACGGTTCTCAAGGGACGCGGGGGCGCTGCTTGGGGATACTGGGAGGGAGGAACCGAGGAAAGGAAGCACCCATGACGTACACGAACTCGTACCGCGCGGCGCATCGGCGGCCGGCGGGCCGCGCGGCGCGCGCCTCCGCCACCGCGCCGATGCCGCCCATAGGACGCAACGGAGCGCCCGCGTACTCGCGCACCTCCTACCGCGCACCGGCCCCCTCCGCGGCGCGCAGGCGCCGATCTCTCGCGGCGCGCGCGGCGCTGGCCGTCGCGCTCGTGGCCGCGCTCGCCGGGGTGGGCTGGTACGCCGTCGGCACGCTCTCGGCCCTCGCTCACGGCGGGGCGGCCGCTGGCACGGGCACGCCGGACGCCCCGCAGAGCACGCCCCGCAGCGCCTGGCGCGCCGGCGAGGTCCCCGCGCTCTACCAGCGCGACCCCGCCTGGTCGCAGGCCCTCTACGGCGGCGACGCGTTCGGGGTGACCGGCTGCGGCCCCACGTGCCTGGCCATGGCATACGTGGCGCTCACGGGCAAAAGCGACCTCTCCCCCGCCGACGCCGGCGCGCTGTCCGAGCGGATAGGGTGCGCCTCCTCGGACGGCACGGCCTGGGACTTCATGACCGAGGGCGCCGCCCAGCTGGGGCTTACCGCAGAAGAGCTGCCCGCCGACGAGCCATCGGTGCGCCGCGCGCTCGTGGCGGGCCGGCCCGTGATATGCAGCATGGGGCCCGGCGACTTCACCAGCACGGGCCACTTCATCGTGCTCGCGGGGATCGACGAGCACGGGCGCCTCGAGATCCGCGACCCGAACAGCCCCGAGCGCACGGCGCAGACCTGGGATTTCGATACGGTGCTACGGCAGTGCCGCAACCTCTGGGCCTATTCGGCCGCCTGAGCGGAGCGCAGCGCGCGCACGAGCTGGTCGGCGCACGACGTGGTGCGGCGGCCGCAGGTATTGCCCTCCAGCAGCGCCGCCACCTCGTCCACCGCCATGCCGCGGACGAGCTTCGACACGGCCTTGAGGTTGCCGTCGCAGCCGCCGGCGAACTCCACGTGGGACACGCGGTCGCCGTCCAGCTCGACGCTGATGGCGCGCGAGCAGACGCCGCGCGGGGTGTAGGTATGCATGGTTCCTTCTCCTTCTTCGCGGGCCGCCGCCTTGCAGCTGCGCGCCCGGCGGCGGCCCTTGCCGGACGACGCGTTCGCGGTTCAGAACAGGCCGCAGGTGAACAGGAAGTTCAGCGACTTCAGGTTCGCGCCCACGTGCTCGTGCGCCCACTGCTGGCAGAAGCGCAGCACGGCGAACGACGCGGACGGGGGGACGTCGATCTCGGCGATCTCGGCGAACGTCGAGCCCATGAGCGCCCTGCACCAGGCCACGGTCGCGCCCGGCACGTCCCGGGCTTCCACGGACGGACGGCAGGCGGGACACACGATGCCGCCCTCGCAGAAGGACAGGGGCACCGTCCCCGCTCCCGCACCGCCCCGGACTTCGGCCCCGCACACGGCGCACGACGACAGGCTCGGCCGCAGCCCCGAGAGCGCGAGCGCCTTCAGCAGGTGCGCCGCGCACACGGCCGGGGCCTGCGGCGCCTTGGAGGCGTCGAGCGCGCCGAGCGCCGCCTCGGTGAGCGCGAACAGGCGGGGGTTCGCGAGCCCCTCCTGGGTCACGCGGTCCAAAAGCTCGGCCATGGGCGCGGCGCAGGCCGCATGCTCCAAGTCGCGGCGCAGGCGCTCATGGGAGGAGGCGATGCGCGCCTCCTTCACGATGCCCAGGTTGCGGCCCTCCGAGCACAGCAGGTCGACCGAGGAGTACAGCTCCAGCCGCGCGGCGAACGGGCTCGAGGGCTTGCGGGCCCCCTTCGCCACGGCGCGCGCCTGCGAGCCGTCCTGGGCGAGCAGGGTGACGATAAGGTCGCTCTCCCCCAGCTTCGTCTTGCGCAGCACGATGGCGCGCGCCGTGTACGTCGCGCTGGCCATCGTGCCTAGGAGACGCTTACGACGTTGTCGCTGTCGTCCCAGACGATGGTGCCGCTCTTCTGCTTGGACGAACCGCGCACCGTCTCGCCGTCGAGCGTGGTCACGGCCGCTGCCGTCACGGTGAACGACGTCTGGTTGTAGCCGGTGTACTTCACGTCGTCGACCGAGACGATCTCGTAGGTCGTGCCGCCCAGGGAGATCGTGCCGATGCTGGAAAGGTAGTCCTTCGCGGCCGGCACGAGCACGCTCGCGCGCGACATGGCCACGTTCACCGTCACGGAGGAGCCCGATGCCAGCTTCTCGCCCGCGGCGGGGCTCGTGCCCACCACCGTGCCCTCGGGCACGTCCTCGGTGTAGTAGTACGCCACCTCGGGCACGTAGGAGGCCTCCTCCAGGGCGGCCTTCGCGGCATCGAGCGGCTGGTTGGCCACGTCGGGCACCGTGAAGGGCACGGCCACCGTCACGGTGATGTCCGTGGAGGCCTTCGCCTTCTCGCCGGCCTCCGGGGTCACGGACAGCACCGTGCCCTCGGCCGTGTCGGACTTCTCCTCGGCGAACGTCACGCGCGCGAAGTCCTCGGCCTCGAGCAGCTTCGCCGCCTCGTCGCGCGTCTTGCCCACCACGTCGGGGACGATGCGCGGCACCGCCACGTGGATGACCACCTCGGAGCCCTCCTCGGCGCGCCCGCCGGACCCGGGATCGGTGAGCAGCACGAGGCCCTCGGTCTCGTCGGACTTCACCTGGGTGGCGCGCACGGTGAAGCCCTTGCCCTCCAGCTGGTAGGTGGCGTCGGCCTGCGTCATGCCCGCCACGACGGGGACCACCTTGCCGCCCCAGAGCTCCATCTGGTACGTGATGCCCGCCGCAGCGGCCGCAGCGGCCAGCAGCAGCACGATCACGATGGCGACCACGCGGCCGCGGCCGTGCTTCTTCTCGCGCGGGTCGGGTGCGCGGAACTCCTTCTGCTTCGGCGCGGCCTTGCCCTCGACGCGGGGCATCTCCATCGTGTCGCCCGAGCGCCACGCGGCCGCGGGGGGCGTATAGCTGGAATCCACCAGGCACTCGTCCAAGCCCGAGAGGTCCGCCGTGACCGCGGCGCTCGGCACAGCTGCCTGCTGACCGCCGTCCGCGGCGGGAGCGTCGTCGATGTCGCCGAAGTCGAACTCGTTGCCGTCCTCGTCCACGTCGACACCCGCAAGGCCGATGACCGGCAGCTTCGCGGGATCGAGCGGGCCCGAGCCCTGCGCCGTGCGAACGGCCGGGGACGCGAGGGGCTCCGGGTCGCCGGCCGGCCGCGCAGGGGCCGCTTCTCCGGCACCGGCGTCCGGGCCTTCCGCGGCCCCCGGCCCGTCGTCCTCGGGCGCGCCCGCCTCGCACGCGGGCAACCCCTCCGCCGCCTTGTCGACAGCGGCAGCATCGTCAACGGGTGCGGCGCCGCCCTCGGCCGCTATCGAGCGCAGCGTGTCGTCGCTCGTCGATGCGGCGGCCACGGCCGCCATGCGCCCGGTCAGCGGAAACCCGCACTCGTTGCAGAATTTCGCGCCCTCTTTGTTCTCTGATCGGCAGTTCGGACAGATCATGCTCATGCGTCTCCCTCGCGAAGTCAACTCCGTTGCGTATTGTAACGGAAAATCAGCGGGCGCGGCAGGGCATCCGGACGATGGCCGGTTTCGCGACAATACCTGCAAGAGGGCGCCGCGCCGAAGCTGCAGGCAGCCCCCCGCACGGGCTTCGCCTCCCTACGCGCCCTCGCCGTAGCCGAAGCGGCGGATCTGGCTCGCGTCGCGGCGCCAGTTCTTCTTCACTTTAACGGAGAGGTCCAGGTACACGCGGGTGCCCAGCAGCTGCTCCAGGTCGGCGCGCGCCTCGGTGCCGATCTGCTTGATGGCGGCGCCCTTCTTGCCGATGATGATGCCCTTCTGGCTGTCGCGCTCCACGTAGACCGTGGCGAAGATGCGGTGGAGGTCCTTCTTCTTGTCGTACTCCATCTCGTCCACGCGCACGCCGATGGCGTGGGGCACCTCGTCGTGGAACGAGCGCAGGATCTTCTCGCGGACGAACTCGGCCACCACGACCTCGATGGGCTGGTCGGTCTCCATGTCGGCCGGGAACCACGCGGGGCCCTCCGGCAGCAGGTACACGACCTCCTCCACGAAGGCCTCCACGTTCTTGCCCGTGGCCGACGACAGGCCCACCATGGCGTCCCACGCGCCCAGGGCCTCGGCGGCCTCGCGCTGGGCGGCGATCTGCTTCTCCGTCGCCAGGTCGACCTTCGACAGCACGCAGATCTTCTTCGAGCGAGCGCGGGAGAGCTGCGCGGCCACCCACTCGTCGCCGCGGCCGATGGGCTGCGAGGCGTCGATGAGCATGGCCACCACGTCCACGTCCTCGAGCGCCTTGAGCGCCGAGGTGTTCAGCTCCTCGCCGAGGGCGTCGTGGGGCTTGTGCAGGCCCGGCGTGTCCACCAAGATGAGCTGGAAGTCCTCGCGCGTGAGCACGGCGCGGAAGCGGTGCCGCGTCGTCTGCGCCGTGTCGGACGTGATGGCGATCTTCTTGCCCATGATGGCGTTGATGAGCGTGGACTTGCCGGCGTTCGGCCTGCCCACGAGTGTGACGAAACCTGACTTGAAGCCCTCGGCGTGCGGTTGGAAATCCATAGCGTGCATCCTTATGATCGATGTTTGGGGCGCCCCCGGTCGCCCGTTCCAGCAAGGGGAAGCGGCCGTTTGCTAGCCGAAGAAGAGAGCCCACGCGCGCGGGCCGAACACCACCGCGGCCACGACCAAGGCCACGACGGCGAACACGAGCACGGCTCCCGCCCCGCAGTCCTTCGCCCTGCGGGCCAGCTCGTGGTACTCGGGCGACACGAGGTCGACCACGCTCTCGATGGCCGTGTTCACGCACTCGGCCGCGAACACGGCGGCGATGCAGAGGATCACCGCGGCCCACGAGGCCCCGTCGATGCGCAGTGCGAAGCCCAGCGCCACGGCCAGCACGGCTATGCCCAAGTGTATCTTCATGTTGCGCTGCGTGCGCACGGCATAGGCGATGCCGTCCCACGCGCACTTGAACGCGCAGACGAGCGAGAAGCGCGAGCGGGCGCCCTTGTCCGCGTCGTTGCGCACGAAGCCCTCGCCGCAGCAGGGGGGCTCGTCGCGCGCGTCGCTCCCGCCCCTGTCGGGAACGTCCACGAGATCGTCCTCCACCGCCGTTTCCGCAGCCACGCCGCCTCCCCGCCTCTCCGCTACACCGTGCGCTTCGACCACGCCTCGAGGATCTCGGCCTCGCGCTTCTCCATGACCTCGGCCTCGTCGTCGGCGATGTGGTCGTAGCCGCAGAGGTGCAGCAGGCCGTGCACGAGCAAGAGGCTGATCTCCTCCTCGAACGACGTGCCGAACTCGCGTGTCTGGCGGGCGGCCACGTCGGGCGCGATGATCACGTCGCCCAGCTCGTAGACGGGGTCCTCGGCCAGGGTCATGGCCGACAGGTCGTCGTCCACGCCGTCGCATTCGAAGGACAGCACGTCGGTGGGGCCTTCCTTGTGGCGGTACTTCTCGTTGAGCGCGGCGATGGCCTCGTCGGTGACGAAGCTCACGGACACCTCCGTGTTGAAGGGCTTGTCCTCGCGAGCGAGCACGAACTGCGCCAGCTCGTGCAGCGGCAGCTTCTCCAGCTCGTCTTTGCGGTAGTCGTAGTTGATCTGGATGTCCATGTTGCTATGCCTTCCTGGTGGCCTCGTCGTAGGCGGACACGATAGCCGCCACGAGCGAGTGGCGCACCACGTCCTTGCCCGTAAAGTCGCAGAATGCGATGTCGTCGATGCCCGAGAGGATGCCCCGCACGCCCTTGAGGCCCGAGATGCCGCGCGGCAGGTCGAGCTGGGTCACGTCGCCCGTCACCACCATCTTCGAGCCGAAGCCCAGGCGCGTGAGGAACATCTTCATCTGCTCGGGCGTGGTGTTCTGCGCCTCGTCGAGGATGATGAAGCTGTCGTTCAAGGTGCGCCCGCGCATGAACGCGAGCGGGGCGATCTCGATGACGCCGCTCTCGATGAGCTGGGTGGCGCGCTCCATGTCGGTCATGTCGAACAGCGCGTCGTAGAGCGGGCGGATGTAGGGGTCCACCTTCTCCGTGAGGGTGCCGGGCAGAAAGCCCAGGCTCTCCCCCGCCTCCACCACGGGGCGCGTGAGGATGATGCGGCCGACCTCCTTGCGCTTGAGCGCTGCCACGGCCATGGCCATGGCGAGGTAGGTCTTGCCGGTGCCCGCCGGCCCGATGCCGAAGGTGATGGTGTGCTCGCGGATGGCGTCCACGTAGCGCTTCTGGCCTGCCGTCTTCGGGCGGATGGCCCGTCCGCGGTACGTGAGCAGGATGTCCTCCCGCAGCGCAGCGGGGCTGAACTCGGCCGTGCGCAACAGGTCGATGGCGTGGCGCACGTACTCCAGCGTGGGCTCGCCGCCGCCTTCCACGAGCTTGATGAGGTCGGAGAACAACGCCGTGAGCGACTGCACCTCGAGCGGGTCGCCCTCGAGCACGATGGTGTCGCCGCGCACGGTGATGCGCGAGGCGAACGCATCCTGCACGACATGGAGTATCTCGTCGGCCGGCCCGACGATGAGCGCCATGTTCACGCTCTGCGGGGCCGTGAGGGTGATTTGCGTCTGGTCTGTCATGGGGGCATTGTACCACGTACGGCTGCGACCGGCCTCGATGTCATCGAACCGACAAGGGAATATAGTGCAGGTGCCCAAATGAGCAGCGGCGGGCATGGAAACGTCGCCGAGAGGGCCCGGAGCGCAAGGCGGGCAGGAGAGGCGGAGAAACGCTTGCAGGCCGTTCGCCGGCGAGCGCGTCACGCGAGCCGGTAGGCCCACAGCGCCTTCGTCTGGCCGAGCACCGCGTCCACGTTCCAGCTCCGGTTCGAACGCTCGGCCGAGTACGGGTCGTTGACGGTAAGGTTTCCCGCGTCGTCGATGCCCGTGACGACGAAGAAGTGCCCGTTGTCGGTGAAGTCGCCGGGCCCGACGTTGCAGATGAGCACGGCCCCGCCCTCAAGCGCGGCGCGCACGCTGGCCGCGTCGGCAGCGACCTCCTTGCAGGAGAGGCCGAGCGAAGCCGCCTCGCTGACGAGGAACGTCGCGTCGGTGCCGTCGAACTGCGTCTCGTAGCCGCCCTCGCTCGCGCGCCTGCCCATGTCGTAGGGCGAGAGGTCGCCTTTGCCGGTGAGGCCCTGGTAGACCATGGCGAGCGACGTGGGGCAGCAGCCTGTCAGCGCGAACGCCGTGGAGCTGTAGACGGTGGATCCCCAGCGGGCATCCCACTGGTAGAGGCGCGGCACCTGGCCGGAGGCAGGGTCGTCCGTGCCGAGTGCGCTCTCGGCGGGGTAGGCATCGGGGAACGTGCGCACGAAGGGCAGGGCCTCGGGCTCCGTGGCCGCCAGCTTGAGCAGCTTGTACTGCACGGCCGCCCCGTCGACAGCGTAGGCGTCCGGATGGGCGGCGATCCATACGGCGTCGTCGCTCGTCTCAGCCGCCTGGACGAGCCGGGCGGCCAGCTCGTCGCCGAGCACGGCCTTGAGCTCGCCCTCGTCGATGGGATCGCGCGGCGCCTGCTGCTGGACGGGGGCCTGGTCGGCCTCGTCCGGCACCGGCGCCGCCTCGCCGGCGGCCATGCAGCCGCGGACGCCCGCGACGAGCGCGATGACGAGCACGACCGCGACGACCGCGATCGCGAGGCGCTTGGGCCCGACGGCGCGCACGAGGTTCGTCGCAGCCTCGGAGAGGGCGAAGAGGGGCTCCGGGCCGTGCGCCTCCGACGAGCGTCGATTGCCCGTTCCGGGACGGCTCGAACGGAGGCGGCCCGAGCTTATCGGCCCATGCGCGTCGGGCGCATCGGGCGCGACGCTCTCGCCGCGTGAAGCGGGCGCCCCTCCGCGCATGCGGGCCTGGCGCTCCTCGAGCCTCCTCCGCGCCCGCTCGCGCGCCTCGTCATCGGCCATCGGCGCCTCCCGTCCTCTCCCGGTCATCCGGGAAACCATATCACACCTGATCCTATGGGGGAAGCTTCCCACACGCACGCCATATGGCAGAATGCGCGGGCAATGGAGCGGATCGGGGCATCGGCCCACGCCGGTTCGCAGAGGCCCGTCCGCGTTCGTTTCGGGGAGGGCAAGCACCGCGAATGGTAGGAAATCACCGAATTCGGAAGTTGAGGGCGACCCGAAGTCGCCGAAGCGGAGGTTGAGCCGGAAAGGAGGAATCGCGACCAGGCACTATGCCGGAAAGCGCTTCCCGAAGCCACCGAGACGGGGCATAGTTTTCCGAATTCGGTGATTTTATGCCGTTCGAGCGCGCATCCGAGGCGAAAGGCCCGGTCGATCCAGGCACCGGGCGCACAGGCAGCGAGCCGATGCCCGAACGAGCCTGCGCCGGGAGACGCCGTGCTACATCGTCGCCTTCACGAGCGTGCCCAACGGGGCCCCGACGGGAGCGGGCAGCTCGAAGTAGCTTTCCGACATGGCCACGCCACCTTCCTCGACCAGCGCGAGCTCGACGGTTCCCACGCGGCGGGCGCGCTCGGACGCGCGCAGCTCGTCGCCGAAGGCGCGCAGCGCGGCGGCTCGGGCCGCCTTGACCTCGGTAGGCACCTGGTCGGCTCGCGCGGCGGCGGGCGTGCCGGCGCGGCGCGAGTACGGGAAGGCGTGTATCTTCGCGAAGCGGCAGGCGCGCGCGAGGTCGAGCGTCTCCTGGAACTCGGCGTCGGTCTCGCCCGGGAAGCCCGCGATGATGTCGGTGGACAGCGCCAGCTCGGGCACGGCGGCGTAGAGCCGCTCCACGAGCGCGCGGAACCGCTCCGCGTCGTAGGGGCGCGCCATCTCGCGCAGCACCTTCGAGCTTCCCGCCTGCAGCGGCAGGTGCAGATGGCGGCAGACGCGGCCGTCGGCGGCGGCGAGGAGGTCGATGAGCGCGTCGTCCACGTCGCGCGGCTCGACGCTCGAGATGCGAAAGCGCACGGGGAGCGCGCCGGGCTCGTGCAGGTCCGCCGTCTCGTCGAGCAGGCGGCGCAGCAGGCCGGCCAGGCGCGTCGCGGACGGGTCGCGACGCCCACCGTCGCAGTACGAGCCCAGGTTGATGCCCGTGAGCACGATCTCGCCCGCGCCCGCCCGCGCGTACGCCGCGCACTCGCGCACGACCTCGTCGGCGGGGCGGCTCGTCGCCCGGCCGCGCGCCACGTGCACGATGCAGTACGTGCACGCGTTGTCGCACCCGTCCTGCACCTTGACCCCCACCCGGGTGCGGAACCCGGACCCGATATGGAGCAGGGGGGCAACGTCACCCTGCTCGATGGGAGCGCACGCAGTTTCGGAAGCCCCGCGCGCCGCGCCGCGGGAAGGGCCTGCGGGCCCCTCGGCTTGCACGGCGGAGACGTTGGCGGGATCGGCAGGCTCGCCGGCCGCACTGCGGGAGGAGCAGGCCTCGCACCAGTCCCGTATCGCATCGGCGAGCTGGGCCTTCCCCACCACGGTGACGCGGGCGTCGAGAGCCTCGTAGAACACCGCATCGATGGCGGCGGCACAGCCGGTGACCAGGACGCGGGCGCGATCGTTCGCGCGCAGGGCGCGGCGCACGGCCTTGCGGGTCTTCTTCTCGGCCTCGCCGGTGACCGTGCACGTGTTGACCACGATGAGGTCGGCTTCCGCTTCGGGCGTCTCCACGCCGCACGCGGCGAGACGCGCCGCCGCGTCGTCCGACTCGACGCGGTTCACCTTGCACCCCAGGTTGACGACGGCGAAGTTCATCGCGCGCCCGCCCTCGCGCGACGCTCCAGCTCGTACAGCACGAGCGCGGGCGCCACGATGCCGGCGGTCTCCGTACGCAGGATGGACGGGCCGAGCGACACGAGCGAGGAGCGGGGGTTGCAGGCCGAAAGCGCCTCCACCTCACGCTCGGTCAGGCCGCCCTCGGGCCCCACCACCACGGCCACGCGAGCGCCCTGCGCCGCCGGGCCGCCGCCGAGCGCACGGTCGAGCGCGACGTCGAGCCGCGACGCGCTGGGAGCCTCCTCCCAGCACACGAGCACCGCCGCGGCCGTCTCCAGCAGCGCGCACGTCTCCCCCAGGCCCGCCGGCTCCCGCACCTCGGGCACGGCCGGCTGCCCCGACTGCATGGCCGCGCTCTTCGCGATGGCGCGCCAGCGCCCGGCCTTCGCCGCCGCCTTCTTCGCGTCGAGCCGCACGACGGAGCGCTCGCATGCCAGCGACACAAACGCCGCCACGCCCAGCTCGGTGGCGTGGCGGATCACCGTCTCCATCTTGTCGCCCTTGGCCAGGCCTTGCACGAGCGTCACCGACGGGCCTGCGTCCGCGCGCTCGAAGCGCTGCGCGATGCGCACGAGGGGCACCTCGCCGTCGAAGGACACGATCTCGCAGGCGAAGTAGTCCTGCGCGGCATCCACCACCGCGATGCGCTCGCCCGGCGCCAGCCGAAGCACGCGCGCATGCCTCGCGTCGTCCGCCGCGAGGCGCAGCGGGAACGACTCGCCAACCTCGTCGGCGAGCACCTGCTCGTCGAGGTAGAAATGCTGAAGGGACATCGCTCGCCCGCTAGTTGAAGGCGTCGCGCAGCTTCTGCAGGGGCGTGCGCTCGTCGGAGACGTCCTCGCCCAACTCCTCGGCCAGCTGCTCCAAGAGCTCGCGCTGCCTCTTCGTGAGCTTCTTGGGCACCACCACGTTCACGTGCACGAACATGTCGCCGCGCGCGTCGCTGCGGAACTTCGGCATGCCGAAGCCCTTCACGCGCACCACCTGCTCGTTCTGGCAGCCCTCGGGTATGCGCACCTGCACCTTCTCGCCCTCGAAGATGCCGTCGATCTCGATCTCGGCTCCGAGGGAGGCCTGCACGATGGACACGTTCGCCCGCGCGTGCAGGTGATCGCCGTCGCGCTCGAAGAACTCGTGCGGCTGGATGCGCACCGTGACGATGAGGTCGCCGGGCGCCGCGCCCTGCATGCCCGCCTCGCCGAACCCGGACAGGCGCAGCTGCTGCGAGTCGCGGATGCCCACCGGCACCTCCACGGTCACGCGCTGGCGGTCGGGCACGCGGCCCTGGCCCTCGCATTCCGGACACGGGTTCTCCACCGAGCGGCCCGTGCCGTTGCAGGTCTTGCACGTGGTGGCCGTCTGCATGTCGCCGAGGAACGTGTGCTGCACCGAGACCACGCGGCCCTGGCCGCCGCAGTCGGGGCAGGTGATCTCGCGCCCGTCGGGGCCGAGGCCCGAGCCGTCGCAGTCGGGGCACGGCGCCAGGCGGTCGTAGACGATCTCCTTCTTGGCGCCCGCGGCCACCTCCTCCAGCGTGACGCGCAGGCCCACGCCCATGTCGCGGCCCTCGCGGCGCTGCTGCTGGCGCCCGCCCGCGGCCCCGCCGAAGAACGAGCTGAAGATGTCGCCCATGCCGAAGCCGCCGCCGAACAGGTCCTCGAAGTCCACGTAGCCGCCGCCCCCGTAGGGGTTGCCGCCGCCCGCCGCGCCCGGTATGGTGCCGAAGCGGTCGTACTGGGCGCGCTTGCCGGGGTCGCTCAGCACGTCGTACGCCTCGTTCAGCTCCTTGAACTGGTCCTCGGCGTCGGGCGCCTTGTTCACGTCGGGGTGAAGCTCGCGCGCGCGGCGTCGGAACGCCTTCTTGATCTCGTCCTCCGTGGCGTTCTTGGAAACGCCCAGAACCTCGTACAGATCCTTGGCCATTGCTCTTGCAGTACCTTCCTCGTTTGACGGCGCCCCTCGTGCGGGCGCCGTGCAAGCCCTATACGTCCTGAAGCGCCGCGCTCGCGATGCGCACCGCCCGCAATACCTTCGAATAGTCCATGCGCGTGGGCCCGATGACGGCCACGACGCCGGCCGACTCCCCGCGCCCGTAGCGGCTGGCCACCACGGACACGCCGGCCAGCTCCGCCGCGTCGTTCTCGCGCCCGATGCGCACGCTGGGCGTGCCGTCGCCCTGCCGCACGGCGTCGTCCAGGATGTGCAGCATGACCGTGTCGTCCTCGAGCACCTGCATGACGGGCAGCAGCGCCTGCGACTGGCTGAACTCGGGCTTCGTCAGAAGCGAGCTCACGCCCAGCCGATGGGCGCGCGACAGCTCGCTCTCCTGCAAACACGACAGCACCTCGTCGAGCGCCATGCGCACGAGCGGGTCGCGGAACGCCTCGGCCATGCCCTGGCCCAGGCCGTCCTCGATCTGCTGGAGCGACTTGCCCGTGAACACGTCGCCCAGAAACGCCTGCACGCGCGCCAGGTCGTCCGAGGACACCTCCTCGGCGAACTCCATCTGGCGGTTGAACACCTGGCCGTCCTCGGTGACGAGCACCACGAGCGCGCGGTACGCGTTGAGCGAGATGAACGAGAGCTGCTTGATATGCAGGTTCAGAACCGACGGCGCCAACACGATGGAGAGGCAATCGGTGATGCGCGTGAGGGCCGACGACGTCTGCTCGAGCAGCGCGTCGAGCTCGCTCGCGCTGCGGCGCAGCTCGTCCACGACGGGGCGGTAGCGCTCGTCCTCGCCCGCGAGGTCGGTGGCAAGCAGGTTGTCCACGAACGCGCGGTAGCCGTGGTCGGTGGGGATGCGCCCGGCCGAGGTGTGCGGCTGCGTGATGTAGCCGCCGTCCTCGAGCACCGACAGCTCGTTGCGCACGGTGGCCGGGCTCACGCCCAGTTGGTAGCGCTCCGTGAGCGTGCGCGAGCCCACCGGCAGGGCGCACGCGACGTATTCCTCGATGAGCGCGGCCAGCACCCGCTGCCTGCGATCGGATAGCACGCCTCTCCACCTTCCTCTCTCGCTTGACCGGTCTCCGCCGCGCGCCCGAGCCGGCTTTCGGCACGCACCCGCGGCAGCGCCGCTCTGACGAGTCGGCGCCGAGCACCTATTTTAGCAGCCGATGCAAGAGAGTGCTAAGAAAAGCGAAGGAAATGTGCATATGGGCGGAGCCGGGCGGCCGGGAGGAGCGCGGGGAAGGGTCGCCGGCGAAGGCCCTACGCCAGGTCGAACAGCCTTCCGTACAGCTCGTTGCCGCACAGCCAGCCGCGATCGGTGGGGCGCCAGCGCCCGCCTTCGTGCACGACGAGGCCCTCCCCCTCCAATTCTGCGAGCACGGCGGGGGCGTCGGGCAGCAGGACGGCGGCGCACGCCACCTGCTCGTCGGACACGCCGCAGGTCATGCGCATGCCCAGCATCAGGTCCTCGGCGGCCATGCCGCGCGCATCCAAGTCGTCGGTCACCCGCCCGTCCTGCACGCGCATGCGGCGCTCCGCGTTCTGGGTCATCGTGGCCGCCGAGCGGCCGAGCCCCAGGTACGGCACGCCCGTCCAGTACGCGATGTTGTGGCGGCACGCGAAGCCGGGGCGGGCGTAGCTCGCCACCTCGTAGCGCTCGTAGCCGGCCTCGGCCAGCACGCGCGCGGCGATCTCCATGTGCGCGGCCTCCACGTCGTCGTCGGGCTCTTCCAGCTCGCCGGCGAGCACGGCGGCATCGAAGGGCGTGTGCGCCTCGATGGTCAGCGGGTACACGCTCACGTGCGCCGCGCCGAGCGCCGCCGCCTCGCGCACGCTTGCCTCGAAGCTCCCGGCGCTCTGGCCGGGGATGCCGCACATGAGGTCCACGCTCACGTTCTCGAAGCGCGTATGCGCCGCCTCGATGGCGCGGCGCGCGTCGTCGGCCGAATGGGCGCGCCCGAGCGTGCGCAGCACGTCGTCGTCGAAGCTCTGCACGCCGATGGACAGGCGGTTCACCCCGAGCGCCCACACGTCGCGCACCATGCGCTCGGTCAGGCTCTCCGGGTTCGCCTCCATCGTGCACTCCACCTCGGGCGTCAGGTGCATCGACAGCGACAGCGTGTACAGCAGCATGGACAGCCGCGCCAGGCCGATGTGGCTCGGCGTCCCGCCGCCCGCGTACACCGTCTCGAGCGCCCCGAGCTCGCCCTCCTTCGCCTTGCGGCGTATCTGCAGGCAGAGGTCCTCCACGTACGCGTCGATCTCCGGCGCGTCGGCCGGGACGGCCGAGGTGGCGAAGTCGCAGTACCCGCACCGCCTCACGCAGAACGGAAGGTGGAGGTACAGGGCGCGATAAGGGTCGTGCGGCATGGTCTAGCCCTCCTGTTCATGCTCGCCCAGCAAGGCGAGCAGCTCGTCGAACACGCGGTCGAAGTCCTCGACGGACACGCAGGCGTTGATCCTCGCGCGCGCCGCGGCGGCGCCCGGCAGGCCCGCGAGGTACCACATGGCGTGCTTGCGCATGCGCACGATGTTCTTCCCCTCCCGCTGCGAGAGCAGCCGCGCGTGGCGGCGGGCCATGGCGATGCGCTCGCGGGCGCCGGGGGCCGGCGGCTCGGCCGCGCCCGCGAGCGCGGCCTTCGCCTGGGCGAACACCCAGGGGTTGCCCTCGGCGCCGCGGGCGATCATCACCGCGTCGCAGCCGGTGCGCGCCGTGAGCGCCACGGCGTCGACGCCCGTGCGAACGTCGCCGTTGCCGATGACGGGCACGCCCACGGCCTCCTTCACGCGCGCGACGACGCCCCAGTCGGCGCTGCCGCGGTAGAGCTGCTCGGCGAAGCGGCCGTGCACCGCGACGGCGCACGCGCCCGCGTCCTCCATGCGGCGTGCGAAGTCCGGCGCCGTCTCCTCGCCCAGGGCCCAGCCGCGGCGGAACTTCGCCGTCACGGGATGCGACACGGCCGAGCGCACGGCGCGCACGATGGCGGCGGCCAGCCCAGGGTCGCGCATGAGCGCCGAGCCGTCGCCCTTCGACACGATCTTGCGCGCAGGGCAGCCCATGTTGATGTCGAGGTACGCCAGCGACTCCCCCATCTCGTCCTCGATCCAGGCGGCCTGCGCGGCCATGGTGTCCGGCTCGTGGCCGAACAGCTGCACGGCCACCTGGTCCTCGCCGGGCGCGAGGTGCAGTAGATGGCGCGTCTTCTCGTTGGCGTAGGAGAGCCCCTTCGCCGAGACCATCTCGGTGAAGGCGAGGTCGGCTCCCTGCTCGCGGCAGAGCGCTCGGAACGCCTCGTCGCTCACGCCCGCCATGGGCGCGAGGAGAAGGCGGTGCTTTTGGAAGAACTCGTGCATATCCTGCTTCCTTTGCCCGCGTTTTCGTCACGGCATGTCGAAAAACGCGCGGTTTGGCAATTGCGATCCATCGTCGAAAAAACCGACCTGGGATTATAGCGGTATCCTGTAGCGAGCACGCTTCGAAACGCGCTTCTCGATTGCCAAACCGCGCGTTTTTTGGCAGGAAGGGCGTTCGGGCGCGGCATGCTCCCGGCACCGTCGCCCTTGCGAGAAAGCGTCGCGCGCGGCCTTGCGGCTTCGGCGGCGCAACCCGCCCCGGAATGGCAGCCGGCGCGCTACGCCCACACCACGCGGCTCTTGCGGTCGTGCGCCGTTCCCTCGGCGGCGGCGTGGCCGAGGGCGCACACGCCATGCACCTCGGCCGTGGCCGGCACGCCGAGCGCGTCGAGCTCCGCGCGCACGGCGGGCTCGTCGCAGATGCCCTGCAGCTGGTTGATCCACACGCTGCCCAGGCCCAGGCTGTGGGCGGCCAGCATCATGCCCTGCATCGCGCAGCCGTCGTCCTCGCGGCCGAACGGGGCGCCCTTCTCGTGCGCCACGATCACGATGGCCGCGGGGCCGTACATGTCGTAGGCGTCGCGAGCGAGCGCGACGCGGATTACCTCGGCCAGGCGCGCGACGCGTTCGCGGTCGCCAACCACCACGAACGTCCACTCCTGGCGGTTCATCGCCGAGGGCGCCCACTGCCCGCATGCAACGATGGCCTCCAGGTCCTCGCGCGCGACGGGCTCGTCCCGAAACGCGCGCACGGAACGGCGGGACAGGATGTTCTCTATGACCGGGTTCGTTCTCACCGGGTTCCTCCTTCTCATGTCGGTTCGAGGACGGCCGGGCGCATGCACGTCCCGGCGCTAGGCAGCCAGCAGGTCGATCATGCTGACGCCTGCGAATACCAGCAGCACCACGACGCCCGCCACGGCCAGCAGGCAGCCGCAGCCGAGCGCCATTTTCGTGCCGCCCGACGTGGAGGCCCGCACCTGCTCGCGCGCGGCCTTCTTCTCGTCGAACGGATCGTCCAACCAGTCGAACTCTTCGTTCTTGCCCATGTTCTCGCACCTATCAGTCGCAAAGCGGGGACGCCGCCCCGAACCACCAATGCCGTTGCTCAGAGAACCCTTGCCAACACGAAGCCTACCAACACAGCAACGGCCGCCAAAGCCACCGAGCCGACTACACGGCGCTTCAGCAAGCCCCAGCCCTCATCGTCCAAACTGCCCAGGTCGTTGGGGAGCGCCTTGCCCCGCTGCCTGTAAAACAGATGCACCGCGAGCGCAGAAAGGACTGCGATGGCGATGATGCAGATTGCGAGAACAGCTCGATCCATAGGCTAATCGTCCACCTTCAAAATGGCCATGAACGCCTCCTGCGGCACTTCCACGTTGCCGATGTTCTTCATGCGCTTCTTGCCGGCCTTCTGCTTCTCCAGGAGCTTGCGCTTGCGGCTGATGTCGCCGCCGTAGCACTTCGCCAGCACATCTTTTCGCTTCGCCTTCACCGTCTCGCGGGCCAGCACGCGCCCGCCGATGGCGGCCTGGATGGGCACCTCGAACATCTGGCGCGGGATGATGCCGCGCAGCTTCTCCGTGAGCACGCGGCCGCGGTCGTAGGCCTTGTCCTTGTGGATGATGAACGACAGCGCGTCCACCGGCTTGCCCGACAGCAGGATGTCCAGCTTCACCAGCTTGGAGGGCTTGTAGCCGTCGAAGTCGTAGTCGAGGCTCGCGTAGCCCTTCGTGTTGGACTTCAGCTTGTCGAAGTAGTCCATGATGAGCTCCGACAGCGGGATCTCCCAGATCATCTCCACCGTGGTGGGCGACAGGTAGTTCATGGTGACGAACGTGCCGCGCCGCGCCGTGGTGAGCTCCATGACCGCGCCCACGTAGTCGGGCGGGATGAGGATCTTCGCCTTGAGGTAGGGCTCCTCGATGCGCTCGATCTCGCCGGGGTCGGGCATCTCCTGCGGCGAGTGCAGGCTGATCATCTCGCCGCCGGCGCGGTACACGTGGTACTCCACGGAGGGCGCGGTGGCCAGCAGGTCCAGGCCGAACTCGCGCTCGAGGCGCTCCTTGATGACCTCCATGTGGAGCAGCCCCAGGAAGCCCACGCGGAAGCCGAAGCCGAGCGCATGGGACTTCTCCGGCTCCCAGGCGAGCGCCGGGTCGTTGAGCGAGAGCTTCTCCAGCGCCTCCTTGAGCGGCTCGTACTGGTCGCCGTCGATGGGGAACAGGCCGGTGAACACCATGGGCTTGGCGTCGCGGTAGCCGGGCAGCGGCTCCTCCACGCCGCCGCGCACGGCGGTGATCGTGTCGCCCACCTTCACCTGGCGCACGTCCTTGAGGCCCGTGACCAGGTAGCCCACCTCGCCCACCGAGAGCTCGGGCATGGCCGTCTCCGCCGGGCGGCGCGCGCCTACCTCCTCCACGAGCACCTCGGTGCCGGTGGCCATCATAAGCACCTTATCGCCCTTCTTGAGCGAGCCGTCCACCACGCGGATGAGCGCCACCACGCCGCGGTAGGGGTCGAAGTACGAGTCGAAGATGAGCGCGCGCAGCGGCGCGCCCGGATCGCCCTCGGGCGCGGGGATGTTGTACACCACGGCCTCGAGCAGATCGTGCACGCCCGCGCCGGTCTTGCCGGAGGCGAGCACCGCGTCGTCGGCGGGGATGGCGAGGCCCTCCTCTATCTCCTCGCGTACGCGGTCGGGCTCGGCGGCGGGCAGGTCGATCTTGTTGATGAGCGGGATGATCTCCAGGTTCGCGTTCATGGCCATCATGGCGTTGGCCACCGTCTGCGCCTCGACGCCCTGCGTGGCGTCCACCACGAGCACGGCGCCCTCGCATGCGGCCAGGCTGCGGCTCACCTCGTAGGTGAAGTCCACGTGGCCCGGCGTGTCGATGAGGTTGAACTGGTAGGTCTGGCCGTCGTCGGCCGTGTAGTCCACGCGCACGGCCTGGCTCTTGATGGTGATGCCGCGCTCGCGCTCGATGTCCATGGTGTCGAGCAGCTGCTCCTGCATGTCGCGCTGCGCCACGGTGCCCGTGAGCTCCAGGATGCGGTCCGAGAGCGTGGACTTGCCGTGGTCGATGTGCGCGATGATGGAGAAGTTGCGGATGAGGTTCGGATCGGTGGTCATAGTAGCTTTCTTCTTCGGGCGGTGCACGGGCGAAAAACGTGTTTTCGGGAATTTCCCCATGAAAACAGGGTCAACGTTTGGTATTCTATCGCATTGTGTATCCAGCGATACGTGCGTGCGATGATCTTATCGCCAAATCTGCAGACGTGGCTGCATTACGGATTCGTCCTCGCTGGTGACCGATTGGTCTGCGAAACAGAGAAATCCCGCCTGTTTCCATCGCATCGCCAACGCCCGCGCCTGGCGCGGGAGGCTCCTCCGGGGCCTTGTTGCGAGGCAATCGGCCACCTTGCGGCCACGCGGAGGGCATCGCCCGCCCGTATCGCTGGAGGCGCAGCGCGATTCGTATCGCAAGACAAGGCAAACGATTTTTTTGGAGGAACGAACCACATGGCGAACATCAAAAGCCAGAAGAAGCGCATCATCACCAACGAGAAGTCCCGCATGCGCAACCGCGCGGTGAAGAGCGAGCTCAAGACCGCGACCCGCCGCGTGAAGGACGCCGTGGCCGCCGGCAACGGCGCCGAGGCCTACGCCGCCGCGCTCGCCGCCTGCCGTCTCATGGACCGTGCCGCCTCGAAGGGCGTCATCCACAAGAACCAGGCCGCGAACCGCAAGAGCGGCATCATGCTGCTCATCAAGGATGTCGTGACCGACGCCGACCGCGCCGCCTACGTGAAGCCGGCCAAGAAGGAGCAGCAGAAGACCGGCTCCAAGAAGGCCGCGGCCAAGGCCGAGCGCCTGGCAGCCATGAAGGCCGCCTCCGACGAGAAGGCGAAGCGCCGCGAGAAGACGCTGAAGGAAGAGGCCGCCGCCCAGAAGCGCAAGGCCAAGGAAGCCGAGGAGGCCGCCAAGGCCGAGGCCGAGGCCGCCGCTGCCGAAGAGGCCGCCGAATAGGCTCGATGCACCAGGATCGCCCGCGATCCGTCCGCATATCAAGGAAGAGGAAGCTCCCGGTGAAACGGGGGCTTCCTCGGTATTTGGGGATCGAAATCCCCGGTGCGTTCGCGGATGCGGGGCGGAACGGACGGCGGCCTTTTCCATGGCGCGGCGAAGCAGAGGGCTGGACGTCGGATGGCGCGATTCGCGCGCCGCATGCGTCGCGAACCGGCACGGGCGCGCATCGCGAGTCACGCACGCCCTCCGCGCTCTTGAGGGATGCCGCGCGCCTTCCCTACCTCCCCGCCGTTACCTCCAGCACCCAGTCGAGGAAGGCGGCCTGCGCATCCGCGCCGCTCTTCATGGCGCGCTCGGTGTCGCGTGCCGAGACGATGGCATGGCGCAGCTCGGCGGCGGTGAAGCCGCGGGCCCAGGCGGCGTGGCTCTTGCAGCGCCAGTCGGGCATCTTGAGGGCGGCGGCCACGCCGCGCGGGTTGCCGCGGTCGGCCAGGGCGCGGGCGCACACGAGCTCGCGCAGGCGCGTCGTGCACATGGCCAGCAGGGCGTGGGGCGACACGGACTCCATGCGTCCCAGCAAAAGCAGGCACTTGCGGACGTCGCGGGCGGCGAATGCGTCCACGAACTCCCAGGGCTTTACTTCGGCCGTCCGCGCCACCAGCCCCATGATCTCATGCTCGTTCACCGCATCGGTCCCGCGGTGCGCCAGCGCGATCTTCTTGAGCTCGCTGTCCAGATGGACGGTGTTCTCGCCTACCAGATCCACCAGTGCGCGCGCAGCCCCCTCCGTGAGCGTGACGCCGTGGCCCACGGCCATGGCCCGCACCGTCTTCGGCAGCTCGTTGCGCTTGAGCGGGGCGCAGTCGATGACGGCCGTCTTGCCGTGGGCGGCCACGGCCTTGTGCAGGCGCGTGTTCTTCGCCAGCTTCTCGGCAACGAGAGCGAGCACGGTGGACTCGCTCGGCGATGACAGGTACGACACGAGGGCCTCGGCGTCCGCCTTCTTCAGCTTGTCGGCCCCGCGCACCTCCACGAGGCGCACGGGGCTGGCGAACGGCACGGTGTTGCAGGCCGCCACGATGTCGCCGCCGAGGGCAGTCTCTCCATTGAACTCGTCGGCATTGAACGACAGATCGCCCAGCGCGGCCAGGCGGGCGCGCAGGCGCTTCATCACGGTGTCGCGCTTGAGCGCGTCCTCCCCCACGATTAGGTAGACGGGCAAAAGCGGCGCTTCTTGTTTCTTGTTCGTCGGCATGCCCCGCATTCTACCGCAGCGCCGCGACCGCGATGCCCTGCGCGGTGGATTTGCATGAAACATCCCCCGCCTCGTCGGTACGCCACACCTGCGCCCCGGCGTCGGCCAACTCCCTCAGCGTCTTGTCGGCGGGATGGCCGTAGCGGTTCCCCGCCCCCACGCTCACCAGCGCGATGCGCGGGGAGAGCGCGGCTGCCAGCTCCGGCGTGAGCGCGTTCTTCGAGCCGTGGTGGCCTACCTTGAGCACGTCCACGCGGCCGACGAGGCCCTGCCCCTCCAAAGCGGCCAGCTGCTCGTGCTCCGCGTCGCCGGCGAAGAGCGCCGTCCAGTCGGGCGCCCCGTCGCCGTCGGCGCCGGCGCGCGCCAGCAGGCACAGGCTGTCGGCGTTGCCGCCCTCGTCGGCGAAGCGGGCGGGCCACACCACCTCGAGGTCGAAGGCGCCCACGCGCAGGCCGTCGCCCTGCGCGAGCCCCTGGACGGCCCCTTCTCCCACAAGCGTCGCCGCATCGCCGCGCAGGCGAGCGCAGGCATCGCAGGAGCAGGCGAGCGCATCGGCGGCCACGAGCACGCGATCGACCTGCACCACGCCCTTGAGGGAGGCGAGCGCGCCCATATGGTCGTCGTCGCCGTGAGTGACCACCACGGCATCCAGGCGGAACACGGCATGTCGCGCGAGCGCCTCGCGCAGAAGGCGCTCCTGGTTGCCCGTGTCAACGAGCACGGCGGCCCCGCCGCTGCGGACGACGAACGCATCGCCCTGCCCCACATCGAGCATGACGATCTCGTCGCCGGCGAGCCGCGGGACGACGACCACGAACGCGAGGGCGGCCGCCAGCGCGCCCGCGGCGGCGAGCGCGGCGGCGCGCGGGCTCGGCGCGGGCCAGAGCACCCAGAGCACGGCAGCCAGGACGGCCGCGCCGGCAAGGGCCGGCACGATGGGCAGGTCGACGGGCACGCTCGCGCAGGGCAGCGACGCACAGGTGCGGGCGGCGGCGCAGAGCGCCTCGGAGGCGAGCGCAGCGAGCGCCAGCAGGGAGGCGCCGGCCGGCGGCGCGGCCAGGGACGCGACCGCGCCAACGAGCCCGCCGGCGCAGGCGAGCGGAAAGAGGGGCGCCGCCAGCACGTTCGCCAGCGGGGAGACGAGCGGCGCCTGCGAGAACAAGGCGGCCGACAGCGGCTGCGCGAGCACGCTCGAGGCGGCCGTGAGCGCGAGGGCCTCGGCAGCGAAGCGCGGCAGGCGCGGCGCCAGGCGGCCGATCCAGGCGGAGGCGAGCCCCGCGAACAGCACGATGCCCAGCGTGGAGAGCACCGAGAGCGCGAACGACGCCGAGAGCGCGGCTGCAGGGCAGGCGGCCACGACGCCGGCGATGCACAGGCCCACAGAGTTCAGGCTGGCCGGACGCCGCCGCGCGAAGAACGACGTCGTGCCCGCGAGCGTCATGAGCGCCGCGCGAACGGCCGATATCGGCATGGCCGACAGCACGAGGTAGCATCCGAGAAGCGCCGCCTGCACGCCCACGGCCACGCCGCGCGGCGCACGCAGCGCTTTGAGCGCGGCGCCGGCGAACGCGCACACCATGACGAGATGGGCGCCCGACACCGCCACGAGATGCGCGAGCCCGGAGGTCTTGAAGGCGGCGTAGACGTCCCCTTCGTCCAAGGCGCCGCGCGCGCCGCAGACGAGCGCCTGCATTACGGCGCCGCCGTCGCCGTCCAGACGGCCGATAGCCTCCAGGGCGCGCGCCCTGACGCCCAGCAGCGCCCCGAACGCATCGTGGCGCTCGACCAGGAAAGCCTGGCGGACGGTCGCGACGGCAGCGATGCCGCGTTGCCAGCACCAGGCTTCCGAGCGCTCGCCGGGAGCGGCCAGCGACGCATCTGCCTCGAACACGTCGCCGTAGCGCGGCACGTCCGCACCGTCGGCGAAGCGCAGCCGCACGTCCACCGCTCGCCCCGACGCCAGACGCGTGCGCGCGACGCACTGGGCTCCGTAGAGGCCCGCATCCGCATCCTCCACCGCCTCGAAGCGCAGCCGCGCCGGCGCCTCGCCGGCAGCCTCCTGCCAGGCGACATGCAAGGACGCCCCGGCCCCGCAGCCGCACGCGGCTCCGATGAGCACGCCCAGCAGGGCGCACCGCGCGAGCGTGCCGCGCCTGCAGCGCAGCAGCGCGACGGCGGCGAGCGCCGCAGCTGCGAGCGTCGAGGCGCCCACGGCGACGCACGCGCCCGCCCCCCAGGACTGCGCGGCGGAGTACACGGCGGCGCAGGACGCCCAAAGGCCCAAGCCGCACGCGAGCACCGGAGGCAGGGCCGGGCGCGGGGGCAGCGGAGGCGCGGGGCGCGGCGACATGGGTCAGCCGACACAGATCGCGTCCGCGAGCGCCGCGAACTTCTTGTCGCCGATGCCGGAGACGCACTTCAGGTCCTCGACCGTCTTGAAGGGGCCGTTGGCCTCGCGATCGGCGACGATCTTCTCTGCCGTGGAGGCGCCCACGCCGGGGAGCGTGTCCAGCTGGGTGGCCGAGGCGGTGTTGATGTTGACCTTCCCGCTCGCGCTGCCCGCCGGAGCGGAGGCGCCCGCGCCCGCCGACGCGCCGCCCACCCCCGCCGACGCTGCCTCCTGCGCGGCGATGTCCGCCTCGCTCGGCACGACCACCTGCTCGCCGTCGGACACGGTGCGCGCCAGATTGAGCGCGTCGCGCGCCGCCCCCTCGGCGAAGCCGCCCGCGGCCTCCACGGCGTTGAGCACCCGCGCGCCCTCGGCCAGGTCGTACACGCCGGGCGCGGCCACCGCGCCGCCCACGTGCACGCGCAGCGGCGCGGGAGCGGCCTGCGGAGCGCCCGCTTCGGCCGCAGCATCGGCATCCCCGTCGCCGGCCGCCTGCTCCGCACCGCCCGGTTGCACGACCGCGAAGCCCTCCGACGACGCGGCGTCGAGCAGCAGCTTGCCAGCGCAGGCCATGACGACGATGGCCACGGCCGTCACGCCCACCAGCACGGGCAGGCGCGCGCCCGACAGGTGCAGCCGCGCCCGCCACGACTGCGCGCTCCGCTGGAACGACATGACCCCTCCCTTCCTCGACCGGATGCGAGCAGGAAGGGGCCGCCCGAGTTAGACGGCGGCGCCCTTCGCCCGCCTTTCGATCATAGCGCCGCGACCTTGCACGGGAACCGTCGGAAGCACCATGCGGAGTTGACGCGGATCTTATGCCGATCCAGCACGGCAACCAGCAGAAGCTTGCACGTTTCCAACGCAGATGCAGCAAAAAGGAGGGATAAATTCGGAAGGGGTGAAATCGATCGCCTTAGGGCGTAGTCCGGACATGGCAAAGCGGGGCGCCCGGCGCCTGACCGTTCAGAATGCGCGGAAAGGGGATTCCGGAAGGAACCGACGGAAAGCCGTCACCGAAAAGCCACAGCCTCCTCCTCGATACCCGCCCTCTGCGTCAGGCGCGCGCAGGATCCCCGGTGCCCCCTTGCCTCGCGCCGGCCGCGTCTCGACGGGCCCTCGGCTTGTAGGCGGGACAGGCGTAGTCGCGCACCTCGGCGGCTTCCACCAGCTCGGCCACCCAGCGCTCCACGGGCAGCGCGGCCTCGGCCTCGCGCACAACCGGGAGCTTCGCATGGGTCTCGGGGCTGCGGGGCATGAACAGCGTGCAGCAGTCGGGCGCGTCCTGCGACGATATCTCGTAGGAGCCCAGGCGCTGCGCCTCGCCGATGATCTCCAGCTTGTCCGTGCCGATGAGCGGGCGGAACACGGGCAGGTCCACCGCGTCGTCCGTGGCGCGGATGTTGTCGAGCGTCTGCGATGCCACCTGCCCCAGGCTCTCCCCCGTCACGAGCGCCCCGGCGCGCTCACGCGCGGCCAGCGCCTCGGCCACCTTGAACATGAGGCGGCGGTACATGATGACGCGCAGCTCGGGCGGCACCGTGAGCGCTATCTCGCGCTGGTAGTCGCCGAACGGCACCGTGTATACGCGCGCGATGCAGCCCGTGCGCTCCAGCACGCGCGCGATGTCGTCCACCAAATACTCGCTCGCATCCGAGGTCTGCGGGCGCCCGGAGAAGTGCACGCCGATGCACACCGCGCCGCGGCGCGCCAGCTTCCACGTGGCCACCGGCGAGTCGATGCCGCTCGACAGCAGGCACACCACCTTGCCCGAGCTGCCCACCGGCAGCCCGCCGACGCCCGGCACGGAGCGCGCGTAGACGTACGACGCGTTCTGCACGACCTCGACCCCCACCGTGACGTCGGGGTTCTTCATGCGCACGCCCTTGTCGGGGCGCGCCTCGCACAGCGCGCCACCGATGATCTTGTTCATCTCCATCGACCCGGTGGCGAAGTCCGTATGGTTGCGCCGCGCCGCCACCTTGAACGTGGAGAACTCGCCCGCCTCCGAGAGCGCGAGCACGGCCGCGCGGGCCATCTCGTCCAGGTCGCGCTCGCACTTGAAGCCGCTCGACACGCGCGCCACGCCCGGCACGCGCCCCGCGACCTCGGACGCCGCGACGGCCGTGTCCCAGTCGGTGCCCTCGCGCAGGAACACGCACAGCCTCCCCGAGATGCGATGGATCGTGACCACGGGGAACGGCGCGAGCAGCGCCTCGAGGTTCTTCAGAAGCCGCGTCTCGAACGAGGCGCGGTTGTGCCCCTTGAGGCCGATCTCGTGGTAGTGGACGAGGATGATGCGTTGGAAGTCAGTCATGGGAGTCCCCCGGGTTCGCAGGTTCGAACGGTTCGCGCGAGCGCAGACGCCGCGCGTGCAGGTCGCCCGATTCGCGCGAAGCGCGAAAACAAGCGCGCCGGTTGGCGTAGTAAGTCAGCGAAAAGCCCTGAGGTATTCGGAATTGCCGCGTTGCGCGGCCGAGCGTGCTTCCGCACGTGAGGGCAAGCGCAAAAGCGGCAAGGCCGGATGCCTCAGGGCTTTGCGGCGTCGACGCGTTCCGCCGGCCGGTAGGCCGGCGGAACCCTAATGGTTCTTGATGTCGATGGAGTTCGGGTCGTACGAAACTTCGCCGCGGGCGATCTCGTTGAACGCGAGCGACAGCGGCTTCTTGTCGGCCGCGCGGGCGATCTCGACCGCCGTCTGCAGCTGGATGGCGCGATCGCGCTGGCCGCGCATCATGTCGTTGATGTCGTGCGCACGCTTCGAAGCGAGGGCGCACAGCAGGAAGCGGTCGTTGTCGGTCCTGTCCAGCAGTACGTCGATCTTGGGTTCGATGATACTCATAGAGCGTTTAACCTCGTGCTTTCTCGGCTTGCTCGTTGACGTAGCGCACCAGGGCATCGGTCGCTTCGTCAAGGTTGTCGTTTACCAGCCGCATATCATACTCCATTTTGTGCGAAAGCTCCACCTCGGCCGCCTTCATGCGCGCCTCGATCACCTCGTCGCCCTCGGTGCCGCGTCCACGCAGGCGCTCCTCGAGCACCCGAAGCGACGGCGGCTCGATGAACACGAGACGGGCAGCGGGCATCTTCTCGCGCACCTGGAAGGCGCCCTGCACGTCGATCTCGAGGACGACCTGCTCTCCGCAGGCCATGTGCTCCTCGACGGTCGCGCGGGGCGTGCCGTAACGGTTGCCCGCGTAGGTCGCCCATTCCAAGAGCCCGTCGGTGTCCACGAGATCCTGGAACTCCTCGTCCGACGCGAATTGGTAATGGACGCCGTCCACCTCGCCCTCGCGCGGAGCGCGCGTCGTAACGGAACGCGACACCCAGGCATCGGGCACCTCGCGCAACAGACGGGCCACCAGCGTGCCCTTGCCGGCACCTGATGGCCCAGAGATAACGAACAGATTACCGTGTCGCATGCAGCGTTTAGCCCAAACGCTCCAGCAAAGCGGTCTGCTGGCGCTCGCCCAAACCGCGCAGGCGGCGGCTCTCGGCGATCTGCAGTTCCTTCATGATCTTCTCGGCTTTGGCCTTGCCGTAGCCCGGCATGGTCTCGATAAGCGTGGAAACCTTCATGCGGCCGACCACGGGATCGTTCTTCATCTCGAGAACCTTCGCCAAGGTGAGCTTGCCGCTCTTCAGCTCGTCACGAACCTCGGCGCGCTTGATGCGGGCCGCCTTCGCCTTCTCCAGAGCCGCCTGACGTTCTTCCGGGCTGAGTTGAGGAATAGCCATCGTGTATCTCTCCTTCTTGTTCAAAAGCGATTCCGTGATACTATCACGCCTTTGTCCGTCTTGCCTTGTCAATCGCCGTAATTACAAAAAATTCCCGCGCGATGCCACACATTGTAGGAGCAGGCCCGTGCACCGGACCCGTTTCGTCGCACAACCGTTACGAACGGTCGCCTGCCGAGGTCGAACGGGGTAAACCGCTCCCCCGCCATCGTGCGCGAACGGCTCTACAGCTCGGCCGCGATGGCCTCGAAGGCGGCCGCCGGATCGTCGGCCTGCGTGATGGGGCGGCCCACCACGATATGCGACGCGCCGTTGGCGAAGGCCTCGGCCGGCGTGGCCACGCGGCTCTGGTCGCCCTTCGCGCTGCCTGCAGGGCGCACGCCGGGCGTGACGATGTAGGCGTCCGGGCCCAGGATCTCGCGCAGGCGCGCTGCCTCCTGCGGCGAGGCCACCACGCCGGAGATGCCGGCGCGCTTGGCCTGCTCGGCGAGCACGACCACCTGGTCGGCCATGGCGCGGGAAACGCCCGTCTCGGCCAGCGCCGCGTCGTTCATGCTGGTGAGCACCGTGATGCCGAGGGTGGCCGGCACGTCGTGGCCGTACTCGGCCGCCGCGCGCTCCGCGCCCTTCTGGGCGGCGGCCATCATGTCCACGCCGCCTACCGTGTGCATGGTGAGCATGTCGGCCCCGCTGCCGGCTGCGGCGAAGGCGGCGCCCTCCACCTGGTGCGGGATGTCGTGGAACTTGAGGTCGAGGAACACCTTGAAGCCGCGCTCCTTGAGCGCGTAGACGATGGCCGGGCCGTTCGCGTAGAACAGCGTCATGCCCACCTTCATCCACGTGGCCTTGCCCTGCAGCTGGTCGGCAAGGTCGAAGGCCTCCTCGATGCCGCAGTCGAGCGCCACGATCACGCGGTCGCGCGCGGGGACCTCCTCGAACGAATTCACCATTCCAACGCTCCTATCAGCTCCTGCACGTCTTCCACGCCGTGCCTCTCGCAATACTGCGCCATTCCGTCGATGATTTCAACCGTGGCGTGCGGATTCACGAAATTCGCGGTGCCGACGGCCACCGCCGTGGCCCCGGCCAGCATGAACTCCACGGCGTCGGTCGCGCACGAGATGCCGCCCATGCCGAGCAGCGGCACGTCCACGGCCTTGTGCACCTCCCACACCATGCGCAGCGCCACGGGCTTGACGGCCGGGCCGGAGAGCCCGCCCACGCCGCGCGCGAGCACGGGACGGCGGCGCTCCGCGTCGACGGCCATGCCGAGCAGCGTGTTGATGAGCGAGAGGGCGTCGGCCCCGGCGGACACGGCCGCGCGGGCGATCTCGGTCACGTCGGTGACGTTGGGCGTGAGCTTCACGATGAGCGGCCGCTTCGTGGCGGCGCGGCAGCGGGACACGACGGCCTCGACGCTGTCCGTCTGGCAGCCGATGGTCATGCCGCCCGCGTCCACGTTCGGACACGATATGTTCACCTCGTAGGCGTCCACCGGCGCGTCCTCGAGCGCCTCTATCACCTGCACGTACTCGTCGAAGCTGTGGCCCGACACGTTCACGATCGTCGTCGCGCCGCGCTCGGCGAGCCACGGCAGGTCGTGCGCTTTCAGGTGCGCGACGCCGGGGTTCTGCAGGCCGATGGAGTTGAGCATGCCCGAGGGCGTCTCGGCGATGCGCGGCGTCGCGTTGCCCTCCCAGCCGTTCAGGGACACGCCCTTCGTGGTGACCGCGCCCAGGCTGGCCACGTCCACGAAGTCGCCGTACTCGCGCCCGGCGGCGAACGTGCCCGACGCCACCGTGACCGGGTTCTTCATCTCCAGGCCGCCCAGGTTCACGGCCATGCGCACGCTTGCGGGGGCCGTCGTGCGCGGACCCGCGCCCATCGTCGCCATCTACCACACCACCTTCCGCGCATCGAACACCGGGCCGTCGACGCAGGCCCGCTTCTTGCCGTCCACCGTGTCCACCACGCACGACAGGCAGGCTCCGACGCCGCACGCCATGCGCTTCTCCATCGACGCCTCGCAGGGCACGCCGGCCTCCGCGGCCATGCCGGCCACGATCTTCATGAGGGGCTCGGGGCCGCACACGGCCAGGTAGCCGTAGGGCTCCCCTGCGGCCGCCGCTTCCGCCAGAGCCTCCTCCACGAGCGAGGTGCAGAAGCCCTCGCGCCCGAAGCTGCCGTCGTCGGTGGCGCAGCGCGGGGGCTCGTCGAGCAGCGCCTCGTAGCGCGCGCGGCAGGTGAGCGCGGCCTCGGTCTGCGCGCCCAGCACGACGTCGGTGCGCACCCCCGCGCCGACCAGCTGCTCGCACAGCATGAAGAGCGGGGCCGCACCCACGCCGCCGCCCACGAGCAGAGCGCGGCGGGCGTCCGCGGGCGGCTGCCAGGCGCGCCCCACCGGGCCGATAAGCTCCGCGCCCGAGAGGTGCTCGGCCCGCTCGGGCTCGATGCGGGTCATGTGGTCGGTGCCGAAGCCCACGGCCTGGTAGAGGATCTCGAGCGTTCCCGCGGCCGCGTCGCGCGCGTACACCGAGAACGGGCGGCGCAGGATGTGCGCCTCCATGTTCGGCACCTTCATGTGCACGAACTGCCCCGGCTCGATGGCCGCCGCGATGTGCGGGGAGGCGAGCTCCATGAGGTATAGGTTGGGGCCGACTTCCCCGTTGGCGAGGATGCGCGCCCGCTCGTTGACGAGTGCCACGTTATTGCCTTTCGATCCGTCGCCGCCGGCCTGCCGCCTGCGACGCGTCTTCGTCTCTCGGTGGCCGATTGTAGCATCTGCGCGGGCCCGCACGCATCTGACAGGCCGAAATGCCAAGGAAAAGACCATGGGTTCCCGGCTCGTTTCGCAGGCTCGGTTCGAAGACGTCGATTCGGCGAGGCAACGGAAAAGCTGTTCCGACTCGCCGCGGCTCTTCACGACGACCGCTTTTTCCGCATAATCGCGGCAGATCTCCTCAAAACGCTTTCGACGCGATCGCGTGCGACCTTTCCAAACCAGCCAAAGAACGAACTCCGCGTCGAGCCGCTCAATGCAGCCGTCAGCCATATCGGGGCGAACGCGATGCGCATAGCGGCGGGAGCGACGCCACGCTTGAAGCAGGCAGGTGCGACGTGGAGAAGCGAAGATCACGATGACGTCCGCCGCCTCCAGCCTACGCGCAAGAGAGAGTCTATGATAAGTCCCATCAACGACCCAGGCGTCGTTGGCGTCGAGGAACGCCTCGGCAAGGTTCCGCGCCTCCCCTTTGTCACGCTCCTGCCAATTTGAAGTGTAGAACACCTGGTCGAGATGCTGCACCGGAATGCAGAGCGCATCGCCCAGCCTGCGGGCGAACGTGGATTTTCCAGAACCTGCGTATCCGATGACGGCAACCTTCACGTTCCGTTCGAGGCGGTGCCCTTCCCTCTCGTCGGGCGAATCGGCTTGCCAATCTACCATCGGCTTGGCCGGATCGCTAAGCCGAGGGGTATACTGCCATCGACAGGCGACGCGAGAACGGGAGCGATGATGGAGAAGATGCCGCCTTTGGCGAAGGTATTCGAGGCGTGGAGCGCGCTGGCAGACGGGCGCGTGTCGCTCGACGGCGAGGATCGGCGCGCGACGGTGGCCTCGTCGAACGGCGCGAAGGCGTACACGGTGACGTGGAGCGAGGACGGCGGAACCTACTCCTCGAACGACAACGCCACCTACTGGCAGGGCTACGCGGGCTACCCCGTCATCGCCGTGCTCATGGCGCAGGGACGGCTGCCCTTCGACAACGATATGGCCGAGGGGTTCGCCCACGTGGACTGGACCGAGCTGAACGAGCGGCAAAAGCGCGACTACGCGGCGGCCGTGCGCGAGGTGGTGGATGAGCGCGGCTTGGACGCAGCCCAGGCAGACGCTGCCGCCCATGAAGTGCTGGACGCGCTCGCGGCGCTGGACGTGACCGTCAAGCGCGGGGCCGCCCGCCCTCCGAGGGCTAAGTCGAAGGAGGCGTGAGCGCCGTGAAATCCCTCTACAAGAGCGCCGAGGGCAAGCGAGCCGTCCTCGACCTGTACGACGAGCAGCTCTCCCGCATCGGCTGTCCATTCGAGGACGTCTACGTGGACACGGCGTTCGGGCGCACGCACGTGGTGGTCACCGGCGACCCGGAGGCGGTCCCGCTGCTCTCGTTCCACGGCGGCAACTCCACGACAGCGCACAACCTCATCACGTCCCCCCTCCTGCTGCGCGGCGACTTCCGCGTGTTCGCGGTGGACACCATCGGCCACCCCGGCAAAAGCGATGAGACGTGCCTGCCGCCTTCCGGCTACGCGTACGGCGAATGGGCCGCGCAGGTGATCGACGCCTTGGGGTTCGCGCGCATGCGCTGCATCGGCGGTTCGTTCGGCGCGGGCATCCTGGCGAAGCTCATGTGCGCCGCACCCGAGAAGGTGGAGCGCGCGGTGCTGTTCGTTCCCTCCGGCATCAAGAACGCGCCGGTGTGGCACTCGATGAGCATGATGGGGCCAATGGTCATGCATTTGTTCACGCGCCGGGAGGAGTGGTTCGTGAAGACGCTCCTGCCCATGGCCGGCGCGCCCGACGTCATCGACGCCGAGACGCTGGCTACGGCGAGGGCCACCATCGACCATGCGAAGGTGAAGGCCGGCATGCCCACCGACGTCGACCCCGAGCGCATGGCCGCCTGCACGGCGCCGACGCTCGTGATGGCGGGCGACGCCGACCGCCTCTTCCCCGCCGCGCGCGTCCTCCCGCAGGCCGAGGCCATCATCCCGAACGTCACGTGCCGCCTCATGAGAGGCCGCGCCCACATGGGCGCCTTCACCGCCGAGCAGGAGTGCGAGATCGTGGAGTTCCTGAAGGAGGGCGCGCGATGAAGGCGCGGCCCTGCTACATGGGCTTCAGGTTGCGCTCGAGGCGGTCGAGCATCCAGGCGAGGCGCTTCTCGCGGCCGGCGTCGGTCTTGGCGTCGAAGTACGCGCGCGTGTAGGTGCGCCGCACCGACGGCGACATGGCGCGGAAGTTCGAGGCCGCAGGCTCGTGGCCGGCTATGATCGCCTCGAGGGCCGCCGTGTCCTCCTCGGTGACGTCCGGGGCCTTCTTCGCGTCCCAGCTGCCGTTGCGCTTAGCCGCCTCGATGGCGCGCTTGCCCGCGTCGGCCATGAGGCCGCGCCGCTCGAGCTCGCGCGCAAGCGCTTTGTTCTTTTCAGACCACACGCTCTTCGCGCGGCGCGGGGCGAAGTACTTGCGGTAGGACGCGTCGTCGATGCGCTGCATGCGCCCGTCGATCCAGCCGAAGCAGAGCGCCTCCTCCAGCGCCTCGGACGCCTTGAGCGTCTTCGGGCCGCCGGACTTGCCGAACACGAGCCACACGCCGCCGCTCGCCTCGCCGTTATCGCCTAACCACGCCCTGAACTCGTCGCGGGTTGAGAACGTCAGCTCGTCGTCCATAAGGCGAATCTCCTCGCTCGTCGTGGTGTGGCACGCCTTTCGCTTCAGTATAAAGGAGGATGCCCGCGCAGGGACGGGAATGCGGAGGATCGCCCGATGTCATCCCGCGTCGTGAACGAGCTTCAGACCGACGACGCACGCGATGAGGCCTGCTATGAGCAGCACCTTCGCCACCGATACGGGCTCGGTTCCCGAGAGCATGCCGTAGACGACCGTGAGCGAGGCGCCGATGCCCACCCAGACGGCGTACGCCGTGCCCGTGGGCAGCGATTTGACCGCGTACGACAACCCCGCCATGCTCATGACGAGCGCGACGAGGAACACGAGGGACGGGGCGAGTTTGGTGAACCCCTCCGCCCGTCCGAGCGCGGTGGCCCACACCGCCTCCAAGACGCCCGAAGCCACCAGAACGATCCATGCCATGAGAAGACTCCCTTCCGTGAAGCAACGCGCCGTCTTTGCGATCCTGGTACGGCTGCCCTCGTCAGGGAATCATATGAAACAATGAGACGAACCAAGTGTAGCAAGCCCCGTCGTCCGCTGCGTATGTCCGCATTCGAATTCAAATAGTATGCACAAACATATGTTCCCTTATCGTTCGAATCATATTACAATACGTACATAAGTTCTATTGGTGGCTGGAGCGACCTCCTAACCCTCTCGGGGACAGCCGTGCTTCGACAGGGAGGTGGCGACATGCCCAGCCCTCTTGCAATTCGCGTGCCCGTTCCGTATACTGCAGATGGTAGCAAGGTGCTACCATGAAAGGGAAGGAGCCGCGCTACGACCTCGCAGAGGTGAAACGGTTGGTCCGGGAGGGCCGGTACAGCGCTTCGAAGAAGAGCACGTCCTGGCTGCGAAACCACGGTTTCAGCCCAATCCTCGCGCGACGCATAATCCTTTCCCTTCAGGAAAAAGAGTTCGTGAAATCGCTCAAGTCGAGACGCGACGACGGCTCTTGGGCGGACGTGTATTGCTGCGACTACAATGAAGATGGCGTCTCCGTCTGCTTATACGTGAAGTTCATCGTCGAAGGCGACGTAGCTACCGTCATGCTCATGTCGTGCAAGGAATGGGGTTGCGCATGGTAATGATGACAAAGTGCCCAGTGTGTGGCGGCAAGATCATGGATATCCATGGACCGATCGAGTGGGACGTCAAAGGCGAGCAGATCGTCGTAGACGATGCCGACTACTGCCTGTGCGCCAGCTGCGGCGAAATCTACCTCGAAGGAGGGATGGATGGCATCATCCACCGGCGCGCGGTCGACCAGTACAAGCGCGACAACGGGCTGCTCTCGGGCGACGAGGTGAGGGAGCTCCGGCAGGCCCTGGGACTCTCGCAGGCCAAGTTCGAGAAGCTCATCGGAGCGGGGCCGAAGACAGTCGTGCGCTGGGAGAGGGGCTCGGTGTTCCAGAACCGCACCGCCGACACGCTCATGCGCGTCGTGCGCGACTTCCCCGAGGTGGCCGCCTACCTGATGAAGCGCGTAGACGAGCCGCACGCGTCGTGACGCGCAGGAGCGGCTGCTCAGTCGAGCGCCTTCGCATAGCAGGCCTCGAGCAGGCGCTCGCCCGCGATTTCGACGGCGTTCTCGCGCTCGATCAGCTGGAACCCGCGCTTCTCGTAGAAGGCGCGCGCGGACGCGTTGTCGGCGAGCACCCAGAGATAGGCGTCCTCGAAGCCCTCGGTTGCGAGCGCCTCGAGCGCCGCACCGAGCAGCTTCGAGCCGATGCCGCGCCCCATGCGCTCCGGTTGCACGTAGAGCGACACGACCTCGCCCCATCCCGCGAACGCCTCGACGCGGGCGGGCCCGTAGGTGCACACGCCGACTATCTCGCCGCCTTCGCGGGCGACGAACGTGCGATCGACGCTCTGCTCAAGGCCCAGCTGCCAGAACCCTTCAGACAGCGTGTCGAGAAAGTCCTGCGGCACGATGCCCCAGTAGGCGTGCCGCCAGCTGCGCACGTACACGCGCGCCACCGCTGCCAGATCATCGTCCGCTGCGAGCCGTTCAACTTCGATGCCGCTCATTCCCTATCCTCCCGCCTATCCGCGCGTCATGCGAGATGGCGCTTTTGGAGCTATAGTAGCATTTGCGAAAAGACATAAGCGGATGAGAGGAGCACGCCATGCGCGACAACGTCTTCGTCACCTCGCTCGCCATCGACTGGGCGGACGTTCCCGACAAGGGCGTCTATCCGTTCAACGTGCCGGCCATCGCGAGCCTGCGGGCGCTCGACCTGGGACAGCCCATCACGTTCTTCTGCGGCGAGAACGGCACGGGCAAGTCGACGCTGCTGGAGGCGATGGGCATCGCCTACGGCCTCAACCCCGAGGGCGGCTCGCGCAACTACACGTTCTCCGTGCACGACGGCCATTCTGAGCTCTGCGACCACGTGCGCCTGCTCAAGGGCATCTGCCGGCCGCGCGACAGCTTCCTCGTGCGCTCCGACACGCTGTTCAATCTCATATCGGAGATGGACGCGCTCGAGGACGACCAACGCTACTTCGGCGGACGGTCGCTGCACGCCCGCTCGCACGGCGAGGGCATCCTCGCGCTCGTGTCGCGCCGCTTCGGCGGCGAAGGCTTCTACGTGCTCGACGAGCCCGAGACGGGGCTCTCGCAGCTGGGGCAGGTGGCGCTTCTGGCCGAGATCGTGCGGCTGGCCAACGCGGGGTCGCAGCTGGTCGTGGCCACGCACTCCCCCATCCTGCTCTCGGCGCCGGGGGCGGTCATCTACCAGTTCGAGGACGAGGTGCGCCGCGTAAGCCTCGAGCAGACCATGGAATGGGACGCCCTCCACCGCTTCCTGGAAGACCCCGACCGCCTGCTCGCGGAGTTCCTGAACAGCTAAGGATTAACGCAGCTCCAGCATTCCCCGAATGGAAGCGAGGATAGAGCGCACGGTTTCATCGTCTGCGCATCCGAAGTACTCGTACCCGCGTTGCCTTACGTCTATGGTCCGCAACAACTCCACGCAGGCGAAGCCTATTGAGCGCCCTGAGCACTTCGCAGGCAAATGAAGCGGGTACCCGTTGTCCTTGGTGGTTGTCGGCACGACGGCAACCAGGTTCGCACGCGAATTGAAACCGTAACCGCTCACCACAACAGCTGGACGGATCTTTGCCGGCTCATGGCCGATCGACGGGTTGAAATCGACCATGATGACATCGCCTTGCTCGAGGATCACGGAATCACCTCGGCGCCCAAGTCCTTGCCCCAATCGCATTCCCCTGGTTGGTAGTCCCCCGTGTGTCCCGCAAAAAGCTCGTCCATGGAAACATAGGGGATATCTCGATAGGCGCGATGCTCGGCTTCCTCGGGACGAACGAGCATGAACGAGCCGCGCTCGTCATGTCCGAGGCTCATCGTCAAGCGCGCGCCCACATCGATCCCCATGCGCTCGCACATGTCCTTGGGAATGCGGACGGCACGCGACGTGCCCCAGGCGCAAAGCTGCGTTACCTTGTCGGCGATCCTTGACATCCACGCACCTTTCTAAAGATATCTTTATAGATATCTTATCACCGATCGTGCTGTATGGCAAGCTCCATGCGTGGTGCCGGCAGCTGCTGACGAGCGAAGCTGCCGGCACTAGGTCATCCGCGTCTCCCTACCCCCACTGGGGCAGGTCTTGCAGGGCCACGACGGACAGGCCGTTCGCGCGGGCCATCTCCATGCCGGCAACCATGGCCTGGGCGCCGGCCAGGTTCGTGACGTGGGTCACGCCGTGCTTCACGGCCTCGAGGCGCAGCTCGTAGCCGTCGGCGCGCGTGGCATGGCCGAACGGCGTGTTGATCATGAGCGCTATCTCGCCGGCGGCGATGCGGTCGAGCACGTTGGGGGCGCCCTCGTGCACCTTCTTCACTTCCTCGCAGTCCACGCCCGCCGCGCGCAGGGCGCGGGCCGTGCCTCCCGTGGCCACCACCTTGAAGCCCAGGCGCACGATGTCGCGCGCGATGGACACGATGGCGCGCTTGTCGCGGTCGCACACGCTGATGAACACGGTGCCGCCCTCGGGCAGCGCGTAGCTGATGGCCAGCTGCGTCTTCGCGAACGCGGCCGGGAAGTTGCCGGCGATGCCCATGACCTCGCCGGTGGACTTCATCTCGGGGCCGAGCACCGTGTCCGCGCCGGGGAAGCGGCCGAAGGGCATGACGGCCTCCTTCACGCTGTAGTGCTCGAGGCGCCGGTCGTCGGGAGGCAGGCCCAGGTCGGCGATCCTCTCGCCCGCCATGATGCGCGCGGCCATCTTCGCCAGCGGCACGCCGGTGGCCTTGGACACGAACGGCACGGTGCGGCTGGCGCGCGGGTTGGCCTCGATGATGTAGATGACCTGGTCCTTGATGGCGAACTGGATGTTGATGAGGCCCACCACGCCCAGGCGCAGCGCCAGGTCGCGCGCGACGCTTCGCAGCTGCGACACCAGCGCCTCCGACAGCGCGAACGGCGGCGTGCAGCAGGCCGAGTCGCCCGAGTGGATGCCGGCCATCTCGATGTGCTCGAGCACGCCGCCCACGTACACCGCCTCGCCGTCGCAGAGCGCGTCGAGGTCCACCTCCACCGCCCCCTCGAGGAAGCGGTCGAGGTACACCGGGTGGTCGGGCGATATCTTCGCGGCCTCGGCCATGTACTTCTCCAGCTGCGCGCCGTCGTAGACGATGCCCATGCCGCGCCCGCCCAGCACGTAGCTGGGGCGCACGAGCAGGGGGAACCCTATCTGGTCGGCCACGACGCAGGCCTCCTGGTAGGTGGAGGCCATGCCGGCGGCCGGGTAGGTGATGGCCATCTCGTCGAGGATGGCGCTGAAGCGGTCGCGGTCCTCGGCCAGGTCGATCGCCTCCGGCGAGGTCCCCATGATGGGTACCCCCGCCTCCGCGAGCGCGTTCGCCAGCTTGAGCGGCGTCTGACCGCCCAGCGTGACCACCACGCCGTCCGGGCGCTCGACGTCCACGATGTCCATGACGTCCTCGAACGTGAGCGGCTCGAAGTAGAGCTTGTCGGACGTGTCGTAGTCAGTGGACACGGTCTCGGGGTTGCAGTTCACCATGATGGTCTCGAAGCCGGCCTCGGCAAGCGCGTAGCTCGCATGCACGCAGCAGTAGTCGAACTCGATGCCCTGGCCGATGCGGTTCGGGCCGGCTCCCAGGATCATCGCGCGCTTGCGCGTCTTCGGCGCGACCTCGGTCTCGTCGGCGTCGTAGGTTTTGTAGTGGTAGGCCGTGGAGCTAGGGAACTCGGCCGCGCAGGTGTCGACGGTCTTGAACGCCGGCCTCACGCCCAGAAGCTTCCGGCACGTGCGCACGGTGAGCTCGTCGGAGCCCGTGAGGTGCGCGATCTGCGCGTCGGAGAGGCCCATGCGCTTGAGCAGGCGGAACGCGTCGGCATCCAGCTCGTCGAGGTGCATGCCGCGCAGGTTCTCCTGCACGCGCACGATGTCGGCCATGCGCGCAATGAAGAAGGGGTCGATGCCGGTGGCCGCGCACACGCGCTCCACCGTCCAGCCGCGGCGCAGCGCCTCGGCCAGGTAGAACACGCGGTCGGCCGTGGGACGCGCCACGAGGTCGTCGAACGCCTCGCCGTCCGGCAGGCCCGCGTCCTTCCCGTCCGCGCCCAGGCCCGCACGGCCGTTCTCGAGCGAGCGCATGGCCTTGCCGAGCGCCTCCTCGAACGTGCGGCCGATGGCCATGACCTCGCCCACGGCCTTCATGCGCGTGGACAGCGTGTCGTCGGTGCCCTGGAACTTCTCGAACGCGAAGCGGGGAACCTTCACCACGCAGTAGTCGATTGACGGCTCGAAGCACGCCGGGGTGGCCTTCGTGATGTCGTTCACGATCTCGTCGAGCGTGTAGCCCACGGCCAGCTTCGCCGCCGCCTTCGCGATGGGGAACCCGGTGGCCTTCGACGCGAGCGCCGAGGAGCGCGACACGCGGGGATTCATCTCGATCACGATCATGCGCCCGTTGTCGGGGTTGACGGCGAACTGCACGTTGGAGCCGCCGGTCTCCACGCCGATCTTCTCCAGGATGGCGAGCGACGCGGCGCGCATGCGCTGGTACTCCACGTCGGAGAGCGTCTGCGCGGGGGCCACCGTGATGGAGTCGCCCGTGTGCACGCCCATAGCGTCGAAGTTCTCGATGGAGCACACGATGATGCCGTTGCCGGCATGGTCGCGCATGACCTCCATCTCGTATTCCTTCCAGCCCTCGATGCTCTCCTCCACGAGCACCTCGCCGGCCGGCGACAGCTCCAGGCCCTGGCCCACGATCTCGTGCAGCTCGGCCGGATCGTGCGCGATGCCGCCGCCCGCGCCGCCGAGCGTGAACGAGGGGCGCAGCACCACGGGGTAGCCGAGCTCGGCCACGATGGCCTCGGCGTCGGCAAGGGAGTAGGCGTAGCCCGAGCGCGACGTCTCGATGCCGAGCTCCGCCATGCACTCGTTGAAGAGCTTGCGGTCCTCGCCGCGCTCGATGGCGGCCAGGTCGCAGCCGATCATCTCAACGCCGTACTTCTCCAGCACGCCGGCACGCGCGAGGTCGACGGCCGTGTTGAGGCCGGTCTGGCCGCCGAGCGTGGGCAAAAGCGCGTCGGGGCGCTCCTTGGCGATGACCTGCTCCACGAACTCGGGCGTGATGGGCTCCACGTAGGTGCGGTCGGCCAGGCCCGGGTCGGTCATGATGGTGGCGGGGTTGCTGTTCACGAGCACCACGCGGTAGCCGTCGGCCTTCAGCACCTTGCAGGCCTGCGCGCCCGAGTAGTCGAACTCGCACGCCTGCCCGATGACGATGGGGCCGGACCCGATGACGAGGATAGTGTCGATGTCGGTGCGCTTAGGCATGGGAGCCTCCTTCCGCCCCCGCCACGGTGGCAGCCTGCTCGCCGAACGTCCAGCCGGCCAGGCGGTCGGCGGCGATATCGATGTCCAGGTAGTCCTCGCGGCCGTCCATCAGGCGGCCGAAGGCGGTGAACAGGTAGTGCGCGTCTGTGGGCCCGGGCGAGGCCTCGGGATGGTACTGCACGCTGAACGCGGGGATGTCGAGGAAGGCGACGCCCTCGGCCGTGCCGTCGTTGAGGTTCACGTGCGTGAGGCGGATGCGGCCGAAGCGCTCGTTGTCCACGACCGGCGCGATGCCGGAGCGCGCCCAGAAGCGCAGGTCGTCCTCGTGGCCCTTGAAGCCGCCCGAGAGCTCCGGCACGAGCGCGCCCAGGCTGGGGAACAGAAGGCCGAAGCCGTGGTTCTGCGCCGTGATCTCCACGCGGCCCGTGAGCAGGTTCATCACGGGATGGTTGCCGCCGCGGTGGCCGAACTTGAGCTTCTCGATCCCGGCGCCGGCGGCCTTCGCGATCATCTGGTGCCCAAGGCAGATGCCGAACACGGGCACCTCTCCCAGCAACTTCTCCACCTGGGAGTACGTGCCCTCCACGGCCTCGGGGTCACCGGGGCCGTTCGACAGGAACACGCCGTCGGGTTCCATGGCCAGCACCTCTTCCGCCGGCGTGTCCCACGGCACGACCGTGAGCTCGTAGCCCGAGCGCACGAGGTTCTGGAGGATGGAGCGCTTCGCGCCGCAGTCGTAGGCGACCACGCGGTGGCGCGCGGACGCGGCCGGCACGACGGCGAACGCATGGCTCGCGGGCAGGTCGCCCGCGCCCACGGCGTACGGCTCCGCGCACGACACCGTGGCGGCGAGGTTCTGCCCCACGAGGGGCTCGCTCGCTCGCACCTTCGCCAAGAGGCTCGCCTCGTCCACGTCGACGGTCGAGAGCACCGCGCGCTGGGCGCCATGGTCGCGCACGTGGCGCACGAGCGCGCGGGTGTCCACGCCCTCCACGGCCACGACGCCGTGCTCGCGCAGGTAGTCGGGCAGGCTCTGCGCGCTGCGCCAGTTCGACGGCACCGCGCACATGTCGCGCACCACGAGGCCGCGCAGCGCGGGCTCTCCCGCCTGGGCGTCATCGGGGTTCACGCCGTAGTTGCCGATCTGCGGATACGTCATGGTGATTATCTGGCCGGCGTAGGACGGGTCGGTTATCACCTCGAGGTAGCCCTCGAGCGACGTGTTGAAGCAGATCTCGCCGTACACCTCGCCGGGCGCGCCGCACGCCGTGCCGCGGAACACCGCGCCGTCCTCCAGCACGAGCGCCGCCGGCCGGGGCGCGGGCTTCGACGTTCCCTCCAAGAGCTTGTTCGCTATCTCGCTCAAAATCATCCTTCCGCTCGGGCAGCATATACGAAAAAACGCCTTCGTCGGGGACAAAGGCGCACGTTATCCTGGGAAAGCTATGCTGCGCACCTTGTCGGTCTCTCCGTACCGCCTTAAAGGTCGAGGATTAGTATACGACTTTTGCAGGGATTATGAGCGCGATTTGCATTATTTTCGGTGTTTCGGCAAGAAATATGCAGTTTCGCAAAAAGGAAGCAAGCGCGGGGCCGCCGGCCCCGCGCCTGTTGATCGGCACCTTCTAGCATCGGCGACCCGCAGCTGCGCAGAGCACCATTATGCCCCGATCGACCCCACCGCATCCGCGGCCAAAGCGGCCGTGCGGGCGTAGAGGTCGTCGGCGCCGGCAGCCAGCAGGCGGGCGGCCCTCGGCAGCCACGCGTTCGCATGCTCGCGGGCGAACTGGCGCAGCAGCTCCGACGCGCGCTCGGACGCCGCCGGGTCCTCCCCCGCCGCTTCGGCGGCCGCGCGAGCCAAAAACGCCATGAACGCGAGCTCGGCGGCCAGCGAGTCGGGGCGCAGGCTGCCCACGGCCGGGCCGAAGCCCGCGAGCGCCCGGTAGTCGAAGCCGACGGCCCGGTAGCACCTCAGCACGTGGTCGGCCCGGGCGCCCGAGACGGGCGCGTACCGCACGCGGCCCTCCTCCTCGGCCGCGCCGCGCACGCTGCACTCGGAGAGCGGCACGTAGAGCGGGCCCGTCGGCACGAAGAAGCGCTCGCTGTAGCGCTGCCGCAGCGCCTCGTCGGCAACGACGCCGTCGAGGCGGCCGTCGCCGAGCGCCCGCGCCACGCGGGCCACGTCGTCCACGATCCGCGCGGAGGGCTCGTTCAGGAACGCCTCGGCGCAGGCCTCGGCGACGACGGCGAAGCCTCGCAGCTCTTCGGGCGAGCGCGCCTTCGGAGCATCCTTCATGATCGGCATCGGGTCAGCCATATTCCAGCCGCCTCCCTAGGCGAACATCGGCACGGCAGCCATGATGACGGCGTAGCGGAATGCGAAACCGCCCGTCAGGATGCACACGGCCTCGGCGACGCCAAACCAGCTGGGAGCCGCCTCGCCCTTGCGGGTACGCACGAGGGCCAGGGCAAACGGCGCCGCGAGGCCCACAGCCACGACCCCGCCCCAGAACACGACGGCATTGCTGCCGGTGAGTAGGTTCGCTACCGACTGGATCGCGTACGGAGCCGCACTGCCCGTCGTAGCGGACACCACCACCAGAAGCGCCACAAGCGCCACTACCTCGAGCACGGGCAGGACGAGCGCCACCTTGCCCGTCCAAGCAGGCAGCGCCGTGCCGCTCGGCAGCGTAAAGCGAGCTGCCAGCGCGTAGGCGGCGTAGCCCGTGTAGGCTGCCGACACCACGAACGCCACCGGCAGCACGGCCAGGTTCCACAGCGGGAACGCCGGCGCGGTGCTCAGGAGCACGCCCGTGTACAGCGACACGCCCACGCCCAACACGGCCGTCACCACCTCCAGCGCGCGCGGCACGTTGCGCTTCAGCACCAGCAGCACGCCACAGACGAACGCACCCACCAAAAACAGGCTGATGAGCACCACGCCCCAGGTCATGACAGACCCGAAGTTGCCCAGCAGGTTGAAGTAGCGCAGCGGGTTCAACAGACCCCCGCGCGCGTCGACCGCCAAGATGAGCGCGCCGAGCGCCACGGCGACGAACGCCACCGCCACGCCCGCGAGCTTTGCTTTCCTCGACGCATCATCCCTGCCTGCAGCCAGCACCGCGAACACGAACGTCCACGCGCCCATGCCGGCGAAGAACAAGTCGCAGGCGACTATGCCGTCCCAAACCATTTACTGCCTCCCCTCGTAGGGCGTCTTCACGTTGCCGCCCTTATGCACGGCGCTCACGCGCTCCATGCCCATCATCTTGTCCAAGCCCAGGTAGTGTACCGACGGGTTCATGCCCATATCGGCGAAGAGCACCTGGGCGTCGTCCGCCTCGGCAAGCCGTTTGGATACGTCGCTCTCCGGATCGTTCAAGTCGCCGAACAGGCGCGCGTGGGTGACGCACGTTCCTGCGCAAGCGGGCAGCAGGCCGTTTGCCGTGCGGTGGTGGCAGAACGTGCACTTGTGCACATCGCCCGTCTCGTCGTTGGTGTAGCGCACGCCGAAGGGACAGGCGGCCATGCAGTATTTGCAGCCGATGCACTTGCTCACGTCGATCTGCACCGTGCCGTCGTCGGCAACGTAGCTGGCGCCGGTCGGGCACACGCTCACGCACGCCGGGTTCTCGCAGTGGTTGCACAGCTTGGGCAAATTGGCGCGGCTGATGCGTCCGCCGTCGTCAACATCCCAGCTCTCCACCCACGTGTTGAATTTGGTGAGGGGTACGTCGTTCTCCTGCTTGCAGGCCACCGCGCACGCATTGCAGCCGATGCAGAGCGCGAGGTCAACGACCATGCCCAATCTCTGTTTGCTCATGGTAGGTCCTCCTTACGCTTTCTCGATCTTGAACATGCCGCCGGAGCGCCCGGGGCACGAGGCGTCGTTGTCGGCGATGATGCCCATCACGCCGTCCACCGTGACGGTGGGGTCAAGCATCGTGGTGACGAAGGTGCCGGTGGCGATGGCGGGATTGCCCTTCACCAGCGTGCCATCCACCTCGACATCCTGGGCGCCGTAGGCTCGGTGCCCGTAGCCAAACGACGAGCTGAACGCGCCCTTCACCTGACCAGCGCGCACCATGGCCTCGCCCGTGCTCACATCTCCCAAGGGGTTCGTGATCTTCACCGTGTCGCCGTCGGCAATGCCGAGGGCGGCGGCGTCCTCCTCGTTGATCTCAACGTAGTTGTGATCGCACAAATCGCGCATGATGGGGCTGTTCGCCAGCATCGACACCGAGCGGAAACGGGGCTTGTGCTCAGAGGCCGTGAAGGGGAATTCCTCGGTCGAGAACCGGTCGGTCATGCGCGACAGGTCGCTGAACGTCTGGGGACGGTAGTGCAGCGTGCCGGGCAGACGCTCGCCGGAATAGCAGTTCTTCGTCAGCGCGCGCTTCTCGCTGTACACGAAGGCACAGTAGTTGTCCTTGTACCACTTGCTACGGCCACCGTCGCCGTAGATATAGGACATGGGCCAGTAGCGCCCGCCGCGCGAGAGCACGCTCTGCACCTTCGGCCACTCCGCCTCCGACACTGCGGCCGAAAACGCCTCGGGCAGCTCGTCGAGGCCCTGCAGGCGCGCTTCCTCGGCGGAGAGGTCCTCCACCGGCGTCTCGCCGTAGGCAAGGTTCGCCACCGCTTTCAAGTAATAGTCACACGCGTCGTTGAGCGGCCAGGCGTTGCCGTCGACATCCTTGATAGCGCCCTCTCCCCAACCGGGCAGCTCGCATGCCTTGGCCACATCTGTGAGGAATGCCTCCCAGCTGGCATGGCGTCCGTCGGCCAACTCGATGCTCTCAGGCACCTTCACCTGCCAGCGCACCGTGGAGCCGTAGCCGGTGAAGGCGGTGCCCACCTGGGGCACGCCGAAGCTCTCGTACTGGCTCACATCGGGCACGATGTAGTCGGCGTACTGAGTGCCCTCGCCCACCACCAGGTCGCATGCGATGTGCAGCGGCACGTACTCCGGGTCCTTGAAGCGCTCGATCACTTCGTCGCGCATGGCACCCGGCGTGGCCTGCAGCACGTTGTTCATCCACGTGGTGAGGATCTTCGCCTGATAGGGATAGCGGTTGACGATAGACATGAGCGTCTGTGCGTCGGAAAGCGGCGCGTTGGGATACCAAGGCAGCGCAGGGGTGGGATCCTTCTCGCCGGCCGCCACGCGATTCTTGTACTCGGCCGTGGTCTCCCACGCCTTACCGGTACGGGAGATGGCGGCGGCGTTCTTGGCCGACACGTCGGGCTTGCCCGCAATGTCGCCCAGCTTGTAGCGGGCGCCGTTGCCCATGGCCACGGGCGTCATGCTGTACGGCACGTTGCCGCCGGTCATCTGGTTCGATCCGATGAGGGCGCGCAGTGCCACCGTGCCCATGGAGGCGTCCAAACCGTTGACCGCGATGCAGGAGCCGCCGTTGGCCCAGATGCTCGTCTTCACGCCATGGTCGGTGTACTCGTACGCGATGCGCTCAAGCTCATCTACCGGGATGCCCGTGATCTCGGCGTACTCGTCCATGGTGTAGGCGCTCACCGTGTCTTTGAACATGAGGAAGCCCGTGCGCACCTTCACGCCGTTGACCTCGCCCTCGTACTCGAGCACGCCCGCGGCGCTCTGCGAATGCGCGCTGGGCGCGTTCGTGGCTGCGTCGATGACCACGTACTGCTCGACAGGCTTGCCGGTCTTATCCTTGACGTCCGGCACCTCAATGCCGGCGTCCGCCGCGCGCATGAGCTTGCGGAAGTTCGGATGGGACTCGTCCACGATAACCAAGTAGCTGGCGTTCGTGTGCGACGCGTAGCCACCCGCCACCGCCGCCTCCTGGTTCGGGAACGCGAGGAACTGCGCGTTGTGGCGCTTGTTGTCGATAATGCTGCGCGTGAGGGCCGAGGCGAACGCGCCGTTCGTGGCCGGCTTGATAGGCACCCAGTTGATGCCGGGAATGGTGGGCGTGACCGCACCGTTTGCAAGCGTGGGATCGATGACGTCGATCTTGAGCTTGCCGGCAGCAAGGTTTTTCGTGGTGCGCTTGGCCGAGCTCTGGAAGTTGATGCCACTCGCACCAGGGAAGCCACCGAACCACAGCGCGTACTCGGCCTCTTCCGGGTCGGGCATCATAGTGTTCACGGCTTCTTGCAGAAGCGATCCGGCCCCGTTGGCACCAGCGCAGCTCGACACGTGGCCGTACTGGTTGAGCGTGCCGAACGTGGCGGCAAAGCGGCTGCTGAACGCACCGCGGCCGTCGGCGCGACCGCCGAGCATGACAAGCTGGTTCGACACGGGGCCGAGGTCGGGCTGTTCGGGGTTCATGGGCGTCTTGGTATCGCAGAGAGCCTTGAAGCCCTCGATGTCGCGATCCTCACCAATCTCGGCGAACAGCTTGCCGCCCTCCGTAACTTCTTTAATAAGCTGGTCCCAGCCGATGGCCTTCCATTTGCCCTCACCGCGGGCACCGGCGCGCTTGAGCGGCACGGTGATACGGTCGGGCTGGCTCACGGCGTCGAGCGTGCCGTTGCCGCGGCCGCACACAGTGCCGTGCAGTTGGTTACCCTTGCCGTGTGCGTAGCTCATCGAGCGGTACGCTTCCTCGAGCGGCTCCTCGTGATTCAAGTACGGATACGCGCACGCAGGGTTGTAAGGGTTGCCACCCACACCCAGCACGCGCCCGGTGGCACGATCGAGCTTCACGCGGTTGCCACACGAGCTGTAGCAGCCCACGCAACCCGAGTAGCGCACGATAACGTCCTCATTGACAGCCACGTCGCCGGTCTTGGGATCAACCTTTGCCTCGATGGGCTTACCGGTTGCCGGTGCCGGAAACGCGGTGTCTGCCGCGATGGCTGCCGAAGCCTGCGATCCTAGGCCCACGCCTGCGAGCGAGAGCGCGCCAAGCGCACCCATCGCCCCGACGAACGTGCGTCGATCTATGTTCATTTCCCCCATTCTTCCTCCTCCTAAGATATTCGGGGTTTTCCAAGCGCAGATTCTAGGAGAGCAGAAAAGCGGGCACATCACCTAGTCGAGGGATATTGATGCGGACAAGCCGTGTTTTCTGCCTCACCTGATCGAGTGATATTTACATCGCACCTGTTCAGACAATCATTACCCTCATTGTCAGACAATGGTTCCCGTCAGGGCACCGGGGCCGGTGCCCTATAATCTTCGCCGGGAGGAAACATGAGAGAATACTGCGTCCGCTACAAATCGCTCTACTTGCGTGAGACCCTCGGTTTCGCGCTCTTTCTCGCTTGGGTGTTCTGCAGCCTGTTCGGCTGCGGCCTGGCGAGTTACGAGAATTCGCCCGTCGGCGTGACAACCGTGTACAATCTGGAGCACGTGTGGATGGTCAGCGGACTGTTCGAGGCGCTCGGAGGCCTGGCGGGGATCGTGGCAGCTCGGTTCCACCCGGCGCCCGACCGGCTGCTGCACGGCCGCACGGTCGGGGTGCTGGCGCTCCTGTGCGCCGTGGCGGGCAACTACGTTACCATGGTGGCCTGGGCCGACTTTCCCGGCCTATTCTGGCAGCTCTACCCTGTGGGAGGTGCGCTCACCGGCCTCGCCATCGCACTGTTCGTGGCGCTGTGGGGCGCACGGCTCGGTTCCTACGACGAGGCGTACACGGAGTTCGCCGTGCCGCTTTCGTTCACGCTCGCCTTCGCGCTGTACTTCGTGCTGCTGCTGACGAAACAGGGGCACGAGCCCTTCTTCATAGCGCTTGCCGTCATGATAGCCGCCTCGGCATTCTTCGCGGTGCGCGAGCGCGCGGACTCGGCCGCGCCGGCCTGCACGGCGCGGCGGGATGCTCCGTGGACGGACGGGCGGCAGGGTCTGCTCTCGTTCGCAGTGCTCGTGGTGGTGTCGTGGGTGCAGGTGGCCTTCTTCCGCATCATCTCCACGCCCGAGCTCACCGGCGACCGCTTCACACACTACCTGCTGCCCTTCTCGTTCGCCTGCGTGCTCTCGCTCGTCATGTTCCTGCTGTGCCTGAGGATGTCGCGTTACCTGAACATCTCGCTGGCTTACCGCTGGAGTCTGCCGTTGTTCATGCTGAGCTATCTGCCCCTGTTCGCCGACTACGGCAATCCCGAGCTGCGCATGCTGGCCTACGCCATCAACTTCCTGGGCATGTTCGGCGTGCAGTTCGGCTGCTGGATAGGCATCTGCAAGCACCTGCACCGCTCGAACGGCGGCGCGCTGCGGCTGTTCGGCACCTATGCGCTGGCCGAGGGGATCGGCATCTTTGCCGGCTGCATCATCGGGCTGTACGTGATGGGATCGATGGACGAGCACGGCATGATGCAGGTGTCCATCGGGCTCATGGCCGCCGTCATATTCGCTGCTATGGTCACTGGGTTCAATCCCACTTGGGTGTTCAGCCGCCCGAGCGAGAGGCATGCGACGCAGGGTTCAGACCCCCTTGAGGGCACATCCGGCGCAGGCAGGCCGGACGCGCCGCCCTGCCTGCAAGAAGCTCGGACGCTGCAGGCGGCCTACGGACTCACGAATCGCGAGACGGACGTAGCCGTGCTGCTGCTGGAAGGCCGCAGCAGGCCGTTCATCCGCGACGAGCTCGTGGTGTCCATCAACACGGTGAGCACGCACGTGCGCAGCATCTTCGCGAAGTGCGGCGTGCATTCCCAGCAGGAGCTCATGGTGCTCGCGCGCAATGCCCGCAGCGCCAACGAGGACTGAGCTCCCTTCCCCTTGGCTACCTGCCATCACGCGGCGAGCCGCCGGCAGGGATCCTTTCGCGAGGGACGGCCTACTCGGCGATCGACCCCACCGCATCCGCGGCCAAAGCGGCCGTGCGGGCGTAGAGGTCGTCGTCGCCGGCAGCCAGCAGGCGGGCGGCCCTCGGCAGCCACGCGTTCGCATGCTCGCGGGCGAACTGGCGCAGCAGCTCCGACGCGCGCTCGGACGCCGCCGGGTCCTCCCCCGCCGCTTCGGCGGCCGCGCGAGCCAAAAACGCCATGAACGCGAGCTCGGCGGCCAGCGAGTCGGGGCGCAGGCTGCCCACGGCCGGGCCGAAGCCCGCGAGCGCCCGGTAGTCGAAGCCGACGGCCCGGTAGCACCTCAGCACGTGGTCGGCCCGGGCGCCCGAGACGGGCGCGTACCGCACGCGGCCCTCCTCCTCGGCCGCGCCGCGCACGCTGCACTCGGAGAGCGGCACGTAGAGCGGGCCCGTCGGCACGAAGAAGCGCTCGCTGTAGCGCTGCCGCAGCGCCTCGTCGGCAACGACGCCGTCGAGGCGGCCGTCGCCGAGCGCCCGCGCCACGCGGGCCACGTCGTCCACGATCCGCGCGGAGGGCTCGTTCAGGAACGCCTCGGCGCAGGCCTCGGCGATGACGGCGAAGCCTTGCAGCTCTTCGGGCGAAAGGGGCGCTGCATCGTCCATGGGAAGTACCTCCATTGCTCCAATAGGAAAACAAGTCTGTCTGGCGCGGCAGCCGGGCGCCCTCCCGAGCGTCCGGCTGCCGCGCCGGGCAAGCCAGGCGGGGACGAGGGCCCGCAGACCCCCGTCCCCCAGCATAGCATACGCTAGGCGAACACGACTGCCAGCGCCGCCATAATCACCAGGTAGCGCAGCATGAAGCCGCCCACGAGAACGCCGGCCTCGCCCACGAGGGCGAGCGCCCTGCCCGAGCCCGCCGCCGCGGCGGCGGAGCCGTCAGGGCCGGCGCCCGGCGCCGCATCGCCGGCGGCCGCGGCTGCCTTCGGCGCCCGGGCGCCGCGGTGCGCCGCGAGCTCCAGCGCGAACGGCAGCACCAGGCCCACTCCCACGAACCCGAGCCAGAACGGCACGGCGTAGGCGCCGGACACGAGGCTCGCCACCGAGGCGGCGCCGGCGGCGGCGCCCGATCCCGACGTGCCGGCCGTCACGCCCAGCAGCACCGCCACCAGCACCAGCTCGAGCACCGGCAGGACAAGCCCGGCCTTGGAGAGCAGCGGCAGCGCGCCGGCCTCCTCGGGGGCCGCGATGCGCGTGGCCAGCAGCACCGCGGCGATGCCCGTCGAGGCGGCCGACACCACGAACAGCACCGGCAGCACGGCCATGTTCCACAGCGGGAACGCGAGGCCCGCGTCGCCCAGCAGCACGCCGGTGTAGGCGGCCACGCACACGGCCAGCACCATGCCTGCGATGTCGAGCGCCTTCGGGGTGCGCTTCTTCACCAGCAGCAGCACCAAGTCGACGATGCTCACCGCCAAGAACACGCTCAAGATGATGACGCCCCAGGCCATGACGGAGTTCAGGTTGGACACCAGCATGAAGAAGCGCAGCGGGTTGGCGAACCCGGCCTTCGCGTCGATCACCAGCACGAGCGTGCCCACGGCCACGGCCACCGGCGCGATGATGAACGCGATCCTCTTCATGCGCGCCGCCGGCTTCTTCGCCCAGTTCGTGAGCGCGCCTAAGACGAACGCCCCCGCGCCCAAACCGGCCAGGAACAGGTAAATTGCTATGAATGCATCCCAAACCATCTCGATCACCCCTCGTACGGCTTCATGACGTTGCCGCCGCGGTGGATGGCGGACGCGACCGGCATGGCCTCGGTTTCCTTGAGTCCGATATAGTACAGCGAGGGGTTGAGCCCCAGATCCTCGTACAGGACGTCGCCGCCGTCCGCCTCGGCCAGGCGCTTCGCGATGTCGCTCTCCGGGTCGTTCAGGTCGCCGAAGGTGCGGGCGTAGCCCACGCACGTGCCCACGCAGGCCGGCAGCAAGCCGACGCTCGTGCGGTGGTGGCAGAACGTGCACTTCTGCACCTCGCCGGACTCCACCTGGTAGCGCACCTGGTACGGGCACGCCGCCATGCAGTACTTGCACCCTATGCACTTGTCCTGGTCGATCTGCACCGTGCCGTCCTCAGCGCGGTAGCTCGCGCCCGTGGGGCACACCCGCACGCAGGGCGCGTCGGCGCAGTGGTTGCACTGCTTGGGAACGTTCGCCCGGGCGATGCGCCCGTCGGGCCGCTCCACGTCGAAGCTCTCGATCCAGGTGTTGAACGCGCCCAGGGGCACGTCGTTCTCGCGCTTGCAGGCCACGGTGCACGCGTTGCAGCCGATGCACAGGGATAGGTCAATCAGCATGCCAAGCTTTCTCTCACTCATGATCGCTTACCCCCTTCATGCCTTCTCGATTTTGAACATGCCGCCGCAACGGCCGGGCGAGGCCGCGTCGTTCTCCGCGATGATGCTGATGACGTCGTCGCCGGTGACGCCCGTGACCGTGGGATCGAGCATCTGGTGGATGCGCACGCCCGCGGCGATGGCCGGGTCGCCCTTGGTGGTTTGGCCGTCCACCTCGATATCCTGGGCGCCGTAGTTCTGGTGCTCGTAGCCGAACGCCAGCGCGAACGCGCCTTTCGTCTGACCCGCGCGCACCATGGCGATGCCCTCGCTCACGTCGCCGAGCGGCGTGATGGCGCGCACCTTGTCGCCGTCCTTGATGCCCAGCTCGGCCGCGTCCTCACGGTTGAGCTCGATGTAGTTGTGGCTGCACAGGTCGCGCATGACCGGGCTGTTCGACAGCATGGAGATGGAGCGGAAGCGCGGCTTGTGCTCCGAGGCGCCGAACGGGTACTCCTCGCGCGAGAAGTGGTCCTCCATGGGAGAGAGGTCGGTGAACGTCTCGGGGTTGTAGCGCAGCGTGCCGGGCAGCTGCTTGCCCGAGTAGCAGTTCTTGTTCGTCGCGCGTTTCTCGCTGTAGAAATATGCCTGGTTCTCGTCCTTGTACCCGCGGCTGCGACGGCCGTCGGCGTCGTGCACGTAGGACATGGGCCAGTAGCGCCCGCCGCGCGACAGCACGTTCTGCACCTTGGGCCACTCCTCGTCGGATACGGCTGCCTTGAAGCTGTCGGGCAGCTCGTCGAGGCCCTGGAGCTGCGCTTCCCGCGCGTCGATGTCGGCCACCGGCTCCTCGGCGTAGGCCAGGTTCGCAACCGCCTTCAGATAGAAGTCGGCGGCGTCGCGCAGCGGCCACGCCTTGCCGTCCACGTCTTTGATGGCGCCCTCGCCCCATCCGGGCAGGCCGCACGCCTCGGCCACGTCGGCCAGGAAGGTTTCCCAGCTGGCATGGCGGCCGTCGTCCAGCTTCATGCTCTCCGGCTCCTTCACCTGCCAGCGCACGGTGGTGCCGTAGCCGGTGAACGTGGTGCCCGTAGTGGGCAGGCCGAAGCTCTCGTAGGGGGTGACGTCGGGCACGATGTAGTCGGCGTACTGGGCGTGCTCGCCTACGAACACGTCGCACACGATATGCAGCGGCAGCACCTCGGGGTCGCACAGGCGCTCCACGACCTCGTCGCGCATGGCGCCCGGCGTGGCCTGGATCGTGTTGCACATGAAGGAGGTGAGTATCTTAGCCTGGTAGGGATACTTGTTCACGATGGAGAGCAGCGCTTGGCTGTCAGAGGCCGCGCCGTTGGCGAACCAGGGCATGAGCGGCTTGGGGTCCTTCTCGCCGGCTGCGACCCGGTTCTTGTACTCGTCGGTCTTCTCCCAGGCCTTCACCGTGCGCGAGATGTAGCACGCGTTCTTCGTGGAGACGTCGGGCTTACCCTCGATGGCGCCCAGCTTGTAGCGCGCTCCGTTGCCGGCAGTGGTGGGAGCCGGGCTGTTGGGCGCGTTGCCGCCGATCATCTGGTTCGCACCCACGATGGCATGGAGCACCGCGGCGCCCATGACCGTGTCGATGCCGTTGACCGAGGCGGCCGAGCCGCCCTTGTGGCAGATGCCCACGCGGGTGCCGTGAGAGGTGTACTCCTTGGCAATGCGCTCCAGGTCCTCCACGGACACGCCGGTGATCTCGGCGTACTCGTCCATGGTGTACTCGTTCACCGTCTCCGTGAGGAGCGAGAAGCCCGTGCGCACCTTCACGCCGTTCACCTCGCCCTCGTACTCGAGCGTGCCCTTGCTGCACGCGGAGTGCAGCGCCGGCTGCCCGGTGGCGGCGTCGATGACCACGTACTGCTCGACGGCCTTGCCGTCCTTGTCCTTCTCCTCGGGCGCATCGATGCCGGCGTCGGCCGCGCGCATGAGCTTGCGGTAGTTCGGATGGTTCTCGTCGACGATGACCAGGTACGTGGCGTTCGTATAGGCGCCGTATCCGCCCTCGACAGCCGCCTTCTGGGTGGTGAAGGAGATGGCGTCGGCGTTGTAGGTCTTGTCGGCGATGATCTTCTGCACGAGCGCGGCGCAGAACGCGGCGTTCGTGGCGGGTTTGATGGGTATCCAGTTGATGCCCGGGATGGTGGGCGTCACGGAACCGTTGGCGAGCGTGCAGTCGAGCACGTCGATCTTGAGCTTCCCGGCTGCGAGGTTCTTGAGCGTGCGCTTGCCGGAGCTCTGGAAGTTGATCATGCTGCCGCCTGGGAAGGCGCCCAGCCAGATTGCGTACTCGGCCTCCTCCGGCTCGGGGGTGAGGCCGTTCTTACCTGCTTGTGCCAGCGAACTCGCTGAATTGGCGACCGCTCAACTGCTGGCGTGCCCGTAGGCGTTGATCGTGCCGAACGTCGAGGCGAAGCGGCTGGAGAAGTTGCCGCGGCCGTCCGAGCGGCTGCCCAGCATAACCAGCTGGTTGGACACGGGGCCGAGGCCCGGCTCGTCGGGGTTCATCGGCGTTTTCGTGTCATGCAGCTCTTTGAAGCCCATGATCTCGCGGTCCTCGCCGATCTCGGCGAACAGCTTGCCGCCCTCCGTGACCTCCTTGATGAGCTGATCCCAGCCGATGGCCTTCCACTTGCCCTCGCCGCGCTTGCCGGCACGCTTGAGCGGCACGGTGATGCGGTCGGGCTGGGTATAGCCGTCCAACGTGCCGTTGCCGCGGCCGCATACGGTGCCGCGCAGCTGGTTGCCCTTGCCGTTGGCGTAGCTCAAGGACTGGTACGCCTCGGTGAGGGGCGCCTCGAAGTCCAGGAACGGGTACGCGTCGGCGGGGTTGTAGGGGTTGCCGCCCACGCCCAGCACGCTGCCCGTCTCGCGGTCGAGCTTCACGCGGTTGCCGCACGAGCAGTAGCACCCCACGCAGCCCGAATAGCGCACGACCACGTCCTCGTTGACGGTCACGTCCCCGGTCTTCGGGTCGACGCTCGCCTCGACGGGCTTGCCCTTGCCCGGCGCCGGGAACGCCGACTCGGCCGCGACGGCCGCGGTCGGCTGGCCGCCGAGCGCGGCGCCGGCTACCGACAGCGCGCCCAGGGCGCCCATCGCGCCGACGAACGTGCGTCGGTCGATGCTCTTTCCCATACTTTCCTCCTCCTTATGCCAGAGAACGAACACAACAGCCTTCGAGTCTAGGCGGGAGGGCGGCGCGCTTCATCACCTGATCGAGGCGTTTTGGCGGGACAATCCCGCATAAACCCCTCACCTGATCCAGGTGAAGTTTGCATTTTACCTGTTCATACTCTAGTTAGGTGGAGTGGCAGTCGGTAGGTTGCACGCAGGGCGCAAGCGCACCTATACTATAATCAGCCGCTGGGAGGTGAGGGCGTTTGAGAGAGTACTATCGGCGGAACCTTCCGCTGTACCGGCGCGAGACCATCGGCTTCGCGCTTTTTCTGGGATGGGTGTTCTGCACGCTGTTCGGCTGCGGGCTGGCCACGCACGATGCCGCCATCGACGGCACGCTGACGAACTACAACCTGGAGCGCATCTGGATGGTGAGCGGCCTGTTCGAGGGACTCGGCGGGCTGGGCGGCATCGTGGCGGCGAGGTTCGTGGCCGATCCTGCGCGGTTCGTGCGGCGGCGCGCCTTCGGGGCCGTGGCTCTTGCATGCGCCGTGGCCGGCAACGTGCTCACCTGGCTCGCCTGGACCGACCGCTTCGGCGCCGTGTGGGCATTCCACGTGCCGGGCGGCGCGCTCACGGGCATCGCCGTGGCGCTGTTCGCCATGCTGTGGAGCGACCGCCTGGGATCCTATGACGAGGCGCACGTCGAATTCGCCATACCCCTCTCGTTCACGGTGGCCTTCGCGCTGTACTTCGTGTTGCTGCTGACGAAGCGGGGGTCCATCCCCTTCCTCGTGCTGTTGCTGGCCATGATAGCCCTCTCGTTCTGGCTCGCCTGCCGCCACGGCGGCGAGGGACGCCCTCCTGCCGCCGCGTCGCGGCCGGGGCCGCGCACGCACCGCGGGCTGCTGTCGTTCGGCGTGCTCGCATGCGTGTCGTGGGTGCAGGTGGCGTTCTTCCGCGTCGTGGCCACGCCGGAGATCATGGGCGACCGCATCGCCCACTTCCTCATACCGTTCACGTGCGCCTGCGTGCTGTCGCTCGTCATGCTGGCACTGTGCCTGCGTATGTCGCGCTACCTGAACATATCGCTCGCCTACCGGTGGAGCCTGCCGCTGTTCATGCTGAGCTACGTGCCCATCTTCATCGACTACGGCAACCCCACCCTGCGCCTCGCCGCCTACGCCATCAACTTCCTCGGCATGTTCGGCGTGCAGTTCGGCTGCTGGCTCGGCGCGTGCAAGTACCTGCGGCGCACCGGCTCGCCTGCGCTCACCGTGTTCGGCGTGTACGCGCTCGGGGAGGGGCTCGGCATCTTCGCAGGCTGCCTCGTGGGGCTCTACGCCGTGCTGACGCTTGACGTGAAGGGGCTCATGGTGTTGTCGTCGGTGCTGCTCACGGCCGTGGCGTTCGCCATCATGGTCACGGGCTTCAACCCGCAGTGGGTGTTCAACCGCACCCGCGACCGCAGCGAGCGGGACGCCTCGGGCAGGCCGGGCGCGAAAGGCGGCGGGCCCGACCTGGATGCCCTGTTCGAGCAGGAGGCCCGCACGCTCCAGGCGACCTTCGACCTGACGAGCCGCGAGACGGACGTGGCGGCGCTGCTGTTGGCGGGCCGCAGCCGTCCCTATATTCGCGACGAGCTCACCGTGTCCATCAACACGGTGAGCTCGCATGTGCGCAGCATCTTCTCCAAATGCGGCGTGCACTCCCAGCAGGAGCTCATCGACCTCGCCCGCAAGGGCGCCGGTACAGCTGGCGATAAGGCGTAGCACCAGAGCAGCGCCGTAGCCGCTTGCGCAGCTTGCTTCAGCCCTCACCCCACGCCCAGCCCCAGCTGACGCCTGAGCTTGAGCTTGCGCGCATGGAGGTCGTCGATGCGAAACTGCGAGCGTTTGCCGAGATGCCGCCGTATCGTGCGGGCGATTGTCTCGGTCGCCGCGAGGCTGTCGAGCTCGTCGTTGGTGACGCCGACCACCGTCCATCCCATGGCCATGAGGGCATTCGTCCTGCGAGAGTCCCGCAGGCGACTCGCCTCGCCCTCATGCGCGAAGCGGCTCTGGTACTCAACGTCGAGCTTGGCCTCCGGCCAGCACAGGTCGCACCGAAAGCTCGACCTCCCCGCGATGGCCCGCGCCGCCGGGCTCGCGCGCACCACGAAGTTCATGCGGGGGATGCCCAGGCCCTCGCCGCCCTGGCGCAACGGAAGGCCCAGCACGAGCGCCTGCTTCGTCTCGCGCGGCGAGGCAGAGCGGTCCGCCGCGTAGCGCAGGACGCGGCCGAGCTTGCCTGCGCCGGCGAGCGAGGGGTTGCGCGCGACGAAGGCGCGCAGGTCGTCTACGCAGGCGAGCGGGGGCACGTCGTAGGCCGACTCGACACCCGTGCGCCGCGTCTGGTACGTCCCGCACGCCTCGTACACCAGCTCGAGCAGGGCGATCGGGCTCTTCTCGTCCATAGCGATCTGAACGAGGGCGAGGGCGGCGCCCGCCGAGAACGCACCCTCCGCCAGACGGCAAAACTCCCTGCCCGCCAGAGGCGCCGCGCACACGTGCTCGCGGCAATCGGGCGCCAAGCGTCGGTGCGCGGCCGTGCCCACGAGAACATGGACGGGCTGGTCGATGCGAATGCCGTGATGCGCCGCCCCCAGGCGCTCGACGATCTCGGCAAGCTCGGCCGCGCTCGGCGCACGGTCCGGCAGCGCGCGCGAGGAACCTTGCAGCTGCGCGCGCCCGGTCGGGCTCGACGTCCGCAGCAGCTGGAGCGATGTTCGATGGCTGAAATAGACCCGTGTGCCCGCCATAGGCGCACTACCCCCTCCAAACGCCCTGTTGCGAGGAGGATCTTGCAGGCGTGGTGAGGGAAGCGAGGGCATCGCCGCTTCCGCATGGGCGGCCTCCATAGAAGGAGCGCACCTGCACTGGCTCTTTGATGCGCTCATCATACCACGCGAAATCATGCGTTCATCATACCGCTCGAAAAACGGACGCGCGAGTCACCGTTTTGGCCGCTGTGAAGCTTTCGCACGCCCTCCACAGCTTTCTCGCGCCAACTACGCACCTGCCACAGGAAACGAGCGCTTGCTCGACCTGCGGTTTCTTCGAGAGCGCATTCAGGCATCAGTTCGAGGGTCCCGGCCGGGCTTCACAGCGGCCAAAACCGTGACTTCGGAGCCCCGAAAAAGCGAAGGACCGCACCGGACGTGCCCGGTGCGGTCCTTCGGCTGCTTGCAGACGGGTTACTCGACGATCGCGCCGTCCTCGAGGGTGGCGTAGCCGCCCACGTAGACGTCGGTGGCGCGGCCCGTGAGCTCGGCGCCGATGAAGCCCGAGTTCACGGCCTTCGAGAGGAAGTCGGCCGCGTCCACCGTCCAGGCGGCGTCCGGGTCGATGACCGTGAGGTCGGCCGTCGCGCCCGGTTCGAGCGCCACGCGCTCGACGCGCAGGATCTCGCGGGGACGCACGGCCATGAGCTCGACGGCGCGCTCCCAGCTGATGATACCGGGCGCGACCAGATTCGTGATGACGAGCGCGAGCGCCGTCTCCAGGCCGATCATGCCGAAGGGAGCCAGCTCGAACTCGGCGTTCTTCTCGAAGTCGTTGTGCGGCGCGTGGTCGGTGACGATGGCGTCCACCGTGCCGTCCTTCACGCCCTCGACGAGCGCGGCGGCGTCGTCGGCCGTGCGCAGCGGCGGGTTCACCTTGAGGAAGGTGTTGTAGTCGTCGCCGATGGCGTCCTCGGTGAGGAACAGGTGGTGTGGCGTGACCTCGCAGGTGACGGGCAGGCCCTCGGCCTTCGCGGCGCGCACGAGCTCGAGCCCGCGGGCGGTGGTGAGGTGCTGCACGTGCAGCGGGCAGCCTGTGAGGCGGCAGATGGCGATGTCACGGGCGATCTGGATCTCCTCGCCCTCCGCCGGCCAGCCCAGCATCCCGAGGCGCGTGGACACGACGCCTTCGTTCACCTGGCCGGCGCCGACGAGGTCCTCGTCCTGGCAGTGGCTCATCACCACGCGGTCGAACTGCGCGGCGTAGTCCATGACGCGGCGCATCATGCCCGCGCCCTGCACGCCGCGACCGTCGTCGGTGAAGGCGACGGCACCGTGGGCCACCATGTCGCCCATCTCGGACAGCGTGTCGCCCGCGAGGCCCTGCGAGCAGGAGCCGGCCACGTGCACGCGGCACTTGCCGACGGCCGCAGCGCGAGCCTTGACGTACTCGACGCCCACCGCGTTGTCGATGACGGGCTTCGTGTTCGGCATGCAGCACACCGCCGTGAAGCCGCCGTGGGCCGCGGCGCGCGTGCCGGACGCGATGTCCTCCTTCGTCTCGTAGCCGGGCTCGCGCAGGTGCACGTGGATGTCGACGAGGCCGGGGACGACGATCTTGCCGCCCAGGTCGCGCTCGACGCCCTTCTCCATCGCGAGGTTCTGGCCGATCTCGACGATCTTGCCGTCGCGCACGAGGATGTCGGCCGTTTCGTTCAGACCGACCTGCGGGTCGATCACATGGGCGTTCTTAAGCAGTAAGGCCATCTTCGCTCCCTCCCAGAAGAAGATACATTTCCGCCATGCGCGTGAGGATGCCGGCGTAGACTTGATCGAGAATGACCGAGCGCTTCGGATGGTCGGCCATGTAGCTGTCCAGCTCGACGCCGCGGTTGATGGGGCCGGGATGGCAGATGAGGGCGTCGGGCTTCATGAGGGGCTCGCGCTCCTTCGTGAGGCCGTACAGCATGTTGTACTCGCGCAGCGACGGGTACGGCGCGCCTTCGAGGCGCTCGCGCTGGATGCGCAGCATGTACACCACGTCGAGGTCGGGCAGCACCTCGTCGAGCTTCGTGGTGACGTGGTCGGCGCCGAGGATGTCGGGACGCGCCGGCAGCAGCGTCGGCGGGGCAACCACCGTCACCTCGCAGCCCATGATCTTGAGCGCGGGGATGAGCGAGCCGCACACGCGGGAGTGGCCGATGTCGCCCACGACGCCCACCTTGAGGCCGGCCAGGTCGCCCTTGACCTCCCAGATGGAGTACAGGTCCAACAGCGCCTGCGTCGGGTGCTGGTGCTTGCCGTCGCCCGCGTCGATGACGTGCGCGCCGGAGACGTCGGCGATCTTGCGGGGCACGCCCGCGTGCTTGTCGCGGACGATGATCATGTCGATCTTGTAGGCGCACAGCGTCTCCACCGTGTCGACGAGGCTCTCGCCCTTCACCGTGGAGGTGGAGCTGCCGCCGAAGTTCAGGCTGTTGGCGGAGAGGCGCTTCTCGGCGATCTCGAACGAGGAGCGCGTACGGGTGGACGGCTCGTTGAACATGTTCACGACCGTGACGCCCTTGAGCGTGGGGACCTGCTTGATGCGGCGCTCGTTGACTTCCTTGAAGCGCGTGGCCGTCTCGAGGACGGTCATGATATCCTCGGCGGAGTACTCCGTGATATCGATCAGATGCTTGTGATTGAAGGCCATGCCCTATTCACCTCCCAGCGGTGCCGAACCCGCGCGGGAGCCCGGTGCGATTTCCAGAATCTCGACCTCGGACTTGCCGTCCGTCTCCTCCAGGAAGAGGCGCACGTTCTCGTCCGCCGCCGACGGCACGTTCTTGCCCACGAAGTCGGCGCGGATGGGCAGCTGACGGTGCCCGCGGTCCACCAGCACGGCCAGCTGCACCGTGGCCGGGCGGCCGATGTCCATGAGCGCGTCGAGCGCGGCGCGGATGGTGCGGCCCGTGTACAGCACGTCGTCCACGAGGACGATGTCCTTGCCGTCGAGATCGAAGAAGATGTCGGTGGAGTGCACCTCGGGAGCGAGATGCGTCGCGAAGTCGTCGCGGTAGAAGCTGATGTCGAGCTTGCCGAGCGGCACCTTCGTGCCCTCGATCTGCTCGATCTTCTCGGCCAGGCGCTTGGCGAGCAAATCGCCGCGCGTCACGATGCCGACGAGCGCGATGTTGTCCGCGCCCTTGTTCGCCTCGAGGATCTGATGCGCAATGCGCGTCAACGACCGCTCGATCTCGTCCGCGTCCATGCAGACGGTCTTGACTGTGCCGGTGTCGGTCATGCACCCACCCCTTCCGTTCGGGATGGTACAGGCGACCCTCACCCCGTCGTGCGGTTCGCGCCTTCGCGCTCCCCCGCCTCGCAGGCGCCTGTCGCCGGGCAAGAAAAAAGCCTCCGCGACAGACAAAGGCTTCGACTCCGCGCGCTCTTTTCCGGGCGAGCGCTTGGTGGCTGTTACCTTGTCGGTCTCTCTGTACCGCTTTTAAAGGACTGCTCGCAGTATATGCGGTTTACCCGCGATATGTAACCCCTTTTATGCAGAAATTTACGAGAACGTGCATAATCGAATTTCCGGTCGCAGCGCGAGCGGCGGCTCGCGCGAGCCGCCGTTCAGATGGCACACCGGATGTTCGAAGCGTTTCTACGCGAGTTTGCGGCGCAGCGCGAAGGCCACGACTCCGGCGGCGGCCAGCATGCCGAAAGAGGCGCCCGCCACCGCACCGGCATCCATGCCGGTCTTCGGCGAGGTCGCGCCCGTGTCGGTGCCGGACGGCAGCGCGGCTGGGTCGTCGACGGCCGGTTCGTCCGCATCCACCTTCGAGGGAACGAGCGTCATGATGAAGTCGGCGTTGTAGAAGGCATCGGCCGTCTGGTCGCCGAGGTTGAGCATCTCGGACGTGAAGTTGAAGCTGCTCTGGCTGGCGGCCCTCGTCACCTCGAACGTCTTAGCGGTGCCGGCGCTGCCCGCGCTCGGCTTCACGTGCACCTCGAGTTTGTTGCAACCAGCGTATTTACCGCCTGCGATAAGCGCCGCGCCGAAATCGATCTTCTTGGTCGCGCTCTCGGCAACGACCCTGAACGAGGGCATGCCGTCCAGAGCGTCGTCGGCCGTCTCGCTCGTAGCGATGATGGCAAACGAGGCTGCCCTCGTCTCGCCAGAGAGGACGAACGAGCCGTCCTCGTTCGACGCGCTCTCCTGCCACGGCCCGATCGAGCGGGTCGCTGCTCCCGTCTCCTGCGCGGTCGCCTGATCCGCCGTCGGCTCAGCCGCTTCCTCGGCCCATGCGAGCGCAGGGAGCGCGCACGCGAGCATTCCGGCGCACAGAAGCGCCGCCAGTTTCTTCCTCATCTCACACCTCTCTCATTGGCGCGCCCCCACAAGAAGGCGCGTGCGAACCACAGCTTCCTCATGCTAAAGCACAACCACACGCCAATCGACCCGTAAGACGAAAGCAGACTTCTCCTCTGCGAAATAGGAAAAGTTTCAGCAATAGCAGCAGCACGGCGAGCGACGTTTTGGCAGAAAACCCCTATGCAGCCGCAGTTGTTTGGTCGTCAGTCAGCACACCGGTAACGAGGTAGCGCACAGGATCACTCGTGAAGGCCGATCGGCACGTGCTCAGCTGGACGAGCTTGCTCTCGGCGTTAAGAGCGATGCCCTCGCGCACGTTGGCTTGCAGGTCGTCGGGGGCGAGCACGGAAGCGAAATAGTTCTCGCGCACCACCGAATCGGCGAAGTCAAATGAATTCAGGATATGGCGGTCATCGTATTCATAGGCCGCCGCCACGCGATACGTGAGGATATGCCCGGGAATGTAAACATAGAATGCCTCGTTCGCCGCAAAGAAGGCGGGATCTTCGAAGCTATGCAGCGTGGCGAACATGCCATCGTTCACGATGTTGTGACCATAGAGCACCGTGACCGGGTCGGTAAAGTCCTTGGCATTCGCCATCTGAGAGAACACAGCGCCCTCTACGGCGCAGTTGCCGCGGTAGTCGTGGTCCAGGTAGAAGAAGTCGTCCCCGGCGCGCTGCGCCACCGGCAGGTTGACGTTCGTGTTCGGCACGTAGATCCACGCGTACAGGTCGGGATTCTCCGCCTTTAGGGCGGCGAAGTCGATGGGGTTCTGCGGTCCGGCCTCCTGCGCCTCCACCGCGGGTTCCACGGCGGGCAGCGGCGTCTGGGCGACCTCCGCCACGGCGCGGTCTATCTGCCGCTGCTGCCACACCAGGAAGCCGAAACCGGATGCCGCGGCCCCCAGCAGCACGACGAGCAAGACGGCCAGGACAACGGCGGCCCGTGGCCGCGCTGGGCGCTTCTCCACCGAACATCCTCCCACTCGACACGCCGCGGACGGGCGCGTATCGGACACGATCCGACCTATCCTAGACGCCGCCGGCCACCGCCGTCAACGAGCCGGGCGAAACCGGGGCACTGCACCGCGAAAAGGGCGGGGAGGCATCTGCCCGGCAAAGGCGCAGCAGGCGAAAGTGCAGGGCGCGGAGGCGCAGGAAGCGAACGGGAGAGCCTACGGATCGCGTAGCTGGAACGCAGGACACGGCGCTGGCAGGAACGCAGAGCAGTGCAGCGGGATCGCCCGGCCGAAGCGCGGCCGCGGCAGGGTCGGCGGCGCGCGCCGCCGGCAGCTCAGCCCGTTCACGTTGAGACGCAGGCCGGGATGCCGGCGTACCATGAGCACGCCGTCTGCCAGCGCTTGCTCCATTATCCAATTGCCCAGGTCGTAGAAGCATGGGTCCTGCTCGAGCCACGGCACGAAACGCCCGGGCAGCACCTCGCCGTAGGGCTCGCCGCAATTCCGGACGGCTTTACGTGGCTATCCGACCGTGCGCCGCACGGTGGTCACTTGCCGAGCTCCGCGAGGCGTGCGCGGGCTTCGGGCACGGCGGGCAGGCGATTGCCGTTCTCGACGACGAAACGAAGGCACTCCCGCTCGCGCGCCCCGTCGCCCTGGCGCCGGCGGACGGCCGCCTCGTCCGCAGCGGCCAGCACGCGCATGCGCAGCGGATAGCCTTCGGTCTCCCTCACGTGCGCGAGCTTCGGGGCCAGCACGCCGTCGTCGCCGGACAGGCGGGCTTCCAGTACGCCGCGCTCCCAGGCAAGGAAGTTACGGCGCTGGGCGGTCTCGGCGGACGAGTCACCCTCCAGCAGGCGCTCGGCCTCCTCCACGGCCCCGAGCGCCGGTCGGGCGCCCAACAGCCTCTGCACGACCGGCTCCATGTTCACGAGCAGCGCCGCACGCTCGCGCTCATCCTGCGCCTGCGCGGCGCTCGCGCGCAGGCCCTCGCCGATGCGCGCCGCCTCCTCGACCTGGCCGCCATCGGCAAGCGCCAGCGCGTAGAACGACAGGAACCACGAGCCCGCCTCCGTGTACGGCTCCCCGATGGCGCGGGCGGGCGCGGCGGCCTGGGCGCGGAAGGCGTCCGGGTCGCATCCGTCGTTGTAGAGCGAGACGAGCTGCTCGGCCTTGCGGTCGGCCAGCTGCCCCATGAGGCGCGGCATGACGTACAGGCACGCGAAGAACAGCATGAGCGACGAGAACAGCCCCGGCAGCGTCTTGACCACGTTGCCGCCCATCACCAGGGAGAAGGCGGCGAGCGATGCCGCGGGTATCAGCACCGACAGCGCGTAGGCGGCCCAGACGTACTTCTTGAAATAGCGCAGCATGGCTCTCCTCGGTTCGCGGGTTAGGAGCCAGTATAGCGGAACCGCGGGAACGGAGGGAGGGCGCTCAGCAGTTGCCCAGCAGCACGTCGTCCAGGTGGCGCCGGGCAACGTCGGCCAGGCGGCGCAGGTCGGCCGCGGGCGTGGGCGGGCGGTCGGTCAGGCGGTGGCAGGGGAAGAAGCGCGTGAGATGGTACGGGATGGCGGGGTCGAGCGAGGCGAGCCAGGCGGCGGCCGCGTCGATGGTCGCCTCGTCGTCGTTCAGGCCGGGGACGACGAGCGTCGTCACCTCCAGGTGGCAGCCGGGTGCCGCGGCCAGCGCGGCGATGGTGCGCCTCACGGCCTCGAAGTCGCCGCCCGCCACGTCGTAGAATTCCTGCGAGAACCCCTTGAGGTCGATGTTGGCGGCATCCAGGAGCGGCACGAGCCCGGCGAGCGGGCCCGCGTTCACCATGCCGTTGCTCACGAGCACGTTCGCCATCCCCCGCCCGCGCACGAGGCGCGCGGTGTCGGCGACGAACTCGATGCCCACGAGCGGCTCGTTGTAGGTGTAGGCCACGCCCACGCAGCCGCGGTCCCGCGCCTCCAGAGCGAGGTCCGCCAGCTCGGCGGGCGCCATCGGGCGCCACGGCACGTCGTCCGGCCCGGCGCAGGCGATGGAGGCGTTCTGGCAGAACGGGCAGCGCAGGTTGCAGCCGTAGGAGCCTGCCGACAGCACGAGCGAGCCGGGGTGCCAGCGCGCGAGCGGCTTCTTCTCCACGGGGTCCAGCGCAAGCGACGTCACGCGGCCGTAGCTCTCGCAGACCACCTGCTCGCCGCGGGCGACGCGGGCGCGGCAGAGGCCCTGCCGGCCCTCGGCGGGCGCGCAGGCGTGCGGGCACACGCCGCAGACGGCCCGGCCGCCGTGCGGCGCATCCTCGGCGGAGGACCGGGGCGCGCCTGCGCACCCCTCGGGCACGGCCCCCGGCTTAGCTGCTCCCGGCTCAGCCACGGAGGGCCTCCCCGCCGCGGTCGTGGCGCACGACCTCGAAGCGCTCGAGCCGCACACCGCCCTCATCAGGCGCGATGCCCGCCTTCGCGCGGGCGATGGCAACCTGCTGGGCCGCCGTGTCCACGCCCTCCAGGTTCGGCAGCAAAAGGCCGCGCCGGCGCCCGAGCGTCACGATGACGCCGTAGCGCGCCGGGTCGAGCGCGGCCTCCGAGTCCACGGGCTCCGGCGGGAACAGCACGTCCACCGAGTACGACAGCGCGTCGAGCTCGCCGGCGCCCACCGGCGGGAAGCGCGGGTCCTCGCTCGCGGCCGCCGCGCCGTTGCGGATGATCTCGTCGGCGATCGAGCCGGTGACGGGCTCGACGGTGCCGATGCAGCCGCGCAGGTCGCCGCCCTCGTGCAGCGACACGAACACGCCGGCGCGCGCGTCGGCGAGCTCCGGCGGCAATCCGTCGGGGCGCGCGAGGGGCCGTCCCGTGCGCACGAAGTCCTCCACCGCGGCGCGCGCGAGCGCGACGAACGGGTCGGCCCCGTCCCGCTCAGCGGCCGCTGCGTCCTCGGCCCCGCGCGCGTCGGCTTCCGCGTCCACGCCCGCGGCAACCGCTCCATCGCCCTTCGGCCCCTGCACCTCGAAGGCGGCCACGGCGTAGCCAACGCCGAACGGCCCCTCGTAGCTCAGCAGCTCGTGGGTAACCGGCACGCCGTCCAGCGCGCCGGCCATGATCTGGAACGAGCCAAGGCCGCACTCGGCCGCCGCCTCGCGGAACGCCGCATCGATCGAGAAGAGCCCCTCGAGGTCGCCCTCGTCGAAGAGGCCCGTGACCGTGCGGTCGAACACGGGGCCTTCGGGCGCAAAGCCGTAGGGGCCGTCCTCCTTCAGCTTGTGGGACAGGTCGCCCGAGGCCACGAGCACGCAGGTGCGGTCCAAGTCGCAAGCCGCCTCGGCAACGCAGCGCCCGACCTCGCGGTGATCGGCGGGGGTCAGGCCCGAGAGTCCCACGCGCACCAGGCGGTAGCCGGCATAGCGCTCGTTCACGAAGTGGAGCGGCACGAACGTGGCGTGGTCGAGCTCGCCGTCGCGCATGCCGCTGCCGCAGATGGGCACGCCGCGGGCGCGGGCGCAGGCCGATACCGCTGCGGCGAAGGAGGGGTCGTACGGCACGTTCATGGCGGCCTCCCACGCGTCGAACCGCCCCATGTCGCCGTGGGCGGCGTCGCCGGTGGAGATATGGAAGCAGTCGTAGTAGAGCGGCGCATGCGGCGAGACCACGACGATGGTGTCGGGCGCATGAGCGGCGATGCGGCGGGCCACCTCCTCGTAAGCGTCGACGGTGGCCTGGATGGCGCGCTCCTGGCCGTGCCCCACCGCCGGCACGATGAGCGGGGGATGCGGTACGACGTAGGCGGCGACGATGCTCATGGGCGGCTCCTAACCTTGCAGGCTCGGCCCGCCGCACGGCACGTCCGGCTCGGGAGGCTGGCGGGCGCTTTTCCGCCATTGTACAACGCCGGGCCGCGCCCTGCGAGCCTTGCGCGCGGCCGCAGGCGATCCGGCACGCAAGCGTTGCCGGGCGCCCCGTCCGCCGAAGCCTAGCCCGCGATGCGGTCGGGGCAGGACAGGACGCGCAGGCGGCCGTCGCGGCAGTGGGATACCAGCGTCACGCCCAGCTCCTCGGCACGCCGGGCCGCCTCGTCGGTGGCGGACTTGCGGCTCACGAGCACGGGGCAGCCGGCGCGGTGGGCCTTGAGGGCCATCTCGCAGCTGATGCGTCCCGTGATGAACAGGGCCTTGTCGTCCAACGGCACGCGGTCGAGCCACGCCTGGCCGATGAGCTTGTCCATGGCGTTGTGCCGCCCGATGTCCTCGCGCACGAGCAGAAGGCCCCCCGTGCGGCCGTCGCCCAGGCCGCAGCCATGCACGCACTCACCGGTGTTGCGTCGCGGGCTGCGCTCGCAGAGCTCGTCCATCTGGGCGAGCAGGGCATCGGCGTCGAAGCGTGCGGCGGTCTCCAGGCGCCGGGGGCTCGGCACGCCCCCGCCGTCGGCCAGGAGCGCCGAGCGGGCGCAGCCGGCCGAGGTCACGCGGTGCAGCGGCACGTAGCCCTCCGCGGCGCGCTCGCCGCTGGCCACGTACACGGCCGCCGCCTCGGGGTCGGCCGTCACCTCCACGAAGCGCTCGCGGTCGGCGATGAGGCCCTCGGACAGGAGGTAGCCCACGGCCAGCTCGGCCAGGTCGTACGGGCTGCCCTGGCTCACCGCCACGGGCGCGTCGTTCAAGAATATGCGGATGGGCCGCTCGGCCGTCGTGCGCGGCGCGAACGGGCGGTACTCGATGACGGCCATGCGCCCCCCTTCCCTTCTCTAGCCCCGCTCAGCCGCGATGGCGTCGAGCCGGGCCATGACCACGTCCTCCACCTCGAACGAGAACGGCGCGAGCGCGTCGTCCGCGTAGACGGTGCGCAGGTAGCCGCCGCACTCGTCGCAGGTGGCGATGCGGTGGGCGTCGTCGCCCTCCACGTTGTAGTAGTGCAGGTGCGCCTGGTTCTGCGTGCCGCAGCGGGCGCAGCGCACGCGCTCGATCTCCCACGACGTGCCGCACTGAGCGCACCAGAGCGTCTTGCCGCGCCCCTGCGTCGAGTTCTCGCCGCCCACGCGACCCGCGGCCGGGGCGCCGCCGCACACCGGGCACGCAAGGGGGTGCGGCGCGTCGCAGCCCGCCTGCCCGAGCGCGCGAGCCGCCGCACGGGCAGGCTCCTTCAGCTGCGAGCGCAGCGCAAGCGCCGCCACCAGCGCGGCCGTGCGTGCCTGGTCCTCGGTCATGCCGTCGTCTGCCAGCAGCTCGGCCAGGGCATCCAGATAGGCTGCCGGGTCGCTGCCGGCCAGCCCGAGCGGGCTCGCGGCAACGATGCGGTCCCACCTCGTGCGGCCGAGCGCCTCGGCCGTGCCCGCGGCGAAGCCGCCGTGCTCGGCCGCGCAGGCAGCCGCGCGCCCGAGCGCTACGGCGAACGGGGCGGCCCCCACCGTTGCCGGCGCGTGCGCGAGCACCGGCTCGCCCGCCGCGAACCAGGTGCGCAGGTCCTCCGCGCACGGCGCGTCCCAGCCCTCCGCGGCGGGCGCGTCGGCCGCCGCCTCGTCCAGGGCGCCCCACAGCTTGCGGAAGAACGCGAGGCGCGCCATCTCGCCCTCGTCGAGCTTCTCGCGGTAAGCGGCCAAAGCCGCGTCGATCGCTTTCAAATTCATGCCGTATCCTTGTCAGTCAGTTGCGTCGATCCGTACCGTCCGGGCCGTCGGCGTCGCTTCCTCCGCCCGTGCCCGGCCTTTCCTCGGCGCGCCCTTGGCGCTGGCCGTTCGCAGGGGCTCTCCCCCGAGCGCCCCTGCGAACGGCCAGCGGAGCAGCCGGGGCACGATCCGCCCCGGCAGCCCCGCAAAAGCGGCTCCCTTAAGCCTTCTTCTCTATCACGTTCTCGCCGGAAGCGATTTCCTTGCGAGCCCAGTGGCCCCAGTGGTACAGGGCGTCGGACTCGGAGACCGTGCCATCGCCGAACATGAGCTTGTACGTTCCCCGGTACGGCTGGAAGATGCCCGCACCCAGGAAAATGTGCGCCAGCCCGAACACCGCGATCAGCAGAAAGCCGATGTCGTGCAGGAACAGCGTCACGCCGTGCACGCCCGACCCGAAGTCAAAGAGGGTCGTGCCCAAAAGCAGGATGACGCCCGTGATGCCCATGAGCGCGCCCGCGAACCACAGCATGCCGTCGGCGAAGCGCTGGCCGCTCTTGACCTCGCGCTGGTCGGGCATGTGGATCCACTTGGCCATGAACAGGTAGGGGAAGAACAGCATCATCCACTTCTTGTCGTCCGAATCCCACCGGTCGAACAGGTTCTTGAAGATGTGCTTCACACCCTTGGGCGCCATGATGGCGCTGATCAGGGGCACGATCACGAAGATGACGCCGATCACGCGGTGCGACATGCGGATGGCGAACACCGTGTCCGCCCCCGCCGCGGCCGCCAAGGCCGGAACGAACACGAACAAGCCCGAGATGCACAGCAGGATGCACGCGATGATGGTGATGCCGTGCGTCCAGCGCGCCTGCTTGGAGTGGCGGCGGATGTAGCGTTCCGTGCCGCTGGCCGCCATCTGCTCCAAGAACGCCTTGTTCTTGGCGGTTTCCTCGGCGGAAACCATAACGGGTCCCTTGCTCATCAGTTGCCTCCCTTCTTGCCCGGGAGGTTCTCGGTAATGTGCTCCATCACCGTCTCCTCGTCCTGGCCGTCGCCATGCTTGACGACCTGGCCGGTGTCGACGGAGATCGTGTCCTCCGTCTCGGGGTTGTACGCCAGCTTGTCGCGCTTGTAGCCGACGCCGAGCGCGAACATGGCGGCGAGGCCCGCCACGGTGAGCCCCGTGACGGCGCCCGTGATCGGCTTCATGATCTGCGTGAGGCCCACCACCGGGTTAGCCTGCGGGTTCTCCACCTGGCCATGTGCGGCCACGCCGTACTTCAGCACCTGGATGACATGCAGGCCGCCCATCTCGTCCTCGCCGTAGACCACCGCGTCCTCGTAGCCGCGGGCCTTGAGGAAGTCGGCGCGCTCGTGCGCCAGCGCTATCATCTCGTCGCGGTCGCCGAACACGAGGGCGTCCGGCTGGCACGTGGTGACGCAGGCGGGCTCCCTGCCCTGCTCGATGCGGTCCACGCAGCCCGTGCACTTGTTGACGGTCGTGCGCAGGCCCTCCTGGTAGCGGGGGACGTCGAACGGGCACGCCGTGGAGCAGTACTGGCAGCCGATGCACTTGGACTCGTCCACCGTCACCAGGCCCGTGGCCTCGTGCTTGGCAATGGCTCCGGCCGGGCAGATGGTGGCGCACGCGGCGTCGGTGCAGTGCTGGCACGAGCGGCGCCCGAAGGCCCACTTCACGCCCTTGTCGCCACCTGCCTCCTCGTTGAAGGAGATCAGGATGCGGGTGGTGCCGTTCAGGTCCATCGGGCTCTGGTACGAGCCGGTGGACGGGTTGCCGTTCTTCTCGAGCGTCGACGGCAGGTCGTTCCAGCATTTGCAGGCCACCTGGCAGCCGCGGCATGCGCTGCAGCGCGAGGTGTCGAACAGTATGGCTTTGTCACTCATCATTCAACACCTCCCTAGATCTTCTCGATGTCGACGAGGAACGCCTTGTACTCGGGCACCCAGCAGTTCGGGTCGCCCACGTTCGGCGGCAGGTCGTTCACGATGTCGCCGGTGGCGTACTCGCCCGCCCAGCCGAAGTGGTGCGTCATGCCCACCTGGTGCACGGTCTCGCCGTTAACCGTGAACGGCTTGAAGCGCGGCGTGACAAGGGCCATCACCTCGACGGAGCCGCGGTTGTTGCGCACGCGGACCTTCTCGCCGTTCTTGATGCCCTTCTCCTCGGCCAGCTCCAGCGACATCTCCACGAACTGCTCGGGCATGGCCTCGTTGAGGGCCGGGCACGTGCGGGTCTGCCCGCCGGTCTGCCAGTGCTCGGTGACGGAGTACGTGGTCACCGCGATGGGGAACTCGGAGCGGTCGCCGCGCTTGACCGACTCGAACTCGGCGAAGCGGACGCACGGCGAGTTCTGCCGGCCGTTCATCTGGTTGTCCGCCGGGCTCTCGAAGGGCTCGTAGTGCTCGGGCAGGGGCCCGTCTCCCATGCTGTAGCTCTCCAGGCGCGCGTTCTGCTCCCAGAGCATCATGAACGCCTTGTCGTTGGGGGGCACGGGCTTGCCGTTGGACACGGCCACGAAGTCACCCACGTCGTTCTGCACCCACTTCTCGCCCGTCCACTCCACGAGCGTGCGCTCGGGGTTCCACGGCTTGCCGTTCAGGTCGGCCGAGGCGCGGTTGTAGATGATGCGGCGGTTGAGCGGCCAGGCGAACGACCACTTCGGATGCAGGCCGAGGCCGGTCGGGTCGTCGGCCACGCGGCTGCCGATGGCCTGCTCGGCCGGATCGAGGGGTGCCTCGTTGTTGGCCCAGAAGCCGGTGTAGATCCACATGCCGCAGGCCGTGGAGCCGTCGGCCTTGAGGTTCGCGAAGGTGGAGAGCAGCTCGGTCTTCGGGGCCGCCGAGGTGGTGTTGCACTCGGTGCCGTCGTACACGTAGCCGTTGAGGGCCCAGGCCACGGGACGCGGGTCGATCTTGCCGTCCACGTAGTAGTCCCACTTCGTGTTCACGATGGGCTCCGCCGCGACGCCGCCCTCCTTCTTGTAGAGGTCGACGATGGCCGTCCACAGCACGTCGCAGATCTCGTAGTCGGGCTTGGCCTCGTCCCACGGCTCGACGGCCTGGTAGCGCCACTGCAGCCAGCGGCCGGAGTTCAGGATGATGCCGGGCTTCTCGTAGATGAGCGCGGCCGGCAGGAAGTACACCGTGGTGTCGATATCGGCCGGGTTCATGTCGGGGGCCTTCCAGAAGGTGGCGGACTCCGTCTCCACCCAGTCGGCCACCACGAGCCAGTCGAGGTTCGCCATGGCGCGGCGCACGTTGCTCGCGTTCGGCGCGGAGTGGCAGGGGTTCATGCCCCAGTTGAAGTAGCCCTTGATGACGCCCTGGCTCATGAGCTCGAACGAGCCGATGATGGAGTAGTCGGGGCTCTTCGGCACCTTCGGCCACCAGTCGTAGCCGTAGTCGTTGTCCACCGTGGCCGCGTCGCCGAACCACTCCTTGAGCGCGGAGACGACGAACTTGGGCTTGTTGGTGTAGTAGCCATCGGAGTAGGTCTCCTTCTCGCACCATTTGCGCAAAGACGGCGTGCCGTATTCGGTGGGCCAGTTCAGGTAGCCGGGCTGGTTCGCCACGAGCATGCCCATGTCGGTGGCGCCCTGGACGTTGGGCTCGCCGCGCAGCGCGTTCACGCCGCCGCCGGCCACGCCCACGTTGCCCAGCAGCAGCTGCAGGATGCCCATGGAACGGCAGTTCTGCGCGCCGTAGGTGTGCTGCGTCTGCCCGAGGGCGTAGAGGATCGTGCCGGACTTGTCGGGAGCGCCCGTGGAGGCGTAGGTGGCGTACACCTTCTCCAGCAGGTCCTTGTCCATGCCGCACACGCTGGACACGGTGTCCAGGTCGTAGCGGGAGTAGTGCTTTTTCATCTGCTGGAACACGCACATCGGGTCCTGAAGCGTCATGTCGCGCTTGGGCACCTCGAGCGTCGGGGGCGTGAACTCCGGCACGCCGGGCGCTGCGGCCCACGCGTAGGCGCCGCCCTCGGAGGTGTCCCAGGTCTTCGTCGTCTCAACCTGGTAGTGCCAGGTCTTGGCGTCGTAGGCGGCCGTGTCCTCGTCGAAGCCGGAGAAGATGCCCTCGTTCACGTCGAAGGAGTACTGCTCGTCCAGCAGGTAGGAGGCGTTCGTGTAGTTCAGCACGTACTCGTGCTGCCACAGGTCGTGCTCGATGATGTAGTTGAACAGGCCGCCGTAGAAGGCGATGTCGGTGCCCGAGCGGATGGGGCAGTAGATGTCCGCCATCTCGGCCGAGCGCGTGTAGCGGGGGTCGACCACGATCCACGTGGCGCCGCGGTCGAGGGCCTTCTGCACCCACTTCGACGACACGGGATGGTTCTCGACGTTGTTGGAGCCGATGGTCATGATGACGTCGGCGTTCTGCATGTCGCAATAGTGGTTCGTCATGGAACCGCGACCGAATGTTGCTGCCAGACCGGCAACCGTGGGGCTGTGTCAAACACGAGCCTGGTTGTCGATGGCTATCACCCCTAACGACCTCATCATCTTGTTGATGAGGTACTCCTCCTCGGAGTTCTGCTGGCTGCCGCCCAGGCTGGCAATGCCGTGGCAGCGGTTTACCGTGATGCCGTCGTGCACGGTCTCGAAGGTCTCGTCGCGGGTCTTCTTGACCCACTGCGCTATCTCGGCGACGGCGTCGTCCCAGGTGATGTTCTCCCACTCGGAGGCGCCGGGGCGGCGGACCATCGGCTTGGTCTTGCGGTTGGTGTTCTTGATGATCTCGCGCGTCTCGGGATCGACCACGTTGCGCAGCTGGAACATCGTCGCGCCCTTCGGGCACAGGCCTCCCTGGTTGATGGGGTGGTCGGGATCGCCTTCGAGGTTGACCAGCTCGCCGTCGCGCGTCGAGCAGATGACGCCGCATCCGCCCGAGCAGTAACAGCAGATGTTCGTGTACTCCTCGGTGTTCACGAGCTTCCAATCGGGCGACGTCTCAACGGCAAACGCCTCCGACTTCGAGGACAGCTCGAACGCCATGGACGTGGCGAACGCAGCACCGGCGGCTTTGAAGAAGCCCCTGCGTGACAGGTTCATGTCCTCTCTCTCTCCTTCCTTCTCGTCCTATGGGAACGTGCAGTGAGTCGCGCGGCAGGGCGGGGAGCCTGAGGGCATGGGAGGGCGCCCGGCCCCGCTGCGTGATCCCGGTGGTGACACCGGGGAAATGCCCTCGTCACCCGGCGAACTGATCGTACCATAGGGGGCGCGCCGGGCCCGTCCTGCGCACTGCAGCTCCTTTGCAGGCCTTTCGGCGAACGGTGCATGAGCCTATTCCCACCAGGGCGAACGGCGGTCAAGCCAGGGCGAGCGGCTCCAACCGGGCAGGTAAAGGGAGCCAGTTCCGCGGCAAGCGGAAACACGCGGGCGGCGCGAAACGTCGATGAGCGGGCTCGGGGACGCACGCACGCCGCATTGCGCTACAATAGGCGGGTTGCTGGTTCGGAGGAAGGGGAAGTTCATGGAGAAGGGCAACGTCAAGGCGCTCCTGCCCATCGGGGTGTTCTTGGTGCTGTATCTAGGGCTGGGCGTGTTGTTCGAATACGGGATGGGCATCCCCATGGGTTTCTACAACATACCCATCGTGGTTATCTTCCTGGTGGCGCTTCTGGTGGCGTGCGTTCAGAACCGCAAGCTGCCCTTCGACGACAAGCTGGTCGTCATGGGTCGCGGCATAGGCGACAAGACCATCGTCACCATGGTGCTCATCTTCATGGCGGCCGGCATCTTCGTGGGCACGGTGGGCCGCGACAGCGCCGAGAGCGTGGCCTACCTCATGCTCTCCGTCATTCCCGCGGAGTTCTCCGTGCTGGTGCTGTTCGTGGTGAGCTGCTTCGTGTCGCTGGCCATGGGCACGTCGGTGGGCACCATCACGCTCATCACGCCCATAGCCGTGGCGGTGTCGACGGCCTCGGGCTTCGACCTGCCGCTGTGCGTGGCCAGCGTCATGGGCGGCGCGATGTTCGGCGACAACCTGTCGTTCATCTCCGACACCACCATCGCGGCGTGCCAGGGCCAGGGCTGCCAGATGAAGGACAAGTTCCGCGAGAACTTCAAGATAGCCGTGCCGGCCGCCTTGGCGACGCTCGCCATCATCCTGGCGCTGTCGCTCGGCTCGGACATCAGCGGCACCGTGAGCCATGACTACGACCTGATCCAGCTCGTGCCGTACCTTATCGTGCTCGTGGGCGGCATCGTGGGCGTGAACGTGTTCGTCGTGCTTTTGCTGGGCATCCTCTCCGGCTCCCTCATCATGGTGGCCACCGGCGCCACCGCGGCCACCGACCTTCTGGCCAGCATGGGCTCGGGCGCGGCCGGCATGTTCGAGACCACGATGGTGGCGGTGCTCGTGAGCGCCATCTGCGCGCTCATCCGCGAGTACGGCGGCTTCACCGCGCTTCTGAACGGCATCAAGAGCCTGTTCAAGAGCAAGAAGGGCGGGCAGCTGGGCATGGGTCTGCTGGTAGGCGCCATGGACATCGCAACGGCCAACAACACCGTGGCCATCGTCATCGCGAACCCCATCACCGCCGACATGGCCGAGACCTACGATATATCGCGGCGCAAGACGGCGTCTATCCTCGACACGTTCTCCTGCGTGTTCCAGGGCGTCATCCCCTACGGCGCGCAGATGCTCGTGGCCATATCGGCGGCGGCGGAGCTGGGGTATGCGGTGTCCGCGTTCCAGATCATGCCCTTCCTGTTCTACCCGTTCCTGCTGCTGGCAAGCTCGCTCGTGTTCATCTTCCTCGTGCCCGACAAGCGCGGCCACGAGAGCGAGAAGGCGTAGCCGGCGTGCGGCTCGGGCTGCTTGCCGCTCCCACGTTGCGCAACGCAAACCCCCGCGCGGCACGGCGCCCGGAGCCGGGAAGGCGATAGCCCGTCGCATGCCGACGGGGCACGTGACGGGCGGCTGACCGCTGGCAGGCGCGGCATGCGGGGGCGCGGCGGGCTGCTATACTGTCCGACGACGAAAGAGGCCCGCCCGAGGCGGCGAGGCGCGGCATGCGGAAGGAGGCACCGTGGACGAGATCGAGCGCATCAGGTTGACGAAGCTCACGTCGAAAGGCGGTTGAGCGGCCAAGTGGGGTCCGGGCGACCTCGACGACATACTGGGCGCGCTTGCGGCCGCTGCCGGCGGCGGCGCGTCGGGCGCAGGCGGACGGGACGCTGCCGGCGACGCGGGCAGCGGGGCCGGACGGCTGCTGCTCGGCTTCAACACGTGCGACGATGCCGCCGTGTGGCAGCTCTCGGACGACTCCGCGGCCGTGCTCACCGTGGACTTCTTCACGCCCATCGTGGACGATCCCTACGAGTTCGGGCGCATCGCGGCGGCCAACGCGCTCTCCGACGTGTTCGCCATGGGGGCCGAGCCGCACGTGGCGCTGAACCTGCTGGCGCTCGACTGCGCGCTGGGCGCGGACGTGGCCGGCGCCATCCTGCGCGGCGGCGCGGACGCCGTGCGCGAGGCGGGCGCGCTCGTGGCCGGGGGCCACACCATCGACGACGCGGAGCCCAAGTACGGCCTCGCGGTGTTCGGCACCGTGCGCCCCGACCGCATCGTGCGCAACGCGGGGGCGGTGCCGGGCGACGCGCTGTACCTGACCAAGCCGCTGGGAACCGGCATCATGGTGGCGGCGCGCGCCTGCGACCTCGTGGACGACGCGGGCCTGCGCCCGGCCGTGGAGTCCATGATGGAGCTGAACGCCGCCGGCGCCGCCGCGCTCGCGGAATCCGGCGTGCACGCGGCCACGGACGTGACCGGCTTCGGGCTGGCCGGGCACCTGCACGAGCTCTTGGAGGCGAGCGGCTGCGCCGCCGCGCTCGACTTCGAGGCGCTGCCGCTGTTCGAGGGCGTGTGGGACCACGCGCGCGCCTACTGCCGGCCGAACCGCCTGTTCACCATCATGGACCAGGCCGAGCGCTACGTGGCGCAGGGCGCGCTTTCCGACGAGGAGTACGACAACCGCCTGGCCGTGGTCTGCGACCCGCAGACCTCCGGCGGCCTGCTGGCCGCCGTGCCGCCCGAGGCGGCCGGCGCCTTCGAGCGCGCCTTCGAGGCACGCGCCGGCCGGCTGCCCGCGCGCATCGGGCGCGTGGAAGCCGGCGAGCCGGGGACGATCCGCTTCGCAGGGTGAGGCTGGGGGAGGGGCGACGCCGGCGCCCCTCCCCTCTTGCCACAAGTCGCGCCCTACCTTCTCTCCGAGGCGCCCCCTTCCCCTTCTCGAGAAGCACAGTTTTCACCGATTCCTGCATTCTCGGAGACAAGATCGCGCCTCTCGTTCGCCATGGATGGCCTATGCGGGACGTTCTGCCCGTTCGTCGAAAGCGAGTCCGGCCATACGCGGGGCAATCATGTCAAAAAGCGGTGATTACTGTGCCGGACGCCGGCATCCCCCGCCTACAGCTTTTCCAGCAACACGTACTCCCCCGCCTGGTCGGCGTAGAGGGCGGCAAGGCCGCGGGCTTCGGGCACGGCGACGGCGAGGGCGCGGGCCGCGGCTGCGTCCTCGGCCTCGAAGCGCAGGGTCATGCCGCAGCTCGCGGTGATGGCGCGCGGGGTGGGGATGACGGCGGGGTTCACGGCGGCGAGCGCCTTGTTGGCGGCCATGGCCGCATGGGTGGACTCGAAGGCCAGCAGGTAGCGGGGCACGTCCGTCCTCCCTATAGCGTGATGACCTTGGCCGCCTCCTGCATGCGGCCCAGGATGTCGTACATGTTGGAAACCTCGCCCACGGCCAGCTGGTCCTTGCACCCGTAGAAGTCAAGGCACGTGCCGCATACGAGCACCTCGGTGCCCTTCTCGGCGAGCGCGCGCACGCTGTCGACCACCTGCTGCTCGCCGCCGGCCACGAGCTTCACGCCCGCGTTCATGAACAGGAGCGACGCCGGCACGTCGTCGGATTCGGAGAGCGTGTACAGCGCCATCTTCATGAGGTTGTACCCGAGCTCCCCGTCGCCCGCGCCCACATGGTCCTTGCCGACGAACACGGCATAGCCGCACCCGCCGCCCGCCGCGCACGACGCGCCTGCGGCGACGGGAGCCGCCTCGGGAGCCGGGGCCGGGGCCGCCGAGCCGTCTCCCTCGGCGAACGACACGAGCCAGCCGCCCTCGATCTCGTCCACGGACACGGCCAGGCCCGTCTTGCCGCCCAGGCGCGTGAGGTTCTTCACGGCCGTCTCGTTGTCCACCTGCACGGACAGCTCGCGGCAGCCCGCGTCTATCTCCTTCTTGGCCAGCACGAGCGGCTTGGGGCACTGCATGCCGAAGGCGTCGATTATCTTCATGGTAGGTTCCTTTCCGTCTTTTCCCGTTTCCCCGCCCGCCCTGCGCGTCGGACGGGGCTATTGCGCAGTCGCACGAGTCGTGCCGGCCGCGGTTCGACCGGCGCGAAACAGGGCCGCGATGCGGGCGACCCCGTGGCCCGGCGGCGGCCCTGCGCGCGACCCGGCGGCCGTCAGCCTGCGTCGCGCGCGACGGCCGCAAGGGCCGCGAGGCCCGCTTCGATCTCGTCTTCCGTGGTGAAGCTGGAGAAGCTGAAGCGCACGGCGCCGCGCTCCTCGGTGCCGAGCGCGCGGTGCATGAGCGGGGCGCAATGGGCGCCTGCGCGCGTGCAGATGCCGAAGTCGCTGGACAGCCGGTCGGCCACGAGGGCGGAGTCGGCGCCCGCCACGTCCACCGCCACGATGCCGCACCGGTCGATGCCGCCGTGCCCGCCCAGCACGCGCACGCCGGGCACGGCGGCGGCGCCGGCCTCGAAGCGCTCCGTGAGCGCCTGCAGGCGCGCGGCCACGTTGCCCACGCCCGTGCGCTCCAGGTAGGCCACGCCGGCCGCCAGGCCCGCCAGCCCGTGGGCGTTCACCGTTCCGGCCTCCAGCGCCTCGGGCATGAAGCGCGGATGCCGTTCGTCGAAGCTGTGCGTGCCGGAGCCGCCCTCCAGAAGCGGCGGCACGTCCACGCCCTCCGCCACGGCCAAGCCGCCCGTTCCCTGCGGCCCGTACAGGCTCTTGTGGCCGGTGAAGCACACGATGTCGGCGCCGAGCGCGCCCATGTCCAGCGGCAGCGCGCCCGCCGTCTGCGCGGCGTCGAGCACGAACAGCGCGCCGGCCTCGTGCGCGAGGCGCGCCATGCGGGCCACGTCGTACACGTCGCCCGTGAGGTTCGACGCGTGGGTGGCCGCCACGAGGTCGGCGCCCTCTTCCAGCAAGCGCTCGTAGGCGGCGAAGTCGAGGGCGCCGTCCGGGCCGACGGGCGCCACGCCAACCGCGCACCCGCGCTCGTCGCGCGACTTGAACAGCGGCCGCAGCACCGAGTTGTGCGAGGCAGCCGTCGTCACGGCGCGGCCGCCGGCGGGCAAAAGCCCCGCGATGGCGATGTTGAGCGCCATGGTGGCGTTGGCCGCGAACGACACACGGGCCGCCGAGGGCGCGCCCAGGAGCCGCGCCATCTTGTCGCGCGCGTCGTACACGGCCATGCCGGCGTCGATGGACGCCTCGTGCACGCCGCGCCCCACGCCGCCGAACGAGCCGATGGCGCGCGCCACGGCCTCGGCCACCTCGGGCGGCTTGCGCCGGGTCGTGGCCGCGTTGTCGAAGTAGATCATGGGAGAGCCTTTCCGTCATTCTTCTTCCCGCATCATACCAGTTCCCCGCCTTGTGCCGAAAACGCATCCGCACCTGCTACGGAACCGACAGGAAAAACGGGTCTCCGCCGCGCCGCCGAGCCTCCGCCGCGGAATCCTTCCGTCGCGCCGGCGCCCACCCGAACGCGCGCAGGGCGCTCACCGTCTTCCAGCGCCCCCCTGTGCCGCCTGCTCCAGCGCGCAGAGCGCCGCGCCCAGAGCGCCGGCGAAACGGGCCTCGGGACAGGTTTCCACCGGCTTGCCCAGGCGCGCGGCGAGGCGCTCCACCACGTAGCCGTTGTCGCACAGGCCGCCTGTGAGGAAGTAGGCCTCGCCCGGCATCTGCGCCGCGAGCGCGGCCACGCGGGCCACCACGGACTCGATGACGCCGTTGGCGATGTTCTCGCGCGGCTCGCCCTTTCCCACGAGCGAGATGACCTCGGACTCGGCGAACACGGTGCACATGCTGGAGATGACGGTGGGCGTGCCGGCGCGCGCGAGGCGCGCGAGCTCGTCCTGGTCCACCGCCAGGCGGTCGGCCATGATCTCCAGGAAGCGCCCCGTGCCGGCGGAGCACTTGTCGTTCATGACGAACTTCCTCACCGCGCCCCCCGCCAGCGCGATGACCTTCGTGTCCTGGCCGCCCACGTCCACCACCGTGCCGTCGCGCCCGAACAGGCGCGCGGCGCCGCGGCCGTGGCAGGTGATCTCCGTGACCACCTTGTTCGCGTAGGGCACGGCAACCCGGCCGTAGCCGGTGGCCACGACCGAGCTCCCGTCCGCGTCGATGCCCGCCTCGGCCAAGAGAGAGCGCACCCGCCGCGCGGCGTCCACGCTGCTGAACCCCGTGGGGCACAGGAACGTGCGCGCGAGCGCGCCGTCCCCGTCCAGCACGGCGACCTTCGTGGCGGTGGACCCCACGTCGATGCCCACGTAATGCATGGCCTTCCTTTCCTGGTACGGTCTCGGACGCCCCGAAAACCGGGGCGCTCCGCGGTTTGCCCGTAGGGGGCGTGTCAAAAGTCCCAGAGCGCAAGTTCGCCAGGGAACCGTCTCGTAGGGCAAGGGCTCTGCCCTTGCCGTAACCTGCGAGGCGACCCCGCTCGCCGGCAAGGGCAGAGCCCTTGCCCTACGAGCGACCTGCCAGAGGCGGCGAGGCGGAGCTTTCGATACGGCCCCGCACGGGCATCCCACGAGGGCGGTGCCTCAGCAGTAGCGGTCCCGGTCGGGGCGTATCTGGCGCGGCAGGCGCGCCACGCCCTCGATGTGCGCGCCGCATGCCTGCGCGACCGCGCGGATGCGCTCCTCGTCGTCGCACGACACGAGCAGGCTCATGCCGCACTCGGCGCGCGCGGCGCGCGGAGTGGGCGAGATGCGCGCGTCCACGCCGGTGCCCTTCAGCGCGCCGAACAGGGCCAGCCCGTCGGTGTGCCCGCGGAACAGCACGTAGCAGTCCACGGGCGCCCCGGACTGCGCGTCGCCGTCCGGGGCGCCGGGGGAACCGGGGCCGTTGCCGGGAGCCTCCGGCGCATCGGCAGCGCCCGGGCCTCCCGCCCCCTGCGCGGCGGGCTCGCCGCCGACGGGCTCCACGGGCCTACTCCCCCAGCATTTCCACGAACGCGCCCACGCGCGTGCGCAGCTGCTCGGCATCGTTGTCGGTGTAGTCGGTCTCCAGCGCCAGGCAGGGGATTCCCTCGGCCTCGAGCGCTGCGGCCAGGCTCGGCTTCTCCACGTCGTAGAGCGTGCAGAACTTCAGGTTCGCATCGATCACGCCGTCCACGTGGTACTCGCGCGCCATGCGCACCACGTCGGCGATACGGCCGGGGTTCGGCGTGAAGCAGGCGCAGTTGTTCTTCATGTAGCGCTCGGACAAGGCCTGGAACTGGCCTTCCAACGTATCGGCGGACTCGTCCACCAGGTTCTCGAAGTAGCGCGTGCCCGTGCACATCTCCTCGCATACCACGGCCGCGCCGCTCGTCTCGATGATGTGGTGCAGCTTCCAGTTGGGGATGGCCAGCGGCGTGCCCGTGACCAGGATGCGCTTCGTGCCCGCCGGGAACACGCTCACGCCGTCGGCGATGCGCTGCTCCAGCTCGTCGGCCAGCTTGTTCGCCATCTCGGCGCAGCGGGCCGGATCGTCGAAGAACGCGATCTGCATCATGAGCAGGGCGTCCTTGCCGCTGATGGGAATGCAGCCCTCCGCCTTGCGCGCCTCGAACACGCGCGCGAGCGCACGGCGCTTCTCGTTGATCAGCCCGATGGCCGCGCCCAGCGCCTCGGGCGTGAGCGCGCGGCCGGTGACGTCCTCCACCTCGCGCGCGAACTCGGCGATCTCGCCCGTCCACTTCTCGATGTCCTTGGGGCGCTTCATCTGCGGCATGTCCATGACGTAGGTGCGCTTGTCGGCGCCGAGTATCTCGTAGGCCTTCTTCTTGCCGTCGCACGTGGTCTCGCCCACGTACATATCCGCCACGCTGAAGTAAGGGCAGGTCTTGCCGAAGTGCGCGCCGAGCGACGCCTTCACCAGCGGGCACAGGTCGCTCGGCAGCACCTTCTCGCCCTCGGGCACCCAGAACTGCGAGCCGCCGCAGAGCCCGGTGACGGCGCCGCCGCAGGCCACCACCACCTCGTCGGGCACGAACACGCAGAACGTGCCGAACACCTTGCCGCCCTTTTTCTGCAGTTCGATGAGCTCGGCGGGGCGCACGCCGTGGATCTCGGACACGACGAAGTCATAGAAGGCCATGTTCTCGGGACGGTTCTCTTGGGAGAGGTACGTGTCGCCGAAGGCGGCGGGCAACACGGCGCACAGCTGGTCGTGCGTCTCCAGGTCCATGTCCAAATCGGTCCACATCTGGCGGTAGTCGGTCATAGGGGTATCCTCCTTCGCAGGGGTCTGCGTCTCGTCTTCTCGTCTGTCGATGGAGCCGAGCCCGGGGCAGACGGGAACGCCGCCGGGAACGGCGGTGCAGAACAAGCGGGCGCGGGGGCAGAGGCGCGTCCGCCGGCTTCCCTTGAAGCACGGTGGGTGGACGGCGATGCGGCCCCGATGCAGAAGGGGGACGCGCCTTTGGCAGAAGGTGCGCGTCCGGCGGGCAGGCTGCCGTCGGAAACCAGTATAGCGCAGGCAGGTCGGCCGCGCGCAGAAAGAGCATGACCCGTTCGGCCAGGTGTCGCCGGGGCAGGCCGCCGGCACCGCAGGGCTGCAGCGACAACAGGGCGCGACCGAGGGCGCGCACGCCCACAGCGCTGCAGCCGCACGCGGGCGCACGCTGCTGCAAGCTGGATCTCGCTCGCCGCCTAGCGCGCTTCCCTGCCCCGGTAGGCGTACCAGTACGCGAGCCCCACCAGAACGCCGCCCGCCACGTTGCCGAGCGTGGCCAGCACGAGGTTCGCCGCCGCGCCGCCCAGCGACACGGCCCCGGCGGCCCCCACTCCGCCCAGAACGTTCAGCAGGATGCCCGTGGAGAGGAAGAACATGTTCGCCACGCAGTGCTCGAAGCCGCACGCCACGAAGGCGGCGATGGGCAGCAGGATGCCCACGACCTTGTCCGTCACCGAGCGCGACGCGAACCCTATCCACACCGCCAGGCACACCAGCACGTTGCACATGACGGCCTTGAAGAACAGCTCCACGGGGCCGAGCGACGCCTTGGCCGAGGCAACCGACACGAACGTCGCGCCCACCTCGCCGCCGTTCATGCCCTGCACGTTCGCCAGCAGCACGAGCGCCATCGCCGCAAGCGAGCCGGCCAGGTTCCCCAGCCACACCAGGCCCCAGTTTCCCAGCACCGCGCGCCACGGCACGCGGCCCGAGACCCTCGAGCACACCATGAGCACGTTGCCGGTGAACAGCTCGGCGCCGCAGCAGAGCACGAGCACGAGGCCCAGGCAGAAGCACACGCCGCCTACGAGCCGCTGCACGGCGAAGGGCAGCGTGGCATCGGAGAGGAACGTGCAGAAGAACATGCCGCCGAACCCGATGAACGCCCCGGCGAGCATTGCCGAGACGAAGCACCTGCCCATCGGCAGGGCAGCCTTCGCGCACGCCGCGTCCTCGACCCGCTTTTCCACCTCGGTCGGCGAAAAGGCCTCCAACTTGAGCCCCGCGCCTTCTTGCATCACCGCCACGTCGAATCCCCTTCTCCCTGCTCTTCCCTTGCTGCGGCAAAACGCCCGCCGGGCCTCACCCGGCGGGCGTTTTGGCCCGCGAACGCACCATTATCGCAGATTCGGGCCCGGTTCGCCCCAGAAATTCCCACCATCTTCCTTCCCGCCTTCCAGCCCCGAGCGCATGCGCCCGGCTGGCTGTTCGGAATGCACCCGAGGAGGCCCCCCTCCCCCACCGAAGCCGCCTCCGGGATGCCTCGTCTCCGAATGCGCCCCACGTCGGCGGGACGCGCCCCGCGCCGCCCCTTCCGCGCGCCCTTCCCTCTGCCGGCCCCTCTCGCGCAACGCGCGCTGCCTTTCCCCTCCCCGTCCTGCGGGGATTCGTCGCACGCCGCCGTTTCGGGCCGGCGGCCCGGTCCGACATTGGTATACTGCTCGGGAAACCTTGCGTCCGGCCCGCTTATCGAGAAAGGCATCCCATGGCACCCACGCCCGCCCGCGACTTGCTGCGATCCCTGCCCCCCGTAGAGGAGGTGCTGCGCTCCCCCCAGGTGAGCGCGCTCGCGCCGCTGCTCCCGCACGACATCCTGGCCGACTGCGTGCGCGATGCCGTCGATGCCGTGCGCAGCGCCATATTGGCCGGGAGCCGGGAGCCGGTGGACGGCGCCGCCCTCGCCGACGACGCGTGCGCCCGGGCGCTGGCCTGCCTGCGCCCCTCGCTCAGGCGCGTGGTGAACGCCACGGGCGTGGTGGTGCACACGAACCTGGGACGCAGCCCGCTGGCAGACGAGGCCGTGCATGCCGTGACGGAGGCGGCGCGGGGCTATTCCACGCTGGAGTACGACACGGACGCGATGGCCCGCGGCAGCCGCCACGACCACGTGGAGGGCCTGCTCTGCGCGCTCACCGGCGCCGAGGCCGCCATCGCGGTGAACAACAACGCCGCGGCCGTGGTCATGGTGCTGGCCGAGTTCGCCCAGGGGCGCGAGGCCGTGGTGTCGCGCGGCGAGCTCGTGGAGATCGGCGGGTCGTTCCGCATCCCGGACATCATGGCGTTCTCGCGCGCCCGCATGGTGGAGGTGGGCGCCACGAACAAGACGCACGCGGCCGACTACGAGCGGGCCCTCACCCCGGACACGGCCATGCTGCTGAAGGTGCACCCTTCCAACTACCGTATCGTCGGGTTCTCGGAGCAGGTGGGCATGCGCGAGATGCGCGCCCTCGCCGATGCCGAGAACGAGCGCCGCCGCGCCGCGGGCGTGGAGGACGAGGTGCTGGTGTACGAGGACCAGGGCTCGGGCGCGTTCATCAACCTGGCCTGCTTCGGCGCCTACGCCGAGCCCACCGTGGCCGAGTCGCTGCGCGGGGGATGCGACCTGGTATCGTTCTCGGGCGACAAGCTGCTCGGCGGCCCGCAGGCTGGCATCGTGGTGGGGTCGAAGCAGCTTATCGACCGCCTGAAGAAAAACCCGCTCGCGCGCGCCATGCGCCTGGACAAGATGACGCTGGCCGCGCTCGAGGCCACGCTGCGCCTGTACCTGGACCCCGAGCGCGCGCTTACGGCCATCCCCACGCTCCGCATGCTTTCCGAGCCCGACGGAGCCGTGCGCGTACGCGCCGAGCGCCTGGCCGACGCGCTGCGCCGGGCCGTGCCCGCGGGCTGCGCGCGCATCGAGGTGGTGCCCGAGGTGGCGCGGGCCGGCGGCGGGGCGCTGCCGCTGTGCGACATCCCCACGTTCGCGGCGAGCATCTCCTTCGAGCGCGGCGACGCGCAGGAATGCGAGGCCTTCCTCGTGTCGAAGCGCGCGGTGCCCGTCATCGGTCGCATCAAGCGCGAGGCCGTGCTGCTGGACGCGCGCACCATCGGGGAGGACGACATCGCCGAGATCGCCGAGGCGGTGCGCGCCTACTTCGAGGGGCCGGGCGCTGCGGCGGCGTCGGCCGGGATAGCGGAAGGGGCAGCGGAAGGCTCCCCTGCCCCGGCAGCGCCCGCGGCCGGCCGCTCGGCGGGAGCGGGCGCATGAGCGCCGCCGCGGGCGGCCGCCGCGTCGTGCTGGGCACGGCGGGCCACATCGACCACGGCAAGTCCACGCTCGTGCAGGCGCTCACCGGGGAGGACCCCGACCGCCTGGCCGAGGAGAAGCGCCGCGGCATCACCATCGAGCTGGGCTTCGCGCAGCTGGAGCTGCCGGACGGCAGCGCGCTCGGCGTGGTGGACGTGCCGGGCCACGAGCGCTTCGTGCGCCAGATGATCGCGGGCTCCACGGGCATCGACCTGGCGCTTCTGTGCATCGCAGCCGACGACGGCGTCATGCCGCAGACCGAGGAGCACCTGGCCGTGCTGGAGCTGCTGGGCATCGCGCGCTGCGTGGTGGCCCTCACGAAGCGCGACCTGGTGGACGAGGAGTGGGCCGCGTTCATGGCCGACGAGGTGCGCGGGCGCCTGGCGGGCGGCCCGTACGCCGACGCGGCCGTCGTGCCGGTGTCGGCGCGCACGGGCGAGGGCCTGGACGAGCTGCGCGCGACGCTGGCGGAGGCCGCGCGCGGCCTCGTGCGCGCGAAGGACGGCTCTTCCGCGCGCCTGCCCGTGGACCGTGCGTTCAGCATCAAGGGCTCGGGCACCGTGGTCACGGGGACGCTCTGGAGCGGGCAGGTGGCGCCGGGCGACGAGCTGGAGGTGCTGCCCGGCGGCACGCGGGCGCGCGTGCGCTCCGCGCAGATACACGGCCAACCGGTTGAGCGCGCCGAGGCCGGCAACCGCGTGGCGCTCAACCTGGCGGGCGTGGACACCGGCGAGGTGCGCCCCGGCATGCTGCTGGCAGCCCCCGGCACGGTGGAGCCCACCGACCGCTTCGACGCCTGGCTCACGTACCTGGGTGCGCCCGGCGCGCCGGAGGCGCTGGAGACGGGCACGCGCGTGCGCGTGGCCCACGGCACCGCCGAGGTGCCGGGGCGCGTGCTGCTCATGGGCGGCCGCGCCGCGCTCGGCGCGCGCGAGGGCGCCTACGCGCAGATCCGCCTGGACGAGCCGCTGCCGGTGTCCCGCGGCGACCGCTTCGTCGTGCGCTCCCTGACGCCCGTGCACGTGGTGGGCGGCGGCCAGGTGCTGCACGCGCACCCGCGCCGCCGCACGAACCTGAAGCCCGGCGAGGAGGCGCTGCTCGACGCCCTGCGCGCCGGCGACGAGGACGGTGCCTGCGATGCGGCGCTCGCGCTGGCGGCCGCGCCCGTCACGGCGGCCGAGCTGGCCGCGGCGGCGGGCATCCCGGCCGCAGCGGCGGGGCGGCGCCTCGGAGAGCGCTGCAAGCAGGGTCTCGTGCGCCTGGGCGACGGGGCGGGCGCTCACTTCGCCGAGCGCGCCGTGCTGCAGAAGCTGGACAGCGCGCTGGAGAACGCGCTTCTGCGCTTCCACGCCGAGCAGCCGGCGGCCACGGGCATCTCGAAGGGCGCGCTCGCCGCGCGGCTCCCCGGCGCGCTGTCCGATGCCTGCATCGACGCGCTCGTGGAGCGCGCCCGCACGGACGGGCGCGTGGTGGTGGACGGCGGCCTCATCGGCCACCCGCGCGCCGGCGGCGGGGCGCGCAAGCTCGAAGAGCAGGCGGCCGAGGCGCTCGCGTCGGTGCTTGCCGCAGCCGCAGCCGCCCCGCCTACCGTGGCCGAGCTCGTGGCGCAGGCGGGCGTCGATGCCTCTGTCGCGCACCGCGCGCTCGGCGCGCTCGAGAAGGCCGGGCGCATCCGCCGCGTGAGCGGCGAGCTGGCCTTCGACGCGGCCGCCTACGAGGCGCTCGAGCAGGCGGCCGTCGCGCTGCTGCGCGGCCAGGGCGGCGCCACGGCGGCCGAGCTGCGCGACGCCATGGGCACCACGCGCAAGTACGCCATCCCGCTGCTGGAGCACTTCGACGCCCAGGGCGTCACGCGCCGCGACGGCGACCTGCGCGTGCTGGGCCCCAAGCGCGCGTAAGCCCCCGCCCTCCGGCCTCCATCCTCCCGACCCCAACCCTGCAACGGTGCCGCATCCTGTCGCAGGGTTGGGCGCCCGGGTTCCCTGCAGGAGGAAGTGCCTCTCCCCACCGGCCTTTCTGCACAGAAATCACCGGTTTTTTACGCATTGTCGGCCCTTGGTCGGCAAATTGGGCACCCATCATTTCGCCATCAGGGAAAACGTTGGGCGCAAACGTCCGGGTCCAAGCTACAGCAGCACGCTGAGCCCGCGAATCCGCAATAATCGGTGATTTCTGTACAAGTCCCCCCCCCCGCTGCGACAACGCACATATCGCCTCGGCCAAGTCGGGGAAGGAAGCGTTTGCGGCAAGCCCCTTCGGAAACGGTCCCCTTTCGGCAAGATGCCACTTTTTTTGCATTTTGCAGCGTTTTCGGCCGTTTTGCCTTATTATAGTCAACGTTGTCTTTTGCTCTTGGAGATGGATGGGTCCTGGTGGGCCCCGCGGCCTTCAAAGCCGTTGTGAGGCGCGCAGAACGTCTCGGGTGTGTTCGATTCGCACGCATCTCCGCCAAAAACCACGAGCGCCCGCGCCTCCCCCGAGGCACGGGCGCTTTCTCATTGAGCGACCGGACACACTGCCGCGACGAAGCTCGGCTGCCCGGTCTCGAGGCCATAGCGTTCTCCCCCAGGCACAAGCGGCCCCGGCCCCGCCCCGCCCCTAACGGTCGGCGCGGGTGGCGTCGTCCACGTTCATGGTCATGGTCTGGAAGCGGTTCTGCATGAAGTCGTTGTCGTAGTGCTTCGCGTAGAACTGCTCGATGGGCGTGTCGGGCGCCTTGCCCGCCATGCGCTGGTACCAGCAGTCTATGGACCGCACGGTCATCACGCCGTCCAGCAGCATGAGCGCCGCGCAAGCCGCCGTCACGCCGTAGCGCCAGTTCCACGGGATGAGGTTGATGAGCTTCAGCAGCTGCGGCAGCAGGAGCTTGATCCACGCCACGCCCAGCACGCCCCACATCACCATGAACACGAAGTTCGTGCGCCCGTCGATGGACAGGAACGTGCCCGAGTAATCCCACGCGCGGATGCCGAACGAGAACTCCATGATCCAGCTCGTGAAGTACTCGAACGCCCCGCCGATGACGGCGCTCACGAGGAAGATCACCCACACGGGCTTGTCGTGGAAGCGGTTGAGCGCGATGGTCATGAGCAGCGCGCCGAAGCCGTAGATAGGCGAGAACGGCCCGAACAGCAGGCCCGCGCGGTCCTGGTACTCGTGGTACAGCGCGAAGTGGAACAGCACCTCGATGATGAGCCCCAGCACGCAGCACACCACGAAGATCCAGAACAGGTTGAAGAAGTTCAGCGTGATGAAGCCGCGCTTCGGCTTAGCCTCGGCGGCCCGACGCCGCTCTTCGCGGCGCTGCTCCTTGTCCATCTTGCGCAGCTTGCGCTGCAGCGCGCGCTCCTCGGCAAGCGACGGGTCCAGATAGCTCGTGACCGCGATGAGGATGACGAGCTGCACCAGGTAGCCGATATGGTGCGCCGACAGGCCGAACAGCATGAGGGTGCCGATGATGGAAAGCACCGTGAGCGCCGCCAGCGTGTTCGCCGTGGCCGCAGCGTGCTTCCGACGGTTGAGCAGAAGGCGCACGCCCAGGAACACGAACAGCACGGCCGACGCCGCGAGCACCGCCATGAGCGCGGCGAAGATGGCGACGGAGGCCGTGCGGTAGCCGGCGCCTCCCAGCCCCTGTACGAGCGAGACGGCCACCGGCACCAGGTCGCCAAGCGAGGCGAGGCCCCCCAGCACGCACAGCGCGCCGAACAGCTTCAGCGGCAACGGCACGCGCTGCCCGTCGGGCATGCGCCCCTCGTCGTTGCGATCTTCGGTCATACGTTGTCCCCTTCCCTCTCGGACGGCGCCCCCGCACCGCCGGGCGGCGGGGCGGGCTTGAGCGCACGCAGCTTCTTGAAGCCGCGGATGAAACGGTAGTTCAGAACGTCCACGGCGGCGCCCACCAGGTTCATATTCGTGCCCGACATGGCCAGCGTCCGCAGGGGCGTCTCCATGACGGCCAGCTCGGCCTGGGCGCGCCGCTCGGCGTCGCCTGCCAGAAGCAGCCTGAGCTCGCGGCGCAGCAGGTAGTGCACCAAGCGCCCGACGAGCGACGCCTTCAAATCGCCTACCGTGGCGTTGGCCGTGTAGGGCCGCATGGGCACGACGACCCTGGGCAGCGCGCGGCCGTACAGCTTCCTGAACGCCTCGTCCGAGAACCCGCCGGGCCGCACGCGATGGTAGGCCTCCGGGGCGCCGTCCTCACGGCGCGGCGAGCCCGCCACCTCCACCCGCGCGCTCAGGCGCACGTCGCGGCTCGAGGCGGCAATGCGCACCTCGTAGGCGCCGGCTTCCACATCCCAAGCACGCATATCCGCATCGTAGTGCGCGAAGGCGCGCCTCGGCAGCGGAAGCGTCACGCGACATTCCTCGCCCGGCGCAAGCGCCGCCTTCGCGAAGCCCTTGAGCTCCTGCGGCGGCCGGAACGCTCCCGGCTCGAGCGGGGCCACATACAGCTGCACGGCCTCCCTGCCGGCGCAGGGGCCGTCGTTGCGCACGAGGCACGACACGGAAAAGCCCCCGTCGGGAGCCTCTCCCACCTGCAGGTCGCGGTAGGAGAACTCCGTGTACGACAGCCCATGGCCGAACGGATAGGCCACGTCCGCGCCCGCAGCGTCGTAGTAGCGGTAGCCCGTGTAGACGCTCTCGCGGTAGCGCGCCTGGCGGCCCTTCTCGGGGAAGTGCTCCGCGCACGGCGTGTCCGCCAAGCGCACCGGCCACGTCTCGGCCAGCTTGCCCGAGGGGTTCGCGCGCCCCAGCAGCAGGTCGGCCGCCGCCTGCCCTCCCCGGCAACCGGCCAGGTAGCACAGCAGGACGGCGCGCGGGCGCCCGCGCCAGGGAAGCTCCACGGGGGAGCCGCCCTGCAGCACCGCCACCGTGTTCGGGTTCGCGGCGCACACGCGCTCCACGAGCGCGTTGTGGCCGGCGGGCAGCGCCATGTCGACCCGGTCGGCGCCCTCCGACTCCGAGGCGTCCGGGAGCCCCACGAACACCACGGCCACGTCCGCCGCGGCCGCTATGCGCGCAGCCTCGTCCAGCAGCGCCTCGTCCGCCTCCCCCGTGGCAGCATCGTAGCCGGGCGCGTAGGAGGCCGCCGCGCCGGCTGCCGCGAGCGCATCCCAGGCGCAGTCGAGCGACACCGGGTTGATCTTCGACGAGCCCGCGCCCTGGTAGCGCGGCTCGCGCGCGAAGGCCCCGATCACCGCCACGCGCGCACCCGGCACGAGCGGCAGCGCACCGTCGTTCTCCAGGAGCACGGCCGAGCCCTCGGCCACGGCGCGGGCCACGTCCAGGCGCTCGTCCAGGCTCCGCACGACAGGCGTGCCCGCCGCAGCCGCATGCTTGGCGTGCAGCTCCAGGATGCGGCGGACGGCCGCGTCGAGGCGCTCCTCGGAGAGCTCCCCCGCCTGCACGGCAGCGGCCACGTCGGCGCGGTAGTCGGCCCGCGGGCCCGGCATGACCAGGTCGAGGCCCGCGGGCAGGCTCGCCTTGTTGTCGTACTCGGCGCCCCAATCGCTCACGTACGCGCCGTCGAAACCCCACTCGTCGCGCGCCAGCGCCAGAAGGCGCGCGTTCTCGGAGCAGTACGCGCCGTCCAGCAGATTGTACGCCGTCATCACCGTCCAGGGCCGGGCCTTCTCCACCGCTATGCGGAACGGCTCCAGGTACAGCTCGTGCAGCGCGCGCTCGTCCACCACCGCGTCCACGATCAGCCGGTTCGTCTCCTGGTTGTTGCAGGCGAAGTGCTTGAGAGACGTTCCCACGCCCCGGCTCTGCACGCCCTCGATGTAGGCGGCCGCCAGCTCGCCGGCCAGGTGCGGGTCCTCGCTGAAGTACTCGAAGTTGCGGCCGCACAAGGGGCTGCGCTTCATGTTCGCGCCGGGCCCCAGCACCACGGCCACGCCCTGCCTGCGCGCCTCGTCGCCCAGCGCCTCGCCCATCGTGCGCACAAGGTCCGCGTCGAAGGAGCACGCCGCGGCGCTCGCCGTGGGGAAGCACACCGCCGGCTCGCTGCCCGCGAGCCCCAGGTTGTCCGCCGTGCCCGCCTGCCGGCGCAGCCCGTGGGGGCCGTCCGACACCGTAATGGGGTCGATTCCCAGGCGCGGGCACCCGCCCAGCTCCCAGTAGCCCTCGCCCGTCAGGCACGCGCATTTCTCCTCAAGGGTCATGGCCGCCACGACGGCATCGACATCGAAGAGCGACACACCCCCTTCAGCCTGCCCCTCGTTCACCATCCGCCTCGCCTTCCCCTCGAACATTGCCGAGCCGAGCCTTCCTTTATCCCCACATGATTGTAAAGGTTCTTGGCTCGGCCGCCCCTATCCGACGCTGAGCGCATCGGTGAAATAGCGGTAATAAGCCTCGTGCATCTTGCGGCGTTCCTTCACGCGCACGGGCACGCAGGTGCCGTCCCGCAGGATGAAGTCGTCGCGCACATCCACGATGAAATCCATGTTCACGATGAAGCTGCGATGGCAGCGCAGGAAGCGGGGATCGCGAAGCTCGTCGGCCACGTCGTCGAGCTTCGCCAGGCTGCGATGGCAGGAGCCGTCGGACCGATGCAGCAGCACCGCATGGTCGCGGCTTTCCAGGTAGACGATGCTGCGGTAATCGAAATAGCGGCGCGCAGAGCCCACGCGGAACGCGAGGCGCGGCGAGGTGGCCGGCAGCACACGGTCGAGCACGGCGGCCAGCTTGCGCGGGTCCGCCGGCTTCACGAGGTAGCCCGTAGCCTGCACTTCGTAGCTCTCCACCGCATGTTCGCGCGATACGGTCAGAAACACGAGGGGCACGCTGGGATCGTGCTCGCGCAGCTTCCGCGCCACGGCGATGCCGTCCTCGCCCTCGAGGTATACATCGAGGAACACCAGGTCGAACGGATCGGCACCCGCGGCCACCTCGGCGACGAGCGGCCCGCCGCCCGCATACTCCTCGAAGCGGGTACGGTAGCCTCGGGCGACCAGATGCCGGTCCACCGCCGCCCTCAACTCCCGCCGTTGCGCCCCGTCATCGTCGCACAGCGCGATTCTCAAGCCCATCCTCCTCGTGTTCTTCCCCGGTACAAATCACGTTTTCCTATTGTCCAGCCAAGGGGGCTTTGCTGTCCAGTGCCGCTTTCGCAGGCTTCGCGGCCGTTTACGCAACAGGGAAGCCGCGCGCTCACCCGCCAAGCGTCACCTCGCGCTTGAGCACGAAGCGCAGCACAAGGTAGTAGGCCGTGCCCGCGGCCATCCACACCACGCCGAGCACCTTTGCCGGCACGTCGAGCCCCCACCATGTGTAGCCGATGACCGCCAGGCCCGCCAGCGGTACCAGCAGGTGCGCCACCCAGCGCCCGTCGCGCTTCTTGACGAAGAAGTACCAGATGACGGTAACATGAAGCAAAAGAAACGCCGTGAGCGCGCCGAAGTTCACGAAGAGCGAGATGGTGTCGGTGCCCAGCTGCCCGAACGTCAGCACGAGCACGAGCGTGAGCGCGCCCACGAAGAGCGTGGCCACGTAGGGGGTGTGGTACTTCGGATGGATGCGCGCGAGCGCGTGCGGCAGCCCGCCGTCGCGCCCCATGGCGAACAGGATGCGCGACACGGCCGTCTGCGCCGCGAGCGCCGTGAAGATGCCCCAGGCCAGCGCCGTGGCCACGGCGCACACCACGTAGAGCCACCGTCCTCCCACCACCTGCGCCACCAGGTAGAACGCATTTCCCTTGTCGTGCGCGAACACGGCGCCATCGGGGCTGATGCACCCGGCGATGTACGTCTGCAGCACGAACAGCGCTCCCACGATGGCCAGCGACGCCATCATGGCGCGGCCGGGGCCGCGGCGGCCGTCCTCGGCCTCCTCCGACAGCGTGGCGATGCCGTCGAAGCCCAAAAACGACAGCACGCCCAACGACACGGCGCTGAACACGAGCGGTAAGCTGAACGTGGCGGGGTTGTAGAGGGGCTGCAGCGTGAAACCGTGCGAGGCGGGGTCGGACAGGAGCCAGCGCACGCCCAGCACCACGAACACGGCCAGCACCAGCACCTCCAACACGAGCGCGATGCGGTTCACGATGTCGGTGAGCGCGATGCCGCGGATGTTCACGAACGTGTTCGCCACCACGAACACGATGGAGAAGGCCCACGGGGGCACCTCCGGCACGATGCCCGACAGCGCCGTGGAGGCCACCACGTACATGAGCACGGGGATGAGCAGATAGTCGAGAAGCAGCGTCCAACCCGACACGAACCCGATGCCCTTGCCCAGGCCGCGCGAGGTGTAGGCGTACACCGAGCCGGACACCGGCCACTCGCGGATGAGCATGCCGTACGACAGCGCCGTGAACACCATGGCCAGCGTGCCCACCACGTAGACGAGCGCCGGCATGCCGCCCGACTCGGAGAACACGCCGCCGTAGATGCCGAACGGCGCGATGGGAACCATGAAGATGAGCCCGTACACGATCATGTCGGGCACGCTGAGCACCCGCGCGAGCTTCGGCTTGCCCGAGCCCCCTTTCGAAGGGGTGCTGCTCGGCGCGGAAGGGGCGTTCGCCATGGGCCGGCTCCTTTCGGCAGGTCGGAAACGGCGCGCGCACCGCGCGCCCGCCGGCCCCATCGGCCGGCCGTCCGTCCCACTCTAGCGTTCCCCGCGTGCCCGCCCCGGCGCAACCGCACGCCGTCATCGACCCGTGGCGGGAGCGTTGACGGGGCTCGCGGCCAGCGAGCGCCCTAGGTGCGCGGCAGGAAGCCCGTGGCCACGGCCACGACGACGAATCCGATCGCGAGAAGGGCAAGGCAGGCGGCGACCTGCGTCTTGAGCGGGACGCGACCCAACGCAGGCACGAGGCGAACGAGCGGCCGGCGGTCGCTCGCCAGGAAGAAGCCGGGCAGGAACATGAGAACGGCGATGCCGTAGTAGGCCGCAACCCGCGCGGCGAGGGGACCGCCATAGCCCGTGTCGCCCGGCTGCGGCGAGAACGCCAGGTCGGTGGCCACGCAGAGGAAGAGCACGGAGAGCAGGGCCAGCGCCACGTCCCACGCGACGCCCGCCCAGCGCGGCACGCGTCCCCAGAACGCCCCGCCCCCGTGCGCAGCGGCGCGCGAGACGGCAGGAAGCGGAGCAGGCCGTATCGGAAGGGCCTTCGAAGACGCCAAAGGCGCAGCTCCCGCGGGCTCGGGCACCACCGCCGTCTGCCTTCCCGCCGCGGGGCCCGCCGACGCAGCCTGCGCCTGCGCTGCCGCCGCGCCCTTCGCCTCCCCTGCGGCCACCGCCGACCGCCCCGGCGCCATCCCTGCCGCCCTGCTGCCGCCGGGAGGGAGCACACGGCGCGCGGCTTCCCCGAACGCTTCCTCGAGCTCGCGCACGCTCGCGTAGCGGTCCCGAGGATCGAACGACGCCGCACGTTCCACCACCGCCCGAAACGGCTCGGGGATGCCCTCGTCGCGGTAGCCCGCTCGACGCGCCTTGGCGTCCGGAGTCCTCTCCGTCAGGCAGAAGTACAGCAGCATGCCCAGCGCGTAGACGTCGGTGCGCGCGTCGCTCTGCCCGTAGCCGAACTGCTCGGGCGGCGCGTAGGCCCTCGTGCCGAAGTGGTGCGTGTCCTGCTCTGCCGCCTCGTCGAAGGAGCGGGCGATGCCGAAGTCGATGAGGGTGAGGTTGTCGCGCGTCAACATGACGTTGGAGGGCTTGAGGTCGCGATGGATAAGAGGCGGGTCGAACGCCTCGTGCAGCTCGCGCACGGCCCCGCAAAGCTTCGGGAACACGTCGCATGCGAGGGCGACGGACGGATCGCAGCGGTACACGACGTCGGCGAGCGTCTCGCCCCGAACGAACTCCATGACCACGACGCGCCGGGAGCCCACCGCATGGCAGTCGAGCACCAGGGACAGGTGGAGGAACCGCCGGCCCGAGCGCTGGGCGCGCCAGAGCCTCTCGTAAGCCGCGCCGAGGCCCGCGTCGCCGTCAAGGTACTTGCGCACGTACGGCCCCTGCTCCGAGCCGTTCGCCCCCACGAAGTACACGAGCTGCGTGGTCTCGAACGCGCTCTCCTTCATGACGGCGTCCACGCGGTAGCAGCCGTCGCGCGCCAGTGCATCGAGATGTTCCGAAAGCTCGTCCATGACAGGTACATGGTAGCAGAAGGAGCCGGGGGCGCACCGGACGCCGGAGCGGTTCGCGCAGGCTCCTCGCAGCCTCAGCAGATCGTGTCCTCGCCGAAGCGGTAGAGCTCCTCGTCGGTCTTCTGCAGGCTGTAGCCGTGGTCGAGGCAGAAGATGATGATGGCGTCGCGGCGATCCTTGCAGTACAGCCCGCTTGCGCCAGCTGCCTGGAGGAGCCGGTCGGCCTCCTTGAGCGTGAGGCCCAGGGCGAAGGCCAGCTGCAGCACCTTGTTGCGCGAGGCGCCGCGCTGCCCCATGAATATCTGGTAGCCGAACGTGTCGTTGAGGCCCGCCCGGCGCACGACCTCGGCCCGCTCGAGGCCTTTCTCGTCGAGCAGCTGCTGCAGGTAGTCCGGCAGGCTGCGCCGGCCGATGCGGTGCCGCTCGGCAAATGCACGCGGATCCGGCGCATCCAGCAGCTCCTGCAGCAGCTCGTCGGTCAAGGGCTCTTTCACGCGGCGCTTCCTTCTTCTACGTTTCGTGTCCGGTCTCATGGTATCAGACGGCCGCCGGAACCGGCCATGGCGTCGCGAGGGCGCCCGCCCCGGTTCCGGCGGCCGGCACGGCCTTACGCCACGTCGAACGTCTTCTCGGCGAGGACGGTGTCGTCCAGGCTGATGAGCTCGGTGCACTCCACGCTCACCTGCGACTGGTCGTCAAGCAGGTAGGCCTGCTGGACGGTGGTGGTGGCGCCGGGCTTGATCTCGTTCATGGAGCTCTGGGAGTCGATGTCGCTCACGATCGCCGTGTCGAGCTGTACGCCGTTCTGAAACGCCTTGGCCGACACGGCCGTGAAGAACGGCACGGCCTTCTCTGCGTTGTTGGTGAACGTGTACGTCACCACGATGGCCGCCTTGCCCGCATAGTCCTGCCCCACCGTGCACTCGTCGATAGTCACGGCGTACTTCGACTCCTTCTGCTCGGGCTCCTTCTGCGCGGCCTGAGGGGCGTCGTCCGCCTTCTCGCCGCTCGGTGCCTCCGAGCCGCCCGACGAGCAGCCGAACAGCCCGACGCAGGCGGTTAGAGCGCAGGCCGCCGCCAAAGTACCGATGTTCTTCCTCATGGTCCCTCCTTGCTCCGGTTTACCCATCGGAACAAGGGTATCGAAACCGCCCAGCCAAAACATTAGCTGGCAGCTAAGTTCCCGCCAGCGGGGCAGGGGCGGAAAACCCCCGCTACCATGGGCTTTCCGCTCGGCGAGAACACCAACACAGGAGTCAAACACGAGAAAACCCAAAGCGCTCGCACGTTGATCGGAAATGCGGAAACGGCCTCGAAGAGGCCGCTTCCGCTCACACGAGCAACTGGCATTCTCGGAATGCTAGATACGCAGGGCCTCGCCCTTCGCGTTGTACATCTTGACGAGCGCATAACAGATGGTTGCCACCAGCTGCGCACCGCAAACCATGTAGGCAAGGGCACCGTAATCGCCTGTGAACATATCGATGAACCAACCGCCCAATGGCGATCCCAGCATCATGCCCAGGTCGACCGCCACGGTGAACATGGCCACCATCGAAGCGCCCGCCCTTGGATCCGGCACCGCCTGCGGGCAAAGGGTCCACATTGCCGCACAGTATGCGGACTCGATAACCGAATAAGCGATCAGCATGATGATGGCGCCGGGGAACCCGGCGACATGGAAGATAAGGAAGAACGCCACGGCCCATATCAAGGAATCGATGACCATGAAACGACGGCGCTTGGTAATGGCGTTGAGGACGAAGCCGAACACGATGCAACCGATGCATTCGATGAGGTACATGGCGCCAGTCATGTTGTTCGCCATGATGGCATCGGCTGTCCCGGACGCCTGCCAAAACGGCGAAATCCACGCGATGACGGTCGAGTTCGAGATGCCGAACGCAAAACCAGCCAAAGCCATGATCCAGGCATTTTTGTACTTGCATGCAGCGAAGATGCTCACCTTGCCCGCAGTCTCGTCGTTAAGATCCGCATGGTTCTCCCCCTCCGGAGGAACCTTGACGAACACCGCATATATGACGATGGCCACGACGAGCAAGATAAGGCCGACGACCCAGAGGTTCTTCCACGCATAGCCGAACGCATCACCGAAGGCGTTCGTAATAGGAATTCCGAAGAAGAACGAGCCGCAGATGCCCCACATCTGCCATGAGCTCCAGATGCCCATAGGGGCGCCGCGCTTCTCGATCGGAAACCACATCGCGATCGCCGAAGGGGCGATGACGCCGATGAAGCCGAGGCCGAAACCCTCGATGACGCGTGCGATGATGATGGCGGCGGCGTTGTCGGCGAAAAGCCCGACCACGCCTCCCACGATGGCGAATGCGAGTGCCGCGAGGCCACCAACTTTAATCCCCCATTTCTTGATGATTGCAACCGCGGGAAAAGCCAGGAAAATGCCGACGAGGGTGAACAAGCTCAACAGCCAGCCGGCCGTCGCGTTGTCGAGCACCAAATCGCGGGCTATTGATGGAGCAGTAGGGTCGGGCGAAGCCAAAACCCCTGTGACCTTGTACTGGGCAAAGGCCATGACGATCCCGGCAAGGAAAACTCCGAGCATGACCACCCATGCCGTCTTCGACACCCTTGGCTTTCCCTCTTTGTTTTCTACCATGGTATCCCCTCTCATGGATAAAGGTTACTTCGGCGCCCCCGGAGCCTTGGGCGCGCTCGGCGCCTTCGGAGCGCTCGGAGCGCCCGCAACAGGCACCGATGGAGCGCCCGCAGCCGTCATCTCGGGCATGTCGCCCTTGCAATGCGGACACTTCTTCAAGACAACGCCGCCCATAATGGGCACCTTTTCGCCGCAATGCGGGCAGACAGGCACCGTATCTGCCGAAGCAGGTCTGAAGCACATAAGCACATCCTTTCCCAAGCTGGGCCGGCAACAGGCCAGCCCAGCCTCGAACTTCAAATTTCTACCAAGCGAAGCCGTTGTCCCCGCGACCGGGTTTCGGCTTCACCTCGTTGCCGAGCTTGATCAGGCCCAAGCCATATGGCTCGGATTGACCGGCCTCCTTCTTCGTCAAATCCAAGCTGGCGAGGATGTCCTCGTACGACTCGCCGTCCGCCAGTCGGCCGTTGAAGTAAGCGATGCGCTCCTGCATCGGCATGTTGAAAATGGTCTCACGGTTCATCTGATACCCCCTTGGTCTTAGTTTTGGGTACGCCGAGCCGACGCACCCGCTCGGCATTATCGAACCTTGTATATTGCAACCTTCTCGCCCAGATCAGCGGCTTTCTTGGCAAGCACCTCGATCGGCCCGTAGTCCATGCAGAAGGTCAGGCAATGCTTGACGCACATCGGTTTCTTGCCAGCGTCCAATCGCTCGGCGCACATATCGCAGCGGTCGGTGGGCACGGGGATGTAGTCCCAATCCCAGCCATCCTCCATCGTGGCGTCGTCCTTCTTCCAAGGGCCCTTCTCGAAGACCTTGATGCCGTACTGGTCGGCCGCGAGCCCCTTCTCTTCTTGGCAAGCGACCACGCATGAGCCGCAGTTGTCGCAGTACTTGTAATCGATCAGAAGACCGTAGTTGCTGTAGTCAGCCATCTTCCTCGCCCCTTTCTAGATAATGCGGCCGTGGTTTTCAATGAGGACCGGAGGAATCTGCTGGAAGTTCTCCTCGTTCTGGTCCTCTTTGCTGTCAACCTTGCGGATGTTGGCCATAATGCCCTTGGCGGGACAGCCGAAGCCGAGGTTGCCGACATTGAAGTGGGGGATCAGCAGGTTGAAGTTCGACTTGAACACGCCGTAGAGATTCGGGGCGCTCCCCTCCTCCTCCGGGAACCACCAGCCGTGCTGGCAATGGATGGTGCGCTCGTCGATCGTCGGGGTGACGCGGGCTCGCCAGTTGCCCTTGCCGAACATGTTGTAGACCTGCACCCAGTCGCCGTTCGCGATGCCGTACTTCGCAGCGGTCACGGGATTGATCTCGACCTCGGGATCGGGGTTTAGGGCGCGCAGTTTGGCGATCTGGCGCTGCTCGGAGTGGAAGAATGCGGAGACACGGGCCCCCGACGTTGCCATTAGCGGATACTCTTCGGCAAGCTCCGGCTTGGAGACCTGGGAGTAGGTCGGCTCCTCGTAGTACGGCATGGGATCCTCGCCCCACGCGTCGTACAGGACCGAGTAGAGCTCGAACTTGCCGGAAACCGTGTTGAAACCGGGCTCGCCGTCGTTGCGGAGCATGCCTTTCTCGTACTTGCGATAGGTCATCGGCGGGAAGTACACGCCCATTTCCTTGAACTCATCCCACGTGAAGGGGAGCAGCGGCTCGTCGTCGAGCTGCTCTTCCAGCCATTCGGTAACGTCGTTGTACTTCGACCAGTTGGCATGCGGTGTGACGCGGCGGCCCACCTCGTAGCAGATTTCCAGGTCCGACTTGGTATCCCCGGTGCTGAATGCCTTGGCCATGCACCCAAGCCATACATTGTTGGACATGTAGTAGGGGATGACGAAGCCATCGTGCTCGGCGAACGTGCTCATGGGAAGGAACAGGTCGGCCAAACCCTCGATGGTGGGATTCATGTACAGGTCGGTGGCAACCGTGAACTCCATGGGGAGCAGGGCCTTGTACCAACGATGGTTCTGGTCGGAGCAGGTAGCCGAGACGAAGTTGGAGGAATTGATCCAGGCCATCTTCGGAGCATAGGGGACGCCCGTCTCGAGCGTCTCGAGCGTCTCGTCAGGATGGGTCGAGGCCATGGTTGCCGCAAATGCCGGCCACTTGTCAACGCCGATGCGCTTCTCCCATATCTCGTCGGAGAGGTACTGGCGCGAATCCGTGCACCAATGCCCGAGGCGAACCGACGGATCACCTACGGTCAGGCCGCCAGGAACGTCGATGTTGCCGGTAATGGCCATGATCGACAGGATGGCATGCCCAGCCTGCACGCCGTTCTTGTTCTGGTCGATGGCAAGGCCCCACAGGATGCACATCGGATGCGCATTCGCCATGATGCGGGCAGCAGCGCGGATCTCCTCTGCCGGCACCCAGGTCTGCTTCTCCACGAGCTCCAAGGGATACTCGTTCACACGTTCGGCCAGCTCCTCGAATCCGTAGCACCAGTTCTCGACGAAGTCGTGGTCGTACAGATCCTCGTTGATGATGACGTTCAGGATGCCGAGGGCAAGCGATGCGTCGGTTCCGGGCTTGAGCTGCAGGGTCATATTGCCCTTGCGGGAGCCGAGCCAGGTGACACGCGGGTCGACGCAGATGATCTTCGTGCCGCGCTTCATCATATCGATGAGCGAATGGCCGAAGAAGCCGTCGCCATTCGACCAGAGGGGCATCTTGCCCCAGCACACGGCGACCTCGGTCAGCTCGTACTCGGGATTGTCCATGCGGTCAGGGAAGTACCCGGTATCGATCTCGGGATAGCCCGCGCCGAGGATGTAGTCGGCGACGGAGGAACGGGGGCCGTAGCAAGACCAGCCGGACTGCGCATAGCACAGGTTTGGGGTGTTGAGCACCGAGAAGGCCATGGGATAGTAGAACATGCAGGCCTCGCGGCCGGTGCCGCCGTACACGATTATGGCCTCGCGGCCGTACTTCTCCTCGATGTCGGCGACGCGCTCCTGTATGATCTCATAAGCCTCGTCCCAAGAGATCTGCTCCCAGGCGTCGGGCATACCGCGCTTGGCGGGATCGCGTTTCATCGGGTAGATGATGCGCCGAGGATCATACGTGTAGTCCTTGAGCGCTAGGCACCGGGGGCACAGGCGGCCCTGCGTGATGGGATGGGTCTCGTCGCCCTCGACATGGACGAGCTTGCCCTCCTTGACATGCAGCTCCACGCCGCACCCCACCGGGTGATCTCCCGGAGGGGACCATGCACAGGTCCTGAAGATAGTCGAGCCGTCCGGCTGTGGCGTTTGCCACTCATGGTCAAACTGCTTCTCCATATCACACCTTCCTCTACGTTTCCTCAAGGCGGTCACCCGCCTTAGCGACCCTCTCGTCTGGAGCCGATGGCACAACCATAGGCGCGGCGCGTGTTCTTTACGATCAAGTAAAAAGTAGTATTTAACAGCGCCTCGAACCGCTGGTATGAGGCTTGCCGAGCTTAAGAAGCGCTGTGTTTTGCCTGCAGAACGAGGGCAAGCAAAAAAGGAGCCGAAGCTTTGCAAGCTCCGGCTCGAAGGAGTGGAAACACGATCCCGACCGCAAGGGCCATGCAAACCCTCAACAGGAGACCAAAGGGGGCTTCAGCATCGGGTCGGAGGTGGCATGTGCGCGAACCATTCGCTGCTTGCGATATTTCAGGTCGATGTCCTGCTTGAAATCCTCATCAACCCGCCCGTCGGACTTCAAGAAGACGGTACCGCGGGTAACATGCTCGGCGGTTTTTGCACGTAACGCGAGGTCTTCGAAAACTTCGATCTGACCCGACTGCTCGGCTTCGATTCGAGCTTCGTAGGTCCTTTCGGGCGTCGGCTCGCCGAACATGAAGTCCACATCGCAGCTCTCGAGCTCTACCCCATAATGGGCCGCCCAAGAGGCAAGCGAGATATCCTGCGCCACCCTTTCGCGGGCATCCCGAGCGATCTGCTCGGCGAAGTCCACATCGCCGATACCCTCGATGGACAGATACGACGCGCGATCCAGGTCGTACTGCTCCACAAACTTATCGAACTCGCGAATCATCTGCTTCGTCACGCTCTTCACCACTTCTTCGGGAATCTCTTCCACAAGGCGCTTGGCAAGCTCCCCCATTACCAGATGCTCGACGTTTTTTGTATAGTCGCGACGACGCTCCCTGAGCAACCTTGCAGCGGTCTTCTCCCTGAACTCTCGCACCGTGTTCGCCAGGGCGATGTTCTGCTCGACCCATGCGTCGGTGATATCGGGCGTAACGAACCTGCGTAGCGCAAGTATTTCCACACGAGACGTTAATAGCATCTCGTCAGGCTCGCCGGTTTCCCCCGCCCCGCACCCTCCGTCAGCCGGAGACTCGCGGTCGGAAGCGACCTGCGAGTAATCTACGTATCCGAAGGTCGCCTCCACGGTATCGCCGACTTCGTGTCCGAGAAGGGCTATCTCCACCTCTTCGGGAAGCGAGCCTACACCAAGCTGCACATCCACATGATCGTGGGTCAACCCGGGGAAAAGGCTCTCCCCCTCTCTGGTCTCAATATTGATGAGGACCATATCGTCCGCATGAATGGGATGCGGCCCGACTGTGATATTCGCAGAATGCCGCGAAGCGATCCGCTTCATTTCCGCCGCCACCTCCTGCTCCGATATGGTGAACTCCGGCAGCGTCAGCACCACCGGATCGTACGAGCTCAATGTGAAGTCTCCATACTTCTCTTTAATCATCGGCCTTTCCTTTCCCTTGTTCCATCCGGTCTTCTTGCCACTACCTGTTTTTTGCAGGGATCATCCGTCGCCCTGCGCCCGCGCTCCCTTCGACGGCAGGGATACGCACATTCAATGCCGCTGTACTTGCACGTCAGAGGGTGAATAGTAGCCCTGACGACGCCTTTCAGGTCAGCTCCGCAATGCGGGCAGGAAAGCCTTTTTTTGTCGCCATCTCCTCCCCGTTCGCCTGCCTTGCCCTCAGGACCCTTCCAATATCCAAGAGCGCAGAGGCAATCAGCGCGAGAGAGGACGGTTGCCTTTCCGCACGACCCGCATGACAAGGCCCTCATTTCCGGCGGTTTGCATCTATCGCACATTTGGCTGCAATGCATGCACACAATACGACCCCCCTCCCCCGATCATGAGATCTGAACAAAGCGTGTAATTAACAGCGTGCCACGTTGGCGCGTTTGTTCAATCGGGCATAAGGGTTGAACGCCTTTGCCGACAAGCCCGAGCACGGCAAGTTTCATACCGTATGCCTTATGCGTCAGTTGCGCTTTTACGATAGCTTCTTAGCATGCAGTAGTTCTTTTATCGGGGGGAGGGGAACGATGAATCCAAAGGTCAGCGATAGAAAGCATGCTACCATCATCGGCGCTATCCAGAAAAGGGAAGAAGGACTCCTCTCGTTCCTCGGAGGATTCGTCAGTCTGTCTTTGATGCTCTTCGCCGTGTTTCTCCTGCTGTTCGACTCTCGGGTATTCCTCGGCAGCACCTTTCTTTTCGATATCGCGATACCCCACCAAGTCGCTCTCGTCTTTCTTTGCTTCATCATGCTGCTGGTCTTGAAAAAAAGCTGCGCATTCTTCTCGTCGAGAAAAGGGAAGCCGGTCATCGTCGCCGCCTCGGTGCTCGGAACCTGCATCGGACCCCTTTTATTCGAGCTCGGTTTCCCGATGGTTTCATTGCCGCTCGTCGCCATCGGTATCGTGTGCACGGGCTTTCGCTGGTGCTTGCGTCTTTGCGAGTACTCGCACATCCTTCTGGTCTCCCTCATCTCCCTGGCTTTTGCGTGCGCCATTTCGGCAACCGGACTGGTTTCGATGATGCCGCTGGATGGCCTCGAAGTGGCTACCCTAGATTGCTGTTTGGCGCTGCTCTCGTGGGCGCTCCTTCGAATCAACAAGACGAAAGCCCATGAAGAGCTCATGTCCGTTAGCGGAGCCGAGTCGAGAAAACGGGCGATGACCGCGAGCGCAGACCGATGGACGTACACGACCATTGGCTTGGATTTCGGGTTCGCCCTCGGGCTTATAGGCGCACAGCGCCAGGCAATGACTGAAGTGTACCCAGCTGAGGGGCCGGCATCGATCGCCGTGTTCGTATTGCCCATTGTAGCTGCCGGTTTCGTTTTGTTGGCGTTTCACCGAAAAGGCGATTATCTGATCGAACGATACTCGAAAGACTATCTTGCGCTTACGATAACGCTCGGTGTCTTGCCGTTGTCCATTGCCCCGGCACCAGCCAAGTACCTTTGCTTGATGTTCTTGCTATTCGTGGTATCCATCCAGATCATCATCGTTATCAATGCCAGCATCGAGTTCATTCGCTTCGAGGAGCTCAATCCCGCATGGTACATGGGCGAAGAGGCGTTCGTTTGCGGGGGAGCTGGTGTGGGGCTGGCCATCTCGTTGGCAGGGGCGGCGAACGGGTTCGATTCCCCCCTGCTGCTGGTCGCGTGCAGCCTTGTCGTGGTATTCAATATCTTCGCGCAAACGTTCATGAACAAGGGTGCCTATCCTACATCGGATCTGTTCGAAAACGACAGCAAGGCATGCTTCGACATCCCTCTCGCCGACATCCCCCCGGCAAACCACGGTTTCGACGAACCATCGTCCAAACCCATAACCATCCCCATAAATACAGGGGACCGGCTTCTGACAATGAGCAAATCCCAAGAGCGCGTGGGCTCGTGGCGGTTCAAGGTTGCCTACATCTGCAAGAAGTACGACCTTTCCCCGCGTCAGACCGAGATATTCGAGCTGCTGGCAAAAGGACGCGATGCACGTTATATCGAAGAGACGTTCTGCATCTCGAAAGCCACGACAAAGACGCACATCTACAATATCTACTGCAGGCTCGACATCCACTCGAAGCAGGAGCTCATAGACATGGTCGAATCGGTAACGCCCGATGAGATGCGGTCCATGTCTTCATCGTCACGCAATGCGGCAAGCTAGCAAATCAAGGGCGGCGCTTCTTTCCGTGGCAAGGCGCGTCCATGACGCGCCTTGCCTTGTCTCGCCCCTAGAAGTCGATGGTGTCCGGGTCGAGGCCGCTTTGGCCGAGGGGGTCCAGCTCGTCGATGCGCTGCAGGTCCTCATCGGTGATATTGAACCAGAACACGCGGGCGTTCTCGGAAATGCGCCCGGCGTCCGTGGACTTCGGCAGCGGGATGGCGCGGCGCTGCAGGCACCAGCGGATGCACAGCTGCGCCACCGTGCAGCCGTAGCTGGCCGCGATGTCGATGAGCAGCTGGTTCTCCAGCACGCGCCCTGCGCCGAGCGGCGACCAGGCCTCCACCACGATGTCGTTGCGGTTGCAGAAATCGCGCGTGGCCTCTTGGTTGCAGCCCGGGTGCAGCTCTATCTGGTTCACCATGGGCAGGATCTCGGCGGAGTTCATGAGCGGCTCCAGGTGGTGGGGCTTGAAGTTGCTCGTGCCGATGGCGCGCACCTGGCCGTCCAGGTAGAGCGTCTCGAGCGCCCGCCACGTCTCCTGGTTCGTGCGCTGCCAGTCGTCCTCGGCGCCCTGCGCCGCCGGCCAGTGGATGAGGTAGAGGTCCACGTAGTCCAGGTGGAGCTTCTTGCGGGATTCCTCGAACGCCTTGAGCGTGGGCTCGTAGCCACGGTCGGTGTTCCATACCTTCGTGGTGACGAACAGCTCCTCGCGCGTGAGGCCGGACGTGGCCAGAGCCTTGCCCACCGTGGCCTCGTTGTCGTAGGCCGCCGCCGTGTCGATGTGTCGGTAGCCGTCGGCGAGCGCCTGGTGGACGGCATCGATGCCCACCTCGCCGTCCGGCATCTTCCACGTGCCGAACCCGATGCACGGCACGCCGTAGCCGTTGCGCAGGGTGATCTTGTCTTGCGGGCTTTGCAGGTCTGCCATGAGTGCCTCCTCGTTCGCAGGCGCGCCGCCCCGAGCAGCGGGTCGCGGCGCGCCGTTGTCTTCGCGTACGCGCCCACGATACCTGCCCGCCGCTCCCGCCCGGGCGCGCGCGGCCGAACCGTCACCCGGTTGTAGGGCCGTCGGGGCGGCGCCGGGGCGGGCCCCGCACGTCAGCGCTTCGCGGGCAGGCGCCTCACGGCCTTCGAGATGTCCTTGTACCTGCGTTCCTTTTGGGCGAGGTAGCCCGCCTTGTCCTCGGCGAACGCGGCCTCGGCCTTCAGCTTGCGGTACGCCTGCCAGCGGCGCTCGGACAGCTCGCCGTCCGCAATGGCCTCGTAGACGGCGCACCCCGGCTCGGAGGTATGGGTGCAGTTCGAGAACCGGCACGAGGCGAACAGGCGCTCCACGTCGGCGAACCCCTGCTCGAGGCCCCGGGCAACGTCCCCCAGCCCCAGCTCCCGCATGCCGGGCGTGTCCATCACGAGGCCGCCGCCCGGCAGCAGCACGAGCTGGCGGCGCGTGGTGGCATGACGGCCGCGGCCGTCGGCGCGCACGGCGCGCGTTTCGAGGACGTCCTCCCCCAGCAAGCGGTTGACCAGCGTCGACTTGCCCGCGCCCGACGAGCCCAGAAGCGCGACGGTCGTGCCGGGCGCAAGGTAGGGGCGCAGGGCCTCGCAGCCGCCCTCCTCCATCGACGACACGGCCAGCACGTCGACGCCGAGGGCTGCCGACTGCGCGGCCTGCAGCCGTCGCCCCAGGTCGTCGCACGCATCGGCTTTCGTCAGCACCACGACGGGCACCGCCCCGCCCTCCCACGCGAGCGCGAGGTAGCGCTCGAGCCGCCGCAGGTTGAAGTCCCCGACGAGCGACATGCACAGAAACGCGGTGTCGATATTGGCCGCCACCACCTGCCGCTCGAACGTTGCGCCGGCCGCCTTGCGCACGAAAGCGCTCGTGCGCGGAAGCACCTGCGAGACGATGGCGCGGCCGCCCGCGTCGTCCGCGCGGTCCAACAGGACGAAATCGCCAACCGCCGGGAAGTCGGCGGCCGAACGGGCGGCATGGCGCAGCTTGCCCGCCGTTTCGGCGAAGAGCTCGCCCTGCTCGCCGACGACGCGGTACAGCTCGTGGGCCTGGGACAGGACGCGCCCCACGACGGGATCCTCCAAGCCGAACGCCTCGCGCGCCCGTTGCATGATCGCGTCGGTCGCGCCGTACGCGCGCACATCGACGGCCGCCATCACGCCTCGCCTCCCTCGCGCGCCTGCGCGCCGGGCGCGTCCGCCCGCAGGCCCTCGAGGGGAAACGGCGGCTCTGCCAGCGGTTTCACGGCGATGGACATGAGCTTGACGGGGTTGTCGTCGGCGGCGATGCGGTTCGAGCTCAGGTGACCGCAGCGCTTGCAGCGGTGCACGATGGCCCATTCCCCGCCTTTGCGCACCCACACGCTGATGGGCTCCATGATGCTTTCGCACACGGACGCTCGGTCGCCGGGCCGCTCGTCGACGTGCAGGCTGTGCAGGCATTGAGGACAGTGGTTGCGATGGCGGCTCCCCGCCTCGTCGGGCGTGACGAGCTGGCCGCACTGTTTGCAGATGAAGCTGTCCATGCAGGCGTGCGCCTGGTAGAAGGCGGTGCCTCTCTTGATTTTTTCCACGGTGGTTCTCCCAAAACGTTGGTGGTCGTTGCCCTGTTTGGGAGGTTCCAGCGGAGACTAGCGCTCGCAAACCTCCCGGCTTGCGACAATCTCCACGCTACATCCTTGTGACAAAAGTCATGCTCCTCAAGTAGTGTTGACGCCGTCGTTTATACCACAGGAGGGCGAAGGGCCGCAAGGGGGCCGCCGCGCGCGTCGAACGGCCGGCGCGCCCTCAGCCCCCGTAGCGCTTCAGCATGCGCAGCCACGTGGCCATGACGAGGCGCTGCGGCACCGCCTTCGCGGCCACGTGCAGGTACTTCGCGTACAGGGGATGCACCGACAGAGCGCGTCCCCGCCGCGCGTCGCGCAGGGCGAGGGCGGCCACCTTACCGGGCGGCACGAGGCCGGGGAACGCCACGCGGCGACCGTTCACCTCGTGCAGGAGCAGGTCGGTGTCCACCCAGCTCGGGCACACGGCGCACACCGTCACGCCGGTGCCCGCCAGCTCGGCGCCGAGCGCGCGCGAGTAGCTGAGCTCGAACGCCTTCGTAGCCGCGTACAGGCCGAGGAAGGGCGTGGGCTGGAAGGCCGAAGCGGAGGACACGTTCAGGATGCGGCTCCCCCGCCCCATGAACGGCAGGCAGATGCGGCAGAGCGCGGCGACGGCCGTGCAGTTGAGGGCAACCGTGCGCTCGATCTCGTCGACGGGGAACTCGGCCCATGCGCCCATCTTGGCCGCGCCCGCGTTGTTTACCAGGTAGGCCACCGTGGGACGCTCCGGCTGTGCGAGCAGGGCGCGCTCCACGGCGCGCAACCCCTCGGCGGTCGAGAGGTCGGCGGCGAGCGGCACCGCGCGGCCGCCCAGATCGCCGCGCAGGCGCTCGAGCTTCTTAGGGGTGCGGGACACCGCCCAGAGCTCGTCGATGCCCTCGTCCTCGAGCAGCCGCTCCGCGAAGGCGCGGCCGATACCGCCGGTCGCGCCCGTGAGGACGGCGATGCGCGCGCCCATGCTAGCGTCCTCCCTTGAGCAGCGTGCGATCCAGATCGGCCGCGTCGATCATGGCGTAGCCTGCCGTGAACAGCCGCTTCAGCGCGTAGAGGTACGCGACGCCCCAGTAGTAGTCGGCCAGTTTGAGGGGATCGCCCGCAACCACGCTGCCCTCGCGCTGGCCCTGCTCGACGATGCGCGCCGTGTGCACGTAGAGCTCCGAGCGGTACGGGGCGGGCCGGCCGTCCGCGTCGGATTCCTCCTCCAGCATGAGCTGCGTGTTCAGCACCACCGAGGCCGCGAACAGCTCGTCGTCGGCCAGGCGCCCCAGGATGGAGGCGGAAAGGCGGCCGATTTTCGCCTTCGCCGTCAGCGGCAGCCGGGCGAGCAGCTTGAGCTCCCGCACGTCGGCGCCGTTCGCCACGAGCTCGCGCAAGGCGGCGAACAGGTCCTCCTTCGAGTCGAAGTAGCGGTAGATCGTCCCCTGCGCGATGCCGATGCCGCGCGCGAGGTCCGCTATGCGGGTGCCCGCGAACCCGTTGCGCGCGAAGTAGCGCAGCGACTCGCGCAGTATCCGCGCCCGCATCTCGCCCCGCAACTCCGCGCATCGCTCCGGCGATTTCGGCATCTGTCCCCCCTACCTTTAAATGAATTATTTTTCATTCATAAGATACGCCATAGCAGACGAAGAATCAAGGAAGGGGTCCCAAGCGAGAAGAAGAATGGCCCTTTCTCCAAGCGAGCCGTTTGAAGCCGCACGGGATTAGGCCAGGACGGCAGCACCCATAACCGATGCATACCCGAAAATGGCAGAGATCTTGAGGTATGCGACTTTCGATTTAGCATGTTCAACCCGAAACGACCAGATAGCAAGCATCGACCTAGTCTTTTACTTGCACACATCCACTTCCGACGATTCTATGACAGAGAAAATCTCACCTACCTCGGAATCTTTGCTAGATTGGAGGCCTTGCGATGCTGGAACGTGGACGCCCTGCGCGCTCGACACAGGGGAAAGCCCGTCGCCTTCCAAGCCGAGCATCGCCCCCGCTGCGAAGGCGGCAAGCTGCGCCACGAGTACGACGGCGCCTCCTTCGACGTGGACGTCGAGACCATGCGCCGAACGGGAGGCTCCGACCGCTTTCCCCCGTTCGTTTCCGTCGAGCAGTAAGGCGGCCCGCGCCGAGAGCCCGCGGGCAACGTTCGCAAGTCGGATCAAGCGCGCGTGCCCCGCGTGCCGTATAGTGCAGCTCAGCGCGCGCTGACCGGCAAGGAGAACGGACAAGACATGCACGAATGGCGAAGGCAGGTGCAGCAGATCGTCGACGCGATCGACGAGAGCATCGCGGCCCGCGACGACGAGGCGCTCACCCTGCGCGCCTTGGCGGAGCTGCTCGGGTACTCCGAGTTCCACACCACGCGGAGGTTCAAGGAGGTCTCGGGCATGCCGCTGCGGGACTACCTGCGGGGACGTCGGCTGGCGTTCGCGCTCAAGGAGGTGCGCGACGGCGACGCGAGCTTGCTCGATATCGCACTTTCGCACGGGTTCTCTTCGCACGAGGCGTTCACCCGGGCGTTCAAGCGCGCCTTCGGCGTGACGCCGAGCGCGTACCGGGCGGACCCGCGGCCCGTGGTGCTGCGCACGAAGATCACCGCCTTCGACCGCTACGTGCTGGGAATGGGAGAGATCGGCATGACGGACGAGAACGAGAACGTGGAACCTTATTTCATCACGGTGCCCGCGCACCGGTTCCTGCATGTGGCCAACCGAGAGAGCAACGGCTACTGGGACTTCTGCCAGAAGCAGAACGAGATTCCCGGGCAGGACATGGCCACCGTCTGCGGCCTGCTGGACAGCGTGAAGGGCAAGCTCGACGATGAGGGCGGCGCGGAGGCCAACGCCGGCGGCGGCCAGGTGATGGCCTACGTGAGCGACCCGGCGGGGCGCCTGTGCGCCTGGGGCTTCCCCCGCGTCGAGTGCCTGGGCGCGCGCCTGCCCCGCGACTGGGCGGGCGAGGTGCCGCCGAACCTGCGCCTCATGGACGTGGAGGCGGGCGAGTACGCCGTGTTCGAGCACGGGCCCTTCGACTACGAGCGCCAGATGCGCACGGTGGAGGACAAGATCGAGGCCGCGATGGCCGCGTTCGAGGCCGCCGATAACGGCTGGCAGTTCGACACGGCGCCGGGGAAGGTGATCTACCTCTACTTCGACCCCGCGCGCTTCTGCAAGTACGTGCGGCCCGTGCGCAGGGCGTAGAAGGAGGGTGCGCCGGGGCGCGGAATCCGGTAGGATGGCACCAAGTTGTTTCCTCCGAGAGAATCGACGATGCCATGCCTGCCGAGCACGCCTCCCTGCCCCGCCCCGGCCTGACGAGGAAGTCGTGGGCGCTCATCATCCTGCTGTCGTTCTTCGGGCAGGTGGCCTGGGCGCTCGAGAACAACTTCTTCAACCTGTTCATCCAGGACGCGTTCGGCGCGTCGCTCTCCGACGTGGCGCTCATGGTGTCCGCCTCGGCGCTCACGGCCACGGCCACGACGCTGTTCGCGGGCGCGTGGTCGGACCGCGTCGGGCGGCGCAAGGCGTTCATCGGCGTGGGCACCGTGCTGTGGGGCGCTTCCATCATCGTGTTCGCCTACCTGCAGTCTATCTCGTCGGCGCTCGCCGGCACCGCGGCGGCGGCCATGGCGTTCGGCGTGACGCTCACCATCGTGTTTGACTGCGTGATGACGTTCTTCGGCAGCCTGGCGAACGACTCGTGCTTCAACGCCTGGATCACCGACATCACCTGCGAGGAGAACCGCGGGCGCGTGGAGGGCGTGAACTCCGCCATGCCGCTGCTCGCGATGCTCGCGGTGTTCGGCGGCGCGCTGTTCTTCATGATCGTGCGGCCCGACGGCACGGTGACCTACGACTACCCGCTGTTCTTCACCATCGTCGGCGTCGCGGTGATGGCGCTCGGCGCGGGCGTGCTCCTGTTCATGGACGACTCGGCGCCCGGCCGCGCGCCTACGGGCGGCTACCTGGCAAGCGCGCTCTACGGCTTCCGCCCGCAGGCGGTGCGCGAGAACCGGATGCTTTACCTGGTGCTTCTGGGCTACCTCGTGTTCGCCACGGCGCTGCAGGTGTTCATGCCCTACTACGTGCTGTACCTGCGCCTGCCCTACATCCTGGGCGAGAGCTACGTGTTCGTGATGGCGCCGGGCATCGCGATCGCGGCCGTGTTCACCATCCTCTACGGCAAGCGGGTCGACGCCTGCGGGTTCCGGCGCGCGGTGGTGCTGCCGCTTCTGCTGTTCGTGGCGGGGTGCGTGGTGCTCACGCTGCTCACGGGCATGGCGGGCGTGTTCGCGGGGTCGGTGCTGATGCTCTGCGGCTACCTGGGGGCGGTCGCTTGCTTCGGCGCGGAGGTGCGCAACAACACGCCCGCCGGGCGCGTGGGGTCGTTCCAGGGCGTGCGCATCTTCATGGCCGTGCTCGTGCCGATGCTCGTTGGGCTGTGGATCGGCTCGGCTTTGAGCGCGGGCTCGGGGGCGCTCGGGTTCGGCGTGGTGGGCGACGGGTTCACGCCGTCGTCGCTCATCTTCCTGGGCGGTGCGGCCGTGGCGCTGCTCACGTTCGCCGTGCTGCCGTTCATCAAGAAGAGCAAAATGTCATAGAAGGGGACTGTCCCTTCTATGACATTTTCGGAGGAGGCGAAAATGCTCGATATCAAACGCGTGCTGGCGAGCGCGCCGCGCAAGCCGGAGGACGCGGAGCTGCGGGAGCTGCTCACGCCGTGGGGCGAGGCGCTGGCGGCGGGCGGGGAGCGGGCGAAGGTCCATCCGCGGCCGCAGCTCGCGCGCGAGGCCTTCGAGCTGCTCGACGGGTGGTGGGACTACGCGATCGCGGCCGTCGCCGATGCGGGGGGCGCGTGGCGCGACGCTCCCCCGCCCGCCGCCTGGGACAGGCGCATCCGCGTGCCGTTCTCGCCGGAGGCGCCGTTGTCGGGCGTGCGCCGGCAGGTGCGGCCCGACGAGCTTCTGTGGTACCGGCGCGCGCTGTCCTGCACGAAGCCCGCGGGCGGCGAGCGCGTCATCCTGCATTTCGACGCCGTGGACTGGGCGTGCGCGTGCTACGTGAACGGGACGCGCGTCGGCGAGCACAGGGGCGGCTACCTGCCGTTCTGCTTCGACGTCACTGACGCGCTGGCCGATGGAGAGAACGAGGTCGCGCTGTGCGTGTAGGACCCCAGCGATGCCGGCACCCAGCTGCGCGGAAAGCAGCGGCTTGCGCGCGGGGGCATCTGGTACACCGCGCAGAGCGGCATCTGGCAGAGCGTCTGGCTGGAAACGGTGCCCGAGGAGCACGTGGTCGCGCTGGTAATCGACCCGCGGCCCGACGAGGGGAAGCTCATGCTCTCCGCAGCCGTGCGCGGCGAGGCGACGCTGGCCGTGCGGCTGCTCGATGACGACCGCGAGGTGGCGCGCGGCGAGGCGCGTGCGGAGAACGGCCGTTGCGAACTCGCGCTGGACGTGCCGAACCCGCATCTGTGGAGCCCGGACGACCCGCATCTCTACGACCTCGAGCTCTCCTTCGGCCGCGACCGCGTGAAGAGCTACTGCGCCTTCCGCACCGTGGGCGTCGAGCCCGACGCGCAGGGCGTGCCGCGCTTCTGCCTGAACCACGAACCTCTCTTCCTGCGCGGCGTGCTCGACCAGGGCTACTGGCCCGACGGCCTCATGACCGCGCCGGACGACGAGGCGCTCGCCCACGACGTGCGCGCGATGCGCGAGGCGGGCTTCAACCTCTTGCGCAAGCACATCAAGGTGGAGTCCGACCGCTTCTACTGGTGGTGCGACAAGCTGGGGATGCTCGTGTGGCAGGACATGGTGAGCGGAGGGGCGGCTCCAAACCCGTGGCACTCGAGCTACAAGCCCACGTTCTTCCGCAGCTCGTGGGGCCGCTACGCCGACGACGACCCGCGCCGCTTCCCCGGCCTGGCCGCCGACGACCCGGCGTTTCGCGCGGAATGGGCCGAAACGTGCGCGGGAACGGTGCGCCATCTGCGCAACCACCCCTGCGTCGTCGCCTGGGTGCTGTTCAACGAGGCGTGGGGGCAGTTCGACGCATGCCGGGCCGTGGAGGCGGTGCGCGCGCTCGACCCGACGCGCCCCATCGACGCGGTGAGCGGGTGGTACGACCAGCGCTGCGGCGACTTCCTCAGCGTGCACAACTACTTCCGGCCGCTCGAGGTGTACCCCGACGCGGCCCAGCCGCCGCGCGCGTTCGTCATCTCGGAGTTCGGCGGGCTGTCGCATCACGTGGACGGGCACTCCTCGCTGGAGACGTCGTACGGGTACGGCTCCTCGGGCGACCTCGCGTCGTTTCGGGGCGCCGTGCGCGCGACCCTCGCCCAAGCCGACGCGCTCGAGGGAGAGGGGCTCGCGGGCTACGTGTACACCCAGCTCTCCGACGTGGAGGAGGAGACGAACGGGATTCTGACGTACGATCGGCGCGTGAACAAGCTCGCGGAAGGAGGCGCGCCGTGATGCGGACCGAGGAAGAGGCGTTTGAGTGCTTGAAGGGGCGGTTCGCGGATCGTTTCGGCAACATGGCCGGCCGAGCCCTCGCGTTCGCGTCCGCGCCGGGGCGCGTGGAGCTGGCCGGCAACCACACCGACCACCAGGGCGGGCGCACGATATCTACGGCCATCGACCGGCGGATGTTCGCCTTGGCCGCGCCGAACGGCGAGGACGTGATCCGCGTGAGCATGGAGGGCTTCGGCGAGGCGGCCATCGACGTGGGAGACCTCGAGCCGCGCGCGGAGGAGCGCGGCTCGTCGGCGGCGCTCGTGCGCGGCATGGCGGCCGCCTACGTGCGCGCGGGCGGCGAGCTGCGCGGCTTCGACGCCGTGACGTGCTCGGACATCCCCGCCGGATGCGGAGTGTCCTCATCGGCCGCCTTCGAGATGCTGACGGGCCTGCTGATCCGCGCGCTCTGCGATCCGGAGGGCCTGGACCCGCGCCGCAGCCTCGTGCGGCTCGCTCTCGACGGGTCGTGGGCCGAGGACGTCCACTTCGGCAAGCCCACGGGCGCCCAAGACCAGCTGGCGAGCGCCTTCGGCGGCATCGTGGCCCTCGACTTCGCCGGCGCCGAGCCGTGCGTCTCCCCCGTTTCCTTCGACGTGCGCGCAAGCGGGCACGCCCTGTTCCTCGTGGACAGCCGCTGCGACCACTCCCGCCACACCGACGAGTTCGTGGCCGTCCCCGCCGATATGTTCGCCGTCGCGCGGCACTTCGGGCGCGAGCGGCTCGAGGACGTGCCCTGCGAGGCGTTTCTCGAGGACCTCGCGGGCGTGCGCGCCGAGCTGGGCGACCGCGCGGCCCTGCGCGCTCTCCACTACTTCGAGGAGACGCGGCGCGTGGCGGCGCAGCGGCGGGCGCTCGAAAAGGGCGACTTCCCGATGTTCCTCGCGCTCGCGCGCCAGTCGGGGATGTCGTCGGCGCAGTTCTTGCAGAACGTGTCGCCGCGCGCCGACGCCTCGGGCGCCGAGCAGCCCGCGATGGTGGTGCTCGCGCTGTGCGCGCACCTGTTGGGAGAGAAGGGCGCGTACCGCATCCATGGCGGCGGGTTCGGCGGCAGCGTGCTCGCCTTCGTGCCGGACGCCGAGGCCGAGGCGTTCCGCGCGCAGATGGACGCGCTGCTGGGCTTCGAGGCCTGCCTGCCCGTGGCCATCGGCGCGCCGGGTGCGTGCGCGCGGAGGATCGGCTGATGGGCGCGCCGCTGCCCGCGCCGGAAGAGGTGCGCGCGGAGTTCGACCGCCTGCTCGCGCAGGACGCGGAGGCTGCCGTCGCTTACCTGCACGACCTGGGCGCTTCGAGCGGCTACCTCGACGAGGCGGCCGTGGCGCGCACCATCCGTTGGACGGCGGCGAGCCCCTACGGCGAGCTGGAGATCACCATCAACCGGTCCAAGCCCGAGAAGGACCCGCGCGCCATCGCCGCCGCGGCGGCGCGCAGCGCGGTAGCGGACGCTCCCACGGGCCCCGGCGTCCCCCGCTGCGACCTCTGCTGGGAGAACGAGGGCTTTCCCGGCGCGCCCGGGCGCCCGGCCAAGCCCGGCCTGCGCATCGCCGCCATCGAGCTGGGTGGCGAGCGCTGGGGCCTCCAGTTCTCGCCGTACGCGTACTTCGACGAGCACTGCATCGCGCTCTCGGCCGAGCACCGGCCCATGAGGATCGACGCGCCCTGCCTCGAGCGGCTGCTCGATTTTGCCGACCTGTTCCCGTTCTACTTCATAGGATCGAACGCCGATCTGCCCATCGTGGGCGGATCCATCCTCTCCCACGACCACTTCCAGGGAGGACGTCACGTGTTCCCCCTGATGAAAGCCCCCGTCGAGCGTGAGGTGGCGCTCGCGGGGCTGCCTCAGGTGGGCTGCGGCGTCGTGCGCTGGCCGGCCTCCGCGCTGCGGCTGGCCTCGCATGACCGCGCCGCGCTCGCCCGCGCTGCAACGCGCATCCTGGAGGCGTGGCAGCGCTTCTCCTTCGAGCCGTGCGGCATCGTCGCACATGACGCGGACGGCCCGCACAACACGCTCAACCCCATCGTGCACCGCGAAGGCGCGCTCTACGTGATGCACCTCGTCCTGCGCAACAACCGCGTCGACGACGCGCGGCCGTGGGGCGTCTTCCACCCGGGCGCGCAGCTGCACCATCTCAAGAAAGAGAACATCGGCCTCATCGAGATCATGGGCCTCGCCATCCTGCCGCCGCGCCTCGCCCGCGAGCTGCCGGCCGTGGAGCGGGAGCTCGCCAAGGCCGCGCGGGCAGGCCGGACGCCGCAGGAGGCGGAAGCGCTCCTGCTCGAGCGCGAGGCGACCGCGTCCCACGCCGCCTGGGCCGTCAGCGTGCTCGCCCGACGAGCGGCCGAGCTGGCCTGCGAGGACGCGCGCGCCGAGGCGATCGGCCCCGTCCTGCGCGAGGAGGTCGGCGGGGCGTTCGCGCGCATCCTCGCCTGCACCGGCGTGTTCAAGCGCGACGCTTCGGGCCGCGCCGGCTGGGACGCGTTTATCAAGAAGCTCGGCTGAGCGTCCAGGGCAAGGCGGGCAGCCTCGGGCCGGAGGCGTCGTAGCGTTTCGGGCGGGCCGGGCGCGGGCTGCGGCACAGCGCCGTTGCAGCCCGCGCCCGCCTGCGCGTTACAGCCCGAGGCTTTCCACCCAGCGGGCCACCTCGGCTTCGCTCGCACGGCTCGAGAGGCGCTTGCCGGGCTTCCACGTCGTCTCCGGCGAGCAGCGCTCGTGCAGGATGGACTCGGTGCCGCCCAGGCCGCTGCCGCCCGACGTGGCGAAGGGCACGACCGTCTTGCCCGAGAAGTCGTAGGCTTCCAGAAACGTGCTGACGATCGTCGGCGCCACGTACCACCAGATGGGGAAGCCGACAAACACGATGTCGTAGGCGTCCATGTTGCCCACGCGGCTCGCGACGGCCGGGCGCGAGGAGGGGTCGTTCATCTCGATGCTGCTGCGGCTTCGCTTGTCGTTCCAATCGAGGTCGGCCGCCGTGTAGCGCACGGCGGGCTCGATCTCGTGCAGGTCGCCGCCCGTCGCCTGCGCGATCGTCCGCGCGAGCCGCTCCGTCTCGCCGCTTGCGGAAAAGTACGCCACGAGGGTTTTCTTGTCGTTCGCCATGATGGGATCTCCTTTTGATCGGACCGGTTGCGAACCTATCGTAGCTCTTGGAGCGCACTCCAAGTCAACAGGAAATCTCACGGGAGCGCGGACAGCCCCAGCCGACGCTCCAGCCAATCCATCAGCTCGCCGAGCGGGCTTCCCGGCCTCTCGCGCATGGCCAGGTAGAACGTCACGTGCACGTCGTCGTCTTCGAGGGGGACGGACACGCGATCGAGACCGGCGCGCATAAGTTCCGATTCGCCCGTAACGAAGCTCGGCAGCGGAGAGGTGCGCGCCAATTGGCTGAACACCAGGTAGTCGTCCTGCGTGACGTAATGGGCGCGCGGCATGAGGCGCTCGCAGATGCCGCGCCAGAAACCGATGCCGGCGTACAGCAAAAAGGTCTCGCCGTCCAACTCCGCGAGCGTGAGGGAGGGACGACCCGCCAGCGGGTGCGCGCGCGGGAGGGACGCGTACAGGTCCTCGCGCATGACGACCACGCTGCGCACGCCCTCTCTTTCCGGCCGAAATGGCAGGATGGCGAAATCGAGGGTGCCGTCCAGCAGCCTGCGCTCGAGCTCGGCCACGGGCATCGCCCTGGAAACAGGGTATCGCCACATCGACACCGCCCAAGCGTACTACAACGAGGAGGGCGTCGGACGGGCCGTCGCGAAGAGCGGCGTGGCGCGCGACGAGCTGTTCCTCACCACCAAGGTGTGGATCTACCACGCCGGCGAGAAGAACGCGGCGGCCTCCATCGACGGATCGCTGCGCAAGTTGGGATGCGACTACGTCGACCTGCTGCTGGTCCACCAGCCCTTCGGCGACTACTACGGAACTTGGCGGGCCTTGGAGGCCGCATACGCTCCGGCAAAGCACGCGCCATCGGCGCGTCGAACTTCTACCCGGACCGCCTGGTCGACCTCTGCCGGTTCAGCGAGATCAAGCCCATGGTGGACCAGGTGGAGACGCACGTGTTCCAGCAGCAGCGCGCCGCGCGCGAGGTCATGGACCGCCACGGGGTGGCGCACGAGTCCTGAGGGCCGTTCGCCGAGGGCCGCAACGGCCTCTTCGCGAACCCGGCGCTCGCGGCCGTGGGCGCGAAGCACGGCAAGACGGCCGCCCAGACGGCGCTGCGCTTCCTCATCCAGAGCGGCGTGGCCGTCATTCCCAAATCCTCGCGCAAGGAGCGCATGGCCGAGAACTTCGAGGTGTTCGACTTCGTGCTGGACGCGGAGGGCCTGGACACGATTCGCGCGCTCGACCAGGGAGAAAGCCTTTTCTTCAGCCATTATGACCCGGAATTCGTCGAGTCCATGGCCGATTTCGGCCATCGCGTGCTGTAGCGAGGCCAAGCCTCTCCGAGCCTGCCTTCGCACATTCGGCCGCTCGGAAATTCTCGCTTGATTTTTCGCGAAACCGACCGATATAATACGAGGGCTTCAAACAACTGAAGAGGTATTGCAAACGACACATGTGGTGCTTTCCGGCACGTAAATCTGATCACGGTACAAGATCTGATGACGGAACCGGCGCGCTGCATGTGTCTTTTTTTGCACCGGGTGCCCGCGCCCCGGTGCGTGGGCAGGAAAAGGAGGTATCGGCTTTGACTGCAACACTTCGCGAACCCTCGACCATCGTGGCGGTGGCGGCGTTCGCCGCGTTCCTCGCCACGTTCAACGAGACGTTCCTCAACGTGGCGTTCGCGCCTATCATGGCAGACCTGGGCGTGGACGTGTCCACCGTGCAATGGCTTGCCACGGCCTACATGCTGGGCGCAGCCGTCATGGTGCCGGTGTCGGCGTTCGCCTACCGCAGCGTGCCCACCCGTCCGCTGTTCGTGGCCACTGTGGCGCTGCTGGTGGTCGGCAGCGTCATCGGCGCGCTGGCGCCGAGCTTCCCCGTCCTGCTGGCGGGACGCATCGTGCAGGCGCTCGGCACGGGGCTGCTCATCCCCATCGGCATGAACATCACGCTCGAGGTGGCCCCGCGCGAGAAGCTGGGCACCTACATGGGCATCATGGGCGCCATGACCACGCTCGGCCCCTCGCTGTCGGTCATCGTGGCCGGCGTGCTTCTGGCCGCGTTCGACTGGCACATGCTCATGGCGGTGTTCGCGGTGCTCACGGCGGCGTGCCTCGTGTTCGGCGCCGTCATGCTGGGCGACGTCGCGAAGCTCACGCATCCCAAGCTCGACGCCCCCTCGGTGGCGCTCGTGGGCATCGCGCTCATCGGGCTCATGTACGGCGTGTCCACGGCGTTCTCGGGCAGCATCGCCGTGGCCGCAGCGGCGGTCGTCGTCGGCGCTGCGTTCCTCGCGCTGTTCGTGCGGCGCCAGAAGCGCCTCGAGCAGCCGCTCATCGACCTGCGCCCGCTGTCGGTGCGGCCGTTCGCCGTGGGCGTGGTCGCGAACATGCTGTCGCTCGTCACCATCTTCGCCATGAACATCATCGTGCCCACCTACCTGCAGAGCGTGCTGGGGATGGACTCGCTCGTGGCATCGCTCGCGCTGTTCCCGGCCATCATGCTGTCGTGTGCGGCCTCTCCTCTGGCGGGACGCATCTACGACAAGCACGGCGCGCGCGTGCTGCTGCCGGTCGGGTTCTTGCTCATCGGCGTGTTCGCGGCGCTCGTGTCGCTGTTCATCTCCACCGGGTCGGTGCTGCTCATCGCCCTGCTCTACATCCCCGTCATCTGCGGATCGGCGCTCATCATCGGGCCCGTGCAGAGCTTCGCGCTGTCGCACCTGGACCCCGAGCTGAACCCCCACGGCGTCACCGTCATGAGCACGGGCTTCCAGATCGCGGGCTGCATCGGCTCGTCGCTGTTCACCGGCGTGTACGCGGCGGTGCTGGGCGGCCGGGCCGCAGCGGGGGCGTCGGCGTTCGACGCAGCGAGCACGGGCTTTTTGGCAGCCGGCCTTCTGGTGGCGGCCTTCGCGCTGGCGGGCTTCTTGCTGGCGCTGCGCGTGCGCTCCTACGAGAAGGCGCAGGCCGCAAGCCGCACGGCCGCGGCGCGCACGGCCGGCGCACCTGCGGCCGCGCCGCTCGCCTCCATCATGAAGGCCGACGTGTGGGCGCTTCCCGCCGACGCCACCGTGCTCGACGCCGTGCGCCTGTTCTCCGAGCGCGGCATCTCGGGCGCGCCCGTGGTGGACGGACGGGGCGACGCGGTGGGCTTCGTGTCCGACGGCGACGTGATGCGCACGCTGGCCGACCAGACGCCGGCCTTCAAGAGCGCGTACTCGTTCGTGGTCGAGCGGGGCAACGCCGACTTCGACCAGACGGTGGCCGCCGTCATGGGCCAGCCGGTCACCGAGATCGCCACGCGCCACGTGATCAGCGTGGATTTGCACGACGAGCTGGGCGGCATCTGCAAGGTGCTGGCCGACCGGCACCTGAAGAAGGCGCCCGTGATGGACGGCGGGCGCATGGTGGGCATCGTGAACCGCTCGAACATCGCGCGCTACTCCATGGCCACCTACCTCGACGGCCTCGCGCCGGAGGCGTCGTAGCGCGGCCCGCGGCGGGCGCGAGCCGCGGGCGGGCTGCGGCTGCGCCCCCTGCCTCGCCTACAGGGAGCGGCCGAAGGCGCGCAGCTCCTCCAGCTTGGCGCTCGAGCGGTTCTCCGCGCCCGCGGCGGTGAAGACGCCGCAATCCTCCGCCCCGAAGTAGCCCTGGATGAAACCGTGGTAGATTCGCTCGGAGGCCGCGTACACGTCCGCCGCGCCCGAGCTGAGTATGAGCGCCATCTTGCGCGCACGCTCAGGCACGCCGAGGGCGTAGGTGCGGTGGATGGCGCAGTGCAGCTGTCCCGAGAACGAGCCGTAGTATACAGGGCTCGCCAACACCAGCATGTCGGCCTCGTTCCAGCGCGCGTACACCTGCTCCATGTCGTCGCGCTGGACGCAGGCGCCGTCCCCCCTCGTATGGCAGAACTCGCAGCCCTTGCACCCGGCGATGTCGAGCGCGGCCACGTCGATCACCTCCACTGCGTGGCCCGCCTCGCGCGCGCCTCCCGCGAACGCGCACACCAGCGCGGCGGTGTTCCCGTTCGGACGTGGGCTTCCGTTCAATACGAGGATATCCATGATCTCGCGCTCCTTGTCCCGGCCGCTCACGCGACCGCCTCGATACGCAGGGCGAACGCGCCCTCCAGCTGCTTAAACACGGAAAGCGGCCCGTCGACGGCGCCCATCGTCACCTGGTCGTCGTAAGCCGCGGACCCCTCTTCCCCTCCGAACAGCACGGCGAGCCAGCCGCCGCGCGGGTTGTAGTTCAAATCGCCGTTCGTCCAACCGTCGTGCACCTGCGCCTCGTCGTAGAGCAGCGAGAACGGTAGGCGGCCGCAGAAGTCGACGCCCGTGCCGCTCACGTCGACGGTCACGGGCAGCCGCGCGGCGAAGGCCCGTGCCGTTTCCGTGCCGTTCAGGCGCGCCGGCACCTCCACGTCGCCGAAGCGCAGCACGATAGCCGTGGCCCCGTCCGCCTCGCTCCCTTCCCCATCGTCCATGCGAATTCTTCTCTCGTCCTTCATGCAAGTTCCTTTCTCAGATGGTTACAAACGTCACGTCTACGCTCGGCGCTGCGGCGAGGGCCGCGAGGGCCGCCGCATCCTCGACGCGCCCCAGGCGCGTGTATCGGTACGGGGTGTCGAACGACTCGTAGAACAGCACCGCGCAGTCGTCGCCGTAGAGCATGAGGTCGCCCGCCTCGACGCGGCCGGGAGCGTACGGGCTCGTCGGCAGCGGCGCGTCCAGGGCAGCGAACTTCTCGTTGCCGTTCAGGTCGTCCATGGCCAGCTCGAGCGGCAGCAGGGCGGCGAACGCGCGAGCGGCCTCGCCCTCGTCGAGCACCGCCTCGACCGCGGCACCGTCGAACGAGAGGCGGATGCGGGGCACAGGCTCCTGCGCGGATAGCCGCGCGCCGCCGTCCGGCCCCGGCGCGCATCCGGCCAGCATGCCGCCCACGAGCGCGGACGCGCCGACGCCGGCCGACCCCATCACGAACGTGCGCCGGTCGAGAACGCTCTTCCTCATGCAAGCCCCGATCCCTCGAGCCACGGCCCCACCTCGTCGAGCGCGTCGGGCAGGCTGCCGCGCGTGAGGTGCAGGGCGTCGCGCACATCGGCCGCAGGGCACAGCTCGCGCAGGGCGTCGAGGGCGACGGCGTTGCCGCTCGAGCTGCTCGTGGAGAACGGGGCCGCCGTCTTGCCCGCCAGGTCGTGCTTCGCGAGGAACGACCGCACGACGTGCGGCAGCTGCCCCCACCAGATGGGGTGGCCCAGGTACACGGTGTCGTAGGCATCCCAATCCTGCACGGCGGCTGCCAGCGGTGGCAGATAGTCCTCGTCCTGCTCGCGCTGCACCTGCGCCGTCATGGCGTCGTAGTCATCGGGCCACGCGTCGGTCGTCTCGATGCGGAAGAGGTCGGCCCCCGTCGCCTCGGCGATGCGCTCAGCCACCGTGAGCGTGGTGCCCGAGTACGAGAACACCGCCACGAGGGCGCGTCCGCCGCCGGCTTTCGGCTCGGGGGCCGCCGCAGGCTCGGACGTTTCGGGCGCCGCTACGGGTTCGGGCGCTTCGGGTGCCGCGGACTCGTCGCCCGCCGCGCACCCGGCCAGCATCCCGCCGCCGAGCACTGCCATGCCGAAGCCGAACGACCCCATCACGAAGGTCCGCCGATCCATGTCTCGCTTCTCCATACCTGTCTCCCATCGCTTGCGATCGTCTGATCCGCCTTGAACTCTACGCTTTGGAGCTTGCTCCAGGTCAAATGGAGATTGCATGTGCGCAGGCTCATCGCAGTATGCGGACGAGCTCGATGCCCTCCGCCTCGTCACGGTCGCGGCTGTAGAGACGCTCGACCGCGTTGTTCCAATGCTCGTGGACGCCGAGGCTTCCCACCGGGTTGCCCTCGCCGTCGCGGTAGGCCGCGCCCGACGGCGGCGCGGCGACGAGGGCGGCCTCGTGCAGGTAGTTCTCCACGCCCAGGTTGCCGTCGAGCGCGGCGTTGCGCGACATGACCGCCGGCTGGTTGATGAGGAAATCGGCGCCCACCGAGTCGAGCGCCACGCACAGCTGCCCAGCACCCCGCCCGCCAGCGCCGCCGCCCCGAGCGCGGCCGCGCCCATGACGAACGTGCGCCGATCCATGCGCGCTGCCTTGCGAGCGCCCTTCATCTCGTTCATCGCGACCCCTTTCGTCGTCGGCTTCCTGGTACCATAGCGGCTGGAGCGCACTTCAGGTCAAGCGGGAAAGGACGGTTTTATGGAGAAACTGCTTCTCGTTTCCCTGTTTCAGAACGTCACGGGCCTCCTTAGGCAAGTCGAACCCGCCCTCAAAGGTAAATCCGTCACCTACATCCCCACGGCCAGCTTCGCCGAGAGCCGGGGGTTCCTCGCCCGCATGAGCCGATGGGTGCTGCGCGGCATGGGCCTGCGCGTGGACACAGTCGACGTGTCCACCGAGCCCTACGAGACCATGCAGCGCGCGTTCGAACGCAACGACCTCGTCTTCGTCGTGGGCGGCAACACGTTCTACCTGCTGCAGGAGCTGAGGAAATCGGGAACCGACGAGCTGCTGCGCGAAGCGGTGCGCGCAGGAAAGCTCTACATCGGGGAGTCGGCCGGGGCCATCGTCGCGGCGCCCGACATCGCGTACTCGCGCGCCATGGATCGCCCCGATCGCGCTCCCGACCTGCACGACACCGCCGGGCTCGGCCTCGTCGATTTCTACCCGGTGCCTCATGAAGGCAATCGCGAGCTCGGGGCGGCAGCCGCGCAGATCGTCCGCGAGCATGCCGAAGCCCTCGACGTGCGCCCGTTCAATGACAAGCAGGCTCACTACGTGGAGAACGGCGTGGCGCGGGTACTCAATACGTAAGAAAAGCCCAGCAAGAAACAGCTCAGCGCAGAGGGCCTCGCCGACGGCTGCGCCCGCGAGGCCGCGGAGCTCCCCTGAGCAACGCCCTCACTCCCCGTCCACGGGGCGCCGCTGCGCCTTCACCTGCGCGCGGCGATGCTTGTCGGCGAGGCGCGCCTCCCTGGCTCGGCGCGAGGGCTTCGTGGCGCGGCGAACCTTCGGCGGGCGCGCCTTGGCCTCGAACAGCCGGCGCAGCTTCTGCAGGCACAGCTGCCGGTTGCGGAACTGGCTGCGCGACTCGCGGGACGTCACCGCGATGCCGCTCGGCCCATGCACCATGCGCACGGCGGAGTCGGTGGTGTTCACGCACTGCCCGCCCGGCCCGCTCGCGCGGAACACCTGCACGTCGCAGTCGCGCGCGATCTCATCGAGCGTCATCTGCGCCCAGCGGGCGAAATCGCGGTATGTCGGGGATTCGGAGTCCATGCGAGCATGATAGCGCAAACGGGCCGCGCGCAGAGCCTATCCGGTAATCCGCCGATAGACGGGCAGGAAGCCGTCCTCCAATCGACGGCGGAGCAGCAGTTTATGCGAGGATCGCACGCCTTCTGTCATAAGCACCCGACCGAAAGCCTCTGCCGGAACGCTGTCGATAAGGGCGCAGACGGCCTCCATGTCCACCGTCTCAACGAACCTAACGAGCGCCGCGTCCAAATCGGGATTGCGCGTAGAGGCTAGGTACTCGAACGGATGGATGGCCCTGCCTCGACCATCCTCGCTCGGCAACCGATAGCAAGACACGTTCGTGCCGAAGGCGTCCTGCTCGATATTTTCATCGCCTGTCAGACGGCTCTCCGCAAGCGAGGGACTCCTCTTGCTGAACAGCGAGCTTCCCAGATCATATACCGGCGCCAGCTCGTAGGAGCGGCCGACGTCCATGAGCAAGCCCCAGTTGCCGTTGTTGCGATCAGGGTTCTTGATGAAGGCATCGACCACGAACATATCCCAGAAGCGCTCTCGCACGCCCGGCATCGCGCGCAGCAGGTCAGACGTCTCGATGGTAGCAAGAACATCGCCCAAGTACACGCTCTCGCCATCGGACGGCGCAGAGTTGAACCCCGCGTCATCGTCAGAAAGCGCGTTCTTGATCTCCCGGAATTCGAACAGGCGCTTGTCGGGATAAGTGAAGTCTTTGCAGGCGCACACGACCTTCCCCGCCCGATAACCCAGCATCGTCTCATGCACAGGGATGCCCAGCGATGCGTAGATACGAGCGCCCACGTACTCGGAAACCGGACTCGAGGTGTAGGGCGGCAGGTGTTTCCCTTCCAGATCGCGTGTGGTACGGGGGTACTTTGCGATCCAAGGCTCTCCGTCGATGAGGATGCCCTCCTTCTGCCCGGCGCGCCCGCCGTAGAACAAGCCGCTTTTGCCGCAATCTCGCAGATCGACGATTTCAACCATGGTTCACACCTCCCGTTCCGTTGCCCCGCCCGCGTTGCGCTCGATTGTACCAGAAGGAAGCAGACGGGCGTGTCTTCGTCGCCCGGTCGAAAGAAATCGGATCAGGTTCGCCCTTCCACGCCCGATAGGCAAAGCGTCTAAAAAGGCCTGCCCTTTTCGGATACGACCCGCTCGGCCGCCGTCGCACCAAAGAACATGAGGGCCTATCGCAGGTCCTTGAGGGTTTCCAGGTAGGCGTCGATCTTCGGACGGTCGTTCGGGCACTCGTACGAGAGAGCTTCGCACGCCTCCGCCATCGACGCCTCGAACAGATCCATCGCGGCGCGCAGGGCCTTCTACGCCGCGTCGACGGAATCGAGCCGGTACGTGCCGAGCAGGAGCTCGCGCTCGGCCGGCTCCAAGAGGCGGGGCAGCAGCTTGTCGTGCTTGCCCGCGTTCAGCGGGAAGCCGTGGCGCGCGCCGGCCGCGTAGCCGAGCATGCGGAGCAGCTCGACGCGCACGATCTGCTCGAACGTCCAGTTCGCGCACAGCAGCTCGTCGCGCAGCAGCCCGCGCGCCACGTACGTGCAGGAGAGGTAGAATTCGTTCGCGCAGTCCCTCGCATGCGCCGACGGGGGCCGCTGCACCCAGAACCGCTCGTCGGACGGCCGCAGCGCGTCGGGGCAGAGGCCGTCCTTGTCGAGCAGCACGCGGATGAGCGGATCCTGCGCGAAGTACGCTTCCCCGTCCTCGAGGGGGACCAAGGTGAGGTCGATCTTCACGCCGTCCGAGAACAGCATGAGGTACGAGAACCACCCTGTGGGGAAGTCGGGCGGGAACAGCTCCATCGCCTCCGGCTTCTGCATGAGCACGATGTCGCCGAAGCGTCCGAGCCACCCGTCGGAGCACGTGAAGCCCTCCACGTCCGAGACGAGGAAGGTCACATCGTAGTCCTGCCAAGCGTCCGAGGTAGCGTTCGGGTTGGCGCGGCTCCCTTCGAGCGTCATGGCGCGGATGCGCTCGTCCGCGCAGGCGATTTCCTCGAACAGCGCGAACATCTCGGCAGGCGATCTCATGCGTGCTCCTTGCGGTTCTTCAGGCGCGGCGGAGCCCCTAGTCCTCGATGCCGTCGTTGTTGCGGATGAGCTTGCGCTTGATCTTGCCGCCGATGGTCTTCGGCAGCTCGTCCACGAACTCCACGATGCGCGGGTACTTGTACGGCGCGGTCGTGTGCTTCACGTGGTTCTGCAGCTCCTTGACCAGCTCGTCGGAGGGCTCGTAGCCGCGCGCCAGCACCACGGTGGCCTTCACCACCTTGCCGCGGATGGGGTCGGGCGCGGCCGTGACGGCACACTCCACCACGGCGGGGTGCTCGATGAGCGCGCTCTCCACCTCGAAGGGGCCGATGCGGTAGCCCGAGCACTTGATCACGTCGTCGTTGCGGCCCACGAAGAAGCAGTAGCCGTCCGAGTCGCGCCACGCCATGTCGTGCAGGTTGTAGTACTCCCCGCCCACGGCCTCGCGCGTGCGCTCCGGCTCGCGGTAGTAGCCCGTGAACAGCCCCGGCGGGTACGCCTCCTTGAGGCCCGTGACGCAGATGGCGCCCTCCTCGCCGTCGGGCACCTCGATGCCCTCTTCGTCGAGCAGCTTGATGTTCAGCAGCGGCGACGGCTTGCCCATCGATCCCGGGCGCGGCTCGATCCACGGGAACGTGGCCAGGAGCACCGGGCCCTCGGTCTGGCCGAAGCCCTCGCGGATGTTCTTGCCGGTCAAGCGCTTCCACGCGATGGTGACCTCGGCGTTGAGCGGCTCGCCCGCCGTGGCGAAGTTGTGCACGCTCGACAGGTCGAAAGAAGCCACGTCCTCCTGCAGCATGAAGCGGTACATCGTCGGCGGCGCGCAGAACGTGGTCAGCTGGTAGTCCTGGATCTTCTGCAGCAGCTTCGTGGGCACGAACTTGTCCATGTCGTAGGCGAAGATGGTGGCGCCGGCGATCCACTGGCCGTAGATCTTGCCCCAGCCGAACTTCGCCCAGCCGGAATCGGTCACGCTCATGTGCAGCGTGTCCTCCTCCACCTGCTGCCAGTACTTCGCCGTGATGATGTGGCCCAGCGGATGCGCGAAGTTGTGGCACACGGCCTTCGCCATGCCGGTGGTGCCCGACGTGAAGTAGATGAGCATGGTGTCCTTGCTCGTGACGCCGGCCTCGCCCATCGGGCGCTCGAACTCGTCGGACTCGCCGGCGATCAGCTCGTCGAACGGCGTCCAGCCCGCGCGCTCGCCTGCCACGATGATGCGGTTCTCGATGGACGGCGAATCGGGCAGCGCCTCCTCGGTCTGCGTGCACACGTAGTCGTCGTCCACGCACACCATCATCTTCACCTGCGCGGAGTTGGCGCGGTACGCGATGTCCTTCTTCGTCAGCTGCAGCGACGCGGGGATGATGGTGGCCCCCAGCTTGCACAGCGCCACGGCGCACACCCAGTACTCCCAGCGGCGGCGCAGGATCATCATGACCACGTCGCCCTTGCCGATGCCCAGCTTGCGAAACGCGTTGGCCGCCTGGTTCGACAGGCGCGACAGGTCGGTGAACGTGAAGGTGCGCTCGTGGTCGTGGTCGTCGCACCACACGAGCGCGCGCTTCCCGGGCTCGACGCGCGCCCACTCGTCCACCACGTCGAAGCCGAAGTTGAACGCCTCGGGCACGTTGATCTGGAAGTTCTCGAAGAAGTCCTCGTAGGAGTCGAACTCGATGCGCGGACAGTACTTTTTCAGGATATGGTTCACGGGTCGCGCTTCCTACTCTGCGATGATGGTCACGAATTTGGCGGGCACGTCGCTCCCGCAGCGCTGGCCGTGCGGGTGCTCGGGGTTGAAGTAGATGCTGTCGCCGGCGTTCAGCTCGAACTCCTTGTCCTCCCACGTCACCACGACGGTGCCCTCCAGCACCAGGTTGAACTCCTGGCCGGTGTGCGTCACGAGCTTGGCCGGCTCGTCGGAGGGGTCCAGCACCACCAGCAGCGGCTGCATGATCTTGCCGGTGTAGCGCCAGGCCAGGTCCTCGAAGTGGTAGCCCGGGTAGCGGTCCACCTCGCGGCCCTCGCCGTTCTTCACCACCTGGTAGGTCTGCAGCTTGGCGGCCGTGCCGGTGAGGATCTCGGTGAACTCCACGCCGAAGTGGTGCGCCATGTGGTAGATGGCCGAGATGGGCACGTCCGCGCCCGTGGCCTCCCATTCCTCATACGTCTCCACCGGCACTTCCAACTCGGCCGCCATGTCCTCGACCGTGACGTCGCACGCCTCGCGCAGGCCCTTGATGCGCAGCCCTATCTCGGCGAATTCGGTTACCATCGTGTTCCTTTCCAACCTCATAGGTCCATATCAGTCAGCGAGGCTTCCCGTGGTGCCCGATCTCGCCCCGTTTCGCGGCCGAGCGTGCTTCGCACGTGAGGGCAAGCGAAGAAGGGGCGAGATCGGGCACCACGGGAAGCCGCAGCATCGACCATTCCGCCGGCCGGCAAGCCGGCGGAATATCATGCTTCCATGCCCAGCGTGAGGGCCTTCTTGTTCATCTCCAGCATGGCGGCCTTGCTGGCCGGCACGCACTTCTCCATGGCCTTCCACAGCGTGTCCTCGGCGCAGAAGCGCGTCTCGGCGAACAGCTTGCCGGCCATGATGATGTTGGCGAGCTTCTTGAAGCCGGCCTCCTCGGCCATGGCGGTGGCGGGGATGGCGCACACGTTCACGCCCGGCACGTCCGGGATGTCCGCGATGAGCGTGGAGTCGGCCACCACGACGCCGCCCTCGGTCACGCTGCGCTCGAACTTGTCGAGCGAGGGCTGGTTCATGGCGATGAGCGCGTTCGGCGCGAGCACGAGCGGGCTTCCGATGGGGTCGTCGGACAGGCACACGCTGCAGTTCGCGGTGCCGCCGCGCATCTCGGGGCCGTAGGAGGGAAGCCACGACACCTCGCGGTCCTCGAGCAGGCCGGCGTAGGCGATCAGCTTGCCGGCGAACAGCACGCCCTGGCCGCCGAACCCGGCGAGCACGATGTTCAGGGAGCGGCTCATCGCGCACCTCCTTCCGCCTGCGGCGCGGGGTTCGCGATCGGGCAGTCCGCAGCGCGGGCCGCCGCGGCCTCGGCCGCGTTCGCGAAGCCCTCGGCGCGCACGTCCTTGTACACGCCCAGCGGGTAGTACGGCAGCATGTTCTCGCGCATCCAGTCGAACGAGTCCTGCGGCGTCATGCCCCAGTTCGTGGGGCACGTGGCCACCACCTCCACGAGCGAGTAGCCCGCGCCGTCGATCTGGGTCTGGAACGCCTTCTTGATGGCCTTCTTCGCCTTGCGCACGTTCTTCGGGCTGTCCGCCGTCACGCGCTCGAGGTACGCCACGCCGTCGAGCGAGCTCATGAGCTCACACACGCGGATGGGGAACCCGGCCGCGTCGGTGTCGCGGCCGTAGGGCGAGGTCTGAGTCACCTGGTTCGGCAGGCTGGTGGGGGCCATCTGGCCGCCCGTCATGCCGTAGATGGCGTTGTTGATGAAGATGACGGTGATGTTCTCGCCGCGTGTGGCCGCGTGGATGGTCTCGGCCATGCCGATGGAGGCAAGGTCGCCGTCGCCCTGGTAGGCGAACACGACGTTGTTCGGGTGCACGCGCTTCACCGCCGTGGCCACCGCCGGGGCGCGCCCGTGCGCGGCCTCGATCATGTCGCAGCCGAAGAAGTCGTAGGCCATGACGGAGCAGCCCACGGGGGCCACGCCCACGGCGTCGCCCTCCACGTCCAGCTCGTCGAGGCATTCCGCCACGAGGCGGTTGATGATGCCGTGCGTGCAGCCCGGGCAGTAGTTCGTCACCACGGGAAGGAGCGCGTGCGGGCGCTCGAACACCACTTTGGTCTCTTTCTCGGCCATGGGTTACTCCCCTCCCTTCATCATGCGATCGTTCAGGTCCTCGATCTGGGCCAGCACCTCCACGGGCGTCGGGATGACGCCGCCGGTGCGGCCGAAGAACTCCACAGGGCACCGCCCGTTCACGGCGAGGCGCACGTCGTCCACCATCTGGCCCATGTTCATCTCCACGGTGAGGAAGGCCTTGGCGGTGGGCACGGCTGCCTCGAGCGCGTCCACGGGGAACGGCCACAGCGTGATGGGGCGGATGAGGCCGGCCTTCACGCCCTTCGCGCGCGCCTCGACCACGGCGCTGCGCGCCACGCGGGCGCTCGCGCCGAACGCCACGACCACCACGTCGGCGTCGTCGACGAGGAACGTCTCGGCGCGCTGCTCGTCGCGCTCGATCTGGGCGTAGCGCTCGTAGCGCTCGATGTTCAGGCGCTCCAGCTCGTCGGCCGTGAGGTAGAGCGAGTTCACCACGTTGTGCGGCCGCGCATGCTTGTGGCCGGTGGTGGCCCAGGGCTTCTCGATCTGCTCGTCGCGCGGCTCGGGCATGACCACGGGCTCCATCATCTGGCCGAGCATGCCGTCGGCGAGGATCATGACGGGCGTGCGGTACTTGTCGGCCACGTCGAAGGCCGTGAACGCGTAGTCGGCCATCTCCTGCACCGTGGAGGGCGCGTACACCACCACGCGGAAGTCGCCGTGGCCGAGCGCGCGCGTGGCCTGCCAGTAGTCGGCCTGGGACGGCTGGATGCCGCCGAGGCCCGGGCCGCCGCGCTGCACGTTGATGATGACGCCCGGCAGGTCCGCGCCGGCCATGTAGGAGATGCCCTCGCCCTTGAGCGAGATGCCCGGCGACGAGGACGACGTCATGACGCGCGCACCCGCAGCGGCCGCGCCGTACACCATGTTGATGGCCGCGATCTCGCTCTCGGCCTGCAAAAACGTCCCGCCCACCTTGGGCATGCGCTTGGACATGTAGGCCGCGAGCTCCGTCTGCGGCGTGATGGGATACCCGAAGAAGAAGCGGCAGCCGGCGCGCATGGCCGCCTCGGCCAGCGCCTCGTTGCCCTTCATGAGCACTTTCTCTGCCATGCCCAGCCTACCTTTCCACCGTGATGGCCACGTCCGGGCACATCGTCGCGCACGACGCGCAGCCCGTGCACGCGTCCATGTCGACGCAATGCGCCGGGTGGTAGCCCTTCGCCGTGATCGTGTCGTCGTCAAGCTCGATGATATGCACGGGGCATGCGTCCACGCACAGGCCGCACCCCTTGCAGAAGGAGTCGTCTACGCTGATTCTCGCCATGATCCGCCTTCCTCGTCTCGTCAGTCATGCACGCTCGGCGCCGCCGAAGCGCCGCCGCTCTCTCGTCTTATTGCCAGGGAGTTTTCACATATACTCGCACAGGATAGGGCGCGCCCGCCCCTCCGTCCCGCCCAAAGCGGGGAAATTGCCGGTCAGCGTCCTGGCCGGCCGCATCGGCAGGCACCGTGGTGAAGGCCAGCGGCAGGCCCGCGAGGCGCGCGACCTCCTGGGCGAAGGGGATGCCCGCGGCCACCACGGACGCGTCGGTGTCCTCCTGCAGGTGCGTGTTGTTGGCAACGGCCGTGGCGGCAAGGTGCGACTTCGCCTCGATCTCGCGCAGCACCTCCACCGCCTCGGCGGGCTCCTGCGTGAGGTTGCGGCTGCGGTTCACCACGTAGAGCATCTCGTAGGGCCCGGCCGCCACCGTCTTGGCGAAGCGCCCGAGCGCCGTGGCGCCCAGGCCGTCGCCGCCCGCGTCCACGATGAGCAGCCGCCCCTCCCCCGCGCGCGCCTGCTCGACGGCCGGCAGGATGGTGCCCGACAGGCTCGGCCCGTCCAGGTTCGTGCCTGCGAACACCGGCGCTATCACGCGCGCGCCCGCCTCGTCCAAGAGGCCGCGGTAGTCGCTCGAGCGGAAGAACGGGTTCACCACGTCCAGGTCCACCACCGTGACCTCCAGCCCGCGCGCCGCCGCGTCGAGCGCCAGGTTGAGCGAGAGGTTGGTCTTGCCAACGCCGTAGTGGCCGGTCACCACCAGGACGGGCGCGGCAGGCGCCCAAGCCGCGGGCGTCACACCAGCCCCTCGGGGGTCTTGGGCTTCTCGTCCTCCTGGCGGATGGCGGCGCGGCGGATCTTGCCGTTCACGGTCTTGGGCAGCGCGTCCACGTACTCCACGATGCGGGGGTACTTGTAGGGCGCGGTGCGCTTCTTCACCCAGGTCTGGAGCTCCTTCGTGAGCTCGCTCGTGCCGGCGAAGCCCTCGGCCAGCACCACGGTGGCCTTCACGGCCTTGCCGCGCACCGGGTCGGGCACGCCGGTGACCGCGCACTCGCGCACGGCCTCGTGCTCGAGCAGCACGCTCTCGATCTCGAAGGGCCCGATGCGGTAGCCGCTCGACTTGATCACGTCGTCGTTGCGGCCGACGTACCAGAAGTAGCCGTCCTCGTCGCACCAGGCGGTGTCGCCGGTGTGGTACCAGCCGTCGTGCACAGCCGCGGCCGTCTTCTCCGGGTCGCGGTAGTACTCCAGCATGATGCCGGCGGCCTTCTCGCGCACGTCGATGCACACCTCGCCCGTCTCGCCCGTGTCGCAGCGGCTGCCGTCCTCGCGCTGGATCTCCACGTTGTACAGCGGCACCGGCTTGCCCATGGAGCCCGGGCGCGGGGTGGATCCCGTGAGGTTCGCGATGGTGAGCGGCGTCTCGGTCTGGCCGAAGCCCTCGTAGATGGTGAGGCCCGTGTGCTCCTTCCAGAAGTCGAACAGGTCGGGGTTGAGCGCCTCGCCGGCGGTCGTGGAGTACGCGAGCGTGGACAGGTCGTAGGCGTCCACGTCCTCGGCCATCATCATGCGGTACATCGTGGGCGGGCAGCACAGCGTCGTGATGCCGTACTTCCCGATGAGCGATAGGATCTCGGAGGGATGGAAGCGGTCGAAGTCGTACGTGAACACGCACGCCTCCATGAGCCACTGGCCGTAGTACTTGCCCCACACGGCCTTGCCCCAGCCGGTGTCGGCGATGGTGAAGTGCAGGCCGTCGGGCTGCACGTTGTGCCAATGCTTGGCTGTGACCAGGTGCGCGATGGCGTACTCGGAGTCGTGCAGCACCATCTTCGGATTGCCCGACGTGCCGCTCGAGAAGTACATGAGCATGGGGTCGGCCGCCTTCGTCTCCACGCGCGCGAAGTCGGCCGAGGCCGCGCGCACGCCCGTGTTGAAGTCGAGCCAGCCCGCGCGCTCGGCCGGGGCCGCGCAGACGCCGTCGGGGCCGGAGAGCGCGGGCCCGAGCGGCAGCCCGTCGTCGGGGAACACGAGGTTGCCGTCCGCGTCCTCGGGCGTGAGGCCGCCGCCCGCGCCGTTCACGAGCATCCTCACCTGAAGCGTGGGGCACGCGTCGGCCACGTTGTCCACCACGTTCGCGATGTCGCCGAGCGACGTGGCGATGATCGCCTTGATGGACGCGCCGTTCAGGCGGTACTCAAGGTCGTGCTCCTTGAGCATGAAGGTGGCCGGCACCATGACCGCGCCGAGCTTCGCGAGCGCCGTGGCCACGAACCAGAACTGGTAGTGGCGGCGCAGGATGACCATGACGTAGTCGCCGCGGCCGATGCCGGCGTCCGCCAGGTAGTTCGCGGTCTTGTCCGACCACTCCTTCATGTCGGCGAACGTGAACGCGTGCTCCTCGCCCTCGGGGTTGCACCACACCATGGCGCGACGGTCGGGGTCGGCAAGCGCGATGTCGTCGACCACGTCATAGCCGAAGTTGAAGCTCTCGGGGCATTTGACGGCGAAATCGGTCAGCAGGCCTTCCTCGTCGTAGGTCTCTTCGACGAAGCGGAGGTTGATGTTTCTCATGGGTGTTCTCTTCCTTGGAGGCAATGCGGCGGGCAGCCCGCCGCGAGGCGGATACGATCATCGATGCGTCGGCGCCTGACCTGACGCCCGCCTCGGCCCATCAAGGGCGACGAGCCGAGGAGAGGTGGCGGCGCCTAGATAATCGCGTCCCCGTGGGGCTTCATGACGATGGCCAGGAACGTGCACGGCTCGCCGCCGGTGGCGATCATGCCGTGGCCGCGGCCGGAGTCGTACATGAGCAGATCGCCCGCTCCCAGCTCCTCGATATGGTCCTCGTAGGCGAAGCGCATCTTGCCCGACAGGATGAAGTCGAGCTCCTGGCCCACGTGGTAGGACAGGTGGATGGGAGCATCCTGCTCTTCCTCGAGGTAGGGCGCAGTGACCAGGAACGGCTCGGCCAGCTTGTTCTTGAAGTGGGGGGCCTTGTGCAGGTACTCGAAGCCCGCGCGGCGCTTGATGGACAGCCCGTCCGCCGCGCGCGTGAGCGAGTAGCCCGACAGGTGAGGGTTCTCGCCGGTGAGCAGCTCGATGACGTCCACGCCCAGGCGCTCGGCGCACTTGTAGAGGAACGTGAACGACAGGTCCTGCGCGCCCGATTCCTGGGCGGCGTACTCGGCAAGGGTGCGCCCGGTGGCGTCCGCCATCTCCTGCTGGGTGATGTCGAGGTCTTCGCGCAGCGCCCGAATTCGCCCTGCCACCTCTTCGATATTCGGCTCCATAGTCGCTTGACCTCCTTCTCAACGTCGCGGCAGCGTCGCTTGGATGGGGGGCGGCCCTGCCTTGCCTGGTAAAAAGTTTTCCCATTGTATAGCAAATCGGTCGGCTTCGGCCCCAGAAGGCCGAAATCTCCGCAGGCGGACGCGCAATAAACCGGAGGAAGGGACGCCGTGCGTCCACGGCCGTCCGGCAAAAAACGCCAGTCGGCCGATAAGCGGAGCACGGCGCTTGCGGGTCGACCGAGAAGCCCCAACCGGCCGGCCCCGGGAAAGCGTCGCAGGTGCCCGGCGCGCCGGCCGGGCATGCGCCCTATCGCTTGCGCACGAAGCGCACGGCGAAGTGCGCGTCGGGGGTTCCGGGCGCGAGGCGCGTGGCCACGCACGCCTTGCCAGCGATGGGGGCCAGCTCGAAATCGGCACCCTCGGGGCTCTCCAGGAAGCGCTTAACCACGGCGTTGTTCTCCGTATGGGTCACGGTACAGGTGGCGTAGGCCAGCTGGCCGCCGCGCGCCACCTGGCCGGCCGCCGAACGCAGGAGCGACAGGCCGAGCGCGGCCAGCTCGCCCAGATGCTCCTCGGTCAGGCGCCAGCGTATCTCGGGATGCCGCCGCAGCGTGCCCAGGCCCGAGCAGGGGGCGTCGATGAACACGGCGTCGAAGCGGCGACGTCCCAGCACGGCGCCGAGCATGGTGGCGTCGCCCGTGACCGCGTCGGCCACGTGCACGCCGTACTCCACGGCCCGCTCGCGCAAGAGGTCGGTCTTGAACGCGTGGTTGTCCAGCGCCACGAGCTCCATCTGGCTGCCGTAGGCGCGCAGGGCGCCGCTCTGCAAGAGGATGGTCTTCGTGCCGCGCCCGGACCCTATCTCCAGAAACGACGCGGGCATGTGCGCGGGCAGCACGCTCGCGGCCACGAGCTGCGAGGCCGCGTCCGACACGAGCAGCTTGCCCTGCGAGAACAGCCGGCGCACGCGCCCGTCCTGCAGCGCGCGCGGCTCGGCAACCTGCAGGCAGCCCGGCACCTCCACGCCGTCGATGGACACCGGGCGCACGTCCGCGCCCGCCTCGCCCAGGGCCGCGCGCACCTCCTCCGCCGTCGCCTTCGCCTCGTTCACGGCCACGAACAGCGGCGCGGGCTCGTTCGAGGCGCGCATGAGGTCCACGGCCGCCTGGGGGCCCAAGTCGACTATGAGGCGCTTGGCCAGCCATAGGGGGAACGCATGCAGGCGCGCGAGCGCCGCCACGTCGCGGGAGGGGTCGCCGAAGGGGAAGTCGCGTTTCAAGGCAACCACGCGGCGCAGCACGGCGTTGGCAAGGCCGGCGGCGCGGGGCTGCACGGAGCGCACGAGCTCCACGCCCTGGTCGACGGCCGCATGCGGCGTCTTGTCCAGGAACAGTATCTCGTAGGCGGCAATGCGCAGCGCGTCGCGCACGTCGTCCTGCACGTCGCCGGGCTTGTCGAGCGCGCGGTCCAGCACCTCGTCGAGCGTGCCCCAGCTGCTCGTCACCCCCAGCGCGAGGCGCGTGGCGAACGCGCGGTCCTCCGGGCTCATACGCGAGCCGTCGATGCGCCGGGCGATGACGTCCTGCGCGTAGGCGTCGCGGCGGCGCACGTCGCCGCCGACGGCGAGGGCCGCGAGGCGCGCCGGGCTCGCCTTCGACGGACGGCCCGCGGTCTTCTCGTCACTCATGCGCAGCCTCCCATGAAAGCGTCTCCTGCTTGATGCCCTGCACGCCGGCGGCGAACGCCTTGGCGTCCATGGCCTGGCGGCCGTCGGGCTTGACGGAAGCCACCTCGGCCGCACCGTCGGCGAAGCCCAGGAACAGCCGCTTTCCGGCGAAGCGCACCTCCCCCGCCGCCAGCCCCCCTGCCAGCTCGCACCCGCGGGCGTCTTCCACGGAACGCAGCGCGAGCACCGTCACCGGGCGGGCGGCTACGACGGCGCGCGCGGGGTGGGCGCCGCTCGAGGCGCGCACCTTGCGGACAGCCGCCTCGGCCGTATCCCGAGGGTCCAGGTCCAGCTCGCGCTTCCCCACCTTCGAGGCGTAAGTGACCTGCGACTCGTCCTGCTCGGTCCACTCGGCCGCGCCGCTCTGCACGTGGACGAGGGCCGTGAGCAGGGCGTGCGAGCCCAGGTTCGCCAGCTCGTCGGTGAGCTCGGGGGCCGTCTTGCCGTCGATGCGCGCCGTGCGGCACACGCAGTAGGCGCCCGTGTCCAGGCCCTCCTCCATGCGCATGATGCACACGCCCGCCACGGCATCGCCCGCGAGTATCGCGCGCTCCACCGGCGCCGCGCCGCGCCAACGAGGAAGGAGGGACGCATGCACGTTCAGGCAGCCGAAGGGCGGCAGGTCCAGCACTGCCTTCGGCAGGATGGCGCCGTAGGCGGCCACGCAGATGACGTCGGGCTCGAACGAGGCCAGCTCGGCCTGCACGGCCTCGTCGCGCAGCGTGCGCGGTTCGAGCACGGGCAGCCCCAGGCGCTCGGCGGTGCGCTTCACCGGCGACGGTTCCAGCTTCCTGCCGCGCCCGCGCACGGCGTCGGGGCGGGTGTACACGGCCGCCACCTCGTGCTGCTGGGACAGGTCCTCCAGTATGGTGGCCGCGAACTCCGGCGTGCCCATGAACACGACGCGCATGGTCAGCGCACCCGCGTATCGAGCGACGTCTCGCCCGGCTTCGCGCCCGCGGCGCGCGCCAGCTCGTAGTCGCGCAGCGCCTGGATGCGCGCGATGGGATCGCAGCGCTCGAACATGGTGACGCCGTCCAGGTGGTCCAGCTCGTGCTGCAGGCAACGGCCCAAAAGCCCGTCGCCCTCGATCTCCCACTCCTCGCCGTCCAGGTCGAAGTAGCGCACGCGCGCCCACGGCGGCCGCGCGATGGGCACGGAGATGCCGGGGCATGACAGGCAGCCCTCGCCCTCCACCACCGGGTCGCCCTGGGTGTCCACGAGCACGGGGTTCACCAGCACGATGGGGTCCTGCTCGCCGGACTCGGCCTGGTCGCAGTCCACCACCACGAGGCGCTTCGTCACGCCCAGCTGCGGCGCGGCCAGGCCGCAGCCGTCGTTCTTGTACATGGCCTTGGCCATCTGCTTGGCCAGCTTGCGCAGGCCCTTGTCGCCCAAATCGCACGGCTCGCAGACCGTGTTCAGCAACGGGTTCGGTGATTGCACGATGGTTATCACGAAGACACGTCCCTCTCGTTCCTTATCGCACGCGTCCCGGCGCAGGCCGGGACGCGGAAAAGCTCCTTATGGGGACATTGTGCGGTTTCGTCTGCCCCTTGTCCAGTAGCATGCGGGAAACATCCACAAAACCCAAGGTGAGAAGGGGAAGAAAGCAAGCGACTCCTACTTGTCCACCACGATCTCCTTCAGGCTGGCGGCGAGGCCGGCCACGCCCTGGATGTCGGAGGGAATGATGATCTTCGTGGCCTGGCCGTCGGCGACGGTCTTCAGGGCCTCGAAGGCCTGCAGGGTGAGCACGGCGTTGTCGGCGCCGGCCTCGCGCACCATGCGGATGCCGTCGGCGGTGGCCTGCTGCACGTTCAGGATGGCGGCGGCCTCGCCCTCGGCCTCGCGTATCTGCTTCTCGCGCTCGGCCTCGGCGGCCAGGATCACGGCCTGCTTCTCGGCCTCGGCGGCCAGGATCTGCGCCTGCTTGTTGCCCTCGGCCACGGTGATGGCGGACTGCTTCTCGCCCTCGGCCAAGAGGATGGCCTCGCGCTTCTCGCGCTCGGCCTTCATCTGCTTCTCCATGGCCTGCTGGATGGCGGCCGGCGGCGTGATGTTCTTCACCTCCACGCGGTTCACCTTGATGCCCCACGCGTCGGTGGCCTCGTCCAGGATGGAGCGCATCTTGGCGTTGATGGTGTCGCGTGACACGAGCGTGGTGTCCAGCTCCAAGTCGCCGATGATGTTGCGGAGCGTGGTGGCGGCCAGGTTCTCGATGGCCACGAGCGGGTTCTCCACGCCGTAGGCGTAGAGCTTCGGGTCCATGATCTTGAAGAACACCACCGAGTCGATGGACATGGTCACGTTGTCCTTCGTGATGACGGGCTGGGGCGGGAAGTCGGCCACCTGCTCTTTGAGCGTGATGCCCGCGCGCACGCGGTCGATGAAGGGGATCTTCACATGCAGGCCGTTGTTCCAGGTGGTGAGGTACGAGCCCAGGCGCTCCACGATGGCGGCCTGCGCCTGCGGCACGATCTTGATGCACGTGACGGAGAACAGCACCACGAGCACGACGACCACGACGATGGCGATGGTGAGGGGGTTCAAGGGGAACATCAGCGTTTCCTTTCGACGATGAGCTTGACGCTTTCCTGGCTCACGATGCGCACGACCTCGCCCGCGGGGATGGGGAGGCCGTCCGCGGAGCGCGCGGCCCAGGTCATGCGGTTGTCCGTCTCCACGCGGCCGGTCATGCCGTCGTTGTCGACGTCCTCCACCACGACGGCCGTCTGGCCGACATGGGTGGGCTCCTCCTGCTTGCCGCGGTCGCGGTACTTCACGAACACGGGGCGCAGGCCCACGAGGCAGGCCACGGAGACGACGAGGAACACGACCAGCTGCACGACGAGGTCGGCGCCGAGCAGGCTCGCGGCGAACGCGACGAGCGCGCCCACGACGAACCACATGGTGATGAGGCTGAGCGAGACGATCTCGACGACGCCCATGACGGCGGCGACGCCCAGCCAGACGAAGGGACTCATGGCGACTCCTTTCTCTTTGCTCGAGTATACCATGTCGTCCGTGCCGCCGAGGTGGCGCCAGGCGGAATGAAGAGAGCGCGAGCGGGCGAACCTCGCATCAGCCGGCCTTGGGCGTGCCCCTCCTCGTGCTACACGGCCTTGTGCGCGAGGCGGCGGCGGGTGAGGTCCTTCTGCATGGCGGTCACGGTCTGGAACAGCATCTCGTACTCGTCGGCGGGCAGGGCGGACGGGTCGGACAGCTGGGCGCGCAGGGCGGCCACGGCGTCCTCGGCGTCGCCGATGGCCAGCTCCTCCGCCAGGAAGCGCGCGAGCGGCTCCGGCTCGGTCGCGCCGGCCATGGAGCCGGACGTGAGGATGCCCGACGCCTGCGGCAGCACGCGGGCGGCGTCGCCGATGACGCGCGCCGCGGGCGCGGCGGGGTCCTCGGCCAGCGTGGCCAGCATGCTCTGCGCGAGCGTGGCGTGCACCGGCTCGTGCCACTGCGTGCTGGCGAGCGCGTCAGCGTGTGCCAGGGCGAGCTCGGGGTGCTGGGCCGCAAGGCTTAGGAACTCGCGCTCGAAGCGGCGCCGGTTCGCCTCGGGCTGGGACAGCCCCGCGCGGCGCGGCGCGCCCCCGCCCGGGGCCGCGGCTCCCGGGTCCGCCGCGGGAAGGCGCCCGTCGCCTGCGGGTGCGCCCGCACGGCCCGGCCCGCCGTCATCCGCCTCGGCGGCGCGGCGCGGCGGCTCCAGGCGCGCCAGCTGCTCGAGCACGTCCTCCTCGCGGGCCCGGCAGCGGCTCGCTATCTGCACGGCGTAGTCCTTCGCCAGAAGCGAGTCCTTGATGGGCGCGAGCACCGCGAGCGCGTCGACGAGCGCGCGCGAGCGACCCTCGGCGCTGCCCAGGTCGTGCGCGGCCAGGCGGCGCTCGATGCCGTACTTCAGCAGGGGCTGGGCGCGCGCGATGAGCTCGCGCAGCGCGTCGGCGCCGCGCGCGCCCACGAACTCCGCAGGGTCCAGGTTGTCCGGCAGCGTGACGGCGGCCAGCTCCACCTTCGCCCGCCCCGCCTCCGGCGTCATGGAGTCGTCGATGAAGCCGAGCGCGCGGTCGGCGGCGCGCTGCCCCGCCTCGTCGCCGTCGAACAGGTACACGATCTTGTGCTGCGCGTGGCGCGCGAGCAGGCGTATGTGGCGCATGGTGAGCGCGGTGCCGAGCGTGGCCACCGCGTTGCCTATGCCGGCCTCGTGCAGCGCGATGACGTCGGTGTACCCCTCCACCACCACGGCCACGCCCGTGGCGGCCATAGCCGCCTTCGCGTGGTCCAGCCCGTAGAGCACCTGCGACTTGTGGAACACCGACGTCTCCTGCGAGTTCAGGTACTTCGGCTCGCCCTTGCCGATGACGCGCCCGCCGAACGCGATGCACTCGCCCTGCGCGTCGCCGATGGGGAACATCACGCGGTTGAAGAAGCGGTCGCGCAGCTTGCCGCCGCGGTCCTTCATGGCCACGTTCGCCTCCACCATCTCCTCGGCCGAGAAGCCCTGCGCGGACAGGTGCCGCACGAGCTGCCCGCGCCCCGGCGCGAAGCCCAGCCGCCAGCGGCGCGGAACGTCGCCGCCCAGGCCGCGGCCCGCCAGGTAGCTGCGGGCGGCGGCCGCGTCGGCGTCCGGGTTGCGCATGAGCTGGGTGTGGTAGAACGCGGCCGTCGCCTCGCATACCGCCTTCAGGCGCGCCTTCTTGGAGCTCGGCACGCCGCCGCGGCCGCCCGTGTCGGCGATGTCGATGTGCGCCCGCTCGGCCAGCTTCCGCACCGCCTCGGGAAACGACAGATCCTCGGTCTTCATGAGGAAGCCGAACACGTCGCCCCCCTCGTTGCAGCCGAAGCAATGCCACAGCTGCAGCACGGGGTCGATCTTGAACGAGGGCGTCTTCTCGTTGTGCAGCGGGCAGCAGCACCAGAAGTCGCGGCCGCGCTGCTTCACGGGCGTGCGCTCGCCGATAATGGCCACGAGGTCGGACGCCTCGCGCACCTTCTGGATGTCCTCTTCGCTGATGGTGCCCGCCATGCGCCCCCGCTACCTCCGCCTGTTCTGCTTGGCCAGCACGAGGTTCACCAGGAACAGGGCGCCGAACCCGATGGCCGGGATGAAGTCGCGCGCGCCCGACAGGCCCTCGCCCCCCTTGCCGAAGGCGAGCACCAGGCTGCCCGTCATCAGGACGAAGCTCAGCACCGCGATCGCCGCGTACACCCATTCCCGATTCCTCATGCACGGCCCTTCCGTCTCGTCGTCCCGCCCTTCCGCACAGTATAGCGCAAGCGCGTCCGCGCCGAGTTGTCAGCAGCTTGCCAACCGGATGCTTACAGAGCGTCGCGGGGTCGGGCGGGCCTACGGGCGCGTTGCTATGCTGGGCCGATGCGTCGCGCCCCGGCGTCCGGGCCGGGAGCGCCGACGCACGCCCACGGACAAGCAAACGGACACGGGAGGTTACCCATGGAAGACGGCATCTCGGTACTCGCGGACTTCGACTCGGCCCTTTTCGAGCACGAGGAGCCTCCCCTGGTATCGCTCTACCTGCCCACGCACGGCCGCGCCGGCGCCGAGGAGGACCGCATCCGGTTCAAGGGCCTCGTGGAGGAGGCGCGCGGCAAGCTCGCCCAGGAGTTCGCGCACCGCGAGCATACGGGCGTCGACGCGCGGCTGGACGAGGTGGCCGCACGGCTGGAGGAGCTGGCGAGCCCCGTGCCCGGCGGCAGCCTGGCCGTGCTCGTGGGAAACGACCGCGCCTATCTCTACCAGCTGGGCTACGTGGCGGGTCCGCTCGCGTTCGCAGGCGAGCGGTTCTACGTGCGCCCGCTGCTCAAGAACTTCTCGTTCGGCTCGCGCTACTTCCTGCTGGGGCTGTCGGCCGACCGCTTCGCGTTCGTGCACGGCGACTTCGGCTCGCTCGACCGCGTGGAGCTGCCTGCCGACGTGCTGGACGAGTTCAGCGAGGAATTCCCCCTCGTGTACGACGGCCACGAGGGCGCGCTCGACTACTCGTCGCTCGAGAACCATATGCCGCCCTACCACGGTTACAAGTCGCGCAACGACGTGCGGAAGGAGGAGGCCGGGAAGTTCTTCCAGCACGTGAACAAGGTGGTGACGGAGTACCTGGCGCAGGGAACGGAGCTGCCGGTCATCCTGGTGAGCCTGCCCGAGCACCAGGCCGCCTTCCGCCGCATCTCCACCGTGCCGCGCCTTTTGCACGAGGGCATAGAGAAGGATATCGGCGGCATGGAGGCGCCCGAGCTGCTGGCCGACGCCAAGGCCGTCATCGAGCACGTGCGCGAGGCGCGCGCGGACGAGCTGCTGGAGAAGCTGGGCGACGCCGCGCCGCACGGCGGCGGCTCCACCGACCTCTCGGCCATCGGGCTGGCGCTCGTCGAGCGCAAGGTGCGCGCGCTGTTCGTGGCCGAAGGCGCCTACATCCCCGGCGGTTTCGACGACGAGACCGGCGAGGTGTTCCTGTTCGAGCGCGAGCCGCACGGCCGCTTCCAGGGCCCCGAGCTGGCCGACGCGTTCGCCCGCGCGGCGCTCGCCCAGGACGCCGAGGTGTTCGAGCTCGCCCCCGAGAAGATCCCCGGCGACTCCGGCATGGCGGCGCTGTACCGGTACTGATCGAGGCGGGCCCCTTGGCGCCGAGCCAAGGGGCCCGGGTTCGGCCGCATCGGGTTCCGCGAAGCCCGCCGCGCAGGGTCGGTCGCACGTTCGGCGGCATCACCACGACGCGCCGCACCTCTCATAGGCATCCCCTCGACGCACGGGGCATGCGGTGCTGTGGACGAAAAGGGGCAGTTTTCTTTATTCTGGATAAAAGATAGTCAAAACACCAGGGGTGCTACCAGGTGTTTCGCGAACACTGCATTCGCCATCCCTTGGTTTCCGTCCGAAATCTATAGATTACCGGGCCTTTTTGTCCCTTATGCATTCAGTCATATATCGAAGCGCTGTAGGCATGCGCAAGGCGTTTTTCGCATACGGCACGATCCGCTTCACCGTCCATGCGTCAAAGGGGACGTCAGGGCACCCGTATCGTGGATCGGCGCCCTCCCGCCACCCACCCGCTTCGCGTGAAACATTCGTTCGCTGCGCGGTTCAGGCGGCGGGACGCGCCTCCGTGCGCTACAATGTCCCCGACGAACACGACGCGCGCCGCCGCGGCGGCGCTTCTTCGCAGAGGACGCCTATGGAACGCACGAGCATCCCCTACCGCACGCTCGACCCCGAGGTCGAGGCCGCCATCCGCGCCGACCGGAAGGCGGGGCGCCGGCACCCGCGCGCCTTCGACGATGCCGACGTCGTGCGGCGCGAGCCGAAGCCCCACGACGAGGCCACGCTCGCCCGCCCCGCGTTCGCGCGCGACATCGAGAAGATCCTGAACGTGCCCGCGTACAACCGCTACGCCGACAAGACGCAGGTGTTCTCGTTCGTGGAGAACGACGACATCTGCCGGCGCGGCCTGCACGTGCAGCTGGTGAGCCGCATCGCGCGGGGCATCGGCTCGCTCCTGGGGCTCAACTGCGAGCTCATCGAGGCCATCGCGCTCGGACACGACGTGGGCCACACGCCGTTCGGGCACGCCGGCGAGCGCTACCTTTCGCAGTGCTACCACGAGCGCACGGGGCGCTTCTTCAACCACAACGTGCACTCCGTGCGCGTGCTCGACCGGCTGTACCGCCGCAACGTGAGCCTGCAGACGCTCGACGGCGTGCTCTGTCACAACGGCGAGTTCGCCCAGCAGGTGCTGCGCACGGGCAGCACCGCCTCCTTCGACGAGCTCGACCGCCTGGTGGAGGCCTGCACGGCAGACGAGGGCGCCATCGGCCGGCTGCGCCCCTCCACGCTCGAGGGCTGCGTCGTGCGCGTGGCCGACATGATCGCCTACGTGGGCAAGGACCGCTACGACGCCATCGAGCTGGGCGTGGTTGACTCGCTCGACGCGTTCGAGTCGGATTACCTGGGGCGCGACAACGCGCGCATCATCAACAACCTCACGGTGGACATCGTGAACGAGAGCTACGGGACCGACCGCATCGCGCTCTCCGAGGCCGCCTTCGACGACCTCAAGCGGGCGAAGCGGCAGAACTACGAGCTCATCTACGCGCGCGAGGGCATGGCGGGCAACGACGGCAACGTGGTGGGCGCCATGTTCGAGGAGCTCTACGCGCGCCTGCTCGACGACCTCGTGCGCGGCGACGAGGGCTCGCCGGTGTTCCGCCACCACGTGCGCAGCCTGGCCGCCCGCTCCGCCACCATAACGCCCGAGGAGTACCTGGCCGGCGAGCCGAACCAGATCGTGGTGGACTACCTGGCGTCCATGACCGACCGGTACTTCACGTCGCTGTTCGCCCACCTGTTCCCCGAGAGCCCCCTGCGCACCGTCACCCGCGGCTACTGCGCCGACCTCGGATGAGCCGGAAGAGGCAGATGGGGGCTTGGGCGCCGGGCGGTCTCGGTGCAGCGGGGTCGCGTGTCGGGAGGCGGTGCGCTACACTGGGAACTCCCCACTGATCGGAGGTCCCATGAAGCTCGTCATCGCATCCGACCTGCACGGCGCGGCGCCGGCCGTGCGCGCGCTTGCCGCGCGCATCGAGGCCGAGGCGCCCGACCGCGTGCTCCTGCTGGGCGACCTGCTGTACCACGGGCCGCGCAACGACCTGCCGGAGGGCTACGCGCCCCGGGAGGTCGCGGCCGTGCTGAACGGCATGGCCGCGCGCATCACGGCCGTGCGCGGCAACTGCGACGCCGAGGTCGACCAGATGGTGCTCGATTTCCCCTGCCTGGCCGACTACGCCCTGGTGGAGGCCGACGGGCACCTGCTGTACCTCACGCACGGCCACGTGCCGCGCATGACGCCCGACGACCCGCCCGCGCTCGCGCCCGGCAGCGCGCTCCTCACCGGCCACACCCACGTGAAGGAGCTCGGCGACCGCGGCGGCGTGCTGTTCGCGAACCCCGGCAGCACGTCCCTCCCGAAAGACGGCGCGGCGGGCTACGCCGTGTACGAGCGCGGGGCGTTCGCGCTCAAGTCGCTCGCCGGCGAGACGCTCGCGGAAGGCGGCTGGTAGGCCGGCCGTGCGGCGCCGTTCTGCGGTGCGCGGCGCCACGGTCGTCGGGGCATGCGGATCGCAGCTTTTCCGGAATTTTCCGTTTCCCTGTCACACGCGGGGTCGCAGGAGCGTCCAATGCACCAGAGGGCGCGGGCGCGCCCGCCTCGGCCGCAAAGGCCCCGCGCAACGGCCCGTGTCCCGACCTGACGGCGAGAACGAGAGAGGAACCGCATGACCGACGAGAACGCATTGATCGACGCCGCGCTCGCAGGGGACGAGAAAGCCCTGGGCAAGCTGTTGGCGGGCGTGCAGGACCGGGTGTTCAACCTGGCGCTGCGCATGCTGGGCACCGTGCCCGACGCCGAGGACGCCACGCAGGAGGTGCTGGTGAAGGCGTGTACGCGCCTGTCCGGGTTCCGCCGCGAGAGCGCGTTTTCCACCTGGGTGTTCCGCATCGCGCTCAACCATCTGGCCACCTACCGCAAGGGCCTGTTCGCCCAGCGGCCCGTGAGCTTCGACGTATATGGAGAGGACATCGCCTCGGGTCGCGAGCGCGACGTGCCCGACCTGGCCGGCGGCGCGGACAGGAGCCTGCTGGAACGCGAGCTGAAGGTGTCGTGCATGCACGGCATGCTGCAGTGCCTGGATGTGGAGGGGCGCAGCGCGTTCGTGCTGGGCACCATGTTCAAGATGGACAGCCGCGCCGCAGCCGACGCGCTCGGCATCACGCCCGAGGCGTACCGCCAACGGCTTTCTCGCGCGCGGGCGCGCATGGCCGAGTTCCTCACAACCTACTGCGGCGTGGCCGGCGGGCCCTGCCGCTGCGCGCGGCGCGTGGACTACGCCATCGCCACGCACCGCATCGACCCCGCCCGGCCCGGCTTCCAGGCGCTCGAGGAGCTGGCCGAGGATGCCGTCGAGGGCCGCGCGGCAGGTGCGCAGCCCGCCGCGGGCGCAGGCGCCAGGGTACCGTCGGCCGAGGCGCGCACCGACGCCATGGAGCTCCTCGACGACGCATCGGGCGCGTTCGCGTCGCTGCCGCGCTACCGCTGTCCCTCCGACGCGGCCGCATTCGCCCGCAGCCTCGTGGCCTCGGACGTGTTCGCGCAGGCGGTGTCCGAATGACGGCCGAGAGGGGCGCCGGGGTCGATGCCGGGATGGGCGCGGCGCTCTCCTACCTGGCCGAGCTGGAGGCCCACAACGACCGCGCCTGGTTCGCCGAGACGAAGGCCGAGCGGGCCCGTGCCCTTGCCGCCTTCGACGGCCTGGTGGCCGACGTGCAGCAGCGCGTGGGCGCGTTCGACCCCGCCGTGCTGGGCCACGACCCGAAGAAGCTCACGTTCAAGCTCACGCGCGACACGCGCTTCTCCAACGACAAGTCGCCCTATAACCCGTCGCTGCGCGCCCATGTGGGGCCGGCGGGCAAGCTGCCCGTGCCCGTGGGCTACTACCTCATGGTCAGGCCGGGCGGCCGCTCGTTTCTGGGAGGCGGGCTGTTCGCGGCCATGTTCAGGGACGCCACCGACCGCGTTCGGCGCGCCATCGCAGCGGACGGCGACGCCTGGGAGCGCGTCGTGGAGGGCCTCGCGCCCCTACAGGTGGAGGGCGAGGCGCTCAAGCGCGTGCCGCAGGGCTTCGACGCGGCGCACCCGCAGGCCGGCTGGCTCAAGTTCAAGAGCTGGTACCTGGAGCTGCCCGTGCCCGACGAGGACGTGGCCGCGCCCGGCTTCGCCGAGGCGGCCGCGCGCGAGTTCGAGCGGATGAAGCCGCTGAACGACTTCCTCAACCGCGCGCTCGAGGGCTTCGAGATGCCCGCGCGCTAGGGGCCGACCCCCGTCTCGGCGCGGCTTCGGCCGGACTGGGACGGGGATCGGCCGCGCCGGGGCGCATCAGGCGCCTCGGCCTCCGGGCGGCGGAGGCTCCGGCGATCCCGCCGCCTCGCCGAACCCGGAGCCCCCGGCATGCTCCCCCGGCCTGCGGCCGCGGTGGGCACGCGCCTTGTCCTCGTACATGCGCTCGTCGGCGCGGCGGTGGGCCTGCATGATATCCTCGCCCGCCTCCCGCACCGCCCACCCCACGGACAGCGACAGGGATCGGCCGGCCACGCCCACGGCGGCGCAGGCGGCGCGCAGGTCGTCGGCGATGCGGCGTCCGGCGCGCTCGTCCAGCTCGAAGCAGCAGACGGCGAACTCGTCGCCGCCCACGCGGTACACCGGCCCCAAGCCCCCGCAGCACGAGGACACGACCCCGGCCGCCGCGCGGATGAGCTCGTCGCCCTCCGCATGCCCCAGCTCGTCGTTCACCGCCTTCAGCCCGTCGACGTCGACGGCCACGACCCCGGCCACCCGGACACCCGTGCGGTTCCAGTTCGCCACGTCCACCTCGAACGCGTTGCGGCTCTTGAGCCCCGTCAGGTAGTCCGTGTTCGCCAGGTCGCGGTAGGCGGGGTTCGAGATGCGCCTGAACAGCACCACCGACACGGCCACGGCCACGAGGCAGAACGCGACCCCTATGAGCGGCGTGCCGATGCGCACCGTGCGGAACGTCTCGAACTGGCGCTCGGCATCGAACTCGATGCCCACGACGCCCACGACGCTCCCCTCGTCGTGGATGGGATAGTACGACACGAAGATGTGTCCCCAGTCGGTCGACTTGATGTCGGTCGGGTAGACCACCTCGTCGGCCAGGGCGCGTTCCATATCGCCGACGATCTCCTGCTCGATGGGGTCGCCCGGGTTGCGGAAATCGTCGCTTTCCGAGGGGAGCCCGTCCACGAGGTAGACGAGCGTGCCGTCGGCCGCGCGCTTCGCCGTGTAGAGATAGCGCACGCCGGTGGCGGCCTTGACCTCCTTGAACGACTCCTTCATCTCCCGGTAGGCGGGACGGGCCGGATCGTCGTCGCCATCGACGTCGTCAGCACCCTCGATAACGAGGAACGTGGACTTGTCCAGCGCGTCCTCGACGTACCCGTAGATGCTGTCGGAGCGCTCCTTGAGCGTGGATATCATGTCCCGGTAGGTTATCTGGTAGTTGAACACGTACACGCACAGAAACGACAGCGCGACGACGACGGCCGCGACCATCGACACCTGGACGTCGACCCGGCTCCAACGGCCGGGGCCCCGCGTTCTCTCCTGTCCCATGCGCCGCTCCCGCCTTTGCCTCGCCAGGGCGCCCGCCGTGCCAGCCCCCACCCTTCGATGATCGCGATTGTACCCCATCCGGGCCCCGCGAGGCATGCAGGAGCGGCCAGGAGGCGGAGAAGGCCCGTGCTCCGCGCAAGGGCGGCGCAGGATGAGGCGGGCGAGGGCCCGGAGGCCGCAGGGCGGGGACCTGGGCAGGGGCGCTAGCGGCCCGACAGGCGGCGCTCGGTGCGCTCGCCCAGGTCGATGAGCTCCTGGCGGCCGTGGACGCCGCACTTCGCGTAGATGCGGCGCAGGTGAGTGTCCACCGTGCTCTTCGAGATGTAGAACTCGGCGGCGATGCGCTCGCCCGTGCGGCCCTTGAGCGCGAAGGGCAGGATCTCGGCCTCGCGCTTGGACAGGCCGTGCTCGGCGGCAATGAGCGAGCACGCGTCGTCGAAGCGGTCGGCGTCGCGCGCGATGACGGACAGCGCCCGGAAGTCGCGCTCGGTGAACAGGAACAGGAAGGCGTAGAGCGCCGCGAGGCCGGCGCAGGCCACCACGACGGAGGGCGTCTGCTCGGTGCCGGCCACCACGTCGATGACGTTGCCCAGCGCCACGCCGGCCATCTCCCCGGCGAACAGGGCCGTGAAGCCGCGGGCGAACGACTGCGCCGCATCCTGCCCCGTGATGCGCGCCATGACCAGGAACAGCGACACGAGCACGGCCGACAGCCCCAGGTAGCCCGCCAGCACGATGGCCTCGCCCGGCACGCCGAAGTCGCCGAGCACGGGCACGAACAGAAACCCCGCCATCATCACGAGCGCGGCCAGCCGGTACACGTCGTCGAGCGGGCCCTCGGGCTCTGCGGGCGCGCCGTCGTCGGCGGATGCGGCGTCCGGGCCCGATGCCGCACCCGGGCCCGCCTCGAGGTCGAGGCCCCCCGTGGCCAGAAGCTGCAGCGCCGCAATGCAGAACAGCACGAACAGCAGCAGCGTCGCAGGGAAGGCGGGCGTGGAAGCCATGCCGGGATCGGAGCCGTACGTCTCCATGAAGCCCGCCGCCAAGCCGAACAGCACAGTGCCGGCCGCCATCTTGAACGAAAGGCGCGCCGTCTGCGCCCGCTCGGCAGGCGTGGCCAGCAGCGCCCGCAGCGACAGCGGGGACTTCGGGCCTTCGGCGCCCCGCACGGCGCGGGGCGTGGACGCAGCGCCGGCGGCAAAGGCGGCCGAGGCAACCTGCACGGTCTCGGCTGCTGCAGCCCTGCCGGCCGCAGGGGCCTCGTCATCGCGGGCGCCGGCGCCGGCCTCCGCAACGCCGCCTCCCGCATCGCGACCGCCCCTGTCGGGCTGGGAGCCCGCGCAGACGAGCGCCTGGAGCGCCCAGGCGCTGCCCAGCGGCAGCAGCTTCAGCAAGAAGGCGGCTCCCTCCACCGGCACCGTTGCCATGGCGAAGCAGGCCGTGGCGCCCACGGCCGAACCCACGAACACCGCCGGCAGCGCACGGGCCAGCGGCTGCCCGCCCAGCGCGCGGCCCCAAGCAGCCAGCATGAGCCCGGCGGGCAGGCCCACGAGCGCGCTCTCCAGCGCAAGGCTCGCGGGAGCCGGATTCCCGGCGAGCGCCGGCACGATCGAGCCCACCACGAGCAGCACGGCGTAGCACCACAGAAGAGGCCGCGCGAGCAGCGCCCCGCGCGCCTTGGAGGAGGCCACGCGCAGGAGGCCGAACGACGCTATCATGAACAGCAGCGTGCCGAACAGGTCCGCTCGCTCGAACGACAGGATTCCCTCGCCGAACGCCCGGTTCGCGCCCATGTAGAACAGCGAGAAGACGAAGCCCTGGTTGCAGGCGAACCCTGCGACGGCGCGCAGGGAGGCCCTGCCGCCACGGCGATGCGCGCCCATGCCCGGGCCTCCTTTCCCCTGCGGATACCGAAAGCCCCATGATAGCGCATGCCGGCGCGCGGCCGGCCCCGCAGCGGGCGCACCCGCAAAACGAGCACGGACGAACGTGCTCGTCCGGTAAACTCCCCCGAAACGGCCACGCGCCCGTGCGGTTGCACGGGCGCGTGGCCGAGCGCGAGGAGGGAGTTCGCGCTCGAGGGAAGGAACAGCGCATGCGCTTGCGCGCAGCGCGCGGGATAGCGGGTTAGGCGGCCTTGCGGGCGCGCACCTTCTTCGCGGCCTTAGGCTCGTCGCCCTCGGCGTCGTCGCCGGAGGCGTCCTCGTCCTCGGACTCCACGATCTCGGCCTCGTCGTCAGCACTCTCGACCTTCTTGTCGCCGCCCAGGCCCTCGCGCAGGTTCTTCACCGTCGAGCCCAGCGCGGCGCCGAGCTTCGGCAGGTTCTTCGGGCCGAAGATGAGCAGGATAACGCCGAGGATGATAAGCAGTTCGGGCATGCCCATACCGAGGATCTTCATAGTACGCCTCCAATGCGCGGGGGATTCGCCCCCATCGGTTTCAACAGCTCCGCAGTATGGACCGGCGCGCACCGCCCGGCTATCGTGCAGACGGCTGATTTTCGTCATGCAGCCTGCGCGCAGCGTGTCACGCAGATGGAGTACGCACGCGTTTCCCCTGTTCTAGGCGTCGGCGAGCAAGCCTCCCGCCAAGTAGCCCATGACAGAGGCCATCATGAGCCCGCGCGTCCAGCCGCTCGAGTCCCCCAGGCAGCGCAGGCCCCGGACGCTCGTGCGGAAGCCCTCGTCCATCTTCACGCGGTTGCTGTAGAACTTCAGCTCGGGCGAGTACAGCAGGGTCTCGGGGGCGGCGAAGCCGGGCACCACCTTGTCCACGGCCAGCATGAAGGCCAGGATGTTCGTCATGGCGCGGTAGGGCATGGCGGCCGTTATGTCGCCGGCCACCGCGTCTCCCAGCGTGGGCGCCACGTTGCTGCGCAGCAGCTCCTTGTCCCAGGTGCGCTTGCCGTCCAGGATGTCGCCCAGGCGCTGCACGAGGATACGCCCGTCGCCCAGCATGTTCGTGAGCTCGCCCACCTTCTGCGCGTAGGCGATGGGCTGGTCGAACGGCTCGGAGAAGTTGTGCGAGCACAGGATGGCCAAGTTGGTGTTCGCGGACTTCCGCTCCTTGTACGAGTGGCCGTTCACCACGGCCAGGCCCCCGTCGTAGTTCTCCTGGCTCACGAACCCGCCGGGATTCTGGCAGAACGTGCGCACCTTGTTCTTGAAGGGCTTGGGATAGCCGATGAGCTTGCTCTCGTACAGCACGTCGTTCACCGTGCGCATGACCTCGTTGCGCACCTCCACGCGCACGCCGATGTCCACGGGCCCCGGGCCGTGGGCTATCCGGTGCTCGCGGCACATGCGCTCCAGCCAGTCGGCCCCGCGCCGGCCGGTGGCCACCACCGTATGGCGGGCGCGCAGCTCGTAGGCGCCCTCGGGGCCCTCGGCCACCACGCCCGTGCAGGCATCGCCCTCCACGAGCACCTGCGTGCACGTGGTGCGGAAGCGCAGGTCAACGCCCGCGTCAGCCAGGTGGCGCTCGAGGCGCGCGTACAGCTCGCGCGCCCGCTCCGTGCCCAGGTGGCGCAGCGGGCAGTCCACGAGCTTGAGACCCGCCTCGATGGCGCGCAGGCGTATGCCGTCCACCTCCGGGCGCGGGCCGGCGCACTCCACGCGGCCGTCGGCGCCGAACGCCAGGTACACGCCGTCCACCTCTCCGATGGCCGCCTGCACGGCCTCGTGGCCGATGAGGTCGGGCAGGTCGCCGCCCACCTCGCTCGAAAGCGACAGCTTGCCGTCCGAGAACGCTCCCGCACCCGAGAACCCCGTGGTGATGCGGCACGGATCGCAGCCGGCGCACGGCCCGCCCGCCTGCTTGGGGCACGCACGGTCCTCCACGGCCAGCCCCTTGTCCAGCATGACGATGCGCCCCGCGAACCCGCGCTCGACGAGCGCGAGCGCGCAGAAGATGCCGGCAGGACCGGCTCCTACGATGACGACGTCGATATCCTGTGCGCCCATGGCGCGCCTCCTTCGCTTCCCTGCACAGCACCGCGACCGCGCGGCCGCGCCCTTCCCGCATTGTAGCGCACGCCCCGCTCCTGCCGGCGCGCGAGCCGCACGCCGCATCCTTGACGTTAAGCCTCCGCATCGAAAGACCGGCCCGCCGCCCCGAGCCGGTCCGCCCGATCCGTGGTCGAGGGCTCGCGGCCCCTGCGCATCCGGGGCCGCCCGGCGCACCGTGGAGAATCGTTGCAGGAGCTGTGGGGAAGGCGTGTGCGCGATGTGATGCTTCGACAGGTTTCAACCAGGCCCGCTGCCTCGAACGTTGCCGTTTCGTTACCATCGGATGCCGACGGCTGCAAACACCCTCGAAACGAACCCGACACAGCCGTGGAAAGGATGCTGCACCATGGCATCGCGCACCCTTTCGGCAGCGCCCGCATACCTAGCGGCGCTCGCCTTGCTGCTCTTGCTCTCCCTGCCTGCCGGCCGGGCAGAAGCGGCCCCGGCGACGACGGTCGCCCCGTCGGCGGCAGCCCTCGATCGCGCAGGGGCAGGCGACGAGAGCCTGCCGTTGGCTCGCGCAGCCTCTTCCTCTCCCCTTCCCTCCCCCTCGTCGTTCCTCGCCGCATCGCTCTCGGCAGACGAGCCCGCCCCACCCGCGGCCGACACGGCGGCATCCCCGACAGCTGACCTGCAGGTACTCGTCACAGCGCAGGCCGTCTACGAGCGGCAGCAGGCCGAGCGGGCGGCGGCCGCGGCCGCGCAGCGCACCGACAAGGTGCTCGCGTACGACCCGGCCCTCATAGCCGCCATCGGGAACCAAAGCGCCGGCGGGCATGCCGTGTGCTGCCCGGGCTACGCCTGCGCCTACGGCGACGCGGTGCTCACCGGGAAGGCCAACGACCACGCCCTCTACGGATGCGGCTGCTGCACCTGGCCCGGCTGGGGCGGCGGTAACTCGTCGTTCCGCTCCCTCGGCTCCGATGGGGCGCTTTTGCGCGAGGCCTACGACGAGATCGCGGCCGGGCGCCCCACGGTCGCCCACGTGTCCGGCCCGTACGGCGAGCACTGGATCTGCCTCATCGGCTACCGCGACGCGCAAGACCCCGACGCGCTCACGCTGGACAACTTCGTGGCGCTCGATCCCGCGAACGGCCAGGAGGTCGTGGCCTCCTACCGCTACGTGCCCTACGGCGACGCTTGCCAGCACGTGAGCAACCTGCGCTAGCAAGCACCCGAAGCAAAGGGCGCTCCCGTTTCCTGCTTCGGCGCACGTCGCGTGCGACAAGCGCTCGGCGCTTGCGCCGCCTCCTGCGGCCGACGCCCGTCACGCGGACTCTGCTTTCCGGCACCGGCTCCCCGGCGCCCGTGCGCCGCCCTCCGCAGCGCCCACCCGCCTCCCCGCCCGTCGCCCACGGACGGTCCAGCCGACGGCGCCGTCCCCGGTCGGTCAGAACAGCGGCAGCGTGGCCTTCGGCAGCGGCGGCATGGCGCGCTCGGTCACGACGTCGCCCGGCCGCAGGGCGTCGCAGAGCATCGGCGCGGCAGGATCGTAGCGCGCGAGGCGCCAGGCCGCACCGTCCCCCGCCCGTGCGGCCCGTGGACCGCGCGGCGCCGCACATCCGCCTGCCCTACCTTCGCCGTAGCCCGCGGCGCCCTTCCCCGGATAGCCGTCCGGGCTCGGCGGCCCCGGCTCGACGCCCGCCCGCCGCGCGCCCGGGTTCGCATAGCAGTACACGCAGCCGTTGGCGCACGTATCGTAGGTTCCAATGTCCACGCTCGGCGCGCAGCGACACGCCCCCGGCGCCGCCGGCGAGCCAGCCCGCGCATCCACCCCGGCCACGCGCGCGACGAGCGCCGCATCGATGCAGCCGGTTCCCGCCAGGCCAGCCTGCGCAAGGGCCGCATCGCCGCAGCCGCCCACCTCCATGCCGTGCGCGGCGCCTATCTCGGCCAGACGCAGCGCGAGCGCGGCCTTCCGCCCCTCCGGCACGCCGAAGAGGCCCAGCGCCTGCATGCGGGGCGCGATCTTGGGGTACACGTCCAGGAAGCTCAACCGGCACGCGTGCGTGAAACCCTCCAGCTTGCGGGCGAACGTCTCGAAGTAGCGCAGGTGGTGCTCCTCGGTGTAGCGTCCGCCGGGGCCGCCGAGCAAGATGGGGCTGTAGCGCCACACCACGCGCTCGGGGCCCAGGACGCGCGCCAGCTCGCGGAACGTCTCCACGAGCTCCACCTTGCGCGGCAGCCACGCCTCCACGTCGGCGCCGTAGGCGTTGAGCGTGAACTGCACGAAATACGGGGCGGGCGCCGCACGCTCCAGGCGAGCGGATTGCGCGAGCAGCGGCTCGGGGTCCTTCGTCCAGAACGCCAGGCAGTCCACCGCCCCTGCGCCGAGTGCCACACGGCTCACCTGCGTGCGGCTCATAGGGTTGCGCACGAGCGCGTACCCCTCCTCCAGACGGTTCAGCATCCAGTCCATGAAGAACCGGGGTATGTCCGTGCGCCGCGATGCGCTGACGATCACGCGCAGCCTCCTTCCTGCGAAACAGCGTGCTCTCCGAACATACCATAGAATACGGCAATGGGCAAACATTTGTTCTTATTCCCTGTTTGACCCTGTTTGGCGCACAATCGGCTGATTGGCACAATCTGACGACCTTCGCGTGCAGTTGTCCTCGAAGCAGCCGCCTAACGTGCGGGGCATACGGTGCCGTGACAAAAAGGGGCAGTTGTCGTTATTCTGGATAAAAGATAGTTAAAACACCGGGCCTGCTACCAGGCGTTTAGAAAACGCCGCATTCACTGCCGCTTGATTTCCGTCCAAAATCTATAGACTACCGATCCTTTTTGTCCATTACTTTTTCAGTCATATATTGAATCGCCGCAGACATGAGCAAGGTGCTTTGCGCATGCGGCACGATCACGATCGTCGACTATGCGTCAAAGGGGAAGTCGGAGCATTTGCCCCCACTAAAGCAGCCGTAGCGTCCCTTCGGGCTGGCTGGCAGGGCGCGGTCCTTCGGCCCACGAGGCGGCCACCCCCCCCCGCCCGGAAAACAACGGGGACCCCGGCTTGGCGCCGAGGTCCCCGAGAAGAGCGTCTCTTTCCGCAGGAAGATCTAGAACAGGCCCTGGATCATGATGAACAGCGGCGCGAACGTCAGCGACACGATGGTCATCAGGTTGATGAGGATGTTCATGGACGGGCCCGAAGTGTCCTTGAACGGGTCGCCCACGGTGTCGCCCACGACGGCGGCCTTGTGGGCCTCGGAGCCCTTGCCGCCGTGATGGCCCTGCTCGATGTACTTCTTCGCGTTGTCCCACGCGCCGCCGGCGTTGGACATGAAGATGGCCATGAGCATGCCCGTGGCCACGGCGCCGGCCAGGAAGCCGCCGAGCATGGCCGGGTTGAAGCAACCGATGGCAACCGGCACGATGATGGCCAGGCACCCCGGCAGCATCATCTCGCGCAGCGCGGACGAGGTGGAGATGGCCACGCACTTGTCGTACTCGGGCTCGGCCTCGTAGGTCATGATGCCCTTGATCTCACGGAACTGGCGGCGAACTTCCTCAACCATCGCGTGGGCCGCGCGCGACACCGCGCCCATGGTGAGGGCCGCGAACATGAACGGCATCATGGCGCCGATGAAGATGCCGGCAACGATGAGCGGATCGGTGAGCGTCAGCTCGAAGTTCGGGATGGCATGGTGCATCGTGGCCTGGTAGGACACGAACAGCGAGATGGCCGACAGGCCCGCGGACGCGATGGCGAAGCCCTTCGCGATGGCGGCCGTCGTGTTGCCCACGGCGTCGAGGGCATCGGTGCGGTCGCGCACCTCCTCGGGCAGGCCCGCCATCTCGGCGATGCCGCCCGCGTTGTCGGCCACGGGGCCGTAGGCGTCCACGCCGATGGTGATGGCGGTGTTGGACAGCATGCCCGTGGCGGCCAGGCCCACGCCGAACAGGCCTACGGCGATGCCGCCCTCGGCCGACGCGAGCGGGAAGGCCATGTTGCCGAACGTGTACGCGCCGATGATGGCCAGCGCCACCAGCACGATGGGGGCGATGGTGGACAGCATGCCCGTGCCGATGCCCTCGATGATGACCGTTGCCGCGCCCGTGTCGGCGGCGTCGGCGATCTTATGCACCGGCTTGTACTTGTCGGAGCAGAAGTACTCGGTGATCTTGCCGATGGCGAGGCCCGCCACCAGGCCGCACAGCACCGAGCCGAACAGCCACAGCGGCTGCGCGTCGACGGACTGCGTGCTCCACACGTAGAACAGGCAGAAGATCACGACGATCTCGATGCCGGCCGCGACGTAGGTGCCGCGGTTCAAGGCCTTGTGCAGCGCGGCGCCTTCCTTGGCACGCACGGCGAACAGGCCGATGATGGACGTGATGATGCCGCAGCCGGCGATGATGACCGGGGTCACGAGCGCCCACACCAGGTCGCCCGTGGCGAAGTAGCCGCCCAGCGCGCCGAAGGTGGCCGCCAGGATGGTGGGGGCCAGGATGGCGCCCGTGTAGCTCTCGAACAGGTCGGCGCCCATGCCCGCGACGTCGCCCACGTTGTCGCCCACGTTGTCGGCGATGGTGGCCGGGTTGCGCGGATCGTCCTCGGGAATGCCCGCTTCGACCTTGCCCACGAGGTCGGCGCCCACGTCGGCCGCCTTCGTGTAGATGCCGCCGCCCACACGGGCGAACAGCGCCACGGCGGAAGCGCCGGTGGCGAAGCCCTCGACCATGCCGATGTTCGTGTGCATGAGGCCGGCCAGCTCGGCGTTGATGTCCACGCCCACAGCCATGCCGAACACCATGGCGATGAGCCACAGCGACAGGCCCAGAAGCGCGAACGACGCCACGCACAGGCCCATGGTCAGGCCGGACTTGAAGCTGATGTTGAGCGCCTTGGCCACCGACTCCTCGGCGGCGTGGGCCGTGCGGGTGTTGGCGCGCGTGGCCACGTGCATGCCGACGTAGCCCGCGGCGGCCGACATGACGCCGCCGGTGACGAACGCGAGCGCCGTGATGGGCGACAGCGCCACGGCCATGACGATGGCGACGATCACCATGAAGATGACGAGCAGCTTGTACTCGCTCATGAGGAACGCCTTGGCGCCCTGCTGGATCTTCAGCGAAATGTTGTTCATCTTGTCGGGACCCGGGTCCTGCTTGAGCACCCAGGAACCCAGGTAGCCCGCCATGCAGACGCCAATCAAGGCGCACACGGGGGCCATCCATGCGACTGCAGTAGTCACGTGTCTTCCTCCTTGGTTCGACCGTTACTGACGATGCTGCCTTCGCACCGGGCATTGAGGTGGGAAGATAGCAACTGCCTCATTTTAGGGGATTCGGAGATAATGTGAAGGGGAAATCGAGGTTTTCTGGAGGTACGCTCCAATCGGCCTGCTCGACGGTTACGGTTCTCCCCTGCGCGTGCCGCTCGCCAGAGCCTGCGGTGCGGGCGGCGGGAAAACCGGTATGATGGGCATTCTTTTATGCACGCGGACGGGCATCGTGTCGAACGGGCATCGTCTTTCACCGAGGAGTACCTAATGACCGAGCGGCAGACCCGCCTTGCCGTCCCGACCGAGCCCCCATCCGCCTCGCGGGCGCCCAAGGCTCCCACGCGCCCGCGCGCCCTTGCGCTCGCCGCCGTCCTGGCCGGCTCCCTGGCCGCCCTCGGCCTGTGCCTCTACGCCGCAGCCGGCCTTGTCGAGGCGCCCTGGCCGCAAACGGCCTTCACGGCCCTGCTGCTGGCCGCCTGCGGCTGCGTGCCGCTTGTGCGCGGGCGTGCTCCGGGCATCGACGGCAAAACGGCGGGCGCGATGCGGCCCCTCGCCGTAGCGCTTGCCGTGCCCGCAGGCTTCTACCTGTTGGAACGGCCGTGGAACGACGCCCTGCTCGCCATGGACCCCTACTATGCGGCGGCGAACCTGTGCGTGCTCGCGTTGCTCCTCGCCGTCGTGTACTTCGCCGGGCAGCGCTCGCGCGCGTCCGTCGGCCTGTTCCTGGCCGCGTGCTTCCTGGCCGGCACGGCGAACCACTTCGTGATCGCGTTCAAGGGGCAGCCCATCGTGCCGGCCGACCTGCTCGCGCTCTCGACGGCCGCATCGGTGGGGTCCGGCTACACGTTCGCGCTCGACGAACGGCTCCTGGAGGCTGCCGCCGTGCTCGCCCTGTGCCTCGCGGCGCTCTCCCTCCTGCCGAGGGCGACGGTCTCGCCGCGGCGGGTCGCGGTGAACGCGGCGTGCGCCGTGGCCGTGGCAGCATGCTTCGGCTGGTGGTTGGGCTCCTACGACCTGGAGGAGGCGTACGCGTGCACGGTGGACGTCTGGGGCGTGAAGGAGTCGTACGCCGAGCAGGGCTCGGCGCTCTGCTTCCTCAAGCGCGTGCAGGACCTAAGCCCGGCAGAACCGGACGGCTACGACGCCGACGACGTGGCCGCGCTGATCGGCCGTCTCGGCGGCGCGCCCGAGACGGCCGGCAAAACCGAAGCCCCTACCGTGATAGCCGTCATGAACGAGACCTTCTCGGACCTCTCGCGCTATCCCGGCCTCGCCGGCACCGGCGCCCGTCCCGCGCACTACTACGAGATTGCCGCGGAAGCGCTCGAAGCGGGCGACGCGTACGTATCGGCGCTCGGCGGCGGCACGTGCAATAGCGAGTTCGAGTTCCTCACCGGCTCGAGCATGGGCCATCTCGGCGGCGGCGTGTACCCTTATGTGCTGTACGACCTCGACGGCGCCGAGAGCCTCGTATCTTACTTCTCCGGGCTTGGCTACGCGACCCATGCCGTCCACCCGGCCGAAAGCACGAACTGGCGCCGCGACCGCGTGTACGACCAGCTGGGCTTCGACGAGTTCGCCGACCAGTCCGCGTTCGCGGGCGCCGACACGCTGCGCGGGCTCACCACCGACCGCGCGACGTACGACTACGTGCTCGACCTGCTGGAAGCCGACGGGCGCCCGCAGTTCGTCTTCGACGTGACGCTGCAGAACCACGGCGGCTACGATGTGGGCGGCCTGTCCGACGATCTGGCCGTGAGCGTGCCGCTCGGCGACGGCAGCATGTCGCCAGAGCTCGACGAGTACGCGAGCGTCATCCGCCAGGCCGACCGCGACCTCGCCTACCTCGTGGACAAGCTCAACGCGCTCGACCGGCCCGTGGTGCTGTGCTTCTTCGGCGACCACCAGCCCGGCTTCAGCGACTGGCTGTTCGAAGCGACCCACGACGGCGCCGCAGCCGACGACCTGGGGCTCGAAGCCGTGCAGGAGCGCTACACGGTGCCATACCTCATCTGGGCGAACGACGCCGCCCGCGCGCAGGGCGCCCACGGTCCGGACGGCGGCGCGGACGAGCGCACGAGCCTCAACTACCTGGGATCGAGACTGGTGGAGGCCGCGGGCCTGCCCACGACGGGCTACCAGCGCTTCCTGCTGGCCGTGCGCGAGGCGATTCCCGCCATCAACCTCAACGGCTTCCTGACCGCCGACGGCGCCTGGCACGGCTTCGGCGACGAGGACGGCGGGGATCCCAGCGCGCTGGAGGCCCTGCGCGCCTACGCCACGGTGCAGTACGACAACCTGTTCAACAAGGATTCCGCCTGGTCAGCAAGGTAGGTGAACGGGCACGGAGGGATGCTGCCTCATCCGCGATGAGGCAGCATCCCCGGAAACCTCGACAGGAAACCGCCCGCACCCCCTTCGTCCCCTTATCTGTCGGCCAGTCATTGACACACGCCCCCCCCCATCATTATTAGGCATGGCCTTTCGGATAGCATACGGCCTCTTTGGAGGGACCAGATGAGAGCAATGGTCGGAATAGCGCTCGCAGCGGCGCTGCTCGCCCTGCCCGGATGCGGAACCGGCATCCCCGACGCCGTGCGCGAATATCTTGAGCGCCAGGCAAACCCGTTCGACCTGGAACAGCCGCTTGCAAAGGGCTCCATCGGCAACGTCGACGGCTACCGAGTGTTCCTTGCCGGGGAAACCCACACGAAGGCGAAGGACAAGCAGGCAGAGAAGCTGCTTGTGCGCTACTTCCATGAACACGAAGGCGTACGCTACCTCCTCTGGGAGACCGGCTTCGGCAGCGGCCTGCTGCTGGACCGCTACCTCCAAACAGGCAATGCGGACGAGCTGGACTTCTACCTGGAACAGCTCAGCGGCACGATGGGATATACCCAAGAAGAGCGGGATTTCTGGGTTTGGCTCCGGGAGTACAATGCAGCCCTGCCCGACCAGCAGAAGCTTCATGTGATCGGGCTGGACGTAGACCACCAGCCCGAGACCGCCGCCCGGGGCCTCTCCCTGCTCGCCGACGGCTCCGCCGACGTCGGCGAGGCCTTCGCCGCAACCTTGGAAAGGGCCCTAAGCGGCGATGTTCAAGCATTGGAGGAGCTGGGGCAGGCGATACGCGAGCAACCGGAAGAGGCGCAGGCAGCGTTCGGCAGCTCGTACGGATGGGCGGTGCAGTTTGCCGAGAACTTCGACCGCACCGTGCGCTATTACCGGGGAACGGAAGCGGAGCGGTCCTCGAAGTCGAACGACCTGCGCGACGAGGCGATGATGGCGAACTTCCGGTTCGTTGCTGAACGCTACCCGCAGGAGGCCTTCTTCGGCGAGCTCGGCAGCGAGCACGTCATCCAGAGCGCCTGCGAGACCGAATTCTGCTCCAGCACGTACAATCGGTTCGCCATGCGACTCAATGCGGCCGGATCGCCTGTCGCAGGGGCGGTGTGCTCCATCCTGCTCGCCCATACGGAGCAGGGCCCGCTTCTCCTCCGCAGCTACTCGCCCTCCAACGCAGACCTCGATTACCGACCGTTCGAGCAATGGTTCGGCCAAGACGTGCTCTTTTCGCTCGACGAAGCGGGCAGCACTTTCGCAGCAGGGCAGAGCCTCGTCAACCAGGGCACTGACGAAGGCCTATCCACGACGGACTACTTCCAGAAATTGGTGCTCCTGTCGGATTCGCCGGACTGCACGCCCCTCAACTGACCCGCTGGCGCTCGCTACAGGTTCTCCCTCACCCACTGGATGTTGCCCTTTACCGTGGCGATGAGCTCGTCCACGTCGTCGAACTTGCGCATGGGGCGCAGCCAGTGCAGGAACTCCACCTTGACCGGCTTCCCGTACAGGTCGCCGGCGAAGTCGAGGAGGTGCACCTCGCAGGTGGCGGTGGCGCGGTCGGCGAACGTGGCGGCCACGCCCACGTTCACGGCGGCCTTGTAGCGCGCGCCGTCCACGTGGGCGTAGGCGGCGTACACGCCGTCGCCGAGCGGGCGCAGCTGATCGGGCACCGCAAGGTTCGCGGTGCGGAAGCCCAGGTCGGCCCCTTCCCCGCGGCCCGGCTCCACCGTGCCCGTCATGAAGTACGGGCGCTCGAGCAGGCGGTTGGCCTCCGCTATGTCGCCCTCGGCCAAGAGCAGGCGGATGCGCGTGGCCGTGACGGGGGCCCCGTCGGCGCTCTTCAGGTCGTGCGCCGCCACGGCGCAGCCGGCGCCGGCCCCCCATGCCTCCAGCTCGCCCACGGTTCCGGCCGCGCGCGCGCCGAACCGGAAGTCGCAGCCCACGTGCAGGTACGCGGGCGCCGTGCCGTCGAACGTGGCCTCGAGGAACGCCTCGGGCGAAAGCGCGGCGAACGCGGGCGTGAACGGCAGCACGGCCACGGCGTCCACGCCCGTGGAGGCGAGCATGGCCAGGCGCTCCCCGTTCGTCATGAGCTTCTTCAGGCGGTCGGGGTGGAACGCCTCGTCGGGATCGATGTCGAACGTGAGCGCAACGCTCTTGCCGCCCGACCTCCCAGCCGTCTCGCACGCCTGCGCCAGCAGGTACCGGTGCCCGGCATGCACGCCGTCGAACACGCCGAACGCGCAGGACGTGCCCGCGAAGAACGCATGGTCGAAACCCTCCCCCACCTCATAGATCTCTGCCACGAGAAACCCCCGTCTGGAACACGCACCGCGCGCGGTAGGCGGCGCGGCCCTCGTCGTAAGCGTACAGCGCCACGAGCTTGTTCTCGGCGATCACGGCCACCACTTCGCCGTCGTGCGGCGCCTCGCAGCTCTCGCGCACGCCCGCCGTGCAGGCGCAGAACTCCGCGTCCAGCGCGCCGCGCCGGCGCTCGAACAGTCCGGTCGATCCCGGCAACGCGTTGCCGTTGCGCACGCCGGCGGCCAGCGGGCCGTCGGCGTAGAGGAAGCGCGTGCCCAGCAGGCGCACCGGATCGAGCGCGGCGCGGTCGCCGAGCTCGGCCAGCGTCTCCAACGTGACGCACTCCTCCAGGTGCAGCAGGCCCAGCTGCGTGCGCTCGAGCGCCGCCACATGCGCCGGGCAACCCAAGGCCGCGCCGGTGTCGCGGGCGAGGGCGCGGATGTAGGTGCCCTTCGACACGTGGAACTCCACGTCCCATGACGGCAGCTCGCAGCCGTCCCCCGCTTCGTGCACCGCCACGAGGCGCGCGTCGTGCACCACGATGTCGCGCGGCGCCAGGTCGATGATGGTGCCCTGGCGAGCGGCATCGCATGCCTTGCGCCCGTTCACCTTGATGGCCGAGTAGGCAGGCGGCAGCTGTTTGCGGGCGCCCGTCAGGCCCTTAGCGAACGAGGCGGCGAACGCCGGATCAAGCACGCGCGCGGGCACGTCGCCCGTGCGGACGACCTCGCCCTCGGCATCGTCGGTGGTGGTCGCCGCACCGAACGCTATGCGCACGCGATAGTGCTTGTCATGGCCCACGAGGTAGGCGTCCAGGCGCGTAGCAGGCCCCACGCAGAGGGGGAGCACGCCCGTCGCCATGGGGTCGAGCGTTCCCGTATGTCCCACGCGGCGCTCGCCGAAGATGCGGCGGCACCGGTTGACCACGTCGTGCGAGCTCATGCCCGCCGGCTTGTTCACCCCCACGACCAGGGAAAGCCCCGAATCTCCCCGTTTCACGCCCCGCGCTCCCCCTCTGCATCGTCCGGCGTGCCCGCGAGCGCCTCGTCGAGCAGCGCGCTTATGCGCTCCACGGCAGCCTCCATGGGGCCGGACACGGTGAAGCCGGCCGCGGCCCGGTGCCCGCCGCCTCCCAGCGTGCGCGCGAGCGCCGCCACGTCGGTGCCGTCCTTCGCGCGGAAGCTGCCGCGCACCGAGTCGCCCTGGTCGCGCAGCATGCACGCCACGCGCACGCCGCGCAGGGATCGCAGCGCGTCGATGAGGGGCTCGGCATCGGCCTTCACGGCGCCCGTGGCCTCGAAGTCGTCGCGCATGACCCAGCTCAGCGCCCAGCCCCCGTCGGCGCCGAAGCGCATGCGCTCGACGGCCAGCGCCTCGAGCTCCACGGAGGGGAGCGAGCGGCTCTGGAATATCTCGCGCGCCACGCCCGCCGCGTCGGCGCCTGCGGCGACCATGGCCGAGGCCGCCGCGAGGGCGGCCGCGTCGGTGTTCTGGTACTGGAAGCGCCCCGTATCGGTGACGAGGCCCGTGTAGCAGCACGCGGCAAGCTCGGCCCCGCGCTCGGCGCCCATGAGGCCGGCGAGCTCCCACACGAGCATCGTCGTGGACGCGGAGGCGGGGTCGACGTAGGCGAGGTCGGTCATGCGCTCGTCGTAGGCGTGGTGGTCTATGGTGGCCGAGAAGGCGCACGCGTCCAGCAGGTGCGCCGCCGCGGAGTTCATGCGGTCGCGCATGGGCACGTCCACCGCCACGAACGTGGCGGCGGGACCGTCGTAGAGCGCCGCGGGCACGAGCCCGTCGGCGCCCGGCAGGAACGCCAGGCGCGCGTCGATGGGCTCGTCCTTGGCCAGCAGGCACACGGCCCGCTTCCCGAGCGAGCGCAGCGCGTGCATGAGCGCGAGCTGCGAGCCGATGCAGTCGCCGTCGGGGCTCACGTGCCCGCAGATGACGAAGTCGTCGCGCTCGCCGAGCGCGACGGCCAGCCCGGGCAGCGTCGTGTTCGTCTGGGGCGTGACGCTCATGCGCCCTCCCCGTCATGGGAGCGGTCCTCGGCCTGCTCCTCCGCGCGCTCGGCGGCGAACGCGTCGGCATCGGCCGGCACATCGCTGTCCGTGGGAGCGGCCACGGCGCTGCGGTGCGCGTCGGCCGCGAGCGCGCTCGCAATGCGCTCGGCCTGGTCGACGCTCGTGTCCAGCAGGAAGCGCAGCTCGGGCGCCACGCGCCACGAGAGCTTCCGCGCCATGAGCGAGCGGATGCGCCCCGCCGCCTTCTGGAAGGCGGCGGCCACGTCGTCGTAGCGCTCGGGCTCGGTGGTGTAGAACACGTTGCACACGCTGCGGTCGTAGCTCACCTCGCAGCCCGTGATGGTCACGAGCTCGAGGCGCGGATCGGATATCTCGAACAGGAGGATGCTCGCGATGACCTCGCGCGCCTGCTCGTTGACCTTGCGGTTCGAAGATCCTTGCTTCATGGTGCCGCCTCCTAAACAGTCGGGGGTTGCGCGAAAAACGCGCCCGTCGCGTCCAGTGTATCGCGGGACGGCCGACGGGCGCTTCGATGCTCGTATCGGTTACGAACGGTTACTCCGTTCGCTCGACTTCCTTCACCTGGTAGCCCTCGATGGTGTCGCCGATCTTGAGGTCCTGGTAGCCGTGGATGCCGATGCCGCACTCGTAGCCCTGCTTCACGGTCTTCACGTCGTCCTTGAAGCGGCGCAGCGATTCCATGACGCCCTCGAAGATCACGGTGCCGTCGCGCACGATGCGCACCTTGTCGTCGCGGTTGATCTCGCCCTCGGTGATGTAGCAGCCGGCGATGGTGCCCACCTTCGGCACCTTGAACGTCTCGCGGACCTCGGCGACGCCGGTGTCCTCCTCCACGATATCGGGCGAGAGCAGGCCCACGCGCGCGGCGTTGATCTCCTCGATGGCCTGGTAGATGACGCGGTACAGGCGAATGTCCACCTTCTCCTTCTCGGCCTGCACCTTCGACTTGCCCGTGGGGCGCACGTTGAAGCCGATGATGATGGCGTCGGAGGCGGAGGCCAGCGTGACGTCGGTCTCGGTGATGCCGCCCACGGCCGAGTGCACGATGTTGATGCGCACCTCGGACTGGTCCATCTTCTCGAACGCGTCGCGCAGCGCCTCGATGGAGCCCTGCACGTCGGCCTTCACGATGAGGTTCAGGTCGGTCTGCTTGCCCTCCTCGATGCGGCTGAACAGGTCGTCCAGGCTCACATGCGACTTCGTCTCCTGCTCGGCCAGGCGGGCGCGCAGCGCGCGCTCCTCGGCCAGCTTGCGGGCGTCGCGCTCGTCGTCGAACACGCGGAACTCGTCGCCGGCCACCGGCACGCTGTTCAGGCCCAGGATCTCCACCGGGTCGGCGGGGTAGGCCTCGTCCACGTGCTTGCCGCGCGGGTCCACCAGCGCGCGCACGCGGCCGTAGGACGTGCCGGCCACCACGATGTCGCCGGGATGCAGCGTGCCGCGCTGCACGAGCACGGTGGCCACCGGCCCGCGGCCCTTGTCGAGGTTCGCCTCGATGACGAAGCCGGAGGCCTCGGCATCGGGGTTCGCCTTGAGCTCGAGCACGTCGGCCTGGAGGATGATCGTCTCCAGCACGTCGTCGATGTGCAGGCGCTGCTTGGCCGACACCTCCACGAACATGTTCGTGCCGCCCCACTCCTCGGGGATGACGCCGTACTCCACGAGCTCCTGGCGCACGCGGTCGGGGTTCGCGCCCGGCTTGTCGATCTTGTTGACGGCCACCACGATGGGCACCTCGGCCGCCTTCGCGTGGTTGATGGCCTCGACGGTCTGCGGCATGACGCCGTCGTCGGCGGCCACCACGAGCACGATGACGTCGGTGACCTGGGCGCCGCGGGCGCGCATGGCCGTGAACGCCTCGTGGCCCGGCGTGTCGATGAACGTGATCTGCTTGCCGTCGATCTCCACCACCGACGCGCCGATGTGCTGGGTGATGCCGCCGGCCTCGCCCGCGGCAACGCCCGTGTCGCGGATGGCGTCCAGGAGCGACGTCTTGCCGTGGTCGACGTGGCCCATGACGGTGACGACGGGCGGGCGGGGCTTGAGGTCCTCGTCCTTGTCGTGGTAGACGACGGCGTATTCCTCCTCGGGCGACACGACGCGCACCTTGCGCCCCATGTCGTCGGCGATGAGCTCCACCAAATCGTCGCCCATGGACTGCGTGAGCGTAAGCACCTGGCCCAGCATGAACAGGCGCTTGATGACGTCGTTGGGCTGCACGCCGATGAGCTCGGCGAACTTGGCCACGGTGGCACCCTGCGGGATCTCCACCACGGAGTCGTCCAGCACGAGCGTGGGGTCGAGGCCCTTCTCGATGGCCTCCATCTCCAGGCGCTCGCGGTTCTCGGCCTCGCGCTTCTCCTTGCGCTTCTTGCGGCGGCCCTCCCCCTCGTGCGTGGAGGCGGCGGCCACGGCGGCGCGGGCCTCGGCCAGCACCTTGTCGCGCTGCAGCTTCTCGGCCTGCACGGCCATCTGGGCGTAGCGGTCCTCGCCCGCAGGCTGCTGCTGGACCTCCAGCTCGGGCACGATCTGCTCGAACGAGCCGCCGCGCTTGCCCTTCTTCGGTCCGCGCTCGGGCTTGCCGCCCTTGCGCGCGGCGTCCTTGGCGCCGGCGCCGGCCGACGCAGCCTGCTTCTTCTGGGCCTCGATGCGCTGCTTCTCGGCCTCGATCTGCGAGAGGAGCGAATCGAACCCAGAGGCCTTCTTCGCGCCGATCACGGGAGCGGGCTTCGGCGCGGAGGACGCGGAGCCCTTCTGCTTCTTGCTGTTGCGCTGGCGCAGCGCTTCCTCCACGGCCTGCTTCTTCGCCACCTCGGCCATGGCCTTGGCCTGGCGGGCGCGGGCGCGGGCCTCGGCAGCCTCGCGGGCAACGCGCTCCTTCTCGCTCTCGATCTGGCTCGCCAGGCTCTCGAACGGCGACGAGGCCGGCGCCTTGGCCGGCTTGCGCCCGTCCTGGGAACCCTCTCCGCCCTGCTCGCCGCCCTCGGCCTCGGCGGCCTCGCGGCGGGCGCGCTCGGCCTCGCGGGCGGCGCGCTCCTGCTCCACGGCCTCGCGGCGGGCGCGCTCCTCCTCGGCCTTGCGGGCCTCGGCCTCGGCACGCTCGCGGGCGAGCTCGGCGGCCTCCTCGGCCTCCAGCTGGCCCGCGCGCTGCTTTATCTCGGGCTCGAGGTTCTTCCTGATCTTGGCCACGTAGGCGTCGGCGAGCATGCTCGCGTGGCTCTTCGCGGGTATCTTCATCTCGTTCAACTTGTCGAGCAGCTCCTTGCTCGTCATGTCGAATTCCTTCGCCAACTCATGTACGCGCATGCTGGCCATATACCAACTCCTCTTCCCTTACGCTCCGCGCAGCGCCGAAGACACCTCGGCTGCGATTCGTTCCAACTCATCGTGATCGAGCTTCGTCTTCAGCGCCCGTTCAAGCTTTCTGGTCTTGCATGCGGCGGCGAAGCACGCCTCGGAGCATACATACGCCCCCCGCCCCGGCGCGCGGCCGGTGCCGTCGAACGCCACGGAGCCCGACGGCGTGCGCACCACGCGGTAGAGCTCGGCCTTGCCGGCCTGCTTTCCGCACGCGATGCAGCTGCGCTGCCGTTTCTTCGTCTCCGTTGCCATCCGTCGCCTCGCTCGTTTCCCTTGGCCGCTATTCCCCGTCGAGGTCCGCGTGCACGCCGCAGTAGCGGCTGCCCGGCCGGGCATGGTTGCGGCAGCGTGCCCCGTCCTCGCTCACGTAGGCGCACAGGCCGGCCTCGTCGTCGGCCTCCACGTCCTCGTCGATGAGCATGTTGTCGCCCGCGGCCAGCGGCTCGCCGGCGAACGACGCGCTCTTGATGTCGATGTGCCAGCCCGTGAGGCGCGCGGCGAGGCGGGCGTTCTGGCCCTCCTTGCCGATGGCCAGCGACAGCTGGTCGTCGGGCACCACGACGGTGGCGTAGTGGTTGTCCTCGTCGATGATGACGTTCGTCACCTTCGCGGGCGAGAGCGCGTTTGCCACGTAGGACGCGGGGTCCTCGTGCCACTGGATGACGTCCACGCGCTCGTTGCGCAGCTCCTCCACCACCATGCGCACGCGGCTGCCCTTCGGGCCGACGCAAGCGCCCACCGGGTCGAGGTTCGCCTCGCGCGAGGCCACCGCGATCTTGGAGCGCGCGCCCGGCTCGCGGGCGATGGACTTGATCTCCACCATGCCGTCGTAGATCTCCGGCACCTCGATCTCGAAGAGGCGGCGGATGAGGTCCGGGTGCGTGCGCGACACGACGATGGCCGGGCGGGCCTGCTCGCCGCGCATCTTCGGCGCGTCGGAGTTCGGGTCGCGCACGTCGATGATGAGCACCTTCAGGCGCTGGTTGTGGCGGTAGTGCTCGTTGGACGGGCGCTCGTTGCGCTCGCCCGGGTTGCGCTTCTGGTCGTAGTGCGGCAGCTCCGCCTCCACGCCGTCGCGGATCTTGATGATGGTGAAGTCCGGCGTGCCCTGCAGCACCGTGCCCGTGACCAGGTCGCCCACGCGTCCCGAGAACTCCTCGTAGATGGACTGGCGGCCCGCCTCGCGCACGATGGACGCGATGACGCCCTTCGCGTTCTGCGCCGCGATGCGGCTCACGTCGGCCGGCGTCACGTCGCGCTCCTCGAACTCGCTGTACTCGCCGGTCTCCTCGTCGGGCTCGCCCACCGGCACCAGCTCGTAGACGTAGATATGCCCCGTCTGGCGGTCGATGGTCACGCGCGCGTCCCATTCGAGGTCCAAGATGCGCTCATAGCTCTTGGCCAGCGACAATTCCAACCGCTCGATGAGGTAGAACTCGTCGATCTTGCGTTCGTGGGCCAGGGCCTGCAAGGCCTCGATCAGTTCTGAAGTTGCCACGTCTGAAGTCCTTTCCTATGAGCTGAAGTCGACAGCGCCCTTGAGGTGGGCGCGCTTGATGTCGGATACGGGAATGCGGAAGGCGGTGCCGTCCACGTCGAGCTCCACCGCGCCGTCCGCGACGCACGCGATAGTGCCGGTGAAGGCGCTGCGCCCGTCGAGGGGGGCGGCCGTCTTCACCACGGCCGTCTCGCCGGCGAACCGCGCGAAATGCTCCGGCGTGCGCAGCGGGCGGTCGATGCCGGGAGACGAGACCTCCAGCGTGTAGGCGCCGGGGAACGGGTCGAGCTCGTCCATGAGGTCGTTGATCCACCCTTGGGCGGCCGAGAGCTCGTCGAAGCTCACGCCGCCTTCCACATCGATGTACACCCTGATGGTAGGCGCTTTCTTCGCGCCCACCACCTCCACGGTGACAATCTCCACGCCCTCCTCGGCCGCGCGGGGGGCCAGCGCGTCGAGCAGCTGCTGTTCCTTCTTGCCGAGCACGTCCGCCTCCTCTCTCGCCCGGCGCGCCTTCTCCTGCGCGCCGCCGTGCCGTCCTGCCGGACCGGGCGCCCTCCCGCCTCGCGGCGTGGGGCGAACCGGCCCTCTACAAACAAAGAAAGCGGGAACAGGCCCACTTTCTCATGCTTCGAAAGTATGGTGCGCACGTACCTCTCACCCGCCTCGTGCGCGTTTGCTTGGTAGGTTATACCATATTCTGCGACGGTTGCCTAGTGACGCGATCAGGGCTCTCGCAATCTCACCACATTTCGCCGCGGACGGTGGCGGCGCCGGGTTCGGCGGAAACGGGCCCGCCGTCGGCGGAGCCGCCCCCAGAAGCGCTGCCGCCCGGACCGGCGGGCACGCCCCCGCCGACACCGCCGGCATCGAGCGCGAGGCCGATGCGCACGACGGCGCGGCCGTCGGCGGCCTCCGCGAAGAGCTCGCCGCGGTGGCGCCGGGCGATCTCGCGCATGGCGGGCAGCCCCAGGCCGTGCTCGCGCGGGTTCTCCTTGCTCGTGGCCAGAAACGACGCGCCGGGCTCAGCCGAGTTCTCGCAGCGCAGGGCCAGCACGTTGCCGCTCGTGCGCATGGAGAGCGCCAGGTACGGCTCGTCCTCGCCCGCCGCGCGGGCGCGCTCGCACGCCTCCACGGCGTTGGACAGCAGGTTCGACAGCAGCACGGACAGCTCCGTGGCGCCCAGGCCCAGGCGCTCGGGCACGCGCACGTCGCACTCCACGCGCACGCCCGCGGCCTGCGCCGGCGCGAGGTAGGCGGCCAGCACCGCGTTCGCCACGACGTTGCCCGTGTAGCGCAGGGGCGGCGCGGCGTCCTGCTGCCCTGCGAGCTCGTCCAGGTAGGCGCGGCAGTCCTCCCACGCCCCCTCGTCGGCCATCCTCCGCAGGGCGGCCACGTGGTGGCGCAGGTCGTGGCGCGCCGTGCGCGCCTCCCGCTCGCCGTGCCTTAGGTGCACGAGGCCCGCCTCGGCGGCGTGCACCTGCACCTCCAGGTCGCGTACCTGCTCCTGCGCAGCCCGCAGGCGCCGCACGCGCACCGCGAGCATCCAGGCGAACACGCCCACCAGCATGAGCCCCGCGTACTCGTGCTGCCACAGGCCGTACAGCGGCTCGTAGGCGTTGTCGTCCAGGAGGTTCGCCGCGAGGGCGGCTCCCAGCACCGCGCAGCCGTACAGCACGAACCGCGCCTCGGCGCTGCGGTTGCGCAGGCCCACGACGGCGCAGCCCGCGAACAGCCCCCAGCACGCGATGCGCACCGCGCTCTGGAACGCGGCGTACGCCCCGATGGAGGCGGGAAGCGCGGGCAGGGCCGCCGCCCAGGCGAACGTGACGGCCGGCAGCAGCCACAGCGCCCGGGCCCCCCACCGCGCGGCCGGGTGCCCCGCCTGCGTCCACGGCAGGCCCGCAGCGCGGGCGGCCAGCGCCACGGCCGCCACGAGCACGCACGCCCACGCCGCGTCCTCCAGGGCGTACCACCAGGCGTTCGCGATGCCCGCGCGCCACGCCAACCCGTGCGCGCCGGCCACCGCGAACGCCAGGCACAGCACGGCGAAGTCGCGCAGGAGCGCATCGCCGCCGCCCCGGCGGCGCACCGCGAAGGAGAGCAGCGCCGCCGCAAGGGGGCCCAGCACGAGCACGCAGGTGCCGAGCGCGCTCGCGAAGCCCAGCCGCTCCATGGCCTGCGCCGTGCCGAGCACGGGCGGGTAGTACAGCCCGCTGTAGTAATGCTCCCGGTTCTCCACCTCCAGCTTGAGGCGCGTGCCGTCGCGTACCACGACGCCCACCTCCGCACCGTCGCCGCCCGCCGCTGCCACGGCGCCGTCCACGTACAGGGTGAAGTCTCCGTACACCTCGGGCACCAGCAGCACGAGCGCACGCTCGGGAGCGTTGCCCACGTAGCGCAGCTCGAGCTCGTAGACGGCGGTTCCGAAGGCCGAGGCGCCGCCCGGCACGTAGGAGAAGTTTGAGTACTGGCCGATGAACGTCTCGATTTGCGACGCGCCGTCGACGGAGAGCAGCCAGCCGTCCACGAGGGGCACGGGGCGCCCGAGGTCGGCATCCGCCAGCTCGAGGACGCCGCCCGCCCCATAGGGCGGTGGGGAAAGGTATTTGTTATCATGGTAGTACGCCAGCGCGAGCAGGCATCCCGCCAGCAGGAAGATCGCTGCCGCGCCAACGGCCGCGCGCACGGCCGAGCGAACCGACATCAACGACCCCCTCCCGACGACAAGGACACCCCGTGCGGCATCTTACCAGAAAACGCCTCCGCCCCGCCGCCCGCGCCGCGGCGGCCCTGGGCTTGGCGGCCGCGCTGGCCGCAAACGGCGGGACGGCGGCTTGGGCGGATGCCGAGGCGGGAGGAGCGCTCAGCGGCTCGCCGGGCGGCGGCATGGCGGAAGGCGTCGGGGGCATCGCCCCCGGCATGGGGTGCGGCGGAGGCTCCCTCGGCAGCGGGACCGGCGGCCCCGGAAGCGGCATCGGCCACGTGGACCAGCCGTTCGGCCAGGTCATCCGCATCATCCCCGATGTCGGCATGAGCGCGCTGCTGTACCTGCCGCCATTGCCGGTCGATCCGTACTGCCGCGACGAGGATACCGGGCACCCCGGCCTGCAAGTGCTCTACGTCGATCGCGCGTATGCAGACGAGCCGGGCAACTGGGAGCGCTGGGGCACGTTCGAATGGGATGAGGATTGGCAGGAATACGCATCAGGCGCGGACAGCATCTCCCCCGTCTTCGACGACAACTACCAAGACCCGTCCATTCTGTACTGCACCGTCAGCTATTCGTCGAAAGCCGTCGACTACCGCGACTTCTACCTGCGCGCAACCGCGGTGACACGCGAGGACGGCGTGCTGACGACCTCGGAGTTCGAACCTGCGCTCATCGCCTACGAGGGCGGATGGCGCCCCGACCCCGACGATCCCGACGACGAGTCTCCGAACATCGTGAACCCGCCGGAAGCAGGCGCCGGCGACAGCGGCGGCAACCGGGGCGGTGCGGTGCAGGGAGAGAGCGAGCGCGTGGATCCCGGGAGCACGCCGAAGAGCCTGCTGCCGAACATGGAGAGGGCGCAAGCCGCCTCGGGTTCCGAGGCGAACGGAGAAGGGGCGGGAAGCGACGCCGAGAAGCACGAGGCCGCGGAAAGCGAAGGCAGGGAGGAACGCACCGGAGCAAGCTCGGCAGGCGGCAACGGCGCGCAAACCGGCGGGTACCGGAGCGCGCCAGACGACGGCGCTCCCCCGCATGGCAACGACCAGATTCCCGGCTTCGCCTGGGCCCTTGGGATCACGGTCGGCACCGTGGGCATCGCAGGGGGCGCCCTCGCCGTGCTGCGCGCGAAGGGCAGCTTGGCCAAGAAGCGCCCGTAGGCGAAAAAGGGCGCCAGCGGTGCCGTCAGCGGCGCTTGCCGAGCCGCACGAGGCCGAGAGCCACTACGGCAGCGGCGGCAAGTGCGACAGTCCCTAATGCGGCGGGCGAGGAGGCGAGGCTATCGCCCGTGGTCACGAGCGACTGGTCCGTGCCGGTGGGCGCGCCGGGGCTCGTGTTGGCCGAGCCGTTGCCGGAGCCCGTGCCCCCGTTTCCGCTTCCCGTTCCGGTGCCTTCACCGGAACCCTGGTTGTCGCCGGAACCGGGCTCGTTGCCCTCGCCTTCGCCCGCAGGAGGCTCGGGCGGGTTCGGGGTCGTGCTTTCGGCCCCGAGTTCCACCGGCACCGATCCCTGCGAGTACACGGCAGGGTCGGACGCATCGTGCGCAGCGTTCACCACGCTCAAGGAACCCACGCCGATCTCGACCGTCGCGCCTTCCTCCCCCGCCAGGCGCACGCTGCCGAGTGCTAAGGTGTCGTTCGCGAACAAGTTCGCGTCGCCGGCCAAATACAAGCTCAAGACGCCTTCGCTGCCTTCATGCCGGTAGCGCGCCTCTTTGACCGTCACGCCGTCCAACGACCCGTCGAACGCGAAGCCGGCCTCCACCCCATCGAGGTCGGCGCCCTTCACCGTCAGCGTCAGTCGGAGGGTGCGCACGTTGTCGCGAGCGCCCTCGGGCAGCTTGAGGGACACGGCCACGTCGTCCGAGCCGTCCACCTTCTGGAGCACCGCCTCGGGATCCACCGCCGCCCACGCGGCACCCGGCACCAGCGCGAGGCAGAGCGCGCACGCTGCGAGGGCGCCTGCCGCAAATTTCTTCATCGTACTCATCATATCGTCAACCGTTCCTCTCACGTCTCGGGTTAGTCGTTCTTCGCGCCGGACGCGACGTCGCCGGTCAGCTCGATCTCTGGCAGCGTTTCGGGCAGGCTCGCGTACAGCGAGTCGCTCGTCAGGCGCTGGCCCTCGTTTGTGAGCGCGTTGTCTACGCGGTAGAGCTCGGCGCGCACTTGGGTAGGTAGCTGTATCTCCTTGAGCATCGCAGGCTCGATCCAGTACACCCACCGGCCCTCGGACGTCTCGCCCAGCAACGCATCGCCGGGGTTGGGCGCGAGGATGATCTGGTTCGCCACCACGTTGCCGTTCTCATCGACGCCGCCCACCACGTTGCCCTGGGCGTCGTAGAGCATCACCACGTTGTAGGCTGGATTGCCCTTGTAGTCGCCCACGAACACCACCGACCCCTTGGGGATGGAGCGCGCGGCCTGGCCCTCCATGGCAGGCTGGTACACGAAGTCGCTCTTGAGGATGCCGATGGCTTCGCCTTCGCCGGCCGCGAGGAAGTCCACGTTGTCGCCGGACGGCCCGAACACGTCGATCTCGCCCACCGCAAGCGTCTTGCCCGCCTGGCCCACGCCCGTGATGCGCAGGTAACGTGCGTCATAGGTGCAGATCCACGGATCGTCGCCGTTGTCGAAGTAGAGCGTGGCCGTGCCATCGTCCCCCAGCTGCAGCCGGCCTTCCTTAATGGCCGTGTAGGCCTCCCCGTCCAAGCTCGTCTCGATGCGGTAAGCACCCAGGGCGGCGGCCGCATCCGCACCTTCAAGCGTGTAGCGCACCGACGTCACCTGGGTCGATTTGCCCATGTCGATAGTCAAGGAGGGATCCTCCTTTGCGGACACTCCCGCGAACACGGTGTCGGCTTTGCCGTCCACGGCAAGCGCCGAAGCCAGCTGGGGCTCGGGGGCGTCGGGGTCGTCGTCGGTAGACGGCGGCACCACGTCTTGCTGCGAGACCATGTTCGTGGAAACTGTCCAACCGGTCTTGTCCTGCAGGCCGTTGCCGGAAAGTTTCACCGGGTCGAGCGTCTTCGCTGCCGAGCGGTTCAGGAACTTGTCCACCGCCGTCACCTCATAGGCTACGGTGCGATTGCCGAGCGACGAGGCGTTGTCGGTGTACGTGGCTTCCGTGGAGAAGCCCGTCGACGCCCTTCAGCAGCGCCTCGACACGCCGGATGCCGCCAGCGGGACCACGACAGGATTGCTATCCGAGATCGCATCTTTAGACTCAAAGATGACCGATTCTTCTCCTTTGAGCAGCGAAGCCGGATCGGCCGAAACCTCAACGCCTTCGTTCGCCGTCGCCTTCACCGCAGCAGCCGAAACCGTGCGGGTAAGGGTGGCATTCACCTGCGTCTTGCCGATGTTCGCAGCGGCGATCTCCAAGTCAACGAGCGTCACGGCGCCGTCGCCGTCGAGGTCGCATGCGGGATCGTGCCCGTCGGGGGAATCGAGGGACTCGAGGGCATCGATGACAGCCTTGGCGTCGTACACATCGACAACGCCATCGCCCGTCACGTCGCCCGACACCATCAGGCCGGGGTGCGCCGCCTCTTCGTTCACCTTAAAGTCACCCGTGCGCAGCTCAAGCGACACGGCGTCGGCTTTGATTTCGATCTGCTGGCGGTACGTCAGGAAACCGGGCGCGCTCACCGCGAGCTCGTAGGCGCCGTCGGCCAGGCCGTCGAAGCGGACGGTGCTTTGCAGGTTCGCCGTAGAGGGATTGCCCGTCGCGGTGCGATGGAAGCCATCGGCACCATCGAGCGAGACAGTGTACCCTGCGCTGATACCCGCCGCGGAGTCTACGATGGCCGTTCGGCCCTCGACCAAGGTGAGGCGTATCGAGCCCACCGGGTCGGAGGAAGCCTCGTTCTTGGGCTGGTCCGCGTTGGGCGGCAGGGTGTTGTTTTCGACAACCGCCGGAGTATCCGAGGGCACCTCGGGAGCCGCGGGGTCGGCTGCAGGTTCTTGGGACTCCTGCGGAGCCGGAGTAGCGTCGTCGGTATCAGCATCGACAGCATACGCCGGGATGCCGAACAGCGAAAAGGCCAAGACGACGGCTAATGCCGCCGAGAGGAAGCGGGGACTGCGTTTCATGTTCGATTTTCCGTTTCTCGCCAGCCATTACGTAGGTGCGGGACCCTCCCGCGTGATATGCTGCGCAAATGATAGCATAAAGGTAACGGAAACACTATGAGTTTGCCCATGAAAAAGCAAGGGGAAGGCGCGTTGTTCGCGCCTTCCCCTTATAGTTCTTCCAGCAGGTCGCACACCAGAGCGGCGAGCGGCGCGAAGTAGCCGTCGGGAGCGGCCTCGGCCACGCGGTCGCGAAACGCCGGCGCCCACGCGGCCGGGTGCTCGCGCACGAACGCATGCAGGCGCTCCTCGCAGCCAAGGGGCTCGTCCGCCGCCGCACCGGCAACCGCGGCTGCGGCGTCCTCACGCGTTTCTGTGGCCACTGCGGCAGCCGAGGACCCGCCGTCCGCATCACCAGCGACTCCCGAGGCCCCGCCGTCCGCACCGGCGGCGCAGCAATGGCAGAGCTCGGCCAGGTAGAGCAGCTCGATGCCCAGGTGGTCGGCGTACTGGTTGTTCTCGTTCGCCAGCACGAGGCCGGCCTCGGCGAGCAGGTCCTGCATGGCCACGGTGGCGCGGCCGAAGCCGATCTCCCCCATCTGCCCAGCCTGCGCGTACATCGTCTCCCACGGCGGCGCGGTCGGTTTCGGCGGGCCGATGAACAAGCGCGCGTACTCCACTTTCACGCGCCGCACGGCTTCCCCGGTCTCCCTGCCGTCCGCCTGCTCGGCGCGGGCGTAGGCCTTCAGGCGCTCGAGCGTGCGGCGGACGGACGGGCCCTCGACCTCGCCAGCCGCAAACTCGTCCCAAAATGCCTCGTCCAGCTCGAACGCGGCATCGGCAGCCATCGGAGCGAGCAGGCTGTTGCCCAAGAACGCGAACTGGTGAGCCCGGCGCGTCCAGACCTCAGCAGGCGTCGGCATGCGAAGGCCTTTCCACCGGCGCGCCGCCCGCCCGCGCGCCGAAAACGCCGTCGCACGGCCGGCTGCCGGCCGGCGCGCCGCCCACCGTGGGCGCCGCATCGGCCGGGGCCAACCCCGCCGCCATGTCGTCGGCGAGCGCCGGCGCGGGATCGTAGGACAAGAACACCTTCGTCAACACGAGGAACGCGAGCACCCCCAGCGCCACCATGCCCACCGCGATCATGATCTCGGGCAGCGTGGGCATATACGAGCTGGCAACCGCCCACCCGTCGATGCCGGCCGCGCCCTGCGACGAGGACGACCCCGAGATGAGCCCCGGCGCGCCGGACACGTTCGGGAAGATGAAGCTGGTGAACAGCAGCCACAGGCGCTTGCAGAACACGCCCACGACCACACCCGCGCACGCGAGCGCCACAAGACCCATGCGGCGGCGGTTCTTCGCGAACACGAGAATGATGAACGGCACGATGATGCCCGCGATGACCTCGATCCAGAAGAACGGCGCCGTGGCCCCGGCGAACAGCTGGCCGAGCTCCGCCATGCCGTGCTCCGTGCCAGGGTAGGCCATCGTGAGAACCTCGCAGCCCACCATGTAGCCGTCGACCGCGATGCACACGGCCAGAAGGCCGGCCAGGTTCGCGACGAGCTTGCGCGACGTGGCGAACACCTTGGCGCGGTTCATCCACAGAAGCGCCAGCAGCAGAAGCGCCAGGCCCGAGTCCATGGCCGAGGCCACGAACAGCGGCGCCATGATGGTGGAGTACCAGCCGGCGCGCGCGATCTGCAGGCCGAAGATCCAGGCCGTCACGGAGTGCACGAGGATAGCCACCGGCAGCGCGAAGCGGCTCACGATGGCCACCTTGTCCTGCGCGCCGGGCTTCTTCGACGTCATGAAGTACAGGTAGATAAGGTTGATCACCAAGTACGTGGTGATGACGCAGATGTCCCACAGAAGCGGCGACATGAAGTTCGGCGACGCGAACAGGTTCAGGATGCGCACGATGCCGCCCAAGTCGATGAGCACGAACGCGCCCGCGATGCAGATGCAGATGAGCGACACGAGGATGGCGGGCAGCGCCACCTTCTTGTACTCGGCCACGTGGAAGATGGACGCGGACGACGCCACGATCAGGCCACCGGCCGACAGCCCCACGAAGAACATGAAGCAGGCGATGTAGAGGCCCCACGACGTGCCGTTCGACATGCCGGTGACGCCCAGGCCGCCCATGAACTGGTACACGTAGGCGCCCACGCCGGCCAGCACCAGCACGGCCAGCACGCCCATGGCGACCTTGTACGGGGCCGAGAGGTTCTTGAGATTCGAGAAATTCATAAGTGGTTTTCCTCCCTAGCCTATGTAGAAGAGTTGCGGGCGGGTGCCTTTTTCCTCGAGCAGATGGTGCACGCTGCCGGCGCGCTCGCGGGCGAGCCGCGAGATGTCGCTGTCGGGGTCGTCCAGGTCGCCGAACGTGCGGGCGCGGGCCGGGCACACGCGCACGCACATGGGCACGTCGCCGTCGTCGGTGCGCTCCTTGCACAGCGTGCACTTCTCCATGACGCCCTTGTTCCGCACCGGCACGCGCGCGTCTCCGTAGTTCACGTCGGGGTCGCGCACGGGCTCCTCCCAGTTGAACACGCGGGCGTTGAAGGGGCAGGCTGCCATGCACATGCGGCAGCCGATGCACTTGTCGTAGTCGATCTCCACGCGGCCCTTCTCGTCCTTGTACGTGGCGCCCGTGGGGCACACCTTCAGGCACGCCGCATTCTCGCAGTGCTGGCACTGCACGGGAAGGTAGGTGCGCGTGAGGTTCGGGTACTCGCCCACCGCGCCGTCGAGCGTGTCCGCGCCCTCGGTGAGGATGCGGTTCCAGAGCATGCCCATGGGCACGTTGTTCTGCATCTTGCAGGCGTTGGCGCAGGTGTGGCACCCCACGCAGCGCTCCTTGTTGATGGCTATGGCCAGTTTCGTCATGGTGTCACCCTACGCTTTCTTCACTTCGACGAGCGTGTCCGAGAACGGGATGACCGGGCCGGTCATGAGCTCGTAGCCGCGCTCGACCATGGTGTCGTTCGTCACGTTCTGGAGGTTCCCGGACGCGAGGTAGTCGGCCGAGGCGCCCTCGATCATGCGCGCCGATCCGGGGCGGACGGCCGAGTTCGCCTTCACGCGGCACCGGAAGCTGCCGCGCCCGTTCGCCACCTCCACCGTGTCGTCGGCGGCGATGCCGCGCGCCTCGAGCTCGGCGGGGTTCAGCTCCACGTAGGGCTCGTAGTACTGCTGGATCCACGACGCGTCGGCGAACTGGTTGTGGATGCGGAAGCGCGAGCGCACGTTCGCCAGCTGCAGCGGGAAGTCCGCGCGGGCCGGGTTGCCGTCGTAGGCCTCGGCGGGGTCCTCGTAGACGGGCAGCGCCTGGCCGAAGCCCACCAGGTTGTCGTAGTACACGTCCATGCGGCCCGACGGGGTGCCGAACACGAGGTCCGGGAACGCCTGGCGGGGCTTCTCGATGCCCTCCAGGGGATAGGCGCCGTGGTTCTCGTTGATCGCCTCCACGGTGAGGGCGCTCAGGTACGGGTCCTCGGAGTTCTCGAGCATGGCGTCCACCCACGCGCGGGAGGTCTTGGGCAGCGCGTCGGCCGCGCCCAGGCGCTCGGCCAGCTCGCGCTGGATGCGGAAGTCGGTGCGGGCCTCGAACAAGGGCTCGATGACCTTGTTCTGCAGCACCAGCTGGTTGTAGCCCACCTTGAGGTTGCCCACCTCCTCCTCGTTCTCGAAGCGCGTGCACGCGGGCAGCACGATGTCGGCCCACTTGGCGCCCTCGGTGAAGTACGGGTCGATGGACACGATGAGGTCGAGCTTCTTCGCCCACTCGACCGTGGCGTTCATGTTGGCGTAGTGCTGCTGGAGGAAGTCGCCGCAGCAGATGAAGGCGCGCACCTTGTTCTGCCTCGTGCGCATGTCGTAGGCGGCCATCTCGTCGTCGGCGGAGGCCATGCCCTCGGGCAGCTCCCAGCTGGCGAGGTCGCCCGTGTAGCCGTTCCACGCGCCGCCCACGAACACGCCGATGTTGGCGCCGGGCTTGCAGATGTTGCCCGTGAGCGCGGCGAGCACGGCGGCGGCGTGGCCGGCGATGTCGGCGTTGGCCATCTTGTCGTTGCCGCCCCACCCGAGCGCGATGGTGGCCGGGCCGTCCTGGGCGTAGGCGCGGGCGAGCTCCTCGATGCGCGCGGCCGGGATGCCCGTCTTCTCGGACGCCCAGTCGAGGGTGTGCTGTTTCTGGCTCTCCTTGAAGAGGGTGAGCACGGTCTTGTACGTGGTGTCGCCCTCCGTGAAGGTGCCCTCGAGCGCGGGGCTCGCCACGCTCGTGTACGGGGCGCGGGCGTTCGCGGCGGCATCCCACACGAAGAAGGGGTTCTGCTCGCCGGTCTCCGGCTCCTCCGCGGCCGGGTCCTCGGCGTGGTCGCGCACGAGCTTTCCGGTGGACACGTCCACGAGGTACGGGAAGGCGGTGTGCGCCGCCATGAACGCCTCGTCGTACCAGCCACCCTCCACGATGGCCGTGGCCATGCCGAGGAACAGCGCGGCGTCGGTGCCGGGCGTGATGGGTATCCACTCGTCGGACTTCGAGGCCGTGGTGGAGAAGTGCGGATCCACCGTGACCATCTTGGCCCCGGCCTCCTTGGCCTCGAAGAACAGGCGCACCTGCGGCAGCGTTGACTCGCAGAAGTTGCTGCCCACGGTGAGCACCATGTTCGCGTTGACCCAGTCGCGCGCCTCGCCCGTGGCGTAGGCGTAGCCGCCGCCGTGGCCGATGGCCGGGTCCAGGCCGTTGCCCGTGCCGTTGTCGATGCCGCCCATGCCGCCGGTCTGCGCGCCCAGCAGGGGCGCGAGGAACGGGAAGCTCGCCTCGGTGGTGGCGCCCACCATGACGCAGTCGCGGCCGTGCTCCTTCTGCAGGGCGGTGAGCTTCTCCACGATCTCGTCGTAGGCCTCGTCCCAGCTGATGGGCTCGAACTCGTTCGCACCGCGCTCGCCGGCGCGCCGCAGGGGCGTCTGGATGCGGTGCGAGCCGTAGATATGCTGCACCTCCGAGATACCCTTGAGGCAGATGGTCTCGTAGCGGTCGTCCACGCACGTGTTCGGCTCCACCTTCACCAGGCGGCCGTCGCGCACCGTGCACTTGAGCGGGCACATGCCTCCGCAGTGGCCCTGGTGGTACGTGCAGGCCGTGCGCTCTTCGCCGGCGGCCGCCGCCTCGGCGCCGGCCGGGCCGATGCCCGCGTACGCCTTCGCCGGGGCCAGCCAGCCCCCCGTGGAGAACATGCCCGCCGCCGCGGCCGCGCCGCACGCGGCAGACCCTTTGAGGAACCCGCGCCTCGTCAGCTCCATACGGTCCTTCCTCTCTTCGTTCGCTCTTCTTTTCACCAAGATGGTAGTTTTTCGACGGCGCACAGTGTATGGAGGCGACGGGGGCCCGTCATCGTCCCGTCGGCCGAAATCTGGACCGCCGATTTTGTGCATTATGAACAATGGCGTAAGATATACCTGATGATATAGGTAATTGTCAGGGCGGCGAGGAGGCGGCGTTGCCGATCCGTCATCGAGCGCTGCGCGTCGCCCCTGCCGCTCGCCGGCCGAAACCGCACGTGGCAGCCCAAGGAGGCAACCGTGAATTTCAACCTCGACCTCGTGCTCGCCGAGCTCGCCGACTTGGGCCCGACGGCCCGTTACCGGCACGACTCCCGGCTCGACCTCGACCGCGTGGAGGTGCTCGGGCCCTCGAGCATCCCGCGCACCGGGAGCCTTTTCGTGGTCGACGCGGCCTCGTTCGGCACATTGGACGACGCCTTCGCCGCCGCCGGGTCCTTCCTCGTGCTGGGAGCCGACGCCCCGCCCGAGGAAGCGGATAAGGCGGACGCGCCGCCCGTGCTCTACGTGCCCGCCGGCCCGGGCCTGCCCGGGCCGGCCGAGATGCTCGCACGCCTTCTGGAGATGCGCCTGCGCCTGGACGCATGGTCCGAGACCCTGCTCACGGCCATGGCGCGGGACGCCCCTTTGCAGGAGGTGTTCGACATCGCCGCGGAGCAGTTCGCGAACCCGCTCATGCTCTCGGACGCCACGCTCTACTTCGTGCTGGTGGCGGGCAGGCTTCCCGAGGAGCTGGACGACAGGCTGTGGACATCGGCCATCGCGACGGGCGCGTGCCCCATCGAGCTGTGCATGGAGGCATGGGCGGCGGGCTCGTCCGACCCCGGCGCGCAGGACCGGGCGTTCCTCATGGAGAACGCCACCGGCGACGGTCGCAGCTACCTCGTGCGCAACCTCATGTGCGGCGAGGCGTACTACGGCTGCTTCGAGCTCGTGGACGTGAACGCGCCGTTCCAGCCGGCCGACTTCGCGCTCGTGGACTACCTGGGCAACCTGCTCTCGCTCGTGATGCCGCTCCAGAGCCGGCCGCAACCGGCCGAGGAGCCACTCGGGCCCCTGCGCGACCTGCTGGACGGGCGGTCGGTTCGGCCGCAGGTGCTGGAGTACGCCCTGTCGAAAGCGGGCTGGCGGGCCGACGACCGCTTCTTCGTCGCGCGCTTCGGCGCCGCGGAGCCTGCCGAGGATGTCGGCGCGCGCGGCCAGACGATGCGCCTCGTGGCCGAATTCTATCCGCTCGCCCGCTTCTTCGACGACGGGGACGCGGCCCTCATGGTGGCACGCGACGCCGACTACCCGCTGGCCGCGCTCCGCGCGCGGCATGCGGCCCACGACGTGGAGACGAGCGCGGAGCCGCGGTTCCGCGCCGGGTTCTCCTCGCTGCTCGCGGACTTCTCGCTCGTGCGCACGGCCGCCGACCAGGCAGCGCTCGCCTACGACCTCGTGGACGACGCGGAGCTGGGCGGCGCGTTCGGCTCCACGCTGTCGTGCTTCTACGACGACTGCTGGTTCGAGGACGTGCGCGTGCGCCTGGGTCTGGACACCGACGCGTCCTGGCTGCTCGACCACGCCGCCGTGGCGCTCGCGCGCGCCGACGCCGAGGACGGCGCCGCGTACGTGGAGACGGCGCTGGCCTACCTGCGCAGCGGCTGCAACGCCACGCGCACGGCCGAGGCCCTGTTCATCCACCGCAACACGCTGGCCTACCGCCTGAAGCGCATCAAGGCCCTCTCCGGCATCGACCTTGAGAGCCCCGCCGCCGCGGGCACGGACCTGCTGCGCGTCCACCTGAGCTGCCGGCTGCTCGCGCAGGGGCGGCGGTAGGGGCTGGGGGGCTGCGTCGAAGCAAGCCCTCCTGGAAGCCGCCTTTCCTTTCCTACCTCCCCGCGCGCACCAGCTCCTCGGCCATCTCGCGCAGCTTGAACTTCTGCACCTTCATGGACGGCGTCATGGGGAAATCGTCCACGAAGAACACGCGCTTGGGCACCTTGTAGCGCGCGATCCGCGGGATGGAGAAGGCGCGCACGTCGTCCTCGGTCATGGCCTCGTAGCCGGGGCGCACGCGGATGAACGCGCCCACGATCTCGCCGAGGCGCGCATCCGGGATGCCCACCACCTGCGCGTCCAGCACGCCGGGCATCGTGAGCAGGAAGTTCTCCACCTCGAGCGGGTAGATGTTCTCGCCGCCGCGGATGATCATGTCCTTGATGCGGCCGGTCACGCGGTAGTAGCCGTCCTCATCCACGGTGCCCAGGTCGCCGGAGTGCAGGTAGCCGTCGGCGTCGATGGCGCGCGCCGTCTCCTCCGGCATCTTGTAGTAGCCCTTCATCACGTTGTAGCCCTTGCAGCACAGCTCGCCCGGCTCGCCCACGCCGCAGATGTGCCCGTCGGCCGGGTCGATGACGCGCACGTCCACCGGCGGGTGCGCCCGGCCCACCGTCTCGCACTTGTGCGCGATGTCGTCGTCGGCGCTCGTCTGCGTGAACACGGGGCTCGTCTCGGTCAGGCCGTAGCAGATGGTGATCTCGGCGAGGTTCATCTTGTCCATGGCCTCGCGCATGGTCTCGGGCGGGCAGGGGCTGCCGGCCATGATGCCCGTGCGCAGGCTGGACAGGTCGAACGTGTCGAAATCGGGATGGTTGAGCTCGGCGATGAACATGGTGGGCACGCCGTAGACGGCCGTGGCGCGCTCCTTGTGGATGGCCTGCAGCACGAGGCCCGCGTCGAAGTCCTCCACGATGATCATGGTGGAGCGGTGCGTGAGGTTGGCCATGACGCCCAGCACGCAGCCGAAGCAGTGGAAGAACGGCACCGGCAGCGTCACGCGGTCCTGGGACCTAAGCTTCTGCCCCTCGCCTATGTAGAAGCCGTTGTTGAGGATGTTGCGGTGCGTGAGCATGACGCCCTTCGGGAAGCCCGTGGTGCCGGAGGTGTACTGCATCATGACCACGCTGTTGTTGTCGAAGTGCGTTTCCGCCTCCTCGAGCGCGTCGGCCGGCACATGCTGCCCGAGCAGGATGAGCTCGGGCACGCTGTAGCAGCCGCGGTGCTTCTCGGGCCCCATGTAGATGATGCTTTTCAGGCAGGGGTACGTCTCGGACTCCAGGTAGCCGCGCTGCTGGGTGAGCGTCTCGGGCACGAGCTCGCGGATGATCTGCAGGTAGTCCACGTCGCGGTAGGCGTCGATGACACAGAGCGCCTTTATGTCCGACTGCTTGAGCACGTAGTCCAGCTCGTGGGACTTGTAGATGGGGTTCACCGTGACCATGACCACGCCGATCTTGGCGGTGGCGTACATGAACGTGAGCCAGTCGGGGATGTTGCGCGCCCACACGCCCAGGTGGTCGCCGGGGCGCAGGCCGATGGCGAGGAGTCCCCGGGCCAGGTTGTCGGTGCGCTCGTCGAAGTCCTTGTACGTCCAGCGCAGCGCGCGGTCGGGGTACACGACGAACTCATGGTCGGGGTCTATGGCCACCTGGTCGCGGAAGTAGCGGCCGATGGTCTTCTCGGAGTGCAGCGGGTAGTCGGGATCGCCCGGGACGGGGCCGGACGCGGGGGTTTCCTCGGTCGTCATGTCGCCTCCCTAGATCGGCGTGTACACGACGGCCAAGAATTTGGCTTTCTGCCCGTCGTGGGCGCGCACCTGATGCGGCACGATGGAATCGTAGTAAATGCTCTCGCCCGGGTGCAGCACGTAGACCTCGCGGCCGTACTCTATCTCGATGCAGCCCTCCATGCCGAAGAGCCATTCCTCGCCCTCGTGGCCCACCAGCTCGTGGTCGGTCTCGCCGGTGGGGTCCACCGTGATCACGAACGGGTCCATATGGCGCGACGGGCGGCCGGCCGCCAGGCTGAAGTAGCTGAGGTCGCCGCCGGAGGTGGTCTCGAGGCTCTTCACGCGCTCGACCTCGCGCATCTGCTCGGCATCGATGTAGGCGGGCCCCAGGTTCTCGTCGTCGTCCATGAGCGTGCCCAGGCGCACCCCCAGCGCGCGCGTGATCTTGATGAGCGGCGCCAGGGATGCGGGAACGTCGCCCGCCTCGAGGCCCGCAATGACGGACAGGTCGCTTTGGCTGCGGTCGGCCAGGTCCTGCTGCGTCAGGTGGTGCGCCTCGCGCAGGGTGGTTATCTTCTTCCCCAGCTTGTTCTCGTCCATACGGCAATCCCCTCTTGCTCGACGCGAAATCGTATGCCGGCCATTATCCCCCGAAACGGGGCGGGGCGCACCCCCTGAAACGGCCTGCGAGCCCGCAAGGGGCGCGGAAGGTGTGCGGGCTCGGCAACTTGGCGCGGCAGCACGAGCTCGCCGGCTCGCGGCACCGCGCCGGGTGCGCGGCCGAGCGCCCTTCGCAAGACGCCCTCCTTCCAGTCGCACTTTGCTCCTCGCGTGCACGGGGTTCTCGATTTGAGACTAAGTGCTGGTCAACGCGCTGTGCAGCAGGGAGCGGTGCTATACTGGCGAGCGGGTTCGCGCACCTGTGCGGCCAAAAGGACCGTCCGAGGAGATCTTCCATGCAGCTTTCCGTTCCCCAGAAGCACTTGGGACCGCGCTCGTTCTTCGTCTGCGCGCTCTCCATCAACCTGCTTCTCATCCTGTCCATCGACATGTACGTGCCGGCGCTGCCCAGCATGCAGCGCGCCTTCGACGTGTCGGCGGCCTACCTGAACCTGACGGTGTTCGTGTTCTTCGCATTCTGCGCCGTGGGCGTGGTGCTCGCGGGGCCGGTGAGCGACCGCTTCGGACGACGCCCCGTGCTCGTGGCCGGCTGCGGCCTGTTCGCCGCGTCCTCCATCCTGTGCGCCCTCGCGCCGAACGTGGAGTTCCTCGTGGCCTTCCGCATCGGGCAGGCGCTCGGCTACGGCGCGGTGTCCACCATCGAGACGGCCATGATCAAGGATGCCTACGCGGGACCCGACCTGAAGCTCGCCATGACATGCCTGCAGTCGCTCATCATCATCGGGCCAGCGCTCGCGCCGTTCCTCGGCACGTTCGTGCTGAGCCTGGCCGGTTGGCGCGGCATCTTCGAGTTCCTGGCCGTGTGCGGCGTCATCGGGTTTTTGCTGTCGCTGCTCATATCCGAGACGCACCTGCGCGGCGACGCGCCCGCCCCCGGCGTGGCCGACTCGCTGCGCGACATGCTGCGCGGCGTGCGCGCGCTCGGCGGCGACCGCTCGTTCATGGCGCTCGCGCTGCTCATGGGCGTGGCCGGCATGCCGTACTTCGCGTTCATCGCCGTGGTGTCCTACGTGCTCATGGACTTCTTCGCCGTATCGTACTTCACGTACAGCTGCATCTACGCCGCGGCGTGCGTGGTCACCATCGCGGCGCCGTACGTGTACGTGTGGCTGTCCAAGTCCATGAAGGTGCGCGGCATCCTGAAGCTGTGCGTGGGGCTGACCGTGCTCTCGTTCGCGCTCATGGCGGCGTTCGGCACCGCGAGCCCGGTGCTGTTCCTCGTGGCCTTCGTGCCCTATGCGCTGGCCGAGGGCATCGTGCGACCGATGGCGTTCGTGGTGCTGCTGGACCAGCCGGACGACCGCGTGGGCGCGGCGTCGTCGTTCTCGAACTTCTCGTACAGCATCCTCACGTCGGTGGCCACCGTGCTGGCCACGCTGCCGTGGACGAACTTCGTCGTGGGCATCGTGGTGCTCACGGGAGGGGCGGCCGTGGTCATGGCAGGGCTGTACGCCTGGGGGCTGCGCAAGAAGGCACGGGCGTAACAGGCGGCGCATCCGGCCTTGCGGGCGGGCGGCCGCGAGGCCGGATGCGCGAAGAAGCGCCGGCGCCCGGCCGGCAAGAGCGTGCGGAAACGACGAAGCCGCCCACAGGGGCGGCTTCGTCGTTGAGGAGCGCGGGGCCGGGCACGCAGGGGGATGCGGTACCGTGCCTAGTTCTTGAAGAGGGCGTGCTTGAGCTCGTCCTCGTCCTTGACGGACAGCGACGTCTGCAGCACGTCGCCGCCGAACGGGCGGATGGCGTCGATGAACTTGTCGGTGGTCATCTCGTCCACCACCATGAACACGGCGGCGCTGTCGTCGGAGGACAGCAGGTTGCGCACGCGGTCCTGGAAGTCCTTGTCCACGCCGTGCTTCACGATGGCGCCCGTCAGCGCGCCGATGCCGGCTCCGATGGCCGCGCCGAACACGGGCACGAAGAACAAGAGGCCGAACAGCACGCCCCAGAACAGGCCCCACACCGTGGAGGTGCCCACCTTGGAGCCGGGCGTGACCACGTCGTACTTGCCGTCGGCATGGCGCGCCACGACGGCGATGGACTGGAGGCTGACGATGAGGTTCTTGTCGAGGTCGAGGACCTTCTGGTAGGCGGATTTCGCCTCTTCTTCGCTCGGATAGCCGAGCACGATGAGGGTGCTCATGGGTAGGGCTCCTTTCGCTGCGTTCGATGGAGCCTCTACTGTAAGGCCCGCACGAGCGGGCGGCGGGAAGCGTTGCCGGCTGCTACCCGGCTGAAACCCTCGCGTAACCGACGGGGAGCGGGAAGGCAGGAGAGCGGGTGTCCGCTCCCCTGCCTCCTTCCTAGCCGAAGCGGTACTCCACGCCCATGGTGGGCTGGGGGTTCTCCCACTTCTCCACGATGGTGCCGCCGCAGGCGATGCGGCAGGTGCCGCACTCCAGGCAGCCGGCGTAGTCGAAGGACTTGGCGCCGTTCTCGTCGATCTTGTACAGGGCCGCCGGGCACACGCGCACGAGCTTCAGGAACTCCTCCGTGTCGGGGTCCTCGACCAGCTCGATGTGGGCGTTCTCCTCGTCCACCTCGTACTTGTCGATGGCCAGGAACTCGTCGACGTTGACTGTGATCTCCTTGACCTTGCTCACAGCGACTTCACCGCCTTCCTCACCTCGCCGGCCAGCTTGAACAGGCCGCGCTTCTTCACAATGGGCATCATGCGCTTCATGAGCGGCTTCTGAGGCTCGCCGTCCACGCTGAACAGGACGTTGAAGATCTCCTTCACCATGACCGGGTAGTCGGTGAACATGCTCGACCAGCCCTCCATGGTGTGGGGCCACTTGCGGAAGGTCTCGAGGTCCTTGATGACGAACGAGTCCTCCATGGCCTGCTTGTACGACGCCAGGCCCGCGGCCGAGGTGTCGCCCGCGTCGAGCGCGCGCACGGCCGCCTGGCCCGCCATCTGGCCCGACGCCACGGCGAAGTCCATGCCGCGCACCTGGTAGCCCATGTTCATGCACAGGCCCGCCGTCTCGCCGGCCACGAGGCAGCCGTCGAACACGTAGCGCGGCACCATGTCGTAGCCGCCCTCGGGCACCATGTGGCCGGAGTGCTCGACCAGCTTCGCGCCGCAGATGATGGGAGCCACGGCCGGGTGGCCCTTGAAGTCCTCGAGCATCTGGTACACCGGGTGCGGGTTCGCGCCGTCGGCCGCCGTCGAGATGGTCGCCACGAGCCCCAGGTTGATCGAGTCCTTGTTCGTGTAGAGGAAGCCGCCGCCGACGTTGCCGTGCGTGCAGTCGCCCACGAACAGCATCGCCGCGCCCTCGCCCTGCGCCACGAGGAAGCGGTCCTCGATCTGGGCGGCCGGCAGCTCGAACACCTGCTTGATGCCGACGGCCATCTGGGAGGGCTTCGGGCGCGGGTTGCCGAGGCACTTCTCGGCGAGCACCGTGTTGCAGCCCTCGGCGAGGATCGTCACCTCGGCGGTGATCTCGTCCTCGCCGGCGCGCACGCCCGTCACGCGGCCCGCACCGTCCTTCAGGAGCTCCTCGACCGCGATGCCGCAGATGTACTCCGCGCCCGCGTCCTCGGCCTTGGAGGCCAGCCACTGGTCGAAGGGCGCGCGCAGCACGGAGTACGAGTCCTTGCCCTCCTCCGCGAGCTCCGGACTCGTGAAGTCGACCGCCATCTGCGCGGCGGGGTCCATGAACGCCATGCGCTCGTGGGTGATCTTTCGCTCGAGGGGAGCTTCCTGCTCGAAGTCGGGGAAGACCTTCTTGAGCGAGTGCGAGTAGATGCGCCCGCCGGTCATGTTCTTGGCGCCGGCGAAGTTGCCGCGCTCGACCACGAGCACGCTCTTGCCGGCCTTCGCGAGCTCGTAGGCCGCCACGGCCCCCGCGCACCCGGAGCCGACGACGATCGCGTCGAAATCGGTTTCAGACATCGTGCGCTCCTTTCTTTCTTACTTAGTTCAATAGCAAGGCCACCGGCCGAATCTCATGGCGACAGCGAAGTCAACGTGGGGGGCTTCGTTTGCGCCCACCAAGCGAGTTCCGCAGCGAAGCGAGGGCTGTCCGAGCGACTGGGCGCTGACGGAGCCTCCCCGGCCAGGTGCCTTACAGGGCCGCCACGAGCTTCGGCAGGACGTCCTTCACGTCGCCGATCAGGCCGTAGTCGCACTGCTTGAACACCGGCGCGTTCTTGTCCTTGTTGATGGCGAACATGGCGCCGGAGCGGTTGCAGCCCACCATGTGCTGCATCTGGCCCGAGATGCCGGCCGCCACGTACACCTTCGGCGACAGCATGAGACCGGAGACGCCCACGTAGAGCTCGGTAGGGAGCCAGTTCACGCCCTCGGTGAGGGGGCGCGAGCAGGCCAGGCCGCCTCCCAGCTTGTCGGCGAGGGCGCGCGCGAGGTCGAGATCGGCCTCCTCGGCGAAGCCGCGGCCCGCGGCCACGACCGCGTCGGCCTTGAACAGGTCCACGCCGCTCTTCTCGATGGGTTTGGAGTCGAGGAGCTTCACAGGGTTCGCCGGGGCGACCCAGGCGGCCTCCTCCAGGACATTCGCGCCGGAGGCCTCGAGGCCCTCGAACGCGCCGGGGGCCACCGTGTAGAGGGCGACGCCGCCGACCGGCTTCTGCACGCGCTCGGCCACGCCGCCGAAATACATGCTGCGGGCGCCGGCGTCCTCGAAGGCCATGACGTCGGTGACGACGGAGGTGCCCGCGTGCGCGGCCAGCTTGCCGACGATGGTCTTCACGTGGCGCGTGGGCTCGGCCACGACGATGCCCGGCTGCTCGGCGTCGAACACGGCGATCACGGTGTCGGCCGCGTCGTCGAGGACGGCACCCTCGGGGACGGCGATGCTCACGACCTTGTCGGCGACGGCCGCGGGGGCCTCGCCGAAGGAGAAGAGGACGACCTCGTCGGCCAGGGTGCGGGCGCCGGCGGCCAACTCGCGGGCGGCGTCGGCGCGTTCGGCGATGACAAGTGCTTTCATGGTATCCAGCCTTTCTTCGAATGCTATGGGTTGACAGGGGACGCGCAGATTACAGGGAGGCCTTGAGGGCGGCGGCGAACTGTTCGATGGCACCGTCGGACGAGGCGTCCACGACCTGCTGCTTGCGGTCGGCCTGCTCGGGTGCGAGGCACGAGACCGTCTCGAGCGAGGCATCCGTCGCAGCGTCAGCGCCGAACACGTTCATGGGCTTCTTGCCGGCGGCGAGGATGTCCTTCATGCCGGGGATGCGCGGCACGGCGATGTCGGGGGCAACGGACACGACGGCGGGCAGCGGGACCTCGACGGTCTCGACGACGTCCTCGAGCGTGCGCTCGACCACCACGGCGCCTTCCCTTGCCTCGATCTTCGTCGCTCCGGTCACCACGGGCAGGCCGAGCTTGGCAGCCAGCTGCACGTCGGTCTGCTGCGCGTAGTTGTCGGCCGAGCCGTCACCGCAGAGGATGAGGTCGTAGGCGCCCACCTGCTCCACGAGTGAGGCGAGGGCGGCCGCGGCGGCATGGGCGTCCATGTTCGCGTAGGCGTCATCGGCAGCCATGAAGAGCTCGTCCACGCCGCGGGCGAGCACGTTCTTCTTGAGCTTGGAGTCATTGATGGACGAGGGGCCGGCAGTGACGGCCACCACGCGCGAGTCCTCGCTCGCGGCGCCGAGCTGGGCCGCAGCCTCGAGCGCGTTCAGATCGTAGGCGGACACGATGCCCTTGGCCTTGGAGCAGTCGAGCGTGCGGTCGGCTGACACCTGGATATCCTGATCGTCGGGAACCACCTTGAAAGCAGCAACGATGTTCATCCTGTACCTTTCCCTTCTCGTGTGATGTACCTGGGTGCGGGGGTTCTTGCCAGGAGGTTTCCGACCTTCCGTAATCCTCGAAAGCCGTCCGCCTCCCAGCGCGTTGAGGGCAGTGTGCGGCCACGGCGGCGCCACGTCATCGCAAAATCGCTGTGAAACCCTCGATACTCAAAAACTAACGATTACTGACCTGGTGTTATTCAAATCCAGCCAACATATCGGCAATGCGTTCGCAGCCTTATCGGGCACATCGCACTCCGCACCCGCTCCATACGGAGGAGAGCCGCCCCCTCCTCCTATGCCCGCCCTCGCACGGATGCCTTCCAACGCCGATGCTCCGCCTTCGATCCCTCCCCGAACCGGGCGCTGCAGCTTCGGGCGCCCTCCCCCTTCGCACGCGCCGCACCGTGCGGAAGGGGCGCCTACTCACTTTCTTGCGATGGCACGTTTTTGAGTAGCGGGCAATTACCGCGCGCCTTGCGATGCGCTGCGCGCACGAGGGGCGCATCATGGACGGCAGTTCGTCGGATGCGGCAGACACGTTGCAAGCCCCCCCCCTGCTTCAAACGGGAGCGAGCGAGCCAGCCAACGTCCGGCATACGCAGAGAGTCGCAACCATTCAAGGAGGAGCAATGGCAGATTACTTTGGCACCGACACCGTCGTTTCCGAGCTTCGCGAGGACGGCCTGCTGATCATCCGCATCAACCGCCCCGAGGTGGCGAACGCCCTCAACGGCGTGACCTCCAAAGCCATGGAGAACATCATGAACAACGCCGAGACCGATCCCGCGGTGCGCGCGATCATCGTCACCGGCACGGGCAAGGTGTTCTGCGCGGGCGAGGACCTCTCCGAGCTCAGCGAAGGCGGCGAGTGCCAGACCGTGACCGAGCACGGCTTCGGCGGCCTGACCGCGCGCCTGTGCTCCAAGCCCGTCATCGCGGCCTGCAACGGCTCCGCAGCCGGCGGCGGCATGGAGATCGCGCTGTCCTGCGACATGGTGGTGGCCTCCGAACGCGCCAAGTTCGGCTGCACCGAGGTGGGCCTGGGCATCATCGCCTCCACCGGCGGCCTCGTGCGCCTCGCCCGCGACATCAACCGCAAGGACTGCATGGAGCTTTTGCTCACCGGCAAGAAGATCCTGGCCCCCGAAGCCAAGGCGCTCGGCCTGGTCAACTACGTCGTGCCGGCCGAGGAGGTCATGGACAAGGCCATCGAGCTGGCCGAGGCCTGCCTGAAGAACGCTCCTTTGGCCCTCAAGTGGACCAAGTACATCGTGCACGCCGCCGACCAGATGTCCGAGGAGGACGCGATGCGTTACTCGGACGCCGCCTACCGCTTCCTGGAGAAGACCGCCGACGGCATAGAGGGCCCCGCGGCCTTCGTCGAGAAGCGCGAGCCGAACTGGATCGGCAAGTAGCCTACCTCCCCTCCCCGCTTCAGCGGGCCGATTCGGCGCCTGCGGACCACCCGCCGGCGCGCTAAACCCCGGGCCCTCGCCAGCCCGGGGTTTTCATTCGGGGAGCATGCTTTCGCCCTCTCCCTTGGAGAGCGTGTTTTCGCCCTCTCCCCGAAGCCTCGCTTCCCTTACAGAACCCAGCCTGCCGCCGAATATGCCCTTCCCTGCCAAAAAAGAGCCGGTTTGGCAATCCGGAAGCGTCGCTCGCCCCTCCTGCGCGGCATTCGACAGCCTATCGCCCCAGCTCACGTGAAACCGCTGTGCAAACCATGCTCTCGTCGATTGCCAAACCGGCTCTTTTTTGGCAGGGAAGGGCGAAAACCGCGACATGCGCGTCCGCATTTCGCGGCCCCCTCCGTCGACCTTGCAGAGACCTTGCACGGATCTTGCAGGAATCCAGCAGAATCCCGACGCAGATCCAGCGGAAATTCTGCTCATGGTAACACCTGGTCAACGTACTCTTCACATGCTGGCAACCGCACGACGGCCATGCTAGGTTGGCAGCATGAGCGTATTTGTCAGCCACATATCGGCCCTCCAAGTATGGTCCTCCTTGAAGGAGGGGACGGCTGCGCTCGCCTTGCACGCCGACCCGCGCAAGACCCCCTGCTGGCGGACGGGCCGACCCCTGCCCCAGGGCAAGGTCGCCCTGCGCGACATCCAAAGCATAGGCCGCGAGATCGCCAACTTGGCGTTTCCCCTGCACGTCCTCGTGCCCGACGCCGCGTACCGCAGCAGGAGCGAACTCGCGACCTGCCACGTGAGCTCATCGACCTATCCGCGGGGATCCTTCGTCCGCCTTGCAGAGGGCGTGCTCGTCAGCTCGCCAGAGCTCTGCTTCGTGCAGATGGCGACCAAGCTGCCGCCCATCGCGCTCGTCAGGCTCGGCTTCGAGCTTTGCGGCACGTACGGCATACCGACGGTCGCCCGTGCCGACTACGGCTTCGAGCGCCCTTTCACCACGGTTGCCCGCCTCGGCCGCTTCATCGAAGCGGCCGGCGACATGCCGGGAACCGTCAAAGCGCGCAAGGCGCTGCGCTTCATCGCCTCCGGCTCTGCCTCGCCCATGGAGACGTGCATGGTCATGCTGCTGTGCCTTCCTTTGCGCTTGGGCGGGTACAACCTCCCCAAACCGCAGATGAACCGCGAGGTCCGGCCCAAGCGGCGCGGCCGGCTGGCCCCCGGGGACCGGCAGTGCTTCTGCGACCTCGTCTGGCACGAGGCCCGCGTCGCCCTCGAATACGACAGCTCGGAGTTCCACGGGCCCAGGCAGGCAGCGGACGACGCGAGAAGGCGCAACGTCCTCCTGAACCGCGGGTTCACGGTGGTGTCGGTAACGTCGGGCAGCGCCCGGAACCTCATCGAACTCGACCGCATCGCGCAGATCCTGCGGACGCGGCTCGGGGTGCGCTTGCGCAGCGGGCAGCCTTCCTGGCGTGCGAGGCAGCACGTCTTGCATGGGATGCTCCTGGAAAACCCGCGCTTACCCCGCCCCTGACGTTGAAAAGGCCTTCGACTGTCAAAAAAGAGCCGGTTTGGCAATCGTCAAAATGCTTTGCTGAATTCAGAGGGAAAGCGACCAGGCTTTTCTCGAGCAGAAGGCCGAAGCGAAGCGTCTGGGCCATCCTGCAGATTGCCAAACCGGCTCTTTTTTGACCGTTGGACGCGAAAAAGGGAGCAGGCGCATGCGAGCCAGGCGGCCCGCGCCCATCGGGCAGGGATGTGGGGGCGAGCCGGGAGTGCGGGCGAGCTGGAAGACCGAGGCCATCCCGGCGGGCGCTTCCGCCTGGCCTCGGGGCCCGGGATGACCGTGCGCGGGCGCTTTGCCCTACGCGCCGCGCGGGCGCGCGTCTCCCGGGTCGAGCGCGCTCGTCTCCTCAAGAGTCTTTCCGCGGGTCTCGGGCGCCATGAGCACCGACAGCACCAGGCCCAGAATCACGAGGCCGGCCGCCACGAGCATGGTGGGGCCCACGCCGAACGCGGCCAGGAACAGCGGCGTGCCGTACGTGGCCACCACGGTGCCGATGCGCGAGAACGCTATGGCGATGCCCACCGCCGAGGCGCGCACCTCGGTCGGGAACAACTCGTTGGGATAGAGCCACTGCAGGATGCCCGGACCGCCGCTGAAGAACGCGTACAGGCCAAACGCGATGACCACCACGAACACCGGCGCGTCGGGGAACAGCCCCAAGATGACCAGCCCCACGGCCATGAGGGCGAGCGAGCGGATGAGCAGCGGTCGTCGCCCCATGGAGTTCAGCCAGAACATGGCCGGGATGGAGCCGATGAGGAAGAACAGGCTGACCACGCTCTCGCCGAGAATGGCCTCATGCCCCGCACCCAGGCCGAACGCGGTCATGATCTCGGGTCCGAACGTGTAGATGGCGTACATGGGAGCCACCTGACAGAGCGTAAGGATGCCGAGGAACGCAATGCGCTTGAGATAGCCGCCGCGGAAGATGGCGAGCACGGTCATCTTCTTTTTGCCCACCTCGGGGCGTTCGATTTCCACGTCCATACCGTAGACGCGTTCCATGACGGCGTGCGCCTCCCGGGTGCGTCCCTTGCTTGTGAGCCACAGGGGCGACTCGGGCACCTGACTGCGACCAATGAGCAGGAAGATGCAAATGGGAATAGGTGAGGCAAGCATCCACTTCCAACCATCGTCGACGCTGTAGAGCGCATACCCTACCACCGCGGCCACCGTGGCACCGAGATACCACGCCGCCGACACGATACCCATGTTAATGGAGCGGCTCTTCTTGGGAGCGAACTCGGCGATGAGCGAAGTGGCTATGGGATAGTCGGCGCCGATGAACAGGCCGATGAAGAAGCGGGCCGCCGCGAGTTCCCACGGGGCCTGGGCAAACACGCTCCACAGCGAGAACAGGCAGATGGCGATTACGTCGGCGATGAACATCTTGCGCCGGCCGATGCGGTCGGTGACGTAGCCGCCGAGGATGGTGCCGAAGAAGATGCCCACGAGCACCGACGCGCCGATGAGGGCGCTCTGCTCAGGTGCGAGCGAGAAAGCGGGCACGATCTGGGTGAGCGCCACGCCGATGAGCGAGAGCGCATAGCCGTCGAGGAAGGCGCCGCCGCTGGCGAAGAACGTGATCTTGCGCAGGAAGGGGGTCATTGACACATCGTCGAGCGTCTTTCTCACGACGCGCTTCGTGGCGTCCACCACTTCCCCACCGATTTGCAGGGCGGCATCGGCTGCCTGCTGGGAGGTTGGAGGGCTTGCCACCTGGGTAAGTTGTTTGACGTTATCGATCATGGTGCCACCACCTTCTCGTCTTAGCAGAACCGCCTAGTCCCACTCGCAGATGCCGAAGTTCAGATGCGGCTTGGCGCCCGTCTGGTCGGCGTCGGCGTCGACCAGCTGGAAGCGGATCTCGTTCTCGCCCACCTTCCACATGCGGGTCTCGAGCGCGGTGCCCGGCAGCACCGGCGAGGTGATGCGGGTCTTGAAGCGCGTCATGCGCTCGGGCTCGCCCGGGAAGAACGAGCTGATGATGTGGCGCATCGCGAAGCCGCCCAGGCTCACGCCGTGCGCGATGGGGCGCGCAAGGCCCGTCTGCCCGGTGTAGGCGAAGTCGATGTGCTGCTGGTGCCAGTCACCCATGAGGCGGTAGATGAGCGGCATGTTGAGCGGCATCGTCTCGGCCACCACGGCGTCGGGAGCGCAGTCGGGCATCTCGACGATGTCCTTCGGGGGCTTGGGGCCTCCCCAGCCGCCGTCGTAGATGCACACGTCCCACGTCTCGGTCTCGCACAAGAGCGTGCCGTCGGAGGAGTAGGAACGGCCCGTCTGCTTCGACAGGCAGCCGCGGCCCTCGCCGCGGTCGTACAGCGCGTCCTGGGTGACGAACGTCTCCACGCGGTCGTTCATCTTGAACGGCGCGTGCAGGCGGATCTCGAAGCCGTAGTGCAGCGAGCCCTCGTAGTCGTAGCCGTAATCGAGCGTGCGCGTCATCTCCTCGTGCACCGTGAGCGGCACGCCGAAGATGGGCAGCACCTTGAGGTCGGGGTTGGCGGCGTCCTTCTCGTTCACGTAAATGAGGTCGGTCTGCCCGTCGAAACCTGCGTTGCATCCCAGCGCGCAGATTTCCAGGTCCTTGAACGTGTACTCGCGGACGAACGGCCCGAACTCCTTGCCCACGATCTCGGTGCTGATAGCCATGGCTCCCTCTCCTTCACATTCGAATACGGTCACTGGTTCTGCGGGTGGGACAGGGGGGGGGGTGAGACAGGGGGACGGTTCTCTTGTCCCACTGAATTCGCGGGACAAGAGAACCGTCCCCCTGTCTCACCCCCCCCCCTGTCCCACCCGCGATCCCCGCCCCACCCGCGTCCCTACTTCAACAGCTTCTTCTCGATCTTCATGCTGCACGTGCGGGGGAAGTCCTCCACGAACTCCACGAGGGAGGGCACCTTGAACGGGGCCAGGTGCTCCTCGCAGTGCGCCCGCACCTCCTCCTCGGTCAGGCGCGCGCCGGCCTCGAGCCGCACGAACGCCTTCACGGCCTGGTCGCGGATGGGGTCGGGCACGCCGATCACCGCCGACTCGGCGATGGCCGGGTGACACTCGAGCACGTTCTCCACCTCGCCGGCCGAGATGTTCTCGCCCGCGCGCTTGATCATGTTGGCCTTGCGGTCCACGAAGAAGAACCAGCCGCTCTCGTCCATGTAGCCCTTGTCGCCCGTGCGCAGCCAGCCGTCCTCGGTGAACGCGGCCGCCGTGGCCTCGGGGTTGCGGAAGTACCCCTTCATCACCGTGCGGCCGGGCACGCCCTTGACCTGGATCTCCCCCACCTCGCCGGGGGCCGCCTCCGCGCCGTCGTCGCCCATGACGCGCACCTCGTAGCCCAGGCCCGCGCGCCCCACGCTCGGCCAGTTGCGCGGGCCGGAGGGCGGGTCGGTGAGCACCCAGCCGACGGTCTCGGTGGAGCCGTAGGTGTTCATGAGGCGCGCGCCGAAGCGGCGCTCGAACGCCTCCTTCTCCCCCGTGGTCACCGGCAGGAAGTAGAGGATCTCGCGCAGCTCGTGGTCGCGGTCCTCCGGCGATGCGGGCTGCAGCATGAGCGTGCGCAGCATCATGGCGACGCACTGCGTGACCGTGGCGCGGAACTCGCGGATCTGCGACCAGAAGCGGCTCGCGCTGTACTTCTCGATCACGATGAGCTCGGCGCCGGCCGTGAGCACGGGCATGAGCGCCGCCAGCTGGAAGTTGGAATGGCAGGCCGGCATGGTGGTGAGCAGGCGGTCATCGCGCGTGAGCGACACCTCCCAGTCGGCGTACAGGCCGCTGAACAGGATGTTCGCATGCGTCAGCACGACGCCCTTGGGGCGCGAGGTGGTACCCGAGGTGAAGATGATCTCGGCCGGGTCGTCAGAGGACAGCTCGCAACGCGCGGAAAGCCCCACGGGCGCCCCCGCCCGCAGGGCCGTGAAGTCGCGCAGCAGCGGGTCGGCCGCGAGCTCCGCGCGGGCCTCGGCCGCGCCCTCCACGTCGTCCTCGTCCATGCGCGCGACCAAGAGCCCTTTGGGAAGCCGCCCGCCTGCATCGCGCAGCTCGGCGTAGAGCCCCAAGAACTTCGGCTCTATGACCGCGCACGTGGCCTCCGTGCCCTCCAGCACGTAGGCGGCCTCCTCGGCGCGGTACTGGTCGTTCATGGGCACCATGACCGCACCGATCTTGGCCAGGCCGAACAGCGCGACCATGAACTCGGGGCACGTGCACAGCTGCACCGCCACGCGCTCGCCGCGCTCCACACCGAGCGACAGGAACACGTTGGCCGCACGGTTGATCTCCTCGTCGAAGGCGCGGTACGTGTAGGAGCGCGTCTCGTCGGCGCGGTTGCGGAACCGCAGAAACGTGCGCTCGCCGCAGGCGGCCACGAGGCCGTCCCACAGGCTGCGCACCGTTTCGTTCCCCACGATGTCCGTCACTCGCCTCACCTCTTCCTTCTCCGATTCCCCGGCTATCCGCTCGATGCCGCCATGCACGGGGCCCCTCCCGACGAGGGCAGCATCGAGCGGATGCGCGGCGTCGATGCGGGCCGCGCATCCGCAGAGCCCGCCGCCCCGGGATGCAGCTCCCGGAACGGCGGACGGCGAACGCCCTAGCCGACCTTCACGACGCCGGCCGCGGCAAGCTCGTCGATCTGCTCGGGCGTGTAGCCCAGCTTCGTCATGACGTCGACGGTGTCGCCGCCCTGCGGAGGCATCGGGCGCCAGATCGCCCCGGGGTTGTTCTTGAATTTCGGGAACACGCCCAAGCCGTGGAACGTCTCGCCGTCGGCCGTCTCCCAGTCCACCCACGTGTCGCGGAGCTTCAGGTGCTCCTCCTCCACGAGGTCCTCCATGTCGTTGACCACCTGGGCCGCTATGCGGTGCGCCGCGAAGTCCTCCTCGATGTCGTACTTGGAGTTCGCCAGGCAGTAGTCTTCGAACGCCTTCTGGATCTCGTCGGCGTGCGGGTTGGACAGCCACAGCCCGCTCGTGTCCTCGGGGATGGCCTCGGTGCCCCAGAGGTGCCCCAGCCCGATGGTCTCGAGGAAGTACTTGTTCTGGTCGACGCCGTAGAGGCACACGCCCAAAAAGCCGTCCTTGCACTTGAACTCGCCGATGCCGCAGAGGTTCTGGTTGCGCGCGCCCGGACGGGGCCACTTGATGCCCTCGTTCAGGTAGTCCACCAGGTAGTACTGGCCGATGGCCAGCAGCGTCTCGTACATGGCCAGGTCGATGGACTCGCCCTTGCCGGACTTCTCGGCCTTGTAGAGGGCCGCGAGCGCGGAGGAGGCGATCATGAGCGTGTTGAAGTAGTCGCCGGCGTAGGGCCCGGGCAGCATGGGCTGCTCCTCGGTGCCGTTCTGCATGATGATGCCGGAGTACGCCATGACCGTGAGGTCGTAGGCGGCGCGCTTGACCATCTTGGGGTCGCCCTCCTGGCCGAAGCCGGAGACGTGCACGATGACCAGCTTCGGGTTGAGCTCCCAGAGCACCTCGTCGGTGATGCCCTTGCGCGCCCAGGTGCCGCCCTTGGAGGCCTCCATGAAGATGTCGGCGTCCTTGACGAGGTCGAAGAAGACCTTCTTGCCCTCCTCGGAAAAGTAGTTCAGGGCCACGGAGCGCTGGTTGCGGCGCTCGGCCTGCTTGATGTAGGGGGTGTCGCGGATGGTGTCGCCCGCGCCCGTGTTCTCGAGCCAGACGACGTCGGCGCCCCAGTCGGCCATGAGGTCGGCGGCCTTCGGGCACGCGAGCTCGACCGCCGCGTAGACGACCTTGACGCCGTCGAGGGGGCCGTAGGACGGCTTTTCGGTGGGAAGTGCCATGGTGTTCCTCCTTGTTCGCATGGGTTTCAAGAAGCGGGGGCGCAGCGGCCCCCGCGGACGGGTCCGAGGAGCTACTTCTGCTTGTACTTGATGGAGGCTCCCTTGGAGGTGGCGAGGACCATCATCTCGTCGGTGCCGCCGGAGACGCGGTCCACGCGCAGGTCGCGCCAGATGCGGTTGATGCGATGCTCGCTTGCCACCGCGATGCCGCCCATGATCTGCATGGCGTCGTCGGTCACCTCGAACGCGGCGTTGGCGCAGTAGTACTTGCACATGGCGGCCGCGGCCGGATCGAAGTTGCCGTCGTTGTTGTCGGCGTTCCAGGCGGCTTCGTACAGCATGTTCTTCATGTTCGTGAGCTTGATGCACATCTCGGCGATCTTGAGCTGGTTGAGCTGGAAGCGGCTAAGCGGCTTGCCGAAGGCGATGCGGCTGTTCGCGTGCGCCATGGCATCCTCGAACGCACTGATGGCGGTGCCGTAGTCGCAGGCGCCCACGAGCCAGCGCTCGAAGTTGAAGTCGGACACGCCGCGCATGAAGCCGTTGCCCTCCTTGCCGAAGATGTCCTTCTCCTCCAGCTCCACGTTGTCCAGGTACACCTCGCAGCAGCTGTCCATGCGCAGGCCCAGCTTGGTCAGCGGGGACAGCTTCACGCCCGGCTTGGACATGTCGAGGAAGAACTCGGTGAACATGGACTCGTCATCGGCATTCTTGGCCATGATGACCAGGTACTTCACGCCGGCCGAGGAGGTGATGAAGGTCTTGGTGCCGTTGAGGTAGATCTTGCCGTTCTCGCGCTTGTACGTGGTGGCCAGCGCGCCCACGTCGGAGCCGGCGCCCGGCTCGGTGCAGGCGGAGTTCCAGATCTGCTCGCCGGTGCCGAGCGTGGCCAGCACGGCGTCGATCTGCTCCTGGGTGCCCTCGCGGATGACGGTCTCGAAGCCGGGCAGCTGGTAGAGCACGTAGGTGGGCGCGCCGTACTTGCCAAGGATCTCGTACACGGCCATCAGCGTCACGCAGGGCTGCTCGAGGCCCAGGCCGCCGTGGCTCTCCGGCAGCATGATCTGGTCGAAGCCGAGCTCGCAGAGGCCGCGCACCCAGCGCAGCGGGTACTCGTGCCTCTCGTCGCATTCGTGGAAGTAGGTCTCCCAGTTCTCGCTCTCCATGTACTCGCGGTAGCTGTCGACGATCAGCTCCTGCTCGTCAGTCAACTTGAAATCCATGACGATCCTCCTTTTTCAGTGTGTCCAGCGGGGCTTCCCCCCGCCGTAAAACCTTGTTTGTCGAGATCCCTCGGCTACGGCCTACAGCCTGCGCCTAGGATGGCAGGGGGCCAAGCCCCAGCTGTTGGCGGTAGAAGGTCGCGGCATGCTCGAGGGCGTCGTTCGCCTCGTCGAGCATGCGCGTGTAGTGCAGAAACGCGTGGATGACGCCCTTGAACACCTCGTAGCGCACGGGCGTGCCGTACTGCTCGCAGATGGCCGCCAGCGTGGCCGAGTCGTCTCGCAGCGGGTCGAACTCCGCGGCGGCGATGTAGCAGGCCGGCATGTCGCGCGTCATGTCGTTCAGGAACAGGTTCGCGTAGGGCTCGCGGGCGAGCGCGGCGGCATCCTCGGCGTAAAGGCCCAGGTACCACTGCCAGTCCTCCTCCGTCAGGCCGTCCCACGGGCCGCCGAGCAGGCGCATGGACGACGAGTCGGCCAGGCCGAACCAGCCGTAGAACAAGAGGCAGCACCTCACGAAACCGCTGCCGCCCAGCTCCTCGCGCAGGTGCAGCGTGGCGGCGAGGCCCAGGTGCGCGCCGCCCGAGTCGCCGGCGAACGCCAGGCGCTCCCCGTCGACGCCGAACGCGGCGCCCTGCCCGTGCAGGTAGGAGGCCACGGCGGCCACCTCCCGCACGGCCGAGGGGTACTTCGCCTCGGGCGACAGCCGGTAGTCCACGGTCACCACCACGGAGCCGGTCTTATCGGCCAGGATACGGCAGATGCGGTCGTGCGTGTCCAGGTTGCCCAGCACGAACCCGCCGCCATGCGCGTATACGATGCCCGGCGTGGCGCCCTCGCCCGCCGCGCGGCCCGCGGCGGCAGCCTCGGTCGGATAGTAGCAGCGCACCGGGATGGCGCCGTGGGGGCCGGGCACCTCGCCGTCGGCCTTCTCGGCCATGGCGGGGCCGCCCTCGGCCCACCATGCGCGCCCGGCCACGTAGTTCTCGCGCATCCTCTCGAAGCCCGCGGACGTGTCGTTCGCGTCGCCCGCCAGCTCGTCTTCGCGGGCCAGCACGGCTCTCATCTGCGGATTGATCTTCGCGAGCACGTCGATCTTGTTCATGGCGGCGTCCTTTCCAGCGTCGGTCGGATGAATGCGGGGCGGTTCGGACCTGCTAGGCGGCGACGGCGTCCTCGCCCGGGGCGGCGTCGGCCTTGGCGGCCTCGAGCGCCTCGTTCTTCTTCATGGCGCGGCGCGTCATGACCAGGCAGAAGCAGCCCACGACGGCGAACGCGATGAGGATGATGAAGATGGAGTTGAAGGCGTCGGCGCCCTGGGCGTCGATCATGCCGCCGAACCAGGTGTGCACGAACACGTCGGGCATGAAGCCGATGACCGACAGGATGCCGGAGGCCGTGCCGAAGATGGCCATGGGCACCTTGGCCTCGGTGAGGGGCGACGAGCCGATGGAGAACGCGCCGTAGGTCACGAAGCCCAGCACCACGATGAGGGCGGCCACGGCCACGACCATGCCCGCATCGCGCGGCAGCACGAGGAAGCAGGCCAGCACGACAGCTGCGGCGGCGAAGAACAGCAGGATGGACTTCGAGGGGCTCTTCAGCAGCTTGTCGGCGAACAGGCCCGCCACCGGACCCGCGATGAGGCCGATGCCGTAGGTGCGGATGAGGCCGACGACCGACACGATGAACACGGGGGCGGCGAAGCACGTCGTCATGAACGGCGTGGTGTAGGTGACGCCCTGGTACACCGTGTACACGCAGAAGTACGCCAGGCACGCCCAGATGACGCCGGGATGCCTGATGGCCTGTACGACCTCGCCCAGGCTGAACAGCTTCGCGTTCGGGTCGATCTCGCCCTTGAAGTTGGGGATGAAGACGAACGACAACACGGCCAGGATGGCAATGAGCACGCCCAGGAACACGAGCAGCACCTGGATGCCCTCGCTCGGCACCGGGATGGCCGACACGATGGCGGCGTTGATGAGGCCGATGACGAGGCCGGCGGCGCCGTAGATGGAGTAGCTCGTGCCGATCTTGGAGGCGTACTCGTCCTCTGCGCAGCACAGGCGCACGATCTTGAAGCGCGTGCCCCACCAGATGAGAATGGACGTGATGCCGAAGCCCACGAACAGCACGTACAGAAGGCCGAGCGAGGGCAGCAGCGCGTAGACGAACGTGAGCACCGCCGTGCCGCCGAAGCCGACCCACGACAGCGTGCGCATGCGGATCTTGTCCGCGAGGATGCCCGAGGGCAGGTAGCAGACCACGGCCGCCACGGCGTAGCACGACAGCAGCGCGCCGAGGTCCGCGTTCGTGCAGCCGAGACCCTGCATGAGGGGCTCGTAGAACACGTTCTTCAGGTAGACGGGCGTGTAGATGATGGAGGAGCCCATCGACACGAGGATGATGAGGAACCATTTGTGGAAGCCCGAGAGCTCCTTGTAGGTCACCTCGCCCTTGCTCTTGGCAAGCAGTGACATTGCGCTTTCCTTTCTCCTTGCGGTTGTCCGGGAACCTGGCGCCCAACGGCTTGGGTGAGGCGGCGAGCGGCAGGTTCCGAGCCGATGGGCGCATTCTGTTCGCGAGCCGTGGTTTTGCCATCGCAAAATGGCCATGAACACCCGAATACTTACTTTTTTGCGAGGCGTTACCGTAGAATTGGTGATAGGTTCTCACCAATGAGTAGCGCATGCGCCCGCCGTCGCGCACCGACGGTTCGGGCAGGTAGGCAGCATCGTCATCCATCGCATGACCGAGAACGAAGGGGTGGGCGCGTCCATGGGAAGCCAATCGGAGGATCGCAGGGAGCAGGGGAAGGTTGCAGAAGGATCGCTGGCGCGGCTCGCGAAGGGGCCGGCGGCGAAGTATGTCGGTTTCGCGCTGCTTCTGGCATGGCACTACGCGCTGTGGTTCGTGCCGCACGCGTTCGTGCAGACCGAGCTGCTCGACGAGCGCGTGACCGTGTCATGGCTCTTGAACCTGGGCGCCACCGTGCTGTTCCTGTTCCTCATCGCGCTGCTGCTGGGACGCAAACGGCACCTTTCGTCATACCGTTGGCTCGCATGGGCGGCGCCTGCGCTCACCACGGCGGCCACCCTCGCGCTGTGCCTGGCACCCTTCTCGTTCACGGCACCCGGCGTGGCCTACGCGCTGTCGTTCTTCCTGGGCGCCACGGAGGCCGTGATGTGGATACTTTGGGGCGAACGCTACGCTTGCGTGAAGGCGAACTTCTCCATCAAGCACATCGGCACGGTGTTCGGCTTCACGCTGCTCGCGTGCGTGGGCACGACCCTGCTCCTGCCGCCTGTGGCGGCCACGGCGTTCGTGGCGCTCTTACCGCTGGCCTCGGGCGGGCTGCTGGTGCTGGCTCGACGCGACGGCACGTGCTCGTTCCCGGCGCTCCTACCGAAGCACGCCGCGGGCGGCGGCTTCAAGAGCATGGCAGTAGTGTGCGCCATCTCGTTCGTGGCGTCGTTCGCCTCGTACTTCCTGGCGGCCGTCATCCCCTGGGAGGTGCTGCCCACCGAGGTGTCCAGCTTCACGTTCGGCATCCTGGGCGGCGCCGTGCTCATGCTGGCCATCGCCGGCATCTGCATCGCGTCCAAGGACAAGGTGAACATCTTCAAGCTCTACCCATGGCTGCTCGTGTTCGAGATCGTAGCCTTCTCGTTGTTCCTGGCCGACAAGGCGCTGTACTTCCCCTCCTTCGTGGCCGCGGTGGGCATCTCGTCCATCTTCGAGATACTCCTCATCATGTACTTCGGCATCCTCATGTCGAAGGGCTACAGCACGCCGGCCATGGCGTTCAGCTTCTCGGGAGGCTGCGTGCGCGCGGGCATCGCCTTCGGCAACACGCTGGCCGTGGCCTACGAGCATGCGCCCGCCATGGCGCTGGCCGTGGCGCCCGAGACGTGCCTCGCACTCATCTGCGTGCTCGCGGCGCTGCTCATCCCCCTCGTGCGCCAGGAGTTCAGCATCGTGGCCCTGACGGCGGCACCGCCCTCGAAGGCCGAGGTGGACGAGATCTGCGCCGAGGTGGCCGAGGAGTTCTCGCTGTCGGCACGCGAGCGCGAGATCCTCGGGCTCATCGCCCGCGGCTACACCACCAGCACCATCTCCACGAAGCTGGTCATATCACCCTACACGGTGAACACCCACATCCGCCATATCTACGAGAAGATGCAGATCCACAAGCGCAGCGAGCTGCTGAACTACATCAACCTGCAGAGGAGCGACTTCTAGGGAACGTGCCCGCCGACACCCCCTCGTCGTTCAGCGGCTCGGGCGCCCCTGCACGCAGCAGAACGCATAATAGGAGCTGCATCGCGCGGCCCCTCTCCCGCGGGGCCCCAACGCAAAAAGCGGGCGGCATCGCTGCCGCCCGCTTGCCTGCCGAGTTATCGGTCAGCCGCTACTTCTCGGGGTAGAAGCCGCTCGGCTCCTCGCCGAGGTTGATCATGATGTTCTTCGTCTGGGTGTAGTGCTCGAGCATGACCTTGTGCGTCTCGCGGCCGATGCCGGACTCCTTGTAGCCGCCGAACGGCGCGCCGGAGGGGATCTGGTTGTAGGTGTTCACCCACATACGGCCCGTACGCACGCCCTGCGCCACGCGGAACGCGCGGTTGATGTCGCGGGTCCACACGGCGCCGCCCAGGCCGTAGACCGAGTCGTTCGCCAGGTCGATGACCTCCTGCTCGTCCTTGAACTTGATGACCACGGCCACGGGGCCGAAGATCTCCTCCTGAGCCACGCGGCACGAGTTGTTCGGCACCTCGATGAGCGTCGGCTTGAGGAACGCGCCACGGGCCAGCTCGCCCTCGGTGGCGCGCTCGCCGCCGCAGAGGACGCGGCCGCCCTCCTGCTTGGCGATCTCCACGTATTCGAGGATCTTGTTCATCTGACCCTGGTCGATCTGGCTGCCCATCTGGGTGTCGTCCTCCCACGGCATGCCGATCTTCACGTTGCCGAACGCGCGGCACGCGTCCTCGACGAACTTGTCGTAGATGTCCTCGTGCACGAAGATGCGGCTGCCGGCGCAGCACACCTGGCCCTGGTTGAACAGGATGCCCAGCTGCACGCCGTCCAGCATCATGTCCCACTTGCAGTCGGGGAAGATGATGTTGGCGGACTTGCCGCCCAGCTCCAGCGTGGCGGGGATCAGGCGCTCGGCGGCCGCGCGGGCCACGTCGCGGCCCACCTCGGTCGATCCGGTGAACGCGAGCTTGCTGATCTTGGGATTGTCGAGGATGTACTGGCCCGACTTGCTACCGCGGCCCGTGACCACGTTGAACACGCCGGCCGGGATGACGTCTTGCGTGAGCTTCGCCAGCTCCAGCACCGTGAGCGACGTGGTGGACGAGGGCTTGAACACCGTGCAGTCGCCGGCGGCCAGCACCGGGGCCAGCTTCCAGGCGGCCATGAGGAACGGGAAGTTCCACGGCACGATCTGCCCCACCACGCCGATGGGCTCGTGCAGCACGAGGGACATCATGTTGCCGGGAAGCATATCGGCCTCGCCCGTGTCGGCCAGAAGGACGCCGGCGAAGTAGCGGAAGTGGTCGACGGAGTACGCCACGTCGATGGCGCGCGTCTCGCGGATGGGCTTGCCGTTGTCGAGCGACTCCAAGAGCGCCAGCTTCTCGGCGTTGGCCTCGATGATGTCGGCGACCTTGTTCAGGATGATGGCGCGCTCTGCCTTGTCGGTCTTGCCCCAGGTCTCGAACGCCTTCCATGCCGCGTCGACCGCGCGGTCGACGTCTTCCTTGGTGGCGTCGGCGATGGTGGACAGCTGCTCGCCGTTGGCCGGGCAGAACACGTCGAGCGTGCCGCCGTCCGAGGCGTCGACCCACTGGCCGTCGATGTAGAGCTGGTAGGATTTCTGTGCGGGGTTCTCCATTGCGCGCATCCTTTCGTCCGGCGGCTTCGCGCCGCTGCTCCCAACCTCGCGGCCAGCTTGGCCGCCGATCCCAGCATAGCGCGCGCCTCGAAGGCGTGTCAGTCGGGGTTTTGTGGAAACCCGTCAACGGTCAAGAAACGCTGCTGATGAAGTAGCATTAGGGTGCGCAAAGGAGAAACCGGGCCGATGCGCGAACGGGGAGCCCGGGCCGTCGTACGGCCCGGGCTCCCCGTCATGAGGCGGTGCGCGCGCATCCCATGAGGGCGCGGCGCCTCCGCAGCGCTTCGGCCAGGTCTAGGCGCGCTTGCCCTGCTTGTCGTTGAGCAGGCGGTTGAGGGCGTTCAGGTACGCCTTCGTGGACGATACCACGATATCGCCGTCGGCGCCGCGGCCCGTGTAGATGTCGCCCGTCGGGTCGGTCACGCGGATGGTCACCTCGCCGAGCGCGTCGATGCCGCGCGTGACGGATTGCACGGCGAACTCGGTGAGATCGTTGTCCACCTGCACGATCTTGTTCACGGCCTTGCACATGGCGTCGATGGGGCCTGTGCCGTATTCGCATGCCGTCACCACCTGGTCGGCGGCGTTCTTCAGCGTGACCGTGGCCGTGGGCGTGAGCGGGAAGCCGCAGCTGATCTGCACGCCTTCCAACGTGTAGAGCGCACTCTCGTTGCGGTCGCGCTCGTTCACGAGGCTCTCCAGATCCTCGTCGTAGACTTCCTTCTTCTTGTCGGCCAGGTTGAGGAAGGCCTCGTACATCTGGTCGAGCGCCTCGCCCTCAAGCTCGTAGCCCAGCTCCTCCAGGCGGTGCTTGAGGGCCGCGTGGCCCGAGCGCGCCGTGAGCACGATCTGGCTCGAGCCCGCGCCCACATCGGCCGGGTCGATGATCTCGTAGGTGTCGCGCTTCTTCAGCACGCCGTCCTGGTGGATTCCCGAGGAGTGCGCGAAGGCGTTCGCGCCTACGATGGCCTTGTTGGCCTGTACGTTCATGCCCGTGATGGACGACACGAGGCGGCTCGCCTTGCAGAACTCGCGCGTGTTGATGTCTGTGTGCGCGTCCAGCTCGTCCTCGTGCATGCGGATGGCCATGACCACTTCCTCCATGGCCGTGTTGCCCGCGCGCTCGCCCAGGCCGTTGATGGTGCACTCCACCTGGCGCGCGCCGTTCTTCACGCCGGCCATGGCGAGTGCTGTGGCCATGCCGAGGTCGTTGTGGCAGTGCACGGCGATCTTCACGTTCTCGATGCCGTTCACGCCCTCCACCAGGTACTTGATGCGCCGGCCGAACTCCTCGGGCAGCGAGTAGCCCGTGGTGTCGGGGATGTTCACCACGGTGGCGCCCGCGTCCACGACGGCCTGGATAACGCGCACGAGGAAGTCGTAGTCGCTTCTGCCCGCGTCCTCGGCGTAGAACTGCACGTCCTCCACGAACTGCTTGGCGTACTTCACGCACTTCACGGCGCGCTCCACGCACTCGTCCTCGGTGATGCGCAGCTTGTCGCGCAGGTGGCTCGGGCTCACGCCGATGCCCGTGTGGATGCGGGGGCGCTTGGCGTACTTGAGCGCGTCGGCCGCCGCGTCGATGTCCTTCTCCACCGCGCGCGTGAGGCCGCAGACCACGGCCGCATCGCCCGCCAGCTCGGCAATGCGGCGCACGCTCTCGAAGTCGCCGGGGCTCGAGATGGGGAAGCCCGCCTCGATGACGTCGACGTTCAGGCGCAGCAGCTGACGCGCGACCACCAGTTTCTCCTCGGTGTTCATGGAAGCGCCCGGCGACTGCTCGCCGTCGCGCAGCGTGGTGTCGAAGATGTCGATCTTGCGCGTCATGTCATGCGTCCTTTCCTTCTAAACGACCGCTGCACCCTCGCAGGGGCGGCGGGTTATTCACGATTGCTTCGACTATCTTAGCAAATATCCCAAGTGCGTCACTTGGGATTGCCTGGCGACGTGGAAAAGAAACGCGTCGCTCAAACCAAAGGCACTAACACGCCCGTAAGCGCTTTCTCGCGCGGAAACGGCGCGCCGTTGTAGTACTGCTCGATACACTGACCTGACGAAACGAGCCCGCGCTGTGCCAGCCATGTCTCCATCTCCTGATAGACTGGCTCCATGTCCTCGTTCGGCCCCAGAAACATGAACGTGACGTAGCGCCCAGCCGGAATACTGCCGGCCACGACGTCACCTGCATCCGGCAGCGGGCGGGCAAGCGGAAAGCCCACTTCCACGAGCAGGTTATCCATGTCGCCCATATCGAGAAAGCGTACGTACGGAATGTCGGCAGGCTCGAGGCCCTCCCCAGCGACATAGGCGCCCAACTTCGGGAACGCGGAACCAATGAGCGCAGGTAGCTGCGCGACTGGCGTACGCTCCTTCACCGCAACGCAAGGCTGCTCGGCGCGATCGATCAGGGCAAATTCTGTAATACGGGGCATAATGCCTCCTTTGCTGGGTGAAGGAGCTCGCTACAGCTTCACGTACCAGAGGTTCTTCAGTTCGGGTATCTCGGCGCGCAGGCGGGACAGCACGGCGTCGTCCACCTCGCCCTCCACGTTCATGTACACGAGCGCGCAGCGGTCGGCCGGCTTCGCGCCGATCTGCATGGTGGTGATGTTGATGCCCGCCTCGCCCAGGATGGTGCCGATGGTGCCCATGCGGCCCGGGGCGTCCACGTATTCGAAGATGAGCGACTGGCGTCCCGGCGCGATGTCTATCTTGTAGCCCAAGAGCGATACGAGGCGCGCGGTCTGCGCGGCATCGCCGCGGGTGCAGGCCACCTCGGTGCCGTCGGCCATGACGGCCACCGTGGAGGCGTAGCCGTCGGCATCGGGTCGCGCCTGCGTCTCCACCTTGATGCCGTGGCGCTGGGCCACCGCATCGGCGTTCACGGGCGTGACCGTGGCGCGGCCCTGGTAGGACAGGAGCCCCTTGACGGTGCCGGCCACCAGGATGGACAGGTCGGCATCGGCGAGCGACCCTGCGGCCGTGAGCTTCAGGTACTGCGGCACCTCGCCGTGGATCTGCGCGAGCATGCTGCCCATCATCTGGCAGGCGGGCACGTACGGCCCCACCGCGTCCATGACCTCGGGCGGCACCGGCGCCATGTTCACGGCGGTGGGCACGATGGAACCCGCCAGGCCCGCGGCCACGTACTCGGCCGTCTGCACGCCGGCACGCAGCTGCGCCTCCTTCGTGGACGCGCCCAGGTGCGGGGTGAGGATGGCGTTGGGGAACTCGTGCAGCGGGCTTCCGGTGCACGGCTCGTTCTCCCACACGTCAAGCCCCACGGCGCCTATCTTGCCGGCGGCCAGGAAGTCGGCGAGCGAGTCCACGTTGTAGATGCCGCCGCGCGCGGCGTTCACCAGGATCACGCCGTCCTTCATGCGCGCATACTGGTCGGGCCCGAACATGCCGATGGTCTGCTTGGTCTTCGGCAGGTGCACGGTGATGAAGTCCGCAAGCGGCACGATGGCGTCCACGTCGTCGTAGAGCGTCACGCCCAGCTGCTCGGCGCGCTCGGGGCTGCAGTACGGGTCGTAGCCCACGAGCCTCATGCCGAAGGCACGGGCGCGCTCGGCCACGAGGCCGCCGATGCGGCCAAGGCCGAAGATGGCGAGCGTCTTCTCGTACAGCTCGACGCCGGTGAACCTCGTCCGCTCCCACAGGCCCTCGTGCATGGAGGCGTTGGCCTGGGCAACGTTGCGGGCGCAGGCCAGCATGAGGGCCATGGTGTGCTCGGCGGCGCTCACGATGTTCGACGTGGGGGCGTTGCACACGATGACGCCGCGCTCGGTGGCGGCCTCCACGTCCACGTTGTCCACGCCCACGCCGGCCCGGCCGATGATGCGCAGGTTCTTCCCCGCCTCGATGACCTCGCGCGTCACCTTCGTGGCCGACCGCACGATGAGGGCATCGTAAGCCGGGATGGCCGCGATCAGCTCCTCGGGGGGCATCTTCAGCTTGACGTCCACCTCGTAGCCCTTGTCGCGGAGCACCGCGAGGCCGGCGTCGGCCAGCCTTTCGGCAACCAGCACTTTCTTCGTCATAGAACTACCACCTCTGCAAGAGTCTTCCTGGTATGTTTCGCTTGCGCCGCGCGGGAACCCGTCGGGACGCGTCCGGGCGGCTGCCCCATGATAAGGCGAAACCGCCCGCCGCGCCGGGTCGGGCGGGAAATTATCGACGAAATGCGAAAAGCCGCCCAAGCAATCGGTCGCCGGCGCCGCTCAACCCGGCAGCTGCGCGGCGCCGCGCGACCTTCCTAGCGCCGGGCGAAGCTGAACATAGAGCGGATGCCCTCGCCCACCTGCTCGATGGGGGCCTCGGCGTGCTCGGCACGCTGTTCGAGCAGCCACTTCTGGCCGTTTTGCGAGTCCTCCATGAACTCGCGGGCGAAGCTGCCATCCTGGATGCGCGCGAGGATGATCTTCATCGCGGCCTTCGCCTCGTCGGTGATCACCTGGGGGCCGGCGTAGTAGTCGCCGTACTCGGCGGTGTTGGAGATGGAGTTGCGCATCTTGGCCATGCCGCCCTCGTACATGAGGTCCACGATGAGCTTCATCTCGTGGAAGCACTCGAAGTAGGCCATCTCGGGCGGGTAGCCCGCCTCCACGAGCGTCTCGAAGCCGGCGTTGATGAGCGCCGTCACGCCGCCGCAGAGCACCGCCTGCTCGCCGAAGAGGTCGGTTTCCGTCTCGTTCTTGAACGTGGTCTCGATGACGCCGGCGCGGGCGCCGCCGATGCCCCAGGCATAGGACAGCGCCACGTCCTTGGCCTGCCCCGACGCGTCCTGGTGCACGCAGATGAGGCAGGGCACGCCCGCCCCTTCGGTGAACACGCGGCGCACCATGTGGCCCGGGCCCTTCGGCGCGATCATGACCACGTCCACGTCCGCGGGCGGGGTGATGCAGCCGTAATGGATGTTGAAGCCGTGCGCGAACGCGAGGGTGTCGCCGGGCTTGAGGTGCGGGGCGATCTCGGCCTCGTAGGTGGCGGCCTGGGTCTCGTCGGGCGTGAGGATCATGATGAGGTCGGCTTCCTCGGCGGCCTCGGCCACGCCCATGACCTTGAGGCCGGCCTCCTCGGCGGCCTCGCGCGACTTCGAGCCCTCGCGCAGGCCCACGCGCACGTCGGCGCCCGAGTCCTTCAAGTTGAGCGCATGGGCGTGGCCCTGGCTCCCGTAGCCGATGACGGCCACCTTCTTGCCCTGGATGAGCTCGGGGTTCGCATCGTTCTCGTGGTAGATCGTGACAGCCATGGTGTTGGTTTCCTTTCTGTTGGCTGGTTTTAAACGTCTTTGCTGTTGCGAGACATCGCTATCTTGCCGGTGCGGGTGATCTCCTTGATGCCGTAGGCGCGGAAGAGGTCCTCCATGCCCTTGAGCTTGCTCTCGTCGCCGGTGGCCTCGATGGTGAGCGAGCTCTTCCCCACGTCGACGATCTTCGCGCGGAAGACGTTGGCGATCTCGATGATCTCGCTTCTGCGCTCGGGCGTGGCGTTCACCTTGAACAGCACGAGCTCGCGCTCGATGGCGCCCTCGTCGGTGAGGTCGTTGATCTTGTGCACGCTGATCAGCTTGTGCAGCTGCTTGGTGATCTGCTCGTAGGCCACCTCGTCGGCCTTCACGATGGCCGTGACGCGCGACATGGTGGGGTCCTCGGTGGGGCCCACCGACAGCGACTCGATGTTGAAGCCGCGCCGCGAGATGAGCCCCGTCACGCGCGACAGCACGCCCGGCTTGTTCTCAACCAGGACGGACAGGATGTGCCTCATCGCATGCCTCCCTTCCCGCCCGCGGCGCCGTCCGCCTCGGGCACGTCCGTGCGCACGGCCCCCACGGCCACGTCGATGGCGCCTATCACGTCGTCGAGCGCGCGCCCGGGCGCCACCATGGGGAACACGTTCTGGTCGCGCGAGATGGCCACGTCCAGCAGGTAGGGGCCCTCGGCGGCCAGCATGGCGGCCAGCGCGGCGTCGAGCTCGTCGGGGCTCTCCACGCGCGCGGCCTGCCAGCCGTACGCGTCGGCCAGCTTCACGAAGTCGGGGTTGGCGTCGAGCAGCGTGGAGGAGTAGCGCTCGCCGTAGAACAGATGCTGCCACTGGTGCACCATCCCGAGGCACCGGTTGTCCATCACGAGCACCTTCACCGGCACGCCGTGGATGCCCGCCGTGGCCATCTCCTGGCTGTTCATCTGGAACGACCCGTCGCCGGCCACGCACACCACCGTCTTGTCGGGGCACCCGATGGCGGCCCCGATGGCGGCTGGGAAGCCGAAGCCCATCGTGCCCAAGCCGCCCGACGAGATGAACGAGCGCGGGCGCTCGCGCGCGATGTGCTGCGCGGCCCACATCTGGTGCTGCCCCACCTCGGTCACGACGATGCTCTTCTCGGGATCGAGCGCGTCGGAGAGCTTCTCCATGACCACCTCGGGCACGATCTCCTCGGGCGCGTCGCCCACGTTCGGATGGTAGAACGGGTGGCGACGGCGCCACTCGGCGATCTGCCCGAGCCACGCCTTCGTCTCGGGGCTCGCGCCCTCCTTGGAAAGCTGGGCCACGATGCCCCCGAGCACGCCCTTCAGGTCGCCCACGATGGGGATCTGCGCCTCGCGCACCTTGCCGATCTCGGCGGGGTCGATGTCGATGTGGATGACCTCGGCGTGCGGCGCGAACTCGTCGAGCCGGCCCGTGACGCGGTCGGAGAAGCGCGCGCCCGCCGCGATGATGAGGTCGCTCTCCGTCATGGCCAGGTTCGCGTACTTCGAGCCGTGCATCCCCACGGGCCCCAGGTTCAGCGGGTGGGACGCGGGGAACGCGCCCTTGCCCATGAGCGTGGTGACCACCGGCACCTGCATGAGCTCGGCCAGCGCGCGCAGCTCCTCGGACGCGCCGGAGGACACCACGCCGCCGCCCACGTAGAGCACGGGCCGCTCGGCGCGGCGGATGCGGGCCACCGCCTGCTTGACCTGCTTGGCGTTGCCGCGGTAGGTGGGCTTGTAGGAGGGCAGGTTCACCTCGTCGGGGTACGCGAACGCCAGCTCCTCGCTGGCGAGGTCGCTCGGCACGTCGATGAGCACGGGGCCGGGGCGGCCGGTCTTGGCGATGTGGAACGCCTCGCGGAACGTAGTCGTCAGCTCGTCGGTGGATTGCAGCAGGTAGCTGTGCTTGACCACCGGCATGGTGATGCCCACGATGTCGGACTCCTGGAACGAGTCGGTGCCGATGACGCCGCGCGGCACCTGGCCTGTGATGACCACGAGCGGCACGCTGTCCATGTAGGCCGTCGCGATGCCGGTGACCGTGTTCGTGGCGCCCGGACCGCTCGTGACGATGGCCACGCCCACGTTGCCCGTGGCGCGCGCGTAGCCGTCGGCCTCGTGCACGGCTCCCTGCTCGTGGCGCGAGAGCACGTGCTTGATCTGCGTGGAGTCGTAGAGCGCGTCGTAGATCTTGATGGCCTGGCCGCCCGGATAGCCGAACACGAGGTCGACGCCCTCGGCCTCGAGCGAGGCGACGACCGCCTGCGCGCCCGTCATGGTGCGGCCTTGCTTCTCCGTGCGGCTGCCGAGACCGCGCGGCGCGCCCTTGACGGCCGCCGTCGCGCCGGGACGCGGCTGCTGCTGGTTCTGGTTCGCCTCGGTCATGAAACATACGCCCCCTTGTCTGCGGAAGAGACGAGCTTCGCGTACTTCGCGAGCACGCCGTGGTCGTGCTTCGGCGCCGGCGGCGTCCAGGCCGCGCGGCGGCGTTCGAGCTCGGCATCGTCCACGCCCAGCGTGAGCGCGCCGCCCTCGATGTCCACCGTCACCTGGTCGCCCTCCTCGATGAGCGCGATGGGGCCGCCAGCTGCGGCCTCGGGGCTCACGTGCCCCACGGCAGGGCCCTTCGTCGCGCCCGAGAAGCGCCCGTCGGTGATGAGCGCCACGCTCGTGGACAGGCCCATCCCCACGATGGACGAGGTGGGCGTCAGCATCTCGCGCATGCCCGGGCCGCCCTTCGGCCCCTCGTAGCGGATGACCACCACATCGCCCGCCACGATCTTCCCGGCGTTGATGGCGGCGCAGGCCTCCTCCTCGCTGTCGAAGCAGCGCGCGGGGCCGGTATGCATCATCATCGAGGGATCGACGGCCGACTTCTTCACGATGGCGCCGTCGGGCGCGATGTTGCCGTGCAGCACCTTGAGCGCGCCCGACGGGCTGAACGGGTTGTCGTGCGTGCGGCATACCTCGCCGTCCGCGCCGGCGCAGGCCGCGTGCATGTAGTCGAGGTAGTCCCCCATCGGGCCCATGCAGGTGAGCGCGCTGCGGTCGATGAGCCCTAAGCGGTCGAGCTCCGTCATGACCACGGGCACGCCTCCCACCTCGTACAGGTCGGTGAGCGGGCGCGGGCCCGAGGGCGCGAGCTTCACGAGGTGCGGCGTGCGCGCGCTCGCCGCGTCCCAGTCGTCCATCGTGATGGGATGGCCCGCCTCGCGGGCGACGGCCGTGAGGTGCAGCACCGTGTTGGTGGAGCCGCCGAAGGCCATGTCGCACTCCATGGCGTTGTGGATGGCGGCCTCGCTCACGATGTCGCGCGCGCAGATCCCCTGCTCCAAGAGCTCCATCACCTTCATGCCCGCGTGCTTCGCCAGGCGGATGCGCTCGGAGTACACCGCGGGGATGGTGCCGTTGCCGGGAAGCGCGATGCCGAGGGCCTCGGTGAGGCAGTTCATGGAGTTCGCCGTGAACATGCCGGAGCAGCTGCCGCAGGTGGGGCACGCCGTGTCCTCGTAGAACTTGAGCTCTTCTTCGGTCATCGTGCCGCTTCTCACGCGCGCCGCGCCGTCGAACAGCGTGTTGAGGTCGGTGGAGGGTCCGCATCCGCCCGGCTGCTTGCCGGCGAGCATCGGGCCGCCCGACACGAACACCGTGGGGATGTTCACGCGCAGCGCGCCCAGCAGCATGCCCGGCACGATCTTGTCGCAGTTCGGGATGCACACGAGCGCGTCGAAGGCGTGGCCCTGCACCGCGCACTCCAGCGAGTCGGCGATGGCCTCGCGCGACACGAGCGAGTAGTGCATGCCGTCGTGGTTCATGGCGATGCCGTCGCACACGCCGATGGTCGAGATCTCGAACGGCACGCCGCCGGCCAGGTAGATGCCGGCCTTCACGGCCTCGGCGATCTTGTCGAGGTTGTTGTGCCCCGGGATGATGTCGTTTCGGGAGTTGAAGACGGCGACGAGCGGCCGCTCCAGCTCCTCGTCGGTGATCCCGTCGGCCTTGAGCAGGCTGCGGTGCGGCGCGCGCGCCACGCCCTCGGTGACGGCCGAGCTTCTTCGTTTCATGCCGTTCCTTCCTCCTTCGTCCGTGCTGGCTGTCGACCTCGCTCGCCGGCAAGGGCAGGGCCCCTGCCCTGCGGTCAACCAGCCATAAAAAAATCCCGCTGCAGGCAAGTCGCTGCACCAGGACCACGGTTAGGAGAAAGAATGCACCGCGGCCTTAAGCCGCACTGCACGCTTCGACGGGTAACGGTTGTCGCCGGTCCAGCCCTACTTGCCCCGCGCGCCGGGCCGGAGATCGTCCGTCCGCGCGCGAAACGTTCATGCCGAACTGCTCGGAGGGGGCTTTCGGACCGTCCACCGCCGGCTCGCAGCTTTCCGCCGGCTCTCTGGAAGATGGATTCGTCCCTACTGGTCCTCGTCATCGCATTTCGATCTATGAGGTTGTTGGACGCCAGTATACTCCCCGATCCGCCCTGCGCAAGAAAAACTTTGAATATCGAAGGTTTCCCGTAGGAAATTCACATGGACGAGGTCGGGAATGAGGGAGAAGCTGGCATTCATCTCCAAAACCGCACGCAGCCCTAGCGAGCGGCGCGCTGATGTACGAGCGCCTCCACCCGCACAAGATCTTGCTCGGTGTAGAGCGTGTACACGAGATCAAAAGGGTTCACTGCCACTTTGCGAACGCCTTCGCCGAACTCTTCCTTGATCGAAGCGGGAACCATCGAAGATCCAAATTCGCCGAAACGTTCGATGTTGTCCAGATTCTCAAGGATACGACTCTCCACTTTCGGGGAGGTTACCAAAGCAAGATCTTCGGCGAAGCGCTCCGCGTACTCCATTCTAGGCATGCGAGGCCCGCTTGTCATGCACCGCAGCCATAAGGTCGTCGCGGGAAGAATAATAGCGTCCGTTCTCGAAATCATCGCGGGATTGCCGGAGGGCCTGCGCCATACGCTGCTCGTAAAGCGCCTGCTCAACAGCATCGTCGATCTTTTTCTGGAATACGTTCTCCGACATGAAGGCATACTTTCCGCGGCCGTTCTCGGTGATGTAGACAACTTCGGTGTCTGCAATTTCTTTGATCTCACGCTGCTGGTTTTTCAGCGCAGTAGAGGGGTAAATAGCCGGCATAGCTTTTCTCCTTAATAAGGTTCTTAATTGCGGTCTTTATTAAGAACCTTATTTTACCCCTTTTCAAGTCCCGAATGCAAGGACGCCGAAATGCTATGCCCTCCGACTAGGTGTTCGCTCTGCGGGCCAAGGGCCGCAGAGCCTTTTTGCCAATTTTTCTAAGGATTTTTATCCTTGAAGCACCTCAAACAGATGCCCTCTTTAGCAAACGCCTCTAGAAAAAGCGGCGCACCGTTTTCCGATGCGCCGCCCGCGACTCTTCTTCAAAGAGGAAAGCGCCTACGCATGATCTCGTTCGAACTTGTCCATGAAGGCCACGAGGGCCTCGACGCCGGCGCGGGGCATGGCGTTGTAGATGCTCGCGCGCATGCCGCCGACGCTGCGGTGGCCCTTCAGGTTCTCCAGGCCGGCGGCCTTGGCCTCGGCCACGAACGCGGCGTCGAGGTCGGCGTCGCCGGTGACGAACGGGACGTTCATAAGCGAGCGGTCGGCCTTCCGCACGGTGCCGCGGAAGAGCTTGCTCGCATCGAGGAAGTCGTAGAGCAGCGCGGCCTTCTCCTGGTTGCGCTTCTGCATGGCCTCGAGGCCGCCTTGGTCTTTCAGCCACTTGAACACCTTGCCGCAGATGTAGATGCCGTAGGCGGGCGGTGTGTTGTAGAGCGAGTTCGCGTCGGCCTGCGTCTTCCACTTCAGCATGGTGGGCGTGCCCTCCAGCACGTCATCCGTGATAAGGTCCTCGCGGATGATGGAGATGACCACGCCGGCCGGGCCGATGTTCTTCTGCGCGCCGCCGTACATGACGCCGTACTTCGTGATGTCCACCGGCTCGGACAGGAAGCACGACGAGACGTCGGCCACGAGGTCCTTGCCCTTGGTGTTGGGCAGCGTGTGGAACTTCGTGCCGTAGATGGTGTTGTTCTCGCAGATGTAGACGTAGTCGGCGTCGGGGGACACGTCCAGGTCGGAGCAGTCGGGGATGTAGGAGAACGTCTCGTCCTCGCTGCTGGCAATGGCACGGGCGTCGCCGTAGATCTTGGCTTCCTTGAAGGCCTTCTTCGCCCAAGCGCCGGTGATGATGTAGTCGGCCACGCGGTTCCTCATGAGGTTCATGGGAACGGCGGCGAACTGCTGCGACGCGCCCCCCTGCAGGAACAGCACGCGGTAGTTCTCGGGGATGCCGACGAGCTCGCGCAGGTCGGCCTCGGCGTTCTCGATGATCTCGCCGAACGGCTTGGAGCGGTGGCTCATCTCCATGACGGACATGCCCGAGCCGCGGTAGTCGAGCATCTCGGATGCGGCTTCGGCAAGCACCTCCTCCGGCAAGACGGCGGGACCTGCTGAAAAGTTGTACACCCTGGCCATGCGCTCCTTCTCTCTCTTCGGTTCCCCGGCCGGCCGCGCTGCAAGTGGCGCGCTGCGGCACGCAGGCCGGTGGCGGTTGGTCATGGGTGCATTGTACTATGCGCGCGACGCGTTTGCGCAGGCGGCGCGGAAAAGATCAGCGGGCGGCGCCGGTGGCGGGGAAGCCGCGTAAGGAGCTGCACACGTGTCGGTTCGCTGACTGATCGGCCATGCGCGGGAAACGAATGCCCCGATCATAGGCGGTAGCACGTACGGACAGCCTAAACTCCCTCTTCGCACCCTTAGAAACCACGGGCGCCGGACGCGGGCGAACCGCGCCGGCCCCGCAAGCTCGAGAACCTTTGGAAAGGAGGCGCGGCATGCCGTACCGTGGACTGCCCTACTTCGTCGCCGAGCAAGCGAGCACCGGCGGCCGCGTCGACCCGTACGCGTCCGAGCGGCACACCTTGCCGGACTGCGCGCAGGGCGTGCGCTACTCGTCGGCGCCGCGCAGCAACGAGCGGCGCGTCGTGTCCTACCGCGCCTGCGAAACCGTATGCCCTCCGCAGGCCCACGGTGCGCGGGTCGATGCCAAGCCCCTGATCACCGACGTCGAGCCCATGCGCATCCTGGCGGCGGTCATGCTCATGGCGGTTATCGCCGTGGGCGCGGCCTTCGTGGGCATCGGCGTCGCGAACGGCTTCACCGGCATCGTCGACAATGCCATCCTGACCGACGAGCCTGCTGCCACGACGAAGGCCACGCTCAGCGCGGCGCCATCGTCGTGGCAGCAGGGAACCGTGCCCCAGCTGTACCAGGTGGATCCCCAATGGGCCGATCGCCCCTACGGCTCGGGCACCATCGGCACGTCCGGCGCTGCGCCGCTCGCCCTGGCCATGGTGCGCATCGACCTCACGGGCGACGCCTCCGTGGGGCCGGTGGAGGTGGCCTCGACCGCGCAGCGCGACGGCTATGCCTACCAAGCCGACGCCACGGCGCTGCTCACCGACGGCGCGGCCGGGCTCGGCCTGACGGCACGTCCCGTAGAGGCAAGCGAGCCAGCCGTCAGGCGACAGATCAACTCGGGCTTCCCGGTCGTCTGCGCCGTGCAGTCCAGCGCATTCGGCAACGGTACCGCCTACATCGTGCTGACGGACATCGACGAGCGCGGCCGCCTTGTCGTGAACGACCCCGCGAGCGTCGACCGCACGGAGCGGCACTGGGACTTCGAAGAGATCCTGCCATCGAGCACCGGCCTCTGGGCCTACAGCGTGGCAGGCTAGCATGACGCAACGAAAGCCGCCCCCGAAATGCGGCGGCGGCTTTCGTTGCCAGGGCGCCCCCGCATTTCGGGGGCGCCTCGCGTTTGAGGGAGTTGATCGCGCCGAGCGCCTACGCTCCCGGAGCCGGCGGGGCGCTCGGCGGCTTCGGGGCCGCAGGCGGCGTGGGCGCGCCGGGAGCTGCCGGCATGGCGGGGACGCCGGGCGCCGGGGCGGCCTTCGCACCGCAGTTCGGGCACTCGTCGAGCTTCGGGTCGACTTCCGCACCGCATTTCGGGCACTTGACGGGGCCCATCCCGCTTACCGCTGGTCTGAAGCACATGGCTCTGTCTCCTTCTTCTGGTCGGTTTCTCTGTCGGTTTCTCTTCTTGCTCACGGCCGTGCGGCCGGGAACCTCATTCGGCCGCCGCAGCGGCATCCTCGCCGCGGGGTGCGGCGCCGGCCGCCGCCGGCGCTCCCTCGGCCCGCTCCCCCGCCACCGCGCCGCGCGCGGACTCGCGGGCGCGCACGCGACCGCGGGCGAGCCAGCTCAAGGCCACGTACAGGGCCGCGGTCATGGGCGCCGTGGTCACGAACGGCACGGCCACCGCGCCAGTGGCGTACAGCACGCCGTTCACCGCGCTCACGACGGCGATAGTGGCCACGCCGCGCCAGTTCACGCTTTCCACCTGGTCGAGCGGCAGGCCGCGCGAGCCTATGCGCATCGGCCCGCGCACGAGGTAGTAGTCGGTGACGAGCAGCACGCACCACGAGATGGTGAGGATGCTGCCGAAGCTCATGAACGCGTTCACCTGGTCCAAGATGCCGCCCAGGATGAACAAAAGCCCAATGGCGTTCGCCACCACGACGGCCGCGGGCCAGGAGAGCTTCACGCCGAACAGCGAGTCGAACAGGTTCGACACCGCGTTCGCGCCGCCGATGGAGTTCGACGTCTCCACCTTCATCTGCGACAGGCAGATGATGGCGAGCCCCACCCCGCCGGCCGCCAACACGAGCGACACGCCCGGGTTCGTGATGGCGGCATGCGCCGCGCCCGCGGCATCGTAGCCCATGGTGGAGAAGTACGCCGCCGACTGCTCGAAGCCGAAGTACGTGATGAGCGCGCCGAACAAATACGTGACCACGGCGAACAGGCTTCCCACCAGCGAGATGGGCACGAGGTCGCGCTCGCGGCGGGCGAAGCGCGTGAAGTCGGCGGCGAAGAGTGCGAGCAGCCCCGACGTCATGATGGCGTAGTTCACCCCGTAGGCGAATCCCTCGCCCACCTCCACGCCGGGGATGAGCACCCCGTGCGTGAGCGCGTCGCCCATCTGGCCGTTCGCGGCCACGAGGTACACCACGTAGCCCATGACGGCGAACAGCGCCACCACGAACACGGCGTTCATGCGCGCGATAGCCTTCGTGCCGAAGAGCGCCATGAGCACCCACACGCACGAGATGCCTGCGAACAGCGCCCAGCGCATCCACTCCTCGCTCCAGCCGAACGCGAACAGGATAGCGTTGCCCAGCTGTACCGTCCCCACTGCCAGAACACCTACCAGCAGGAATATCCACACGAGGGAGCCGGCGGCCGAGCCCTTCGTGCCGAAGATGTACAGGCGGCTGACCACGTTGTTGGGCAGGCCCTCGCGAAACGTGATCTTGCCCACCAGGTACGTGAGCACGAAGCTCAAGGCGAACGTGATGGCCATGGCCACCCCGCCCAGCTGGCAGCCCGCGTAGAACGCCACGATGCCGCCGCCCATGAGCTTGGAGAGGCTGGACACCACGCCCGAGAGGATGGCCGCGATGTCGGGCCACGCGAGCCGCGCCGCGTCGGGCACGCGCTCGAACAGCGACGCCTTCCCCGCCGCATCCGGCGCCCGCCCCCGAGCCGGCGCCTTCACCTCGTTGGGCGCCTTCCCGGCAACCGGTGTTTCCTTCATGATTGCCCCCTTTGTTAGAGGTGTGACGGGCGTGACAGAGGGACGGGGATAATGTCTCATTCCCCCTGCGCTTGCAGCAATCGAGGGACTTCGGAGAATGAGACATTATCCCCGTCCCTCTGTCACGCCCTCGAACCTGCGGCGTGCTCGGACCTAAACGATTCCGATGTTCGCCATCACTATCATCACGATCAGCGCGCAGAGCCCCGCGCCGATGGATATGGCCGCGATGTGCTTGTAGGAGTTCTTGTGGTTGAGCCCCATGGCCGCCAGCATGCCGAACATGGCGCCGGAGTTCGGCAGCGCGCCGCCGATGGTGGCCGACGTGGCGATGATCTTCGCGAGGGCGGCCGGGTTCACGCCCGTGGCCAGGTACGGGTCGAGGAAGTTGCCGGCGATGATGCCCACCGCGCCCGAGCCGGAGCCCATGACGCCGCCGAGCACGGCCGCCATGGTGGCGGCGGACACGTAGGTGCCGCCCGGCATGTTGAAGATGGCCTCGTAGATGACCGTGAAACCCACGGAGGCGGCGGCCACGGTGCCCACGCCCACGGCGGCCGAGGTGAACAGCGCAGGCCCGAGGGCCGCCTTGGCGCCGTTGCCCAGCACGTCGCGCTGGCTGTCGATGTGCTTGTGGAACAGGACCATGCTGGCCACGACGGCCGTCACCATGGCGATGTAGATGATGTTCGCCACGCCCAGCTGCGAGCCGACGATGATGATGGCGATGAGCAGCACGAGCGGCAGCAGCGCCACGGCGACGCCCGGCAGCGGCTTGTCGTCGGCCACCTCGGCCTCGCCTGCGGACGTCTCGTAGGTCTCGCCCTTGGCCTGGGCGCGCTTCAGCGCGAACTTGATGTACACGCACGACACCGCGATGGCGACGATCGAGCCCACGATGCCCATGACGGGCGCAGCGGTCAGCGACACGCCGCAGCCGTTCGCGGCGTTGATCCACGCGATGGCGGGCACGCCGGGAATCATGGCCATGGTGAACGAGCAGGCCGCGAGCGTCCAGGCAGCGCAGAACAGGTGCCACGGGATGTTGCACTCTTTGAACAGCGGTCGCGCCAGCGGAATGAGCGCGAACATGGCCACGAACATGGAGATGCCCGCGTAGGTGAGCACCGCGCCCACCGCGGCGATGCCCAGCAGCACGAGGTACGGGCTCTTGGAGCCCACCTTCCCCATGACGGCGTTCGCGATGGCCTTGGCCGCGCCCGACTTGTCCATGAACTCGCCCATGATGGCGCCGCCCATGAAGATGAGCAGGTTCTTCTGTACGAAGCCCGCGAGCCCCGTGACGTACGACGACTCGCCGCCCACCATGGCCGCGGCGATATCCATGCCGTTGGTGAGCGCGATGATGACGGCCGTGACGAGGGACGTGATGAGCACGTTCCACCCCTTCATGGCCGCGATGACGAAGAACACGAGCCCGACGACGATGCCGGCAACCCCAATCCATTCCATAGCTTTCCCCTTTCGTTGGTTTTTCGTTCCCCCGACTCCGGGAGCGCTCGCCAGAGCGCTCCCGGAGCTCTCCTACGCCATATCGTTCCTGGTCGCACGCATGAACTCCACCACGGTGCCGTGCTTCATGCGCAGCTCGTCGCGGCGGACGGTGCCCTCGTCGAAGGAGACGAGGTCCTCGGCGCCCTCGAAGAGCATGCCCAAGTCGCCGCGCTGGCGGTTGAGCGCGATGGCCTCCTCGGCGTCGTAGGGCACAAGCGGCTGCTTCTCGCGCGGGTTCCAGATCAGGAAGGCGGGACCCGTCGCGTCGGGCGCGGGCATGCCCTCGCAGAAGCGCACGTCGCCGTACTTCTCCACCAGCTCGCCGAGCGGGCCGAAGTCGAAGGCCCGCAGCGGGCAGCTCGCCGTGCACGCGGGCTGCATGCCCTCGGCCAGGCGATCGACGCACATGGTGCACTTGCTCATCTTCGTGCCCGGCTCGTCGGAGGCGAAGCGCGGCGCGCCGTAGGGGCACGCATCGTAGCACTTCCGGCAACCGTCGCACTTGTCCTGGTCGACGAGCACGGCGCCGAACTCGTCCTCCTTGTAGAGGGCGCCGTTCGGGCACGCCTTCGCGCACGCCGGGTCCTCGCAATGGCCGCACGGGAACGCCAGCGCGTGCAGGCGGATGTTCGGGAACGTGCCCTGCTCCCACTCGTAGACGCCCATCCACTTCTCGGCGCCCGGCTCGAGGCCGTTCCAATCCTTGCACGCGATGCTGCACGCCTGGCATGCGTAGCAGCGGTTCATGTCGAACATAAATCCGTACTGCGTCATGGTCCTACTCCCTTCCCTCTCCGAGCGCGGCCCGCAGGCCGAGCGCCGCCTTCGCCCCGCGCATGCCGCCGCGCTCCGCCTCCAGGCCGAAGCCCTCGGCGTCGCCATCGGCCAGCTTCTCCACTTCCACGAGGCCGGCCGTGATGAGCGCGCCCAGGATATGCGGCAGGTGCCCGTCGTCGATGAGGATGTTCGGCGTGCCGCGCAGGTCCTGGCCGTACTCGTTCATCTCGGCCGCGGTGCCGTCGGTCTGGTACCACGCGCCGTGGTGCACGGCGGCGGTGCCCGGCATCATGCGGTTCGTCACGTAGGCCGTGAGCACGGTCTCGCCGCGGTCGCTGCTCACGCGGCACAGGTCGCCGTCCTTGATGCCGCGCGCCTGGGCGTCCACGCCCGAGATCCACACGGCGTGGCGGTAGCAGTCCTCGCGCATGAAGGGGTTGTTGTCGTTGCTCGAATGCTGGCGGTAGATGGACACCGGCGACACGAGCGACAGCGGGTACTCCTTCGCCTTCGGGTTGTAGAAGCCGTCGTTCGAGGCCGAGCCGATGTCGCCCTCCACGTAGCTCGGGCTCCACACCGGCATGGGCTCGATCTGCCCGCGCCAGCGCGTTTCGGTCATGTCGTGGTCCTTCACGAAGTTCGACGAGAACTCGATCTTGCCGGTCGGGGTTCCGAAGGGGCTCTCGCCGCGCTCCATGAGGGTCTTGAACGGGTAGTACGGCACGTCCACCTCGGTGCGCACGACGGGGTTGGCGTTGAACTCCTCCCAAGTGGGACGGTGGTCGTACCCCAGGTACGCCATGACGGTCTCGTTGTCGGCCCACTCCTCGAAGGCCTCGCGGTAGATGGCTTCCTGCGCGTCGACCCAATCCTCCCAGGCCACGTCGGCCAGGCGCGGGTTGTAGCCCTGCACCACCTCGTCGCCCAGGCGCTTGGCGATCTCGGTCCACACCCACTCCTTCGAGCGCACCTCGCCGGGGAAGTCCACGCCGCGAGCGCAGAACGTGAAGTAGTTGCGCATGCCGTTCGGGCCGCTCACGAAGCGCTGGTGCCCGTACATGTACTCGTCCATGCCCTCGAACTGCCACACGGGCGCCGGAAGGATGATATCGCAGAGCTCTGCCGTGGGCTGGTTGAGATGCCACTGGAAGCCCCAGTTGAACTCGGTCGACGCCATGCCGGCGAAGCGCTTGTTAACGTTCGAGTGGTTGTTGGCGTAGTTGTTCTCGAATATGATCATCTGGACGTTCGGCAGCGGGGCGTCGTTCGTAGGCGAGCCGATGCGGTGGCGGAACTCGCTCTCGTCCATGCGGCCCTCCCAGTAGTCCTTCTGGCAGGCCAGCACCTCCGTCAGGCAGTTGTTGTTGAACAGCACCGGCACCCGGTAGTCGCCCGGGTCGCGCCCGAAGTCGGCGCGCGGGGCGGGCACGCGGCCGGGCGTGGGCAGGCAGGCGCCTGTCTGGCAGCCGCCGGCGCAGGCGATGTTGCCGGTCATGGCCTGCAGCAGCATGGACGCCGACGCGCTGTAGTCGCCCATGTGGCGCTTCGCGCACGAGTAGAAGTACTGCAGGTGCACCGGCTTCGTCGTGCCGTAGAGGCGCGCGAACTCGCGGATGGTCTCGGCCGGCACCGCGCAGATGGGAGCCGCCCATTCGGGGGTCTTCTTGATGCCGTCCTCGCCCTCGCCCATGCAATAGGCGCGCCATTCCTCGAAGCCCACCGGGTCGACCCACCGGTCCACGAACTCGTGGTCGACGAGGTCCTCCTCGTAGAGCACCTGGGCCACGGCCAGCATCATGGCCAAGTCGGTGCCGGGGCGGATGGGAATCCACTGGTCGGCCAGCAACTCGGCCGACTGGGTGTAGCGCGGGTCGATGACGATGGTCTTGCACCCGTACTCGTGCGCGAGCTGCATGTAGTACGAGGACGGCCCGAACCAGGCCACCACCGGGTCCATGCCCCACATGACGAAGAGCTTCGAGTTGAAGATGTCGGACGCCTCGAAGCCCGGCAGCGCCTCGGAGAGGCCCTTGGCCGTCTTGGACAGGTCCACGCCCAGGTGCAGCATCTCGCCCGCCGCGTGGCCGGACGTGGAGTGCTCGCCCCAAGCGCCGAAGCCGGCCTCCCACCAGGGCGCGAGCGGGAACCCGTTCTTCTCGAAGCTCGGGTACTGCGAGTGGAAGATGCCGTAGGGGCCGTACTTCCCCTTGATCTCCACCATCTTCTCTGCGATGGTGTCGAGCGCCTCCTCCCAGCTGATGGGGACGAAGTACCCGCGCCCGGCGCCCTTCTCCCCCACGCGCTTCATGGGGTGGAGGAGGCGCGTCTCGGCGTAGAGCTCCTTCTTCCACGAATGGCCCATGGCGCAGGGGCGCATCTGCACGTTGCCCTTCCAGATGTTCTCCCAGCCGCAGTCCTCGCGGCTGTCGTTTCGGTTCACCGAGTCGTCCGGCTCGATCGCCGTTATGCGGCCGTCCTTCGCGTGGCACTTCAGGATGCACGCGCTGTCCCAGCAGCCGTTCGCCGGGCACGACGTGTAGAAGATGCGCTCCCCTTCGCGTCGGGCGCGGCTGGCCTCGATGATGCCTTGCTTGTCCATCGCTCCTCCTTCTCCTATGCCGCCCCTCGTCTCCGGGCGGGGCGATGAAGGCAAGGTTAGACCCCGCGGAGGGCGTCGGCTGGGCACGCAGGCGGATTCGCCGTCACGATAGGAAGCAGGGGGTGTAAGGGGATGCTCCGGGAAGCGCTCGCTTACCGCCGCCGTAAAGCGACGTTGACGGCCGGAAGCGCCAGGCACGTCCGCGGACGCGCGGCTGGCACGGGGCGGTGCCGTCGGGACGGGCGAGCGTTAGGAGGCGAGCGCAGGCACAGCGGGCTCGGCAGCGCGGCGCACGGGCGGACGCCGCGGCACGCCTCCCCTGCTCGCAGGAAGCCCTACCCCCGCCCGTGGAAGTAGCCCGCGGGCACGTTGTCGCGGATGAAGTCCTTGAACTCCAGCGCCAGCGGCGATATGACCCGCCCGGTGTGCCAGGCCAGGTCCACCGGGTAGCGCATGGGGTCGGTATCGATTTTGAACCAGATGAGGCCCGGCTCGTTGCGGTAGCGCTCGGCCACGCACTCGGGAATGCTCGCCCACCCGAGCCCCGCCTTCGCGCCGTTCACCATGGCCTCGTGCGTGTCGAAGCGCGCCACCATGTTATGGTCGGTGAGCGACAGGTTGTAGCGTTCGCGGAAGTGGCGGTTGCCCACCATGTGGCGGCCCGAGTTCCACTCGTAGATGATCATGGGCCATTCGAGCAGCGTCTCGATTTTCACGGGCTGGGGCACGGAGTTGTAGGGCGGCCGGTCGGGCGCGCAGAACAGCAGGCGCTTGTAACCGAGCGTCTCGCGCGAGATGCCGTCGTCGAGCGGCTGGTTCTCCAGCAGGGCGAAGTCAAGCTTGCCGGATTTCAGCTTCTCCATGAGCTCGGGCTCGTAACCCGCGTCCAGGTGCACGAGCGCGTCGGGGTGCAGGTCGTGGAAGCGCTTGACCAGCGCCGGCAGCAGCGCCACGCCGTCGTTCATACTCATGCCCACCTCGATGGTGCTGTCGAAGTGCTCGTCGACCGCCGCGAGCTCGGCCGAGAGCGCGGTCTCCAACGTGGCGATCTTCTTGGCGAACTTCGTGACGATCTGGCCGGCTGCCGTGGGCACCACGCCCGTCGACGTGCGCACGTAGAGCTTCGTGCCGTAGCGCGCCTCTATGTTGGCGATCTTCTGCGAGAGCCCCGGTCGCGACATGTACAGGCGCTCCGCGGCCTGGGAAAGGCTCTTCGTCTCCGATATGACCGTGAAAATCTCTATGTCGTCCAGCAGCATGGGCCACGCCCCCTCGCACGCCTCGTCCTGCCATCCACGTCCTATGCGGCCTTTCAACCGGCCGCATTCGGCTAAAGCCGAATGGAATCCCATCATAACGAACGCGGGTGAATGCAAGCCGAAGGATTTTTTGACAGCCGCAGAAAAAAACATCGTCATCGCCCCCGCACCCGTCCTCCTTTTTATGGAAAGCTTACTTTACATTTCTTCCAGGCAGGCCTATACTGCATGGAAAGCTAGCTTTACATTGGCGACACCGGGAGAAAAAAAAGGGGCGCGCATGGAGAACCGTTTGGAGGAAATCCGCAAGGCGCGCGGCATCAAGCAAGAGGACCTTGCCACGGAGCTGGGTGTGTCGCGCCAGACCATCAGCTCGCTGGAGAAGGGGCGTTACAACCCCTCCATCCTGCTGGCGTTCAAGATCGCCCGCCATTTCGACCTGAGCATCGAAGACGTGTTCATCTACCGAGAGGAAGCGCAATGAACAACAAGCCCGCCGTTATCACCCTGTCGATCGGGGTGCTGTTCCTCGTGGCCACGCTCGCCTTCGCCTTCAACCTGGGCGGTGTGTCGGACGCGCTGCCCTTGGGCGCCCAAGCCGCCTTCGGCCTGGGAGGATGCGCGTTCGCCCTCATCGTGTGCGGCCTGTTCGCACTCGCCCACAAGCCCACGCAAAAAGAGCTCGTCGAACAGAACGACGAGCGCAACGTGGCCATCGGCAACTTGGCCGCGACGCGGGCGTTCACGCTGTTCTCCGTGCTCGTACCGGTGACAGCGCTCGTGCTGTGGGTGCTGGGCCAGGTAACCCTCGTCGGCATGCTCGTGTTCGTCGGCATCGAGGTAGTGGCCTTCATCGCCTACGTCGCGTTCATCGCGAAGGCGCAGAAGACCATGTAGGGCATGTCGAGAGCGGGGCGGGCGAAGCGCTCGCAGGGTGCAGGCGTTCGCACCGTTCCCCTTTTGCCAGCGTCAACGGCCGTATAGCGGCCACCTCGGTCAGCCCACGCTCACGAGCACGGATTGGAGGGCGGCCTGCACCGCAGCGGGATGACCCGCGCGGCGCACGACGGCGGCGAGGGATTCGGCGGGCAGGCGGTAGGTGTTGTTGTTCTGCGAGATATGCATGGCCACCACCTGCTCCAGCTCGTCGCATAGGAGCGCCTCGAGCTCGGCGGCGGCCTGGTCGTTGGACAGGTGGCCCACGTCGGAGCCCACGCGGCGCTTCACGGGATACGGGTAGGGGCCGTCGGCGAGCATCTGCACATCGTGGTTGCTCTCCAGCGCCAACAGCCGCGCGTGCATGAGGCCCTCGTGCGCCTCCCCCGTGACGATGCCGGTATCGGTGACGAAGCCCGCCACGTCGCCGCCGGCGCTCTCGAAGCGGAACCCGCACGACGAGGCAGCGTCATGCGAGGTGCGGAACACGTGGACGGCCAGGCCGGCAAGCGAGAGCGCATCGCCTGCGCGCAGGGACCGCACGTCATGCGCATCCTCGAGCGCGCGCACCTCGCTGCTGGCAGCGCGCACAGCGTCGTCCGCGTACACGGCCGGCTCGACGCCCTTCTTCGCCAGGCCGCGCAGCACCACGCCGAGGCCCTTCGTGTGGTCGGTGTGGTCGTGCGTCACGAGGATGGCCGCGAGCCTCGCCGGATCGAACCCGGCCTCGTCGCAGCGCGCGAAGAAGTCGCGCTTGCAGATGCCGCAGTCCACGAGCACGCCCGCGCCCGTGGCCGCGTCCTCCACCACGGCCGCGTTGCCGCGGCTGCCGCTGGCCAGCACGTGCAGGCGCAGCGTGCGCGCCCCACCGGGCACAGGAGTGCCGAGGCGTGCCTGCATCGCAGCCGGAACCGGCGCATCCGCCGCGCCGTCGGCCACCCGACGCGCCTCTATCTGCCGCCGCGAGAAGACCTCTTCGAAAACCATATCCACGCCTGCGCTCGCCCCTCCTGCCCGATCCCGCCCGGCTCCGTCCGCACCGCCATCCGGCCCCGCAGCCCCATCGCGCGGCCTCGCGGCCCTTCGGCCCTGTCGCTTCGCGTCGATTGTACCCGAAGCGCCCCTCGGCCGCGCGGGGACGCCGCAAACCGCACAGGCTCGCCGGAAATCCGCCGCAGACGGGCGCCGGCCGCGCTCCCGTCCCTCCCGCCTGCGGCTTCGTCTACCATGGTTCCACGAGAAATCCCGGTCAGAACCGCATAGCTCCGCTCGCGCCCGAAGGGGGACGGCATGCCCAAGCACTCCGTTACAGCATTTCTTGCACGCAAGGACATCGAGGTATCGTTCCAGCGCTACGCCATCGACGCGCTGTCGGCCATGGCCCAGGGCCTGTTCGCCTCGCTGCTCATCGGTACTATTCTCACCACGGTGGGCGACCTATCCGGCATCGGTTTCTTCAACGAGATCGGCACGTTCGCCAAGAGCGTGGCAGGGCCGGCCATGGCCGTTGCCATAGGCTACGCGCTGCGCGCGCCCGCGCTCGTTCTGTTCTCGCTCGCAGCCGTCGGCTACGCCGCCAACGCGGCGGGCGGGGCCGGCGGGCCCTTGGCCGTGCTGGTGATAGCCATCGCGGCCTCAGAGCTGGGCAAGGCGGTGTCGAAGGAGACGAAGGTGGACATCATCGTCACGCCCGCCGTCACCGTCCTGGCCGGCTGCGGGCTGGCGCTGGGCGTGGCGCCGTGGATAGGGGCGCTGGCCTCGTCGGTGGGCGGGTTCATCATGTGGGCCACCGAGCTGCAGCCGCTGTTCATGGGCATCATCGTGTCGGTGGTCATCGGCATCGCGCTCACGCTGCCCATCTCGTCCGCCGCCATCTGCGCGGCGCTTGGTCTGACGGGGCTGGCCGGCGGGGCTGCGCTCGCGGGCTGCTGCGCGCAGATGGTGGGCTTCGCCGTCATGAGCTTCCGCGAGAACCGCTGGGGCGGCGTGCTGTCGCAGGGCCTGGGCACCTCCATGCTGCAGATGGGCAACATCATGAGGAAGCCGCTCGTCTGGGTGCCGCCCATCGTGGCGTCAGCCGTCACCGGGCCGCTTGCCACCTGCGTGTTCGCCCTGCAGCAGAACGGCCCTGCCGTGGCCTCGGGCATGGGCACGTGCGGCCTCGTGGGGCCCATCGGCGTGTACACCGGCTGGGTGGCGGGCATGGAGGCACCCGGCGCGTTCGAGTGGGCGGGCCTCGCGCTGGTGTGCCTGGCGCTGCCCGCCGTAATCAGCTGGGCGGTATGCACCCTCATGCGCCGCGCCGGCCTCATCGCCGAAGGCGACCTCAAGTTGGAGGACTGAGGAGAGGGCGCAGGCTCCTCCCGCCGCGCGGGCACTTTCCCTACATGCGCTCCACGATGGCGGTGGCCAGGCGCGCGAAGTCGGCCTCGCGGTCGTGCGCCACGTCGAGCACCTCCTCGTCGGTGGGCGAGGCGCCCTCGATGCCGCAGGCCATGTTGCTCACCAGCGACATGCCCAGCACGCGCATCCCTGTGTGTCGCGCCGCGATGACCTCCTCGCACACGCTCATGGCCACCGTGTCGGCACCCCAGGCGCGGAAGGCGCGTATCTCGGCCGGCGTCTCGAAGCTCGGGCCGAGCAGCCCCAGGTACACGCCCTCCTGCACGCGGATGCCCAGCTCGCCGGCGGTCTCGCGCGCCAGGCGACGCAACGCGGGATCGTAGGCGTCCAGCATGGAGAAGAAGCGGAACGCGATGCCGTCGGGCTCGAGGCCCGCCACGGGGTTGCGCCCGGTGAAGTTGATATGGTCCTCGATGATGCAGAAGTCGCCCACACGGTAGCTCTCGTTGATGGCGCCGGCCGCGTTCGTCGCGAACAGCGTGTCCACGCCCAGCTCGTGCATGAGCCACACGGGGTAGGCCACCTCCTGGGCGGTGTTGCCCTCGTAACCGTGCAAACGGCCCTGCATGGCCAGCACGCGTTTCCCGCCCAGCATGCCGCACACGAAGCGGCCCACATGGCTCGTGGCAGTGCTCGTCCTCATATGGGGAACCTCGCCGTACGGTACGTAGACGGCGTCCTCGATCCGCTCGGCCAACGGGCCCAGCCCCGAGCCAAGGATCATGCCCACCTCGAGCCGGCGGTCGCCGATGCGCTCGCGCACGACGCGCGCGGACTCGGCAAGGTTCTCTTTCAACACGTTGCGCTGGGCCATTGCTGCTCCTTCAAGATAGAGGACGATAGCTACTGTTAGACGTATTCTAGCGCATGTCGGAGCGGAGCGCCGACCAAGGGAAACGCCGATCCATGCGGCGTTCGTCCATGCGCTGTCGGGCAAGGCCCCCGCCCTTGCCTCTCGACGGGTTAGACCGCCTCGGGTCAGTGGCAGGGCCTTTGCCCTACCCGACCGGTCGAACCATGTATCGGCCTTCGCTTCCCTAGCTCGTCGACGTCCCGTCGCGACGCACGTAGCGGATGGCGCAGCAGTCGTCACCGCGTGCGATGGTCTTGGGCAGGTCCAGCTCCACGCCGTGCGCCTCGCCGATGCCGCGGTCGCCGCACATGGCCAAATCGCACAGCCGGGAGATCTCCTCGTCGGTGCAGCCCTGCTTCTGCCACGCTTTCACAAGCGGGCAGTAGTGGAAGTCGATGGACAGCTTGTCGTCGGTGCTCTCCACCACCTTCATCTCGAACACGATCTGCGCACTCTTCGTGAACAGCACCTTCTTCAGGCCCTTCAGGCTCTTCGTGCCGCTCTTTTCAACGATCTCGGCGCCCTGGTACAGCCCGCAGCGCTTCACGGCATCGGCCGCGAACGCGTCGTCGGGCAGCCCGTGCTTGCGCGCCTCGTCCACCAGCAGGTAGAGCCACAGCGCCCGGTGCTCCAGCTGCTCGCGCACCTTCACGAACAGCGGGAACGTGTTCTTCGGCTCGTTGACGATCTTGCTCATGCGATCCCCTTCCCCTCACCAACGTGCAACCGCTCCATTATAGGCCCTCTCACCATACCGCAGCCCCCAACGGCGCCCCGACACGCGAATCGCCGTGCGGCGCAGGGTGGCCGCTCGCGCGAGCCGCATAGCGGTGGGAAGCCGCTCGCGCGAGCCGCGCCGGCCGCGGGCGAACCTTTCAGATGCGTACCGCCCGCAGCTAGGTTCGCGCGGAACGGCCCGCGAGCACGCGGGGGCGGCCGGCGAGGTCGGACACGGTGCGCACGTCCACGAAGCCCGCCTCGGCGGCCAGACGGGCCGCGTCGTCCAGGCAGGTCTCGTGCAGCTCGAAGGCGAAGCCTCCGCCCGGCTTGAGCGCACGGGCGCAGAACGCCAGCAGGCGGCGGAACACGTCGAGCCCGTCGGCGCCGCCGTCGAGCGCGAGCGCAGGCTCGTAGGCGGCCACCTCGCGCGGGAGGCCGGCGAGCACGGCTGTGGGCACGTAGGGCGGGTTCGACGCCACGAGGTCGAGCGCGCCCACGACCTCGGCGGGAAGCCCCTCGCCCAGGTCGCATTCGACCACGCTCACGCGCCCTTCCAGCCCGAGCGACGCGGCGTTCTCGCGCGCGAGAGAGACGGCCTCGGGTGCGATGTCGGTGGCGAAAACGCGCGCGAGCGGATGCTCGTAGGCAATGGAGCAGGCAATGCAGCCAGAGCCCGTGCACAGGTCCGCCACGAGGAGCGGTTCGGGCGCGGACGTCTCGGCGGGCGCCGGGGACGCCTCGGTGCAATCGGAGTCCGCGGCATCGGCCAGCACGGCCTCGCCCTCGGCGGGCGCCTCGGCCTCCTCGTCCTTCGCGCGCGGGCGCGGCGCCGGGGGCAGGAGCGCGAGCGCCTCGCTCACGAGCACCTCGGTCTCCGGCCGCGGGATGAGCACGCCGGGGCGCACGCGCACCGTGATGTGGCGGAACCCCACCTCGCCGGTGATGTACTGCAAGGGCTCGCCTCGGCCGCGGCGCGTAACGTAGCCGCGCAGCGCGTCGCGCTCGTCCATCGACAGCGGGCGCTCGAAGTTGGCGTAGAGCTCGATGCGGGACAGGCCGCACGCCTCGGACAGAAGCCATTGCGCCGAGATGCGCGGGCTCTCGTCGCCCTTGCGCTCAAGGTACCCGACCGTCCAGTCGAGCGCAGCCTTGATGGTCCAGATGTCGTTCTCCACGACCATATCCCCTTCGAACCGAATCTTGCAGGTACCGGAACCGCCCCCGTCAAGCCCCGCTTTGAAGCGAGCCTACGGTTTCTCGCGCTCCGAAGTCACCGTTTTGGCCGTTGTGAAGCCCGTTTTCGACGCGCAGCCCCACTGTGCCACAACCCTTCCGGAGAAGGCCAGGTCAAGCACATGTCGATTCTCGTCGTTCCGAGGCTCCGTCGAAAACAAGGCCCCTATCGCGGCGAAAAGGCTTCACCGCGGCCAAAACGGTGACTTCGGAGCGCGTTCTGCCGCATGCCGGCCGATGTGGGATACGGCCGAGTACGAGCTTACACAGCCGCCTCGAGCTTCTGCGCGCGGTCGGCAGCCTGCAGCGCAGTGATCACGTCGCCCAGGCCGTCTCCCAGAAGCACGCCGTTGTAGGTGCCGTTGTAGCCGATGCGGTGGTCGGTCACGCGGTCCTGCGGGCCGTTGTAGGTGCGGATCTTCTCCGAGCGGTCTCCCGAGCCGATCTGCGCCAGGCGCTCGGCGCCCTCGGCGGCCTGCTGCTCGGCCAGCATCTTCTCGTACAGGCGCGCGCGCAGCACGGCCATGGCCGCGATCTTGTTCTGCAGCTGCGACTTCTGGTCCTGCGACTGCACCACCAAACCGCTCGGCAAGTGCGTGATGCGCACGGCCGAGTCGGTGGTGTTCACGCACTGGCCGCCCGGGCCGCCGGCGCGGTACACGTCGATGCGCAGGTCGTTCTCGTTGATGTCGACCTCCACCTCGTCGGCCTCGGGCAGCACCGCCACGGTGGCCGTGGACGTGTGGATGCGCCCCTGGCTCTCGGTCTTGGGAACGCGCTGCACGCGGTGCACGCCGCTCTCGAACTTCATGACCGAGTACACCTTGTCGCCCTTGACCTTGAACTGGATCTCCTTGAAGCCGCCGGCCTCGGAGGCCGACACGTCCATGGTCTCGGTCTTCCAACCCTGCGCGCCCGCGAAGCGCTCGTACATCTTGTAGAGGTCGCCCGCGAAGATGGCGGCCTCGTCGCCGCCGGCGGCCGCGCGGATCTCCACGATGATGTCCTTGTCGTCGGCGGGGTCCGCCGGGATGAGCATGAACTTGATATCCTCCTCGAGCGCGGGCAGGCGTGCCTCGATGCCGGCGATCTCCTCTTGGGCGAACTCCTTCATATCGGGGTCCGCGAGCATCTCCTTGGCCGCCGCCAGGTCGTCGGAGGCCTGCACGTACTCGCGGGCCTTCTTCGCCAGCGGCCCTTGGCTCGCGTACTCCTTTGCCAGCCGGTTGTACTCCTTCTGGTCTGCGAGCACGGCCGGGTCGCCCATGCGCCCCTGGAGGTCCTCGTAAGCCTGGATGATCTTCTCGAGCTTCTCTCGCATGTCCGTTTCCTGCATGGGATATGTCCTTCTTGAACGTGGTTGCGCGGCGCTCGCCCCGCGCGCGGCGAGCGCCCGGTGCACAAGGCACCGGGCGCCGTTACGGTAACTGGTTCATGATATCAGAGAGCGGCGCAAAGCGCAGCCCCTCCTGCGGCGCCTCCCCTAGATGGCCAGGTACTCCGCAGCCTCCTCGGCGCACAGCGCCCCGTCGGCCACGGCGGTGACCACCTGGCGCAGGAACTTCGTGCGCACGTCGCCGGCCACGTAGACCCCGGGAACCTCCGTCTCGCCCGACTCGCCGGCCACGATGTAGCCCGTCTCGTCCGTCGTCAGCGCACCGGCCAGAAACTCGGTGTTCGGCTCGGTGCCCACGGCCACGAACAGGCCGTCCACGGCGATGTCGCGCTCCTCCCCCGTCTCGAGCATCTCAACGCGCACGCCTGCGAGCGCGCCCTCGTCGGCCACGAGCTTGCGCGGCACGGCGTTCCACACGAACTCCAGGTTCGGCAGGTCCTCCAGGCGCTTGTGGTAGATGGCGGTGGCGCGCAGCTTGTCGCGGCGGTGCACCAGGTACACCTTCTTGCAGATGCGCGAGAGGTAGATGGCATCGCCCGCAGCCGTGTTGCCGCCGCCCACCACCATGACGGTCTTGTCGCGGAAGAAGTTGCCGTCGCACGTGGCGCAGTACGACACGCCGCGGCCCTGCAGCTCCTCCTCCAGCTCCAGCCCCAGCTTGCGCGGGCGGGCGCCGGTGGCGATGATCACGCTGTTGGCGCGGTACTCGTTGAACGCGGTCTTGAGCACCTTCGGATTCTGGGTGAAGTCCACGCCCAGCACCTCCTCGCCCACGTTGCGCACGCCGAAGCGGTCGGCCTGCTGCTTCATGGAGAAGGCCAGCTCGAAGCCGTTCGTGCCGTCGGGGAAGCCCGGGTAGTTCTCCATGTGCTCGGTCTGGGCCAGCTGCCCGCCCGGCGCGATGCGCTCGAACAGCACGGTCTCCAGCCCGGCGCGCGCAGCGTAGAGCCCGGCCGTCAGCCCGGCGGGGCCGGCGCCGATGACGGCGACGTCGATGGCCTTCTCCTGCGCTCCGTCCGCCTTGCACGCGGCGGACGTGTCGTTGTTGGGTTCCTCTGTCATGGGAAGCCTCCTATCGCGGAACCTTTGCTTTGCATCCAGTATAGGGCTCGTCGCCTAATTGTCACAAGATCGGCACCACTTTACGCCGAATAAGCAGGATTCGGTTGGCGAACCGTCATGCCGCGCCGGGCCCCGCGTGCTCAACGCGTGCGTGACGGTTTCGCGAAGGCGGCGCCGCGCGCCCGCAGGGCGCACTACCATGGATGCGACCAAGCGAGGAAAGGAACGTTCCATGGACGCTGAGAACACGAACCACCCGGCCGGATCGTCTCCCGCACGCAGCGCGCACCCGCACGGCGCGTCGGCTGGCGGCCCGCACCCGCACAAAGGCGAGCAGGCGGGTGCGGGCCGCCGCGGCGGGACGGATGGCGAGGACCTGCACACGCTCTACCTGGCCGGCGGCTGCTTCTGGGGGCTCGAGGCGTTCCTGAAGCGCCTGCCCGGCGTGCGGCGCACGGTAGCGGGCTATGCTAACGGCTCCACCGAGAATCCCAGCTACCGCGACGTGTGCAACTGGAACACGGGCCACGCCGAGACGGTGGCCGTGACCTACGACCGGCGCATCCTGCCCACCGACGTGCTGCTCGACGGCTTCTTCGAGGTCGTGAACCCCACGAGCCTTAACCGCCAGGGCAACGACGCGGGCACGCAGTACCGCAGCGGCATCTACTGGCAAGACGAGGCCGACTTGCCCGCCATCGAGGCGGCGCTGCGCCGCCAGCAGGCGCGCTACACCGAGCCCATCGTCACCGAGATCGAGCCTCTCGACGGCTTCTACGCAGCCGAGGACTACCACCAGGACTACCTGGGCAAGAACCCGCACGGCTACTGCCACATCGACCTGGCCGCCGCCGAGGCGTTCGCACGGCGCATGGGGCTTGCGGAAGGGCAGCCGTGCATCCAGTTCGACGGCCTGTGCGAATCGCCCGATGATCCGGCGGTGATGGGCGCCATCCCCGGGGCCGGGGCCGATGCGCCTGGAACGCAGGGCACCTCTGCCGGCGAAGCGCGCAATCCGGGCGACGCCGGCGCGGGCGGCGCGGACGATGGCGCGGACGATGCCCTCGGCGCGCCTTCAGCCGACGGCCCCGGCGCCCCAGGCGCTGCCGGCCCCCTCGACGCGGCCGGCGTGGCCGACGCCATCCGCGCGCAAGGCTACGCGGCGCCGCCCGACGAAGAGCTGCGCCGCGCCCTCTCGCCCGAGCAGTACCGCGTCGTGCGAGAGGGCGCCACGGAGCGCCCGTTCGCCCACCCTTACGACCGCACGTTCGAGCCGGGCATCTACGTGGACGCGACCAGCGGCGAGCCCCTGTTCGCCAGCGCGGACAAGTTCGACTCCGGCTGCGGCTGGCCCGCGTTCTCGCGCCCCCTCTCGAAGGACGTGGTCACCGAGCATCTGGACCGCAGCTTCGGCACCCTGCGCACGGAGGTGCGCAGCCGCGCGGGCGATGCGCACCTGGGCCACGTGTTCACCGACGGCCCCGCCGAGGCGGGCGGGCTGCGCTACTGCATCAACGGCGCCGCCCTGCGCTTCGTGCCGCTCGAGCGCATGGACGCCGAGGGCTACGGCTACCTCAAGCCCCTCGTTGAGCAGCAGGAGGCCAGCCGCATGCCGGCCCTCCGCTGACCGCCCCCTCCGGCCCGCACCGATCGCATGCCGACCAGAGCCGGCCCGGGTCGTACGACAGCACAGCCCGGGTCGGCCAGCGCGCGGCAGCCTAACCAGGTCGTGCGCAGCCGCTGCTAGCAGCCCTCGCCCACCGGCTGCGGGGCCGGGGCGGCCTGCGCGGCGCGCCTCCGGTGCCGGTAGCGCAGCAGCGCCCCGGCCGCGCAGGCCAGCATCATCTGCACGATGGTCACGGAGAACCAGATGCCGTCGACGCCCGCCACCCGCACGATGCCGAACACCACCAGCACCACGAGCACCGCCTCGCCGTATACGATGGCGTTCGAGGCGCGGGCGTCGTCCACCGCGTAGAAGTACGACGTGGACGCGTGCGTGAACCCGTAGAACACATACGCCATGGAGAAGATGGGCAACGCGTACGCCACGATGGCGGCCGTCTCGGCCGACGAGCCGAACACCAGAGGCACAAGGTTCCGCAGCAGGTACATGGCCAGAAGCCCCAGCGCGCCCAGCGAGATGGTTATGAGGTAGTTCGTGTTCCTGAACCGCCGCACGCCGTCGGCATCGCCCGCGCCGTAGTGCTTGGAGATGAGCGGCTGCGAGCCGTCTCCCACGCCCTGGATGAGCATCTGGATGACGCAGGCGGTGTAGGACACCACGGCGTAGGCCGCGAGCGCCGTCTCGCCGCCGTAGGCCGACAGGTTCACGTTGATGGCCACCACCGTGGCCTCGGGCAGCAGCGTCAGGCCGAACGGCGCCATGCCCAGCTTCAGCGCGTGGGCGACGATCTTGCCGTCCGGGCGCAGGTCGGCCCGCGCGATGCGGTTTTTCCTCAGCAGGAAGAACGCGAGCACCGGCACGAACGCCGCAGCCTGCGACACCGCCGTGGCCGCGGCGGCGCCGGCCGTCCCCCAGCCCATCAGCATGACGAACACGTAGTCCAGCACCACGTTCATCAGGCCCGCGAACACCTGCACCGCCATGGCGAAGCCCACGCGCCCCTGGTTGCGGATGAGCGGCGTGCATCCCGTGACGAAGATCTGGAACGGCACGCCCCACGCGATGACGCTCGTGTACGCCACGGCCTGCTCGAGCGTGCCGCCCTGGCCTCCCAGGAGCCGGCAGATGGGCTCGGCCGCGAACAGCAGCAGCGCCATGACAGGCAGTGCGGCCGCCAGCAGCATGACGAACGTCGTGCCTACCGCGCGCCGCGACTTCGCCTCGTCGCCCGCGCCGCGCGCGATGGACGATATCACGCCGCCGCCCATGCCGATGCCCGTGCCCACGGCCATGACGAAGGCCACGAGCGGGAACGCCACGTTGATGCCCGCGACGCCCGCATCGCCCACCGCGTGACCCACGAACATGCCGTCCACGATGCTGTACACGCTGGCGAGCGTGAACGTGAGCATCGTGGGCAGGATGTAGCGCAGGTACTCTTTCAACATATTCTTCTTGATCATGGTTTTCCACTCCGCCGGTGCTCTACCGCGCCCCCAAGGGGCACCCCCTCCGCCAACGCCTCGCTGCGCGGGCGGGGCTTGTCTTGGCCATTGCCGCATGATACTCTAAACCTTAAAGCGACTTTAAGGTAAAGGGGCGCCCTGCCCACCTCCCCCAAATCTCCAAACGGAAAGGGAGCGCGTCATGGAACCCGTGCTGTACGATATCAAGGACGCGGCACGCTACTTGGGCGTGGCACCGTCGACGCTGCGCTACTGGGAGCGCGAGGGGCTCGTGCGCGCCGGCCGCAACCGCGGCAACGACTACCGGCAGTACGCCCTGCACGACCTCATCGACGCGAGCGAGATAGCGTTCTACCGTCGCCTGGGCGTGCCGGTGCGCGAGCTGGCGGGCTACCGTACGCTCTCGGCACGCGACCTGGACGACGCACTCGACCGCACGGCCCGCGACGTGGAGCAGCGCATCGCCGAGCTGGAGGCCATGCGGGCCCGCCTGGCGCGGCAGCGTGTCCTGAACGCACGGGCCGAGGAGCTGGAGGCGGCGGGCATGCGGCCCGGCGCGCCGGGCATCGCCCGCCTCGACGCCATCGACTACGCCGACCCGGCCCTTTGGCCCCTGCTCGTGGACGAGCCCTGGCGCTTCGCCGTGCTCGTGGACGCAGCGGACCCGGGAACCGTGTTCGAGATGGTAGCCGACACGCCCACGCGCGCAGGCGCCGTTTGGGAGCGGGATGCGCCGGGCGCCGGGGAGGGGCGCGAGTGCCTGCTGCTGGTTGACCCGGACGACCCGAACCGCAGCAACGCCCCCGCACTGTTCGCCGAGGCGGCCCGGCAGGGCCTCGAGCCGCGCCTCGCGGTTGGCACCTACCTGCTCACCGCCGTCGAGGAGGGCCCGCACGCGGCGCGCTGGGACTACTACCGCGCCTGGGTGCTGGGCTGACCGCAGGGGCGCACGAGCGGCAGGATGCGTGGGGGAGGGAGACAAGGGGACGGGGATAACGTCACATTCCCAAGCGATTAACGAGATCCGAGGACTTCAAAGAACGTGACGTTATCCCCGTCCCTTTGTCTCCCTTTGCCTCCCCGAGCACAAGGAAGCGCCGGCTGCCCAAGGCGGCCGGCGCTTCCGGGAACCTGCGGCGAGGCGGCGCTAGGCCAGCATCGACAGGATGTTCTGCTTGGGCTGCACGCCCACAGCCTGCTTCTTCACCTGGCCGTTCTCGAACACGACGAGCGTGGGCACGCTCATCACGCCGTACTTCTGGGCGATGTCGGGACTCTGGTCGATGTCAAGCTTGTAGACGGACGCCTTGCCGGCCTGCTCGGCCGCGATCTCGTCGATGGTGGGCGCCAGCATCTTGCACGGGCCGCACCACGTGGCGAAGAAGTCCACCAGCACGGGACCCTGCGCGTCGAGCACCTTGGACTGGAAATCGGAAGAAGAAACGACCTCGCTCATGTAAAGCCTCCTTATAGTCTCGGCCGCTCGCACGGCCCTGCTCGCGGTGCCGCGGGCACCGTCTCTCGCGGCGCCCGGCGGGCGCGCGATCAGTTTGTTCTGCCCGTATTGTAAACGCCTTCGCTCAACTGTGCATCTAATTGTTACGGTTTAGGGCATAAAACTTGGGTTTCCCGACATTTTCGCCCCGCGAACGGCCGATCGCCGGCAGGGCGCTCCATGGTTACTTCACAGATGCGGGAAAAGGGCTGCGGCCGCCGTCCCCTCGGCCGGAGAAGCGGCGTGCCCGCCCTCGTGCAGGGCGCTGCGAGCGCGACCGGTCCCGGCCAGCTGGCAAGGCGAACGGCGCCTCCCGATTAGGCTACAGCGCGTGCCGCCGTTGGGGCCGCTGCGCTATAATAGGACGCGAGCACGCAGAAAGGATCCCGCATGAGCGACACGACCGCACGCCTCCCCCGCACCGACCCCCGCGACCTCCACGAGCCCGCCTGGCGCGGGCATGCCGTGACGCCCGTCGACCTCGTGCTGGAGGGCGGGGCCATGCGCGGCCAGTTCACGGCCGGCGTGTTGGACGCCTTCATGGACCGCGGGCTGTTCTGCGAGCGCACGGTGGGCGTGTCGGCGGGCGCGCTCTGCGGCTACAACTACGTGGCCGGCGACGCGGGCCGCTCCTGCTACCTCAACGTGAAGTACGCGGGCGACTGGCGCTACCTTTCCCTGAAGAGCTTCGTGCGCACGGGCAACGCCTGCGGGCGCGACTTCGCCTTCAACGTGATACCCAACCAGCTGGAGCCCTTCAACTACGCCGCCTTCAACAGCTCGCCGATGCGCCTCGTGGCCGTGTCGAGCGACCTGGACTCGGGAGAGGCCGACTACCATGAGTTCTCCGACGCCCTGGCCGACGTCGACTACCTCATAGCCTCGTCGTCCATGCCGCTTGTGAGCCAGATCGTGGAGGTGGACGGCAAGCACCTGCTGGACGGCGGCACGTGCGACAGCGTGCCCGTGATCTACTCGCTGCTCACCGGCCCCGCCAAGCGCATCGTGGTGCTCACGCAAGCCGAAGACTACCTGAAGGGCCCGAACAAGCTCATGGCGCTCCTGCGCCAGCGCTACGCCGACTTCCCCTTCTACGTCGACCGCCTGCAGCATCGCCACTACGAGTACAACCGCCTGTACCGGGCCCTGCCCTGCCTGCACGACGAGGGCCTCCTCTTCCTCATCCGCCCGCCGGAGCCCGTCACGGTGTCGAGCATGGAGAAGGACCAGGCCAAGCTCATGGCCCTCTACGAGCAGGGCTACGCCGAGGCCCTGCGCGCCTGGCCCGCGCTCGAGCGTTACCTGGCAGGATAGCAGCCGGGCCGCCTCGGCGATCACGGGGATGCGCAGGCGAGATCGGCGTGATGCGCGACCACGCCGCAGACAACGAGGCGGAGCGCGTCGCAAGCCCCGGGGTGCCGCTGCGCCCGGCACGCAGACGGCGGGGTAGCCGTGCCGCAGGTGATGCCCCGTCAAGCGACGGGCTGCGCCTGCGCCCCCGCCGGGCCCCTACAAGTCGTCGGCATCGGCCTCGACGCCGTCGTCGCAGCACCCGTCGACACGCTCCCCATCGCCGTCGCGCGCATCCCCCTCGTCCGCACCGCACCTTGCGCGGGCCCGCGCGTCTTGCGCGCGGAACTCGGCAACGAAGCCGGCCGAGAAGATGCCCGCCGGGATGGCCACCACGCCGATGGACAGCAGCATGGTGAGGAATCCCACGAGGCGCCCCGCCGCCGTCAGGGGCACGAGGTCGCCGTAGCCCGTTGAGGTGATAGTGGTCATGGCCCAGTACATGCCCGTGAGCACGCTGTCGAACTTGTCGGGCTGCACCGGATGCTCCACCTCGAACATGAGCACGCTGGCCGTGACGGTGAGCAGCCCCAGCACCGTGAACGCGGCGACGATCTCCTGGCGGCGCTTCGCGAACACGCGCGCGATGGACCGCAGCCCGCGCATGTAGCGCGACAGCTTGACGAGCCGCAGCAGGCGGATGATGCGCGCGGCGTTGAGCGCCGAGGCGGACACCGGCACCGCCAGCACCAGCAGCCCCGGCAGGAACGCCAGCAGGTCGACGAGCCCCATGGGCGAGAGCGCGTAGCGCAGCCGCGCCTTCACGGGCCCGCAGCAAGGATGCACGAGGTCGGCCACCCATAGGCGCGCGCCATACTCAACCGCGAAGCACGCGCTCGAGGCCAGCCCGAACACGAGCAGCGCATGCGACACGCCCGACGACACGTCCAGCTGCGGCTCGGCGAACACGAGCAGCGCGTTCGCCACGATGAGCGCGAACAGCGCGATACCCACCGCCCGCGCTGCGCCGCGCGCCGCGCGCACGTCCTCCAGGGCGAGGAACGCCTGTCGCTTGAACGGGGATGCCTGTGCCAGCCGGCGCTCCAGCAGCTCCTCCCGTTTAGCCATGGGCCCGCGTCCACCCTGGGACGGAACGGGGACGGCGGTCCTCGGCGGAGACCTCGGCGGTGACGATCATGGGGTTCGCTCCTTTTCCCGCTCGCCCGCGCCGCGGGGGCGGCGGGCGGTACGTGCTCTGCGTGCGCCCTAAGCATACCACGACGCCCTCCCCCTCCGTTGCGCTACAATGGCATCGTTCGTCTGCAAACGTCGTTCTCGCACGCCCGAAAGGCCCTCCATGCCCGTCGACCTCATCTCGCTCGCCATCATCGCGCTCGTCGCGGCGGCGTGTCCCATCCTCGCCAAGCTCATCCCCGGCAAGCTCATCCCCGAGACGGTGTTCCTGCTCATCGCCGGCGCCGTGCTCGGGCCGAACCTCGCGGGCGCCATAGAGCTCACCGACTCGGTAGGGCTGTTGTCCGACCTGGGCCTGGCTTTCCTGTTCCTGCTGGCGGGCTACGAGATAAACCCGAAGAGCCTCACCGGTTCCCAAGGCAAGCGGGGCCTGGCCACCTGGGTCGTGTCCATCGTGCTGGCCTTTTTGTTCGTGCATTTCGCCAGCGGCCTGTTCGCGAACGAGATAGAGTCCGTGGCCGTGGCCATCGCGCTGACCACCACGGCGCTCGGCACGCTCATGCCCATCCTGAAGGAGCGCGAGCTCATGGGCACGCGCGTGGGCGAGTCCGTCCTGGCCTACGGCACGTGGGGCGAGCTGTGCCCGGTGCTCGCCATGGCGCTTCTGCTGTCGACGCGCGCCGAGTGGAAGACCGTGCTCATCCTGATGGCGTTCATGGCCCTGTGCGTGCTGGTGGCGGTGGTGCCCGCCAAGGCGAAGAAGGCCGGCCACCGGCTGTTCCGCTTCCTCACCGCCAACGCCGAGGGCACCTCGCAGACTATGATGCGCGTGACGGTGCTCCTGCTGGTGGGGTTGGTGGCCCTGTCGGCCGCGTTCGACCTCGACATCGTGCTGGGAGCGTTCGCGTCGGGCTTCGTGCTCCGCTACATCATCCCCGAGGGCGACCACGCGCTCGAGCACAAGCTGGACGGCGTGGCGTACGGTTTCCTCATACCTATCTTCTTCGTGGTGTCCGGCGCGAAGATCGACCTGGCGGCGGTGTTCCAGCAGCCCGAGGTGCTGGTGGGCTTCATCGCGCTTTTGCTGCTCATCCGCGCGGTGCCCATCTTCGCCGCACTCTCAACCGGCAAGGACACGCGCGACATATCGACGCACAACCGCCTGACCATCGCGCTGTACTGCACGACGGCGCTGCCCATCATCGTGGCCGTCACGTCGGTAGCCGTGAGCGCGGGCGCCATGCCGCAGGAGACGGCCAGCGTGCTCGTGGCGGCCGGCGCCATCACCGTGTTCCTCATGCCGCTTCTGGGCATGCTCACCTACCGCGTGGCCGACGCGAAGCCCATCGAGGCTGTGCGCGAGATAGCGCACAGCCCGCGCGACATCGGCGACATCCTGCGCGAGCACTGGGAGCTGGAGCGGATGCTCGCCCGCAAGGCGGCGCTCGAGCGGCTGGCGGCACGACACGAGGGGCGCAGCTTCGAGGACCTGGACTGGCAGGACCGTGCGGCGCTGCTTCAGCGAGCCTCGGCGCGCAAGCGCGCCATCGACGAGGCGCTGGACCTCGCCTCTCAGGAGATGGCACGCCGCGCGCTCGTGGACGACGCCGATCCCGACGGCGACGGCCCCCGGCTGGCCGACAGGCAGCAGCGCCGCGAGGAACGGCGGCGTCTTGTTGCCGAGCATGCCGTGAGGGAGTACCGACGCCGCATGAACGAGCTGGGCGGCGCGGCCGAGCGCATGGGCGTCAGCCGCGAGGACGCGCGTCGGCTGTTCGAGGACGCGCGGGAGATGCGGGAGTCTGCCCTGCGCGACCGGTACGGCACACGTGCGGGGCACGACGAGAACGGGGACGACGGGCCCCGTTCCTGAAGGACGGCGCGAAACGGGCCGGCTGGCAGCCGGACGGATCGCGCCAGCTTTTGGACGAACTGCTAGCGGGAGCCGTCCTCGTATTCCTGGCGCGCGGCACGCAGCGCCCAGACCACGAACAGGTCGACAAGCACCAGGAACACGCCGGCCACCGTCAGCATGCCGTCGCTCTCGGGCGTGTAGGACGCCCAAGCCTGCCAGCCGCCGAGGCCCACGACGCCCGCTCCGACGACGATGAGCAGCACACCGCCTACGCGGGTCGCCTGCGCCACGCCGCTCGCTTCGCGCTCGCGCTCCGGTAGCCCTGCGGCGCCGGCGAGCGCATGCCGCCAGCGGCTGCAGGCCATCTGGACGCCCGTCACCACGAACACGAGCCCCATGAGCAGCAGGCCCGCCATGAGCGCCGCAATCCCCAGCCGTATTCCACGCTCCCGCCTAACCGAACAGGACCTCGGCTATGTTGCGGGTGGACTGCTCGGTGGGCGTCCAGGTGCTTCCCTCGAGCGTGTAGTCGATCGTGACGGAGCCGGCATCGACCGGCTCGATGGCCGCGGTGGCCTCCATGACGGTCTCCCCGATCTTCTGGTTCATCTCGGCCTCGGGAAGCTCGAGGAACGACTCGTCCTCGGCCAGCTTCGCCGCAGCATCCTCGAGCGCCTGCTCGTAGGCGGCATAGCTCTTGCACGTGAGCGCCACGTCGACATGGGCCTCCTTGCCGTCGACCGTCACGTCGCCGATACGGTAATCGAAGCCGGCCAGGTAAGCCTTCATGAACTCGTTCGCATCGATGCCGAACTCGGACAGGTCCGCAACGTCCGCACCGGACATGAGGTCGGCGAGCGCTGCCTCGTCCAGGTTCTTCAGCCCGTCCAGTTCCTCGGCCACCCCGTTGCGGATGACCTCCTCGTCGTTCGGCCCGCATCCTGCAAGCGCCCCCAGGCACAGCACCATGAGCGCGGCGGCGCAGACGGCGGCTATCTTGATCCTCTTCATGAAACGTTCCCCTCCCCTACCTTGAATGGACATGAAGCCATCATACCGGCCCCCGCACTGTTCGGCAAGCACGAAAGAAGCCCCCGACCAGGCGGGGGCTTCCGTTCGAAGCGAGGTTGGGACACGGTGCGCCGCCGCTCGGGCATACCGCGCGACCGAGCCCGGCGGCGCGGTATGCCTCCGCCCGGCGCGCCGCTACAGCGCGGCGTCCTTGATGGCCTGCACCAGCTTCTTCACGTCCCACGCGCCGAGGTCGCCTTCGTGGCGCTCGCGCACGCTGACCGTGCCGTTCTCGATCTCCTTGTCGCCGAGCACCACCATGTACGGGATCTTCTGGCTCTGGGCCTTCGCGATCTTCACGCGCATGGGCTCGTTCTGGTCGTACACCTCCACGCGACCGCCCGCATCAGCCAGCTTCAAGGCTAGATCATGGGCCGCCTCGTTGTGACGGTCGGCCAGCGGCAGCACGGCAACCTGCACAGGAGCCAGCCACAGCGGCAACGCGCCCGCGTAGTGCTCGATAAGGATGCCTAAGAAGCGCTCGATGGAGCCGAAAATGGCGCGATGGAGCATCCAGGGGCGCTCCTCGGTGTTGTCCTCGGTGCGGTAGGTGAGCCCGAAGCGCTCGGGCATGTTGAAGTCCACCTGCACGGTGGAGCACTGCCAGGTGCGGCCGATGGCGTCCTTCACCTTGATGTCGATCTTCGGGCCGTAGAACGCGCCGTCGCCCTCGTTGATGTCGTAGGACAGGCTGTGGCGCTCGCATGCTTCCTTGAGCGCGTTTGTGGCATGCTCCCACATGTCGTCGGTGCCGATAGACTTCTCGGGACGCGTGGAGATCTCGGCCTCGTATTCGAACCCGAACGTGGACATGATATGGTCCACGAGCCCGAGGATGGCCACCACCTCGTCCACCACCTGGTCGCGCGTGCAGAACACGTGCGCGTCGTCCTGGGTGAAGCCGCGGGCGCGCAGCAGGCCGTGCACGACGCCGCTCATCTCGTGGCGGTACACCGTGCCGAACTCGAAGTAGCGCAGCGGCAGGTCGCGGTAGGAATGCAGCTCGCTCTTGTACAGCATGACGTGGCCCGGGCAGTTCATGGGCTTCACGGCGTACTCGGTCATGCGGGGGTTCTCGTCGTCGCCCTCGTTGATCTCGAAGAAGTACATGTTCTCCTTGTAGAAGCCGTAATGGCCCGAGGTCTTCCACACGTCGGCGTTGTAGATGTGCGGGGTGATGACCTCCTCGTAGCCGCGCGTGTACAGGTCGCGGCGCAGCCACTCCTGCAGGGTGCGGATGATGCGCGCGCCCTTGGGGAGGTACAGCGGCAGACCGGCGCCCGCCAGCGGGTCCATGACGTAGATGCCCAGCTCGCGTCCCAGCTTGCGGTGGTCGCGCTTCTCGGCCTCCTCCAGGTTGCGCACGTGCTCGTCCAGCTCCTTCTGCTTGAAGAACGCCGTGCCGTAGATGCGGGTGAGCATCTCGCGCTCGGCGTCGCCGCGCCAGTACGCACCGGCGAGCTTCGTGAGCTTGAACGCGCCCAGCTTGCCGGTGGAGGGAAGGTGCGGCCCGCGGCAGAGGTCGGTGAACTTGCCGATGGTATACGTGGTGATGACGGCGTCCTCGGGAAGCTCGGCGATGAGCTCCAGCTTGAACGGCTGGTTCGCGAAGATCTCCTCGGCCTCGGCGCGCGTGACCACGCGGCGCTCGAAGGGCTCGTCGGACTTCACGATCTCGGCCATGCGGGCCTCGATGGCGGCGAAGTCGTCGGGCGAGAGCGCACGGCCCGTCTTCACGTCGTAATAGAAGCCGCCCTCGATGGCCGGTCCCACGCCGAACTGCACGTCGCCGTAGAGGTCGACGAGCGCGGCGGCCATGACGTGCGCCGTGGAATGGCGCAGGAGCTCCAGGCCCTCGTCGCTCTTGGCGGTGACGATGGCTACGGAGTCGCCCTCGGCCACGGGCGCGGAGAGGTCGACCGGCCGGTCGTTCACGATGCCGGCGAGCGCGGCCTTGGCAAGGCCCGCGCCGATGGAGGCGGCCACGTCCGCGACGGTAGCGCCGTCGGCGAGCTCCTTGCGCGAGCCGTCGGGAAGTACGATATTCATGATGGTTCCTTTCCTGTGCCGGGCGCGCACAAAGCGCCTGCACGATCGGTATGGCTGCGTCTTGAGTGCGCAGCCCGGGCTCAGTATGCCACGAACGGCCGGAGGGCCCTCCGAGCACACGGTTTCAACAGACGCCGCAGCAGGCGGCAGGCCGGCAGGCGGCAGGCACCGGCGCAGCATAAAAAGCCGCCCCGGTAAACGAGGCGGCTTCTTCGACAGCGCGGGTTACGGGGCGGGATGCTCGCCTTGCGGGGAGCGGGTCCGGGCCTGCCTTTGCTGGGGAGCCGCTTGCTGCGGCTGCTGCGTTCGGGCGCGCGGAGCGTTGCGGCGCGCGGGGGCGGCACCGCCCACGGGCGTGGCGCAGTAGGGACACACGGTCCACGACGGATCGAGCGCATGGTTGCAGGTGCCGCAAAGGTTCTTCAGCCGCTGATGGCAGTTCGGGCAGAGCACGAAGTCGGCCTCTACCGGATAGCCGCAGTTCGCGCATTCGCCGTACTTCATGAGCTCGCGCTGCTTGAGCGCGATCTCCAGCTCCTGCTCGTCGCGGTCGATCTGCAGCAGCGGCGGGCGCAGCAGGCAGTACGCGATGATGCCCAGCAGCGGGATGAGCGCCACGATGGCCCACACGTACCAGTAGGAGCCGCGCAGGTACGCGTCGCGGACCACCCAGACGATGGAGAGCACGTACAGAATGACGAGCAGTATGACGACCACGGTGAACGCGGCCTGCAACTCGGGCGTCCACAACTGGGACAGCAGTTCGCTCATTTCAACCTCGTTTTCTTCGACTTGCCAGACGCCGCGGGGGCGACCGTTGCACCGTGCCGACCTCAACAAGCGTCGACACGGTCAGTCATTATACCAAAATTGCCCGACCGCACCCCCGTGTTCAGGCAATTTCCGCAAGAGGCGCCCAACAGACCCCGTGCCTCGATGCGCCTTTGCGGCAGGCGGACGTCCCGCGCCCGCCTGCCGCCCGCGCCTACCCCAGCTCCGCCAGCTGGGCCTCCACGCGAGCAAGCTTGTCGGCGAGCTCGGCGTGCTTGGCACGGTCCTTCTCCACGATCTCGGGCGCGGCCTTGGCCAGGAAGCCCGGGTTGGAGAGCTTCTTCTCCAGCTTGCCCGCGTCGGCGGCGAGCTTGGCCTGCTCCTTCGCGAGGCGCTCGCGCTCGGCGCCGAGGTCCACGAGGCCCGACAGCACCAGGTACACCTCAAGCCCCGCGCCCAGCACGGCGCTGGACTCGGCCGGCTTCTCCACCTGCGCGCCGATGGCGAGCGACGCCGTGTTGCCCATGCCCTCTATGAGCCCCCGCTGGGCCTCGAGCAGGGCCGCGTCCGCCCCGTCGGCCTTCACGACCACGGCCAGCTGGGACTTCGGCGAGATGCCGTAGCGGGCGCGCGTCGAGCGGATGGCCGACACCGTCTCGCACACCATCTCGATGGCGCGCTCGGCCTCCGGGTCCGCGTACTTCGCCAGCTCCTGCGCGTCAGGCCAGGCGGCCCCGATGAGGTACGGTGCGCCCTCGCGGTCGATGGGCAACTCCTGGTAGATCTCCTCGGTCACGAACGGCATGATGGGATGCAGCAGCCGCAGCGCCTGGTCGAGCACGAACACGAGGTTGCGCTGGCACGCCAGGCGGTCCGCCGGGTCGGCCCCGGCGCCCAGGCGCGCCTTCGAGAACTCGATGTACCAGTCGCAGAACTCGTTCCAGAAGAACGCGTACAGCTCGCGCGTGGCCTCGCCGAACTCGAAGCCGTCGAACGCCGCGTCCAGGCGCGCCACGAGGCCCGCCAAGCGCGAGAAGATCCAGCGGTCGGCCGGCGTCGAGGGCGCGGGTTCGCCCGGCTCGTAGCCGTCCAGGTTCATCATGACGAAGCGCGCGGCATTGCGGATCTTGTTCGCGAAGTTGCGCGAGCTTTCCAGCTTCTCCTCGTTGAACTTGAGGTCCTGCGCGCCCGTCACCTGCATGAGCAGGCCGAAGCGCATGCCATCGGCCCCGTAGTCCTCCATGAGGCGCAGCGGGTCCACGCCGTTGCCGCGGCTCTTGGACATGGGCTTGCCGTCGGCCGCCATCACCGTCGGGTGGATGATGACGTGCTCGAACGGGATCTGATCCGTGCAGTACATGGACGCCATCACCATGCGCGCCACCCACAGCCCCATGATGTCGCGCGCGGTGGACAGCACCTGCGTGGGGTACGCGGCGCGCATCTCGGGCGCGTCCACCCCCTCCTCGGTCCAGCCCATCGTGGCGAACGGCCACAGCTGCGACGAGAACCACGTGTCGAGCACGTCCTCGTCCTGGCGCACCGGGGCGCCGCACACGGGGCACGTCTCGACGTCCTCCACCGAAGCGTCCTCCCAGCCGCACGCGTCGCAGTAGAACATGGGAATGCGGTGCCCCCACCACAGCTGGCGCGAGATGCACCAGTCTTTCAGGTTCTCGAGCCAGTCGAGGTAGACCTGCTTCCAACGCTCGGGATGGAACTGGATGGAGCCGTCCTCCACCACGCGCGCCGCATCCTTCTTGAGGCCGTCCACGGCCACGAACCACTGCTCGGACTCCCAGGGCTCGAGCTTCGTGTGGCAGCGGTAGCACGTCATGACGGAGTGATCGTGGTCCTCCACGTGGTCGAGCAGCCCGAGCTCGTCGAACGCGGCCACGACGGCCTCGCGGGCCTCGTCGCGGTCCATGCCCGAGAACTTCCCGTAGCCCTCCACCACGTGCGCCGTCTCGTCGAAGATGTTGATGCGCTCGAGGCCGTTGCGCTCGCCCATGGCCCAGTCGTTCGGGTCGTGCGCGGGCGTGGTCTTCACGCAGCCGGTGCCGAACTCCCTGTCGACGTGCCAGTCGGCGAAGATGGGGATCTCGCGGTCGACGAGCGGCAGCGTCACCGTCTTGCCCACGAGGTGCTTGAAGCGCTCGTCCTTCGGGTTCACCGCCACGCCCGTGTCGCCGAGCATCGTCTCGGGGCGCGTCGTGGCCACCACGAGGTACTCCAGTCCGTCCACCGGCTCGGTCAACGGGTAGCGCAGGTACCACAGGTGCCCCGCCTCGTCCACGTACTCGGCCTCGTCGTCGGAGATGGACGTGGTGCAGTGGGGGCACCAGTTCACGATGCGCTTGCCCTTGTAGATGAGGTCGTCGCGGTACCAGTCCACGAAGAGCTTGCGCACGGCACGCACGTAGGCCGGCTCCAGCGTGAAGTGCTCGTCGTCGTAGTCGCACGAGCAGCCCATGCCCTTGATCTGGTTCACGATGGTGGTGCCGTACTCCTTGTACCAGTCGTAGCACGCCTCGATGAACGCCTCGCGGCCTATCTCCAGGCGGCTGATGCCCTGGTCGGCCAGCTTCTTGTCCACCTTGGTCTGCGTGGAGATGCCGGCGTGGTCGGTGCCGAGGATCCAGCGCGTGGGGCGGCCCTGCATGCGGGCGCGGCGGATGCACGTGTCCTGGATGGTGTCGTTGAGGGCGTGGCCCATGTGCAGCACGCCCGTGATGTTCGGCGGCGGGATGACGATGGTGTAGGGCTGCCCCTTCTTGGCGCCGAAGCCCTCGCCGCGCTGGAAGTAGCCGGCATCCTTCCACGCCTCGAAAAGCGGGCGCTCGTGGGCGGCGAAGTCGTAGTCGATCTTCCTCGCCCCGGTTTTCTCGTTCGTGTTATCGGCCATGGTCTGCTCTTTCGTCCTCAAAGTCTCTCAAACCGAAAAGCGGGCGCGCCGCTCGTCTGCGATCCGCCCGCTCGTCTCCCGTATCCCGCGACCGCGCTATGCGCTCTGCAGGCTCACCTCGTCGCCCATCGGCAGGGCCCCTGCCCCGCCCGCGGGCTCGATCTCCGGCTTCGTCTCGCCTTTGATGTCGCTCGCGCGCACGGTGACGGCAGTGGCGCCCTCGTGCTCGGGCAGGTCGTACATCACGTCCATGAGCACCCGCTCGCAGATGGAGCGCAGCCCGCGGGCACCCGTGCCGTGCTCCACGGCCTCGTGCGCGATGGCGCGCAGGGCCTCGGGCTCGAACACGAGCGTGGAATCCTCGAAGTCGAACATCTTCGTGTACTGCTTCACCAGCGCGTTCCTCGGCTCGGTGAGGATGCGCACGAGGTCTTCCTCCGACAGCTCGTTCAGGGACGTCACCACGGGGATGCGGCCCACGAACTCGGGGATCATGCCGTACTTGTTCAGATCCTCAGGCAGCACCTGGGCCAAAAGCTCGGCCTCGGCGTGCTTCTTGGACTCGGGCAGGTCGGCGTTGAAGCCGAGCCCTTTCTTTCCCACGCGGTCGGCGATGATGCCGGCCAAACCCACGAACGCGCCGCCGAGGATGAACAGGATGTTCGTGGTGTCGATGTGGATGAGCTCCTGCTGGGGATGCTTGCGGCCGCCCTGCGGCGGGACGCTCGCCTCCGTGCCCTCCACGATCTTCAGGAGCGCCTGCTGCACGCCCTCGCCGGACACGTCGCGCGTGATGGACAGGTTCTCGGCCTTGCGGGCCACCTTGTCGATCTCGTCGATGTAGATGATGCCTATCTCGGCGCGCGGGATGTCGAAGTCGGCCGCCGTCATGAGCTTGAGCAGGATGTTCTCAACGTCCTCGCCCACGTAGCCGGCCTCGGTGAGCGTGGTGGCATCCGCAATGGCGAACGGCACCTTCAGCGTGCGGGCGAGCGTCTGCGCCAAGAGCGTCTTGCCGGAGCCTGTGGGGCCCAGCAGCATGATGTTGCTCTTGGCCAGCTCCACGTCGCCCTCGGCTGCGTCGGCCCCCAGGCTGATGCGCTTGTAATGGTTGTACACGGCCACGGACAACGCGCGCTTGGCCGCCTCCTGCCCCACCACATGCTCGGAGAGCTCCGCGTACAGCTCGTGGGGAGTGGGCAGGTCGGCCAGGACGTCCTCGGGCGCCGGCTCGGCCTCGGCCGTGTACGGCTCGCCCGCATGCTTGGCGTGGCGGCCCTGCGGCTCGGACTCCATCGGGGCGGCCGCCTCGGGCGGCACGGAGAGCCCCAGGTCGCGCATCATGGCATCGGCGCACACGGATATGCACTCGTCGCAGATGTAGATGCCGTTGGGGCCCGAGATCATCGCGGCCACCTCGTGCGGGTGCTTCCCGCAGAAGGCGCACGCGATGTCGTCCCGGCCGGCGAATTCCTCGTGTCTCTCGTTCGTCATAACAGGTTATTCGCTCTTCTTCTCTTCGGTGTCCGACGCGACGGCGCGCGACGTGGTGATGCGGTCCACCAGGCCGTAGGCCAGCGCCTCCTCGGCGGTCATGTAGTTGTCGCGCTCGGTGTCGGCCTGGATGGTCTCGAGCGTCTGGCCCGTGTTGTCCGCGAGGATCTTGTTCAGGCGGTTGCGGGTCTTCAGCATGAAGTCGGCCACGATGGCGATCTCGGTCTGCTGGCCCTGGGCGCCGCCGGACGGCTGGTGGATGAGCACCATGGAGTTCGGGAGGCACAGGCGCTTGCCCTTGGCGCCGTTGGACAGCAGCACGGCGGCCATGGAGGCGCACTCGCCCAGGCAGATGGTGGACACGTCGCACTTGATGAAGTCCATGGTGTCCAGGATGGCCAGGCCCGCCGTGACGGAGCCGCCCGGCGAGTTGATGTAGAGGGAGATGTCCTTCTCGGGATCGGCGCTCTCCAGGTGCAGCAGCTGCGCCACCACGGAGTTCGCCACGTTGTCGTCGATCTGCTCGCCCAGGAAGATCACGCGGTCGTTCAGCAGGCGGGAGTAGATGTCGTAGCTGCGCTCGCCGCGGGGGGACTGCTCGATGACGTAGGGGATCAGTGCTGCCTTGGTATCGTAGCTCATAGCTTGTTGCCTCGCTTTCGCTCGCGGCCCCGGCGGGACCGCACGGAATCGTCTAATGCCATAGTGATGTACGTTTCGCCGCCACGCAAGGCCAGGCTACCGTTTCGTTACCCTCGGCGAGACGAGCGGACGCGCCCCCGGAAGGGCGCGTCCGAAGAGCCGCCTGCGGCGCTATTCGGCGTCCGCTGCCTTCTCGGCGTCGGCGGCCTCGTCCTTCTTGGCCTTCTTCGGGGCGGCCTTCTTGGCGGCCGGCTTCTTCTCGGTAGCCTCGTCCTTGGCCTCGTCCTTCTTGGCGGTCTTCTTGGCCGCGGCCTTCTTGGCGGGCTTCTTCTCGTCCTTCTTGTCGTCGGCGGCCGCTCCCGGCTCGACGATGGTCACGACGGCCTTCTCCATGACGTCCTCGGCGGCCCTCGTGCGGGCGATGCCGTTCTTCACCATGTGGAGCTGGCCGTTTTTGCGCCACTCCTCCTGGAGCTTCTTCGGATCCTCCACGCCGCTCTTCACGAATTCCTCGGCCACGTCCTCGTCCGTGACCTCCATGCTGTAGTGGCGCGCCCACGCGTCGAGCGCGAGGTCCTGCTTGGTCATGTCGGCGGCCTGCGCCTTCACGTCCTCCTTGAAGCGGTCGGGCGTGATGCCCTGCTGCTTCAGATAGGCGTCGAAGCTCACGCCCTGGCGCTGCAGCTGCTGGAAGAAGTCCTGCAGCAGGCTCGTCTCGGCCTCCTCGCACATGGCCTCCGGCACGTCGCCCTGCAGGCGGTCTGCCAGCTTGGAGAGGCACTGGTTCTCCTTGATGCGGGGCAGCACCTCCTCCTTCTGCTCCAGGATGGAGTCGGCCACGCGGGTGCGCAGGTCGGCCACGTTCTCGAAGCCGAGCGTGTCCTTGACCCACTCGTCCGTGACCTCGGGCAGCACCTTGTTCTTGACGGCCTGCACCTCGACCTCGAAGTTGATCTTGGACGTCTTGCCCATGAGAGGCTGCGTCATGACGGTCGGCTCGGCCGGCACGTCGATGGAGAACTCCTTCTTCTGGCCCTTCTTCATGCCCACGAGCTCGGCGTCGAACGCGGCCGGGAACAGGCCGGTGCCCAAGCCGTACAGGCGCGTGGGGGTGGTCAGGGAGGCGATGTCCTCGCCGGCGTCGTCGGTGGCCTTCATGCCCAGGTCGAGGTAGCTGTCCTCCTTGACCTTCGTGGCCGCGGCGGCGTCCTCGTAGTCATAGTAGTGCTCGCGGAGCTGGTCGATCTGGTCGTCGACCTCGGCGTCGCTCGCGCCCTCGGCGGGCATGTCGATCTCCACCGGCTCGTAGCTGGAAAGCTCCAGCTCCGGCTTCACCTCCACCTCGAGCGAGTACTCGAACGGCTTGCCGGCCGCCACGAGGCCCATGTCCTCGGCGAACGTCGGCTTCGACACGGGGTACAGGTTGCATTCGTCGATGGCGAGGGGATAGGTCTCGTTCACCACGTCGTCCGTCACCGTGGCGGGGACCGCCTCGGCTCCCAGCGCGTTGTCGATGATCGGGCGCGGCGCCTTGCCGGCGCGGAACCCGGGGAAGTTGTACTTGTGCGCGAAGTCCTTGTAGGTCTTCTTGATGCGCGCGTCGATATCCTTGGCATCGACGGTAACGGTCACCTTGACGCGGTTATCCTGCAATGCCTCAACTTTTGTCTCCACGTAACTATCCTCCATCATTTCCGATAAATCGCCTCGCGGCAGCGTGCGGTGCTCTCGGCGGCTGCCCCCTAGCGGCGCGCATCCGCGTCGGCCTCGCAAGACGTCCGATTCGCACTCTGGCACACCGAAACGGAATTATCGCACATATGGTAGGGTTGAGGAAGCAGGTTCACGAAGAACCGACGAAAGAGGCGCGGTATGGGGGCGCAAACGCCGCGTTGCCCGCCCGGAGCTTCTGGGTACCGGGACGTTTCCTGATCTCCGGCGATTTTCCACACCCACCGTCCGCCGCGACCCGCTATCATGGAAACCATCATCATGAACCCGACCGAGAGGTGCGCGTGGCCATCTCCTTGAACATACCGCAGGAGCGCGAGCTGGCGCGGCTCATCGACTACGAGCGCTCGACGTGCAGCGTCGAGGGCGAGCTCGTGTACCGCTGCGCCTTCCCCTACCGCCCCGACGACGAGCTGCAGGCCGAGCTCATCGACGCCGGAGCGCTGGCCGCGAAGGCCGAGGGCAAGCGCGGCACCATCGTGGTCATCACCTCGGACGGGTACTCCTTCTTCCTCGAGCGCAACCGCGCCGAGCGCGAGCGCGTCCGCCGCGAGAAGCGCGACGCGCGGCTCATCGGCCTGTCGGCCCTGTTCGCCGCGCTCTGCGTGGTGGCCGGCTTCCTGCTGGGACGCTTCCTGGCGTAAGGGCCACGGCGCACCCCAATCGCCGATCGGCAGGAGCGGTATCGAAAGTCATGCCTCGTCGTCTCTCCCGGGTCGAGCGTAGGGCAAGGGCAGGGCCCTTGCCTAAGCGAAGAACGTCTGCGTGAGCCAGGGGCCGTACTCGCCTTCCCACATGCCGCCCAGCTGGGCGAACACCTGCGACCAGTCGATGGTCTGGCCGAACAGCAGCTCCAGGTAGTGGCGGTTGCCGATTCCGCGCTCGGACGGCGCTCCCAGGCAGGCCTGCGCCACCGTGTAGGTGCAGGTGGGGCACGTGGTGATGAGCGTTTCAGCGCCGGTTTTGCGCGCCTCGTCGATAATGCGCCACACGCGTCGCTCCGTGACGTCGCCGTCGTAGCCCGCCACGGCGCCGCCCGCCCCGCAGCAGAGCGTGCCCTTGCGGCGGTGGTCCATCTCCAGACGGGCCGTCTCGGGCAGGTTGCGCGCCACGAGCGCGCGGATGGCGGCGCCATGGCGTCCGTCGAAGCGGTCGTGGCACGAGTCGAAGAACGTGACGCTTCGTTCGGGAAGCGGCGCGAAGCCCGTGGGACGGCCGGCGCGCTCGGCGGCTCGGCTCTTCTTCAACAGGAGCTCCGGCAAGGGGACGATGTCCACCTCGTCGCCCATGAGCTCCACGAACTCCTCCCCGCAGCCGGGGCACACCGTGACCACGCGCTCGATGCCCGCCGCGCGTATCTGGTCGAGGATGCGCTGGCGCAGCGCGGCGGCGCGGTCGAACAGCCCGGCGCTCATGAGCGGGCTTCCGCAGCAATCGGTGGAGAGCGCCCAGGCCACGCCGTTGTCGGTGAGCCACCTCCCCACCGTGCGCGTGAGCTCGGGCGCGTAGCTCACCAGCGAGCAGCCGGGGAAGAACAGCGTGTCCGCCAGGCCCGGCCCGTTCCCGGCCGCCTGCTCGAGCGAGGTGAGCTCCGGGTAGCCGATGCCGTAGACGGCACGGTAGGCGCTGAAGATGTTCCACTCGTTGTCCACCATCACGAGCTTGGAGTCGTCGGGCGGCATGAGCCCGGCGCGCATGAACAGCACGCGCCAGTCGCGCATGCGCTCGGGCGCCAGCACGTGGGTCTGGCACGTGGCCGTGCAGAAGCCGCAGAAGCAGCAGCGGCGCAGCGCGTGGTAGAGCTCGGGGCGGTCCTGCACGAGCTGCAGCACGGCGGCGGGCTGGTCGTCGAACGGCAGCGCCGCTATGGCGCCGTAGCCCTCCTCCACCTGGCCCATGTCCAGGCCCGGCTCCTTCAGCACCTCGCAGCGCAGCGTGCAGCGCTTGCAGTGCGCGCAGGTGAGCTTCTTGTTCGCCCAGGCGGCCAGCATATCGAGCTTGGCCGCGTCCAGGCCGGCGATCTGCCCGAGTTCCTCGGTCGTGAGTTTTTCCGGTCGTGGCTGCATGCGCATGGCGTACTCCCCCCTCGTATCCGCGACCAGTTTAGCGCAATGCGCCCCGACTGAGGCGAGAATCGGGCGAGGACGCGCATTTTGCGCAGGCTGCGGCAGAGACGATGCGCTGCGGCAACCGGGAAGCGCGCCCGGGAGCAGCGCCCGGAAGCAGCGCCCGCGTGCGCGGCCCGCGCCTTCGGCCGCAGCCTCAAACGCAGCATACCCGGGAAAGCTTGCAGCTTCCCCGGGTATGCTGGTGCGGGCGAAAGGACTTGAACCTTCACACCTTTCGGTACCAGAACCTAAATCTGGCGCGTCTGCCAATTCCGCCACGCCCGCACGTGCGCCCTTTTCGCGCAGCGAACATGATAGCAGAACTTGGCGGCGCGCGGCCAGGTTGCGCGGTCTGCTATCATAGGCGCCCGAACCGTAGGGAACGAAGGCAAGGAGCAGGCGTGGACTTCAAGGCGCTCGCGCGCAAGTACAACGACATCAGCCTTATCAAGCGCATCGTGGCGGGACTCGCCGTGGGCGCGGTGCTGGGCATCGCGTTTCCAAACGCAGAGGCCGTGGGGCTTCTGGGCACGCTGTTCGTGTCGGCCCTGAAGGCCGTGGCACCGGTGCTCGTGTTCTTCCTCGTGACAAGCGCGCTGGCCAACGCGAAGGCGGCGGGGTCCATGCGAACGGTCGTGGTGCTCTACCTGGTGAGCACGTTCGCGGCGGCGCTCGTGGCCGTGGGGGCGAGCTACCTGTTCCCCACCGAGCTGACGCTGGCGGCCCCGGCGGAGGCGCAGGGCACGCCCTCGGGCATCGGCGAGGTGCTGGGCACGCTCGTCTCGAACATGGTGGCGAACCCCGTGGACGCGCTGGCGAACGCGAACTACCTGGGCATCCTCGTGTGGGCCGTCGTGCTGGGCATCGCGCTGCGCGCGGCGTCGGGCACGGTGAAGGACGTGTTCGCAAGCGTGTCGGACGCCGTGTCCACGGTGGTGCGCTGGGTGATCGCGCTCGCCCCGTTCGGCGTGCTGGGGCTTGTGTACTCCACCGTGTCGCAGAACGGGCTGGACGTCTTCGCCGAGTACGGACGGCTCCTCCTCGTGCTCGTGGGCTGCATGCTGTTCATCGCCCTCGTTGCGAACCCGCTCATCGTGTTCGCCTGCGTGCGCGCGAATCCCTACCCCCTCGTGCTGCGGTGCCTGAAGGACAGCGGCGTCACGGCGTTCTTCACGCGCAGCTCGGCGGCGAACATCCCGGTGAACATGGAGCTCTGCCGGAAGCTCGGCCTCGACAAGGACAACTACTCGGTTTCCATCCCGCTGGGAGCCACCATCAACATGGCGGGCGCGGCCGTGACCATCACGGTCATGGCCATGGCGGCCGCCCACACGCTCGACATCGCCGTGAACCCGCTCGCCGCCGTGGTGCTAAGCGCGCTGGCCGCCGCCTCCGCCTGCGGCGCGTCGGGCGTGGCCGGCGGGTCGCTTCTGCTCATACCCCTGGCCTGCTCGCTGTTCGGCATCGACGGCGACGTGTCCCTGCAGGTGGTGGCCATCGGCTTCATCATCGGCGTGGTTCAGGACTCGTGCGAGACGGCCCTGAACTCCTCGTCCGACGTGCTGTTCACCGCCGCGGCGGAGTACCGCCAGCGCCGCCTCGAGGGCCGCAGCTTCCGCCTGGGCCGCGACGCGTTCGACGAGAACGAATTGGCATAGGGCGGCGCGGGGCAAGCCCCTTCCCATACGGAAACGGCGCGACGGTCCACCGGGCCGCCGCGCCGTTTCCGTATGAGGCGCAGTTTGCGCCCCCCTTACGCGTCCACGATCTGCAGCGTGTAGGCGCCCTCTCCCACGGTGAACGGGTGCAGCAGGTTCTCCACGAGGGTGCGTGCCTGCTCGTTGGCCTGCCCGATCATGCCCGTCTGGTCGACCTTGCCCTCGGCGTCGGCCTGGGCCGTTTTGAGCGCCTCGGCGGTATCCTGCTTGTTCTCCCAGTTGAACAGTGCGAACGCGGAGTCGTAGAACTCGATGGAGTGCGGGTCTATCTCTATGCCCAGAAGACGGGCCTGCGGGAGGCGCACGGTGACGGTGCGGCCGCTCACGTCCACGGAGGCCTGCGACAGGTCCACACCGGCGCGCACCTCGGCGTCGTAGACCATGGTGAAGCCCTTCTTGTTGATGAAGTCGATGTCGCCGTTCTCGTAGCGCACGAGGCCGCGGTACTCCAGCTTGGCCGTGGCCAGCTCGCTCGAGTTCGTGAGCTGCTCCTGGATGGACGTGGCGGAGAGCCTGACGCTGGGCTCGAAGGCGCGCTGGAACGCGAGCGTGCCCACGACGCCCACGGCGACGAGCGCCACGGCCGCCACGATCGCGAGTAACTTCTTCATGGCAAGGTTCCTTCTCGGTGGAAACGGGATCAGGGGGCAGGATACCACGGACGAACGGGCTCCCGTCCTCCGTCAACGAGCGGTTGAAAAGAGGCGCGCGCCCGGACGGCTCCCCCGACGACCGGCGCGCCCCGGATCACCGGGGCGCGCCGGGGGCGGGGCGGATCGCACCGGGCGCGCGAAGGGCGGGCCGGTCTCGCTGGTCCGCGGCCCGCCTAGCGGGCCAGGCGGGCGTAGAACTGGCCGTCGCGCTGCTCGACGGCAACGCCCTCGAGGTCGGCAAGGTACGGGCGGAACTGGGCGTAGCCCAGGTCGCGCAGCTTGAACGTGCGGAACTTGCCGCGCACGCGCTTGCCGAGCGTGGCGAGCGCCACGCCGTCGGGGCCGGCCTCGGCCAGCGTCTGGCGGATGTACTCCTCGGGCCCGCCTGCGGCGAGGGCATCCTGCGCGGGGGCCTCGGGGGCTTGCGCAGCCTTGGGAGGCTTGGGAGCCCTCCCGGACTTCGCGGCCTTCTCGGCGGGCTGCGCCGTCTCGGCCGGATCGGCCGCCTTCGCGCGCTTCGCCGAGGACTTCGGCGCCGGCCTCTCAGAAGCCTTCGCCGAGGCCTTTGCGGGGGCCTCGGCGGCTTGCGGCGGGACTTCGCCCTGCTCGGCGGGCTGCGGGACCGCAGCGGCGGCCTTGGAGGCCGGCTTGCGGCGGGACTTCGACTTCGGCGCCTGCTCCTGCCGCGCCTCTGCGGGTTCCTCGGCCTGCGGGGCGGCCGGGACGTCCTGCGCCTGCGCCTCCGGCTCCTTGCGCGCGGCCGGCTTCGTCTTGGCCGCAGCCTTGCGCCCGCCCATGGCGTTCGCCCATGCGGCGGCGGCCCGCAAGCGGGCGGCTCGGCCCGGACGGTTGTCCACGGGGGGTTCTTCGACAGGCTCGGGCTGTTCGGCGCGCGAAGCAGCCTGCGGCTCCTCCGCCGGAACCTCCGGGGCGGGGGCTTCGGCGCTCTTCGCCTCGACGGCGTCCTTGGCAGCCGCCTTCGGGGCGTCGCCCTTCCCGCCGCGATGCGTGGCCGCGCGCGTGGAGCGACGGGGCTTCTTCGCGGAAGCGCCCTCCCCGCCCCCGTTCGCAGCCGTCTGCCGCGCCGGCTCGCCGGCGTCCTCGGCCGGGGCGGGCTCCGCCTGCGCGTCGACTGCGGCCTCGGCGCTGGCAGGCCCCTTCGGCTCCTGCTCGGCCTGCGCGTCGGACGCCTCTGAGGCCGGCGCCTCCGCGCCGTGCGGGGCGTCCTTGCCGCGGCCGCCCCGACGCTCGCGATCGTCGCCCGCAAGCTCCACCGTCACCGAGCTGCCGTCCTTCGTGATCTGCACGCTCGGGAACTCGTCGAGCAGCTTCGACAGCAGGTTCGTGCCGTAGCTGCGCACGTCGAAGTCCGGGTAGCGCTTCAGCAGGCGACTGCCCACCTCGCCGAGGCCCGTGGACTTCCCGTTGTTCTGGTTGTCGGTGATGATGTTCACCACGGCCTGCTCGATCTCCTCCTTGCTCGCGGTGGCCGTGCCCGCGCCCGCGCCGGCGGCGTTCGCACCGGCCTGGTCGCCCCGGCCCTTGCCGCGGCCGGGCGCCTTGCCGCCCGCATCGCCCAGCAGAAGCTCCAACGTGGTGAAGATATCGCATGCCTTGCGAAACGGCGTGGGCGTCTTCTTCTCGCCCATGCCGATGACCGTGAGGCCGCTCTCGCGGATGCGGCTGGCCAGACGCGTGAAATCGCTGTCGCTCGACACGATGCAGAAGCCCTCCACCGAGCGCGTGTACAGGATGTCCATGGCGTCGATGATCATGGCCGAGTCGGTGGCGTTCTTGCCCTGCGTGTAGCCGAACTGCTGGATGGGCGTGATGGAGTTCTCCAGCAGCGCGTCCTTCCATTTGGCATGGAGCGTGAGCGTCCAGTCGCCGTAGATGCGCTTGTAGGTGACGGTGCCGTATTTCGACAGCTCGTCGGTGATGGGCTTTATATACTTGGCCGACACGTTGTCGGCGTCGATCAAGAGCGCAAAGCGCTTTTCAGATGATTGCTTTTCCACGTGGTGCCGCTCCTCGGTGAAAGTGATGGAGGCGGGCGCGCCCAGGCGCGCAACGCCGGTTTTTGCGCCGTGGCCGGAAACGGTCGGCAGCCCGAAGCGGTGCCAACCTGCGGAAAACACGGCGTTTCAGGCGACTATACTACTCTAAACGGGCCGATCAGAGCCCGATTGCAGCAAGTCTGATACAATTTGTCCATAATCCTCTTGCGCTCGGGAGGGAAAATCCGTATACTTCCACCTTGCGCCTTGGTGGCTATAGTTCAGTTGGCTAGAACGCCAGATTGTGGCTCTGGAGGTCGTCGGTTCGAGTCCGATTAGCCACCCCAGCGCGCTTTTTGAAATTAGGGCTTGCAATCGTTGGACGCATGCTTTAAGATAGCCCAGCGCTTTGAGCACTTTGACATAGTTTTTCTTTGGACCGTTAGCTTAGTTGGTAGAGCAGGGGACTCTTAATCCCAAGGTCCGGGGTTCGAGTCCCCGACGGTCCACCATTGAGAATCTAAAAGCCAGCCGGCAGAAACCGGCTGGCTTTTTTCGTTTTGCGGGCATCTTCCCTCCCCGCCTACGGCGAAGGTCGCCGGACCTTGGGAGCCGGCCGTCCCCGCCGTCGGCCGCATGCCCGAGGGGCATGCGGCGCGGCTCGGAGCCCCTTAGCACACCACGCGCACGCGGCGGACGCCCTCGAGGGCCTCCAGCTTCTCCACGGCGGTGGCGGGCACAGGCTGGTCGAGGTCGAGCATCGTGTAGGCGGCGTCGCCGCGGGACTTGTTCGTCATGTTCTCGATGTTCACGCCCTCCTCGCCGAACACGTCGGTGATGCGGCTGATCATGCTGGGGATGTTCTCGTGCATGACGGCCGCGCGGCTCATGCCGGCAGGGCACGCGCCCATGTCGCATGCGGGGAAGTTCACCGAGTTCTTGATGTTGCCGTTCTCCAGGTAGTCCATCATCTCCTGCACGGCCATGGCGGCGCAGTTGTCCTCTGCCTCGGCGGTCGAGGCGCCCAGGTGGGGCAGCACGATCGCGTGCTCCATCTTCATGACCTCGGGCGTGGCGAAGTCGGTGATGTAGGCGCCCACCTTGCCCGACGCCAGCGCCGAGGCCATGGCGGCGTTGTCCACGAGCGTGTCGCGCGAGAAGTTCAGCACCACGGCGCCGTCCTTCATGAGCGAGCAGGCGCGCCCGCCCACCATGCCGACGGTGCCCTCCATGGCCGGCACATGGATGGTGAGGTAGTCGCAGGTGCGGAAGACGTCGTCCAGGTTCGTGACGTGATGGACGGCGCTCGAGATGCGCCACGCCGCGCCCACCGAGACGTACGGATCGTAGCCGTACACGTCCATGCCCAGCGCCACGGCCGCGTTCGCCACCTCGGCGCCGATGGCGCCCAGGCCGATGACGCCCAGCTTCTTGCCCTTGATCTCGCGGCCGGCGAACTGCTTCTTCGCCTTCTCCACCGCCTTGGCGATATTCGGATCGTCGGCGTTGTCGCGGCACCATGCGATGCCGTCCACGATGCCGCGGCTTCCCAGCAAGAGCGCGCACAGAACGATCTCCTTCACGGCATTGGCATTGGCACCCGGCGTGTTGAACACGACGATGCCCTCCTCGGCGCAGCGGTCCGTGGGGATGTTGTTCACGCCCGCCCCCGCGCGCGCGATGGCCAGCAGGCCGTCGCCGAACGCCATGTCGTGCATGGCAGCGCTGCGCACGAGTATGGCCGAAGCCTGCGCGGGGTCGTCGGTAAGCTCGTAGGAGTCGGTGAGCAGGTCGGTGCCGTGCGAGGAAATGTTGTTCAAGCAGTGGACGTAGCGCATGGTTCTTCTCCTTCTCTCGTATAAGGTGAGGCCGAGGGCTGCCGTCGCGCAGGGGAGCCGCGCCGTCGTTGCGTGGGAGCCGAGCCGCTTTAGCCTGCTGTAGCAGTATACTCCCTCCCCCGCTGGGCGGGCGGGGAAACGGCGGCGCCCGCGCGAACGGGCGCGTGGGCGGAAAGCAGGGGCGCGATTTGAAAACCGTCGCAGCGGGGCCGCGGTGGGCGCGGTACAATCGGCTGCGACGGAAGCCGCGCACGGCTGACGGGAACGGCACGGCGCGCGAAACGCGGCAAGGCAGATGCAGCCAGGCAGACGAGGGAAGGCGGAGGACCATGGGGAAGAACGTGCTGGTGCTGAACGGAAGCCCGCGGACAAACGGCAACACGGCGGCGCTCGTGGACGCGTTCGCGGAAGGGGCCGGACAGGCGGGCAACGACGTGGTGCGCTTCGACGTGGCGCTCATGGACATCGCTCCCTGCCGGGGCTGTCTGGGCGGAGGCGCCGAAGTGGACAGCCCCTGCGTGCAGAAGGACGACATGGATGCCGTGTACGCCGCCTACCGCGCGGCCGACGTGGTGGTGCTGGCGTCGCCCATGTACTGCTGGAGCGTCACCGCGCAGGAAAAGGCCGTGCTCGACCGCCTGTTCGCGCTCATGGAGGCCGGCATGCGCGCCGCAGAGGCGGGCGGTGCCGAGGCGGCAGCGGCCGAGGCGGAGGCGGGCGGCAAGGGCTGCGTGATGCTCATGCCCGCCGAGGAGGACACGGAGCGCAACTTCGCCCCCGTCGTCTCCTATTACGAGACGCTCTGCGAGCGCATGGGCTGGCGCGACCTGGGGCGCGTGCTGGTTGGCGGCGTGTACCGCGCAGGCGACATCGCCGGCAACCCCGCCCTCGACGAGGCCCGCGAGCTGGGTGCCAGACTGCGGTAGGTCGTGCGAATCGGGCGCTGACTTGCGATGGAGCCCGTGGACGCCAGCCTGCGGCAAGGCAAGCGAGGGCGCGAGCATCCAACGGGCGGTTTCGACGGGCGATCGAAACCGCCCGTCTTTTTTCGGGCAGATCGCAACAAATGACGGTTCCTTCCCCGTGTTCTAGGGGAAAGGAGATGGGGTATGGAAGAATCAGGCGAGATAGCGCTGCCCGCGGGCTTCGGCGGCGCAGGGCGGAGGCGGCCGGACGCGGCACGTCCCCCGCTCGACGGCGCTTCCAGCACCGGCACGTCCCGGTCGGCAGGCAGCAGCGATGCGGGCAACGCCTTCCGCGGCGGCGCACCCGACGCAGTCGCCGAGGCAGGCGGCGCGCAGGCGCGCGAGGCGGCGGCGTTCCTAGAGGAAGCGGTCGGGCGCTGGGGCGACACGGTCCTGCGCCTGGCGGCGAGCCGCACGGGCAACCGCGCCGATGCCGAGGACGTGTTCCAGACCGTGTTCCTGCGCCTGCATCAAGGCGGCAAGCGTTTCCGCGACGACGAGCATTTGAAGGCCTGGCTTCTGCACGTGACCGTCAACTGCTGCAACGACCTGCACCGCAGCCCCTGGCACCGGAAGCGCGCCACACTCGGCGACGAGGACGTGGCGCGCCTCGCCGACCATCCCGACCCGAACGCCACGGAGGGCGCCGCAGACCGGGACGACGAGCTGGAGGCCGCCCTCGCCCGCCTGACCGACCGCCAGCGCACCGCCGTGCACCTGCACTACTACGAGGGGTACGCGACCGAAGAGATCGCCCGTATCACCGGCGAGCGCCCCGCCACCGTCCGCTCCCACCTCCACCGCGCACGCAAGGCACTCAAGATCGACCTAGGAGCACGCCCATGAACGAGAACGAGTTCCGCACGCGCTACGCCGCGTCGCAATCCCACGTCGAAGCCTCCCCCGAGCTCAAGCAGCGCGCCGTCTGCAACGCCCTGCAGGAGGGCGCGGCACAGTACGCCGGGAGCCAGGCGCCCGCGAAGGGAGCCGTGTCCGCCAAGCGCCCGACCCGGCGCCGTCCCCGGCCCGTCTCGCGCACCGCCGGCCATTCCGTCGGCGCCGCATCCCTCGCCCGCCGCTGGGCGCCAGCCGCGGCCGCCTGCCTCGTGGCCGGCGCGCTCGCGGTGGCCGGCATCCCCGCCCTCACCTCGTCGCTCTCGGGCTCCCCCGCCATCACGCTCGACGAGGCCGCCGCACGTTGCGGATTCTCGGTGCGCGCCTACGCGAGCGACGGCAGCGCGCCCCTTGCACCGGGCGAGGGCGGCACCGTGGCATTCGACCGCGACCTGGGCTACCGGTTCCGGGGAGGCGACGACTACAAGGTGAGCGGCTTCTTCTCGGGCTGCCTCTTCCACGTGGAAGGAGAGGGCATCGTCCGCGTGCAGGCGCATCTCACGGGCGGGGCGCTGTACCGCGTGACGTTCGAAGACGGGCCGACCGACCCCGACGACCCGCGCATGGGCGAGCTGGCGAGCTGGAAGCCCACCGCGCGCGGCACCGGCGAGCACTACGGCGGCTACGACTTCGTGGGCAGCGCCATGCGCGACGGCGAGAGCAAGCTGAGCCTCGCGAAGCTCATGGGCGCCACCATCGACGTCTCGGCGGACGACGACCCCGGCATCGCCGACGGCACGACGAGCTTCGGCCTCTGGACGAACGAGGGCGAGGTTCCCGAGGATGTCTTCAACGACTTGCAGTCCCCCGTCATCGACTGGTTCGACGGGCAAACGCTCACCGTTACCGTGACGTTCGAGGACGGCAGCACCTCCACGCAGGCCATCGAGCTGCACGTCGCCAACTTCGAGACCGAGATGGTAGACGGCACCCCCCGCCTGACCACCCGCCTCGCTGCGGACGACGCCGAAGCGGGCACATCGGCGAAGTCGCTCTACGGCACCGTGGTGGAAGCCGGGAGCGAGCCGTTCCCCTTCCCGCTCGACAACGCGAACGACCGCGCCGACGAGGTGCTGCCCGCCTCGATCATCGAGCGGCAGGACGATACATGGCGGGCAACCGTTGAGGTGGACGGCGCGCGCGTCGACGCGACGCTGCCCGAGAGCGCGCTCACGGCAGCCGACGGCGAGATCGCGTTCGACTTCGGTTGCGATAACCCCAACTACTCCTACACGAATACCGAGAGCCCGCAACGGCTGACCGCCCAACTGGCCATGAGCTCCCCTTCCCTCTCGCTCTCCGACACCCTGCCGGGCGGGAAGGCGCTCGGCGACTGCCTCTTCGTGATCGACGGCTGGCTCGGAAACGCGCGCTACATGGACAAGTGCTCGCGCGAGGTGTGGGGCTACGGCTACAACGACGACGGCACCTTGACGAGCAACGATTACCGCTACACGTCGACGACGGTGACGGGGCGCAACCTTGGCGATACGGCCGTGCCCGTCTGGGTGAGCGTGCTCTACGAGTTCGCCCTGCGCAACGACGACGGGACGCTCGACGTGGTGCGGACGGGTTACGATCTGGACTTCGAGGCTTCGGGCGACACCCTGCCCTCCGACAACCCCCAGCACGTCGTCATCGCGCCAGGCGGCACGGTGCAGCTGACCATGGTGCGCGTCCTGCCCACGTACGTCCTGGAGAGCGATAACCTGGTGCTCGTGCCGACCGACAACGGCAGCCTATCCTCGCACGCGTTCGCCTTGGGAAAGCAGGGATAGAGGCAAGCAACGCCCCCGCAGGTCGAACCTGCGGGGGCGTTGTCGTCCTTACTCGCGGGCAAGCTTGCGGGCGCCGAGGTACGTCACGGCGAAGTACACGCCGTACACCGCGAGGAACGCTCCGGCGCAGGCGAGTGCCATCGAGGTGATGTCGAGGTGCCCGAACACGGCCACGACGTCGGTGACCACCACGAGCGCGCACGCGGAGTGCGCCACGGCCAACAGCAGCGGGAACAGGAAGTACACGAGCACCTGCACGAACAGCGCGCCGTCGATCATGCGCTCGGGGGCGCCCAGCTTGCGCAACAGGCCGTAGCGCTGTGCGTTGTCGGACGCGTCGGAGAGCTGCTGGATGGCGAGTATTGCCGCGCAGGCGATGACCAGCACGAAACCGAGGTAGATGGCCAGGTACGCCACGATGGTGGAAAGGCTGATGCTCTGGTCGAAGACATCGGCGCGCGTCATGGACAGCGTGATGGGCCAGGTGCCGGGATTGTCGGTATCCGACACGGCGTCCATCATCTCGCCGAACGCCGCCTCGTCCGCATCGCTTGCACACTGCACGTCGAGGATGGACTGCAGGATGCGCGCACCCTCCGGTACCGCCTCGTCGGGCACCACGAGCGTACCGGTGTTCATGGGGAACGGCGTGGTCTGCAGGCAATCGTCGCGGAACTCGACCACGCGCATAGCGCGTCCGCCCACGGACAGCTCGGTGCCGCGTTCCACCACATCGCGGTAGAACCCGCTCGTGATGTCGGAATCGCTATAGACCGCGCACTCCCCCGCTCCCAGTTCGAGCGCGGGCTTGCCCGCCAGCGCAAGCGCATCGTTGACCTGCGACAGCGCCGCCACGTACACAGGGTACACGCCGTAGCCGCTGTTGATGGACGCGCCCGCGTAATCAGCCAGCACCAGGCTGCTCGCGCGCTCCACGTCGTCCATCACCAGGCCGTCGGACGGGTCAACCAACAGATCGACCTGAGCCGCACCGGACACGACCGCGTCATAGTCGCCTGCTCCCACTGCAGCCACGCTCGAGCGCAACCCGGCAACCATATCGTAGCCCTGCTGCTCGGCGAACTCGCCGAACGCCCCCAGGTCCGCCGCCTGGAAGCCCGCCTCGGCGTTGTAGGAGCCGAAGGAGGTGGACACGCTGGCGCTGTAGTCGGTGCTCCTGTCCAGCGAGCCGTCGATGGCGTTGCGGATGCCGATGCCGCCGCACACGCTGGTGATGGCCAGGAACAGCACGATGCACACCACCGACAGCGACGCGAACGTGGTGTTCACCTTGGCGTTCAGCTGCCGCAGCGTGAACATGTTGAGCCCGCGCAGGTACAGCGGGCGTGCAAGCTGCACGAACTTCAGCAAAAAGCCCGACAGCGCATAGAAGAACAGCACCGTGCCCACGCACACGAGCACCGTGGCCGCGGCGAATTCCGGCGAAGGCTCCATGAGCCCGTTGTCGATGAGCAGCTTGTACGATACGCCGATCAGCACGATCGACACCGCGAACAGCACGAGCGACAGCGGCAGGCTCTTGAGCTTCATCTCCTCGTTCCTGCTGCTTGCGTGGAGCAGGTCGATGAGCTTCGCCCGTGCCACCGTGCGCGCGTTCAGCAACGCGGCAACCAGGAAGATGGCCGCGAACACGACGGCGGTCTTCGCCAGCGCGTCGACCGAGAACACGAACGCGAACCCGCCGGCAGCCGCCACGTCGGCCTTGAACAACGCGCTTGTGAGCTGCAGCAGAAGCTGCGAGAGCCCCACGCCCACCGCAAGGCCCACCGCGAGCGACGCCGCGCCCACGATGAGCGATTCAATCGCCACGATCCTCACCACGTCGCCCGTGCTCATGCCCAGAGCCAGGTACACCCCGAACTCGCGCTTGCGCCGCTTGATGAGGAATCCGTTCGCGTACACCACCAAGAACACGAGCACGAACGCGATGAACACCGACACGCCGCCGATCACCATGCCCAGAAGATCGAACATCTTGTCCTGCGTCTCGGAGAACGCGAGCACGCCCTGCTGGGCCGTCATGGAATTGAACGCGTAGAACACGGCCACGCCCAGCATGACCGTGAGGAAGTAGACGCCGAAGTCCGCGAGGGACTTGCGCACGTTGCCGAGCGCGAGCCTAGCAAGCATGGCGCGCCACCTCGCCTTCGACAGGCTCGTCATCGCCCGCGCCGCCCATGGTCGACACCATCTCCACGATCTTGCGGTAGAACGCCCCGCGGCCGGCGCCCGATCGGCGCAGCTCGCCGAACAGGCCGCCGTCCTTGATGAAGATGATGCGGTTGCAGTAGCTGGCCGAGAACGAGTCGTGCGTGACCATGAGGATGGTGGACCCTCGGCTGTTCAGGTACGCGAGCGACTCGAGCAGCTGCCTGGCCGACTTCGAGTCGAGGGCGCCGGTAGGCTCGTCGGCCAGCACGAGGCGCGGGCGGCCCACCGTGGCGCGTGCCGCGGCCACGCGCTGCTTCTGGCCGCCGGACAGCTGGTAGGGGTGCTTCTGCAGCACGTCGGAGATGCCGAGCGTGCGCGCCGCCTCCTGCACGCGCGCATCGATCTCGCGCGCCGGAATCTTCTGGATGGTCAGCGCGAGCGCGATGTTCTCGTACGCCGTGAGCGTGTCGAGCAGGTTAGAGTCTTGGAAGATGAAACCCAGCTCCTCGCGCCTGAACCGCGCCAGCTCCTTGCCGGCGAGCGACCCCACGTCGCGCCCGCCGATATGGATGCTGCCGCTAGTGGGCGCATCGATGGTGGCCAGGCAGTTGAGCAGCGTGGACTTGCCCGACCCGCTGGGCCCCATGATGCCGGTGAACTCGCCTGCCGCCACCGCGAAGCTCACGTGGTCGAGCGCCTGCGTCACGCTCCCGTCGCGCTTGCGCCCCTCGATGCCGTAGCGCTTGCCCACGTTGCGCACCTCCACCACCGTCTGCATCGCCTGCCCTGCATGTTGTGCCGCCATGTTCGTCTCCTTCTCTCGATCGGCTCCGCAGACAAGCTTACGCGGGCGGCCTTACGCCCTCCCTTCCCCTCCCTTGCGCTTTCCTTACGCTGCCTTGCAGCTGCCTTACGCCCCGCGCGCGGCCGCCCGTGCGCGGGGCGGTTGTGCCATAATGCGAACGTGAGAGAAGGGAGCGAAGATGGCATCGGGCGGATTCGGCATGGTGGACGAGCATTTGCGCGGCAAGCGCATCCTGGTGGTGGACGACGAGCGCGAGCTGGCCGACATGGTGGCGGCCATCCTGCACGGCGCGGGGTTCGCCTGCGTGGACGTCGTGCATGCAGGGGCCGAGGCGCTCGCCGCCATCGACAGCCGCGCGGCCTCGCCCGAGCGCGCCTACCAGCTGCTCGTGCTCGACGTGATGATGCCCGGCATGGACGGCTTCGACCTGCTCGCCCGCGTGCGCGAGCGGCCCGCGTGCGCCCGCGTGCCCGCGGTGTTCCTCACGGCGAAGGACGAGCCCTTCGACCGCGTGAGCGGCCTGGCCCTGGGCGCCGACGACTACCTCGCCAAGCCGTTCCTTCCCCAGGAGCTCGTGCTGCGCATCGCCGCGGTGCTCCGGCGCTGCTACGCCGAGGAGAGCCCGTCGCTCGAGCTCGACGCCTGCCGCGTGAACTTCGCCACGGCCGAGGTGGAGCGCGCGGACGGGAGCACGGTGCTGCTCACCGCCAAGGAGCATGAGATACTGAGCGTGCTCGCGCGCAACGCCGGGCGCATCGTCACCATCGACGCCCTGTGCGAGGCGTGCTGGGGCACGTCGTTCGGCTACGAGAACTCGCTCATGGCGCACATCCGCCGCCTGCGCGAGAAGATCGAGGCCAACCCGTCGAAGCCCGCCTCGCTCGTCACGGCGCGGGGGCTCGGCTACAAGCTCGTGAAGCGCGGCTAGCATGGCCGGCGGGACGCGCGGACGGCGCGGTAAGCGGGCCCCCAGCCTCGCGCGGTTCTTCACGAAGCAGCTGCTGCTGTTCGCCGCGCTCGCCTTCCTCATCGTGGTGGTGGACTTCTTCCTGTACACGGTCATCGCCTACAACGAGTCCAACGAGAACTTCGATGACGGCACGCCCGCCACGGTGACGCGCGCCGTGGACGGCGCGCTCGCGCGCGGCGAGGAGGGCTGGGAGCTCGGCGAGGCGGGGGCCGCGGAGCTCGACGCCCACGGCGCGTGGGCGATCCTCGTGGACGGCGAGGGCGCGGTGGCCTGGTCGCATGGAGCGCCTGACGACGTCCCCGCGTCCTTCTCCCCCGACGAGGTGGCCATGGCCGCGCACTACGCCAGCATCGCCGACTACCCTGCCTTCTTTTGGGACCGCGACGACGGCCTGCTCGCGGTGGGCTTCCCGAAGGGCACGTACTGGCACATGGGCCTCACGTTCCCCGCGTCCACCGTGCGCATGGTCCCGTTCTACCTGCTGCTCGTGTTCGCCGTCGACCTGGGGATCCTTTTCACGGTGTACGCGGCGTCGCGACGGCGCACGCAGAGGGCGGTGGGCCCCATCGCCGACGCGCTCGACGCGCTCTCGGAAGGACGCGCCGCCGAGCTGCGCCTCAAGGGCGACCTGCGCGAGATCGGCGAGCAGATCACCGAGGCGAGTGCTGTCATCGAGCAGAAGGACGCCGCGCGCGCGAACTGGATCCGCGGCGTGTCGCACGACATCCGCACGCCGCTGTCGATGATCCTCGGCTACGCCGACGCGCTGGCGGCCGACGAACGGGTGCCGGAGGACGCTCGCGCCGAGGCGGCCCTCATCCGCGCGCAGGGGCTCAAGATCAAGGACCTCGTCACCGACCTCAACACCGCCTCCCAGCTTGACTACGACATGCAGCCGCTCAAGCTGGAGCGCGTGCCCCTGCCGCGCCTTCTGCGCTCGGTGGTGGCGGGGCACATGAACGCGGGCCTCGACGAGCTGCATCCCCTCGACCTCGAGGTGGCCGAGGGCGCTGCCGAGGCCGTGGTGCTGGGCGACGAGCGCCTGATCACGCGCGCCGTGGAGAACGCCATCGCCAACGCGCGCCTGCACAACGAGGGCGGCTGCAACGTGGCGGTGACGCTTTCGGCGCGCGAGGGGCTCGCCGCGATCCGCGTGGCCGACGACGGCGCGGGGGCCGCACCCGAGGAGCTTGCCGCGCTCGAGGCACGCCTGGCGCGCGCTCGCACCGCCCGCAGCGCCGCCGGCTCCTACGGCGAGGAGCACGGCCTGGGCCTCGTGCTGGTGGACCGCATCGCCCGCGCCCACGGCGGCTCGATCGCGCTGGAGAGCGAGCCGGGACGCGGCTTCGCCGTGGAGGTCCTGCTGCCGTTGGCGTGACGGGCGCCGGGAGGCCTACGCCCCGCAGACGCCGATGCCGATGAGGCCGGGGCCGGTGTGCACCACGAGCACCGGGCTGATCTGGCCCTCGTACCAGGCGTCCGCATGCCCGACCCGCTCCCCTAGCTCGGAGCGCACGGCAGCAGCCTCGTCGGCGGCGTCGCCGTTCACCACGGCCATCGTGCAGCGCGGGAACCGCGACGCGAACTTCTCGGCGCACGCCATGGCCTTCTTGAGCGACTGGCGTCGGCCTTTCGCCTTCGACACCGTCACGTACACGCCCTGTTCGTTGCAGGTGATGACCGGCCGCATGTCCAGCATGCTGCCCACGGCGTACGTCACGTTGCCGATGCGCCCGCCCTTATGCAGGTACTCCAACGTATCGACGCAGAAGAACACCTTCGTGTCGCGCACGATGCGCTCGCTCTCGCGCCGCACATCGTCGAGCGATGCCCCGTCCGCCAGCATGCGCGCCACGGCCAGCGCCACGAGCCCGGCGCCCATGCCGATGTTGCGCGTGTCCACGATGGCGCACTCGAGCCCCGCTACGCCCGACGCTACCGAGCGCATGAGGTCGTAGGTTGCCGAGAGCCCGCTCGATATGGTGACGACGACGGCCTGGCTGTAACCGTCGGCCACCACGCGCTCCAGCACCTCGCGCGTCACGGCCGGCGTGGGCGTGGACGTGGTGGGCACCTCCTCGGCAAAGCGGTCGTATACCTGCTGCGGCGTGATGGTGACCTTGTCCAGGAACGTCTCGTCCCGGTAGTTCACCTGCAGCGGCACCACGTACATGCCGAAGCGCTCGATGTCCTCCGGGGGAACGTCCGTGCACGAGTCAACGACGAGCGCGATGCGGGAAGAGTCCATGGGGCCTGCTTTCGATCGGGTGCTTCTCTATCTTGTATTAAAAACTAGATTACGTGCTTTTTATCACCATGTCAACAAGTTGTAGTAATTGACGCAGAAACCCTTTCTTGCTATGCTCCCCCGATACGACCCGCAAAAAGCGCTCGAACCGGAAGGCACGGCCCATGAAAGACGTCAGCGCAACGCCCTACGCCCAGCGGCTTCTCGAGCTGCACTTGCCCCGCTACGGGGAGATTCCCCGCATCGACCTGTACATGGACCAGCTCGTGGGCTTCCTCGAGGAAACGCTCGCGCCCCTTTACCAGCCCGACGAGAAGATCATCACGCGCTCGATGGTGAACAACTACGTGAAGCAGGGCGTGCTGGCGGCGGCGGCCGGCAAGAAGTACTCGCGTGACCACGTGGCCTACCTCGTGGTCATCTGCACGCTGAAGCAGACATTCTCGCTCTCGGAAATCGACCTTCTCATTCGCCGCCAGATAGCAACGTTCGACACAGGCGTGGCCTACGACTACTACTGCGATGCGTTCGAGGCGGCCGTCCGTGCGCTGTTCGGAGCCCGCCCCGCCAGCCCCCAGGGCCTTGCCAGCGGCGATGCGCCTGGCGACTTCGAGCGCGACCTGGTGCTGGCGTCCACGGCAGCCGTGGCCTACACGCTGCACATCAAGGCCAGCGTCGCTCTCATACGGGAGGAGCCCGCTGGGGGAAATGACTCGCAAGGCGTTGCAGGGCCTGCGTAACCACATGAAAAACCCTCGCCTTTGAAGGGCGCCCCCGCTCGATGGTCGGTTACAATGAAGGGGCCGGCCTTTCGGTCCGGCATCCCGGAAAGCAACGCAACGTAAGGAGGGCGATCGGTGGAGGCACTCGTGCTCGCACTGCTCATGCTCGCGGCCGTCCTGCTCTCCTCGGTGATCGACCAGCTTGTCCCCAAAGTGTCCTCCCCGCTCATCCAGATCGGACTGGGCCTGCTCATCGCCCTGTTCGCCCCCTCGCAGATCAACATCACGCTCGACCCCGACCTTTTCCTCGTGCTGTTCATCGCGCCCCTCCTGTTCGACGAGGCCAAGAACGTGGACAAGGGCGCGCTGTGGAAGAACCGCCGGCCCGTGCTGTCGCTGGCCATCGGCCTGGTGGTGGTCACCGCCCTTATCATCGGGTTCGCCGTCGAATGGCTCGAGCCTTCCATCGGCCTGTTCGCCGCCTTCGCGCTGGGAGCTGCGCTCGGCCCCACCGATGCCGTTGCCGTGGCGTCGCTCTCGAAGGAGACGGACATCGCACCGCGCGACAAGAGCATCTTGGAGGGCGAGTCGCTCATCAACGACGCCTCGGGCATCGTGGCGTTCCAGTTCGCCCTTGCGGCGGCCACCACGGGCACGTTCTCGCTGCTTAACGCCTCGCTCGACTTCGTCGTGAGCTTCTTCGGCGGCATCGCCATCGGCTTGGCGCTGGGGTATTTGGGCAACTTCCTCGTGCGGCGCGTGCGCTCGTGGGGCCTCGAGAACACGACGTTCCACGTGCTGTTCGAGGTGTTCACGCCGTTCATCGTATACCTCGTGGCCAACCAGCTGGGCACGAGCGGCATCATCGCCGTGGTGGCGGCGGGCCTGGTGAACGTCATATCGCCGCGCACCATCGGGCCCTCTATCTCGCGCATGAACATCGTGTCGTCCAGCGTGTGGCGCGTGCTGTCGTTCGCGCTGAACGGCATCGTGTTCGTGTTCCTGGGCACGCAGCTGCCGAAGGCCATGCAGGGAACCTGGGACGACGTGAGCATCGACAACGGCGTGCTCATCGGCTACATCCTGCTGCTCACGCTCATCTACGTGGCGGTGCGCTTCGTGTGGCTGCTCGCCATGGAGCGCTACCACTCGCACCGCGCGCCGGAGGACCAGCGGCCGGGATGGCGCGCCGACGTGCGCTCGTCGCTGGTCATGGCGCTGGGCGGGCCGAAGGGCACCATCACGCTGGCCGTGGTGCTCACCATACCGGTGACGTACCTCGACCCGTTGCGCGGCGTCGTGGCCTTCCCCCAGCGGGAACTCATCATATTCTTGGCCTGCGGCGTCATCGTGGTCACGCTGCTCTTGGCCACGTTCGTGGTGCCGCTGCTGGCGCCGAAGAAGCCCCCGACCGACGAGGATCTGCGCTGCGACGAGACGCAGGTGAGCCTGGAGATACTGCGCTCCGTGATAGAGGAGCTGGCCGCGCGCCAGACGCCCGAGAACCGCACGGCCACGCAGACGGTCATCCACTCGTACAACCAGCGCATCGCGCGCATCAAGAACAGCAACGACATCCTGGACGAGCCGAACACCGCCCTACGGCTGCGCGCGCTCGATTGGGAGCAAGACTACGTGCTGAAGCTCATCGAGGCCGAGGAGGTCTACCCTATCGTGGGCTACCAGTACCTAAGCCGCCTCGCGCACATAGAGAACCTGCTGAAGCACCATGCGGGCCGCTGGTCGCTGCAGAACGCCTACCTGCGGATGCGCGCGCTGGCCCGCACCGGATGGCACCGCCTGCTAAGCGGCCTGCCCGGCGTGAGCCCCACCGAGCGCACGCAGGCCATCCGCGAGCTGCAGATCAAGGGCTCCGAGCACGTGATCGCAAAGCTGCAGGCCATGCTGACCTCGCCGGAGTGCAACGAGCCGGCCGAAGACGTGAGCGCGCTGGTCATGGAGTACCAGCGCACCATCTCGATGCTGCGCAACGCGAATCCCTCCATCACCGCGCTCACCCGCACCGGCGCCTTGGCGACGGACGTGGAGCGCTTGGGGCTGCGCTTGGAGTTGGAGCAGATCCAGACCCGCTACGAGGAGGGCGACCTCTGCCGCGCGTCCGCGAAGCGCCTGCGCGAGAACGTGTACCTGATGCAGGTGGATTTGGAGGACAACGTGTGATGGGGCGAGACAAGGGGACGGGGATAATGTCTCATTCCCCTGCGCCTAACGAGCTTCTAAGGCGTTCCGGAATGAGACATTATCCCCGTCCCCTTGTCTCGCCCCGACCACCCATACGCAAAAGGGCCGCCCGCGGGCGGCCCTTCGAATCGCCGGTGCGTCGTGCTTACATCTTCGCCGGAGCGGTGACGCCCAGGAGGTCGAGCGACTTCGCCAGCACGATGCGGGTGGCGTCGACGAGCGCGAGTCGCGCGTTCGTAACAGCCTCCTCCTCGCCAATGACGTGGCAGTTCGTGTAGAACGAGTGGAAGAGCGATGCGAGGTCCTGCGCGTAGTGCGTCAGGCGGAACGCAGCGCGGTCGCGGGCGGCCTGGGCCACGAGCGGCCCGAAGTCGTCCATCTTGCGCATGAGCGCGAGCTCGGACTCGTGCGTGAGCGGCGAGAGGTCCACGTCGGCGGGAATCACCTTCGCAGCCAGCTCGTCCATGCTCATCTCGCCGGCCTCCGCGGCCTCGGCGTCGGCCGGGTCGGCCGCCTTGCGCAGGATGGAGCAGATGCGGGCATGCGCGTACTGCACGTAGTACACCGGGTTCGACGCGTCCTTCTTCTTCGCCACCTCGATGTCGAAGTCGATGGGCTGGTCCGAGGACTTCGCCAGCATGAGGTAGCGGGTCGCGTCCACGCCCACCTCGTCGATGAGCTCCTCGAACGTGATCATCTCGCCGGTGCGCTTGGACATGCGGACGGCCTCGCCGTCGCGGAACAGGTTCACCAGCTGGCCGAGCATGATCTCGAGCGCGCCGGGCCAGCCCCAGGCCGCGAGCATGGCCTCGCAGCGGGCGATGTAGCCGTGGTGGTCGGCGCCCCAGATGTTGATGAGATGGTCGAAGCCGCGCTCCATCTTGTTGTAGTGGTACGCCACGTCGCTCATGAAGTACGTCATCTCGCCGTTGGCCTTGATGAGCACACGGTCCTTCTCGTCGTCGAACGCGCTCGACTTGAACCAGGTGGCGCCGTCCTTTACGTAGATGTAGCCCTTCTCGTCCATGGCCTCGAGGCTGCGGTCCACCGCGCTCTTGCCGGTCTCGTCGGGCACGTACAGGCTGCGCTCGCTGAACCAGCACTCGAACGTCGTGCCGAAGCGCTCGGTCACGCGGTGCTGCTCGGCCAGCTCGTAGGCGTAGGCGCGCTCGCGGAAGTTCTCCATACGCTCCTTCGGGTCGGCGTCGAGCCACACGTCGCCGTCCTCGTCGATGATGGTCTGCGCGATGTCCTTCACGTAAGAGCCGGCGTAGCACGCCTCCGGCATTTCGACGTCGCGGCCGAGCAGCTGCTGGTAGCGCACGGCCACCGACTCGCCGAAGTTGTCCATCTGCGTGCCGGCGTCGTTGATGTAGAACTCCTCGAACACGTCGTAGCCCGCGTGGCGCATGACGCGCGCCGTGGCGTCGCCGAGCGCGGCCCAACGGCCGTGGCCCACGTGCAGGGGGCCGGTCGGGTTCGCCGAGATGTACTCGAGGTTGATCTTGCGCTCGCCCTCCGGGATGGTGCCGCGGCCGAAGTCGCCCTTCTCGGCGCGCGCCTGGGCGGCCACGCCCTGCAGGGCCGACGGGGCCAGGCGGATGTTGATGAAGCCGGGGCCAGCGATGTCCACGCTCTGCACGAGGTCGTTCTCCGGCAGATGGTCGACGATGATCTGGGCGATCTCGCGCGGGTTCTTCTTGGCGAGCTTGGCCGAGCGCATGGCCACGGTGGACGCCCAGTCGCCGTTGGCCTCGTCGCGCGGACGCTCAAGCGCCGCCCCGGGAGCCTGCTCGAGCTCGAGCGATCCGTCCTTGCACGCAGCCGCGACGGCCGCGTCGATCAGCTGTTCAAGTTGTTCGCGAATTTGCATGGTGCGCATCTTTCCTGTCCGATATCCAAACGGTTGCATATCGGTCGATTCTACCACCTTTTGCCCGCACGGAGGACCCGCGCGGCGCCTCCCGGACAAGGCGTGGCTGCTTATGCAGAAAAAGCACACATGACCTCGCAAAAAGCAGGTTCGGTTAAGCGCGCCCCGCCCGTCGTGCGCCCTGTGGTATCGTAGACGCCTGCACCTTACGGAAAGGAAAAGCCATGGAATACCGGTTCGAGCAGGGAAACTTCGCGGACGCGCGCATCGTGCGCACGCGCGTGTTCATGGAGGAGCAGGGCTTCGCGAACGAGTTCGACAGCCTCGATGCGCACCCGGCCACCCTCCACGTGACCCTCTACGACGCCGAGGGCGCGCTCGCGGGCTGCGCGCGCACGTTCCCCGACCCCGAGCACCCCGACGAGCCCGGCCGCTGGGTGTTCGGCCGCCTGGCCGTGCTGCCCGAGGCGCGCGGCGACGGCCTCGGCGCGGCGCTGCTGGCCGAGTCCGAGCGCCTCGCACGCGAATCCGGGGCCACGGAGATGCACCTGCATGCCCAGTGCCGCGTGACCCCGTTCTACGAGCGCCGCGGCTACGAGCAGTACGGCCCCGTTGAGCTGGACGAGCACGTGGAGCACGTCTGGATGCGGAAGGCGCTGTAGGGCGGAATCCGCGCAGGGCGGGCGGTCTGCGCGAAACGCATGCGTGCACCTATAAAGGAATCCCCCGCCGAGGCGGGGGATTCCCGAAGCGCGTCGCGAGCGCGCGATGCGTCAGCCCAGTGCAGCCGACGTTACGCGGCGCCTGGTATGAGCATCATCGCCGCGGTGAGGATGATGATGCAGGCAACGCCCAGCACGATGAACAGCTTGCCGCCGAACTTAAGCCACGTGGAGTACTCCACCTTAGCAAGCGCCAGGCCGCCCATGATGGCGCCGGACGTGGGGGTGAACAGGTTCACCAGGCCGTTGCCGGCGCTGAAGATCATGATCATCACGTCGGGCGAGAAGCCGAGCGAGTTCGCCAGCGGGCCCATGATGGGCATGGAAACCGTGGCCATGCCGGACGACGACGGGATGAGGAACGACAGCACCACGTAGAGCAGGAACGACATGGGGGCGAATATGATCGCCGACAGGCCGTTCAGCGCGTTGGCCGCATTGTTGAGGATCCACATGTCCAGGCCGGTCTCGCCCATGAGCACCGTGATGGAGCGGGCGAGCGCGATGATCAGCACGACGCTCATCATGTCGGCCGCGCCGTTGATGAAGGCCTTGACGAAGCGGCTCTCGGACACGCCGCCCACCACGCCGATGATCAGCGCCATGATGAGGAACCAGGTGGAAGCCTCGTCGAAGTACCACTGCCCCAGCGGCAGGCCCGTGAGGAACGCGGACCAGCCCTCGGAGACCTGCTCCTCGGCGGTGACCGTGCCGGTCACGTTGCCGTTGAACGTGAGCTCGCCCTCAGCCGCGCCCGCATCTGCGGCATCGGCCCACGTCGCAGAGATATCGTCGCCGCTGACCTGGGTCGTTACCTCCTCGGTTGCAGCGCCGGCGTCGAAGATCTCCACACCGAAGTCGCCCCAGGGGATGAAGCCGATGATCATGACCACGAACGTGAGCGCGAACACGATGAGCGCCCACTTCTGGCGGCCCGTCATGAGCTTCTGGTTCGGGTTTGCCTCGGCGTCGACCGCCTCCTGCTGCGCCTCGCCGAACTCGGCCTTCATGGTCTCCTGCTCCTGCAGCGACAGGATGGTGGAGCCCTTGTTGGCCTTGACCTTCTTCGCGTAGCGCATGACGAAGATGATGGAGATTACCAGCGTCACGAGCCAGAGCACGATGCCCAGCAGGATGATGGTGCCCTGGTTGATGGCGATGCCGCTGCCGGACAGCGAGTCGACCGCCGCGCCGACCGCGAACGGGTTGACCGTCGAGCCGAGCACGCCGCAGCCGGCGCCCAGAAGGACGACCGCCGCGCCGACGACGCTGTCGAAGCCGGCCGCCACCATAGTGGCCGCCAGCAGCAGGTAGAACGGAACCGTTTCCTCGCACATGCCGTACGTCGTACCGCCGATGGAGAAGATGAACATCAGGATCGGTATGAGCACGAGTTCGTTGCCCTTGAGCTTCTTCACCAGTGCGGCGATGCCGGCATCCAGCGCGCCCGTCTCGGTCACGATCCCCAGGAAACCACCCAGGATCAGCACGAACAGGCACACGGGAAGCGCATCGGTGAAGCCCTTGACGGGCGCCGTCGCCACGTTGGCGATGGTTGCGCCCTCGACTCCCTCAACACCGGCTAAAGACATGGCCACCGTGATCAGAGCAAGTGCAACGAGCATGATGAGCAAAATGGTGAACGATGATATAGATCGCTTCTTCTTGCTTTTTTCCTTCGCTTTCTCGGTCATGAGAACCCCTCCTTTGAAGAGGATCGAGGTGAATACGTTTGGCGAACGAGAAACCTCTTGAACGTACCGGCCGGAAGCATAACCGCCCGGCACGCGGATACCCCTCCTGCGGCGGCGAGACGCTTGCGCGTCCGCCGCCGCAGGTAAAACACTAGGCCGTGATAACCGTGCCCGTCTTGCCCTTCAGGCCGTCGGCAGCGCACTCGAGCGAGGTGATGAGCGCCTTGCCCTCGGGATGCTGCTGCACGAACTCGATGCAGGCCTCGACCTTCGGCAGCATCGAGCCGGGCGCGAACTGGCCCTCCTCGATGTACTTCTGGGCCTCGGCAACCGTCATGGAGTTGAGCTCCTGCTGCTCGGGCGTGTTGAAGTTGATGCACACCTTCTCCACGGCCGTGAGGATGACCAGCATGTCGGCCTTGAAATCGGCGGCCAGCTTGGCGCTGGAGCGGTCCTTGTCGATGACGGCCGGCACGCCATGGTAGCTGTCGTCCTTCTCGATGACCGGAACGCCGCCGCCGCCCGTGGAGATGACGATGTAGCCGTCGTCCATGAGGTCCTTGATGGCGTCGAACTCAACGATGCGCTGCGGCTTCGGGGAGGCCACTACCTGGCGCCAGCCGCGGCCGGCGTCTTCCTTGTAGGTGTAGCCGGTCTCCTCGGCGCGCTTCATGGCCTCTTCCTCGGTGAGGAAGGCGCCCACGGGCTTCGTCGGGTTCTGGAACGCCGGGTCCTCCGGGTAGACGACCGTCTGCGTCACGATGCAGGCCGTGGAGCGCATGATGCCGCGGCGCTTCATATCGTTCAGGATGGCCTGCGACAGCTGGTAGCCGATGTAGCCCTGGCTCATGGCGCCGCACTCGGGGAACGGCATGGCCGGCGTCTTGCCGTCATGCGTGGAGGCGTAGTCGAACGCGTTGTTGATCATGCCGACCTGCGGGCCGTTGCCGTGGGAGACCACGACGTTGATGCCCTCGGCCACCATGTCAACGATGTGCTCGGCCGTGTTCTTCACCAGCTCCAGCTGCTCCTGGGGCGTGTTGCCCAGGGCGTTGCCGCCGAGCGCGATGACCACGGACTTGCCTTCGCCTTTCTGGTATGCCATAGTTCGTCTCCTTTCTCCAGCTCGTGCTTAGGAGAGCGTGGCGTACATGACGGCCTTGATGGTGTGCATGCGGTTCTCGGCCTCGTCGAACACCTTGGACTGCGTGGACTCGAACACCGCGTCCTCGACCTCCATCTCGGTCACGCCGAACTGCTCGGCGATCTCGGCGCCGATGGTGGTCTTGGTGTCGTGGAACGACGGCAGGCAGTGCATGAAAATGGCGTCCGGAGAGGCCATGGCCATGACTTCCTTCGTCACGCGGTAGGGCTCCAGCAGCTTGATGCGCTCGGCCCAGAGCTCGGCCGGCTCGCCCATGGACACCCAGATGTCGGTGTAGATGACGTTGGCGCCCGTGCAGGCCTCCTTCACGTCCTCGGTCAGCGTGATGGTGGCGCCGGTCTCGGCGGCAACCTCACGGCACTGGGCCACGAGGTCGGCCTTCGGCATACGGGCCTCGGGACCGCAGGCCACGAAGTGCAGGCCCAGCTTCGCGCACACGACCATGAGCGAGTTCGCCACGTTGTTCTCGGCGTCGCCCATGAACACGAACTTCAGGCCCTTGAGGCCCTGCGGGAAGTTCTCCTCGACCGTCAGCATGTCGGCGATCATCTGCGTGGGATGGAACTCGTTGGTCAGGCCGTTCCACACCGGCACGCCGGCGTTGGCGGCCAGGTCCTCGACGATCTCCTGGGAGAAGCCGCGGTACTCGATGCCGTCGTACATGCGGCCGAGCACGCGGGCGGTGTCCTCGATGGACTCCTTCTTGCCCATCTGGGAGCTGCCGGGATCGAGGTAGGTGACGCCCATGCCGAGGTCCATGCCGCCCACCTCGAACGCGCAGCGCGTACGGGTGGAGGTCTTCTCGAACAGCAGGACGATGTTCTTGCCTTCGAGGTAGCGATGGGGGGTACCCGTCAGTTTCAGGTTCTTGAACTCTTTGGACAGCTTGATGAGGTAGCGGATCTCGTCAGGCGTGAAATCCAGCAGCTTCAGGAAGTTGCGTCCGCTCAGGCTCGTGGGCATGATTCATTCCTTTCGTCGTTCTTTGCCAAGTTTTCCTACCGTGTGAACCGTGCAGGCGGGCGTCGCCAAGTTGAAACCGCCCGCCTCTTTTCAGCCTTCGAGGGGAACCCGCCTCGGGGCTCCCCTCTCCGCTGGAAAGACAAAGGGTTGCGGCCCGGTGCGCCCCGGGCCCCGGCGCTGCTAGTCCTCGCGCCAGATGGGCATGCTCATGCAGCGTGGGCCGCCACGGCCGCGGGACAGCTCGGCGGAGGGGATCACGATCAGCTTGATGCCCTTCTCCTCGAGCACCTTGTTCGTCACGTCGTTGCGCTCGTACACGCATACCGTGCCGGGGGCGATGCACAGCGTGTTGCTGCCGTCGTTCCACTGCTCGCGCTCGGCCGCGATGCGGTCGCCGCCGCCGCAGGGGATGAGCTCCACCGGCATGCCGACGTACTTCTCGAGGATGTCCTCGAGCTTGCCGGTCATCTCCTTGACCTTGATGCCCTCGCCCTCGGGGGTGATCTCGAACACGGTCAGCGGGCCCATGATGCCCGGGTGGATGGTGAACTTGTCCGTGTCGATCTGGGTGAACACCGTGTCGAGGTGCATCATGGCGCGGTTGTTCGGGATGTTGAACGCCAGGATGGTGTCGATGGGGCTGGTCTCGTCGTTGAAGATGTTATGCGCCAACGCGTCGATGGCGTCGGGCTCGGTGCGCTGCGAGATGCCCACAGCGAGCACGTGGTCGTTGATGTTGAGGATGTCGCCGCCCTCGATGTGGAACGTGTTGTAGCGGCTGTAGTACTGGGGGACGTCCTTGAAGTCCGGGTGGTACTTGAAGATGTACTCGCCGTAGATGGTCTCGCGGTTGCGCGTGACGGAGTACATGCGGTTGATGGACACGCCGTTGCCGATCATGGCGAAGTTGTCGCGCGTGAAGTACAGGTTCGGCATGGGGGCGACGACCATCTTGGAGGCCTCGGACACGAGGTCCACCAGCGAGTTGGACTTGTCGGTGTGGAGCTCGGTGAGGTTGATGCCCTCCATCGTCTTCAGCACGAGGTCCTTGTTCTCGGGATAGTTGTCGTTCAGGTAGTCGAAGATGATCTTCTGGTAGCGGTCGGTGCGGATGCCGGCTTCCTCGATGAACTGCTTCAGGAAAGTCTCGCGCACGTCGGGGTTCTGGTCGAGCACCTCGGTCATGAGGTCCTCGAGGTACACGACCTCCACGCCGTTGTCGCGCAGAGCCTGGGCGAACGCGTCATGCTCCTCCTGGGCGACCTTCAAGAACGGGATGTCGTCGAACAGCAGCTCTTCGAGCGTGTTCGGCGTCAGGTTCAGAAGCTCGTTACCCGGGCGGTGCAGCAGGACTCGCTTTAAAGGCTTGATCTCGCTTTTAACGTTGACACCAGCCATTGCAACCCTCCTTTTCTTTATGCATTTTCCAGATTTTCGGCCTCGAGGGCATCCGTTGCGCACCGTCTGCCCGCTCGATGACCCCAAAATCGCACGGTTCGATTCGAATTGCAACCACAATTTCGCAACAAAACCGGACCCCGTTTGATATCGGGTGCTTTTTCGGTGAACGGTTGCTTTTAGATGACCTCTTATTCACATTTTCTTCACATACACTTTACTGCGACGGAGCGGTAAATCGAACGGAACAGCGCTTTTTCGACCCGACTGCAGGGCGACCGTCCCCCCACCCTGCGACACGCTGATAAATGGGAATGCATAAACGAGGCCAAAGATGCATTCTTAGCGCAAACGGCTCATCGATGGGCCGCCTGCTGGGCGGACACGGCGAGGGCTTCCGCTCTTCCACTTGGTGAAGCTCGCATGAAACGAGGTTTTCACGTGCGGTTTCTCCACAGAGGGGGCTTCGTCGGCCTTTCTCGGCTCCGCAGGATGCACGCGCGCGTTTTACGGTATAATACCGATGCCGAAGCAAACGCGCTCGTGGCTCAATGGATAGAGCAACGGACTTCTAATCCGTCGGTTGCAGGTTCGAGTCCTGCCGGGCGCACCAGGAATCACCAGCCGCCTCCCCCTCGGAAGGCGGCTTTTTTTATGCCTGTTTGAAAAAATTTTAAAGTATATCATAAGTTTTGTATTTTTGAGAATTTTTTTGCCATCTGGTTTCCGATCCTCTGCCCTGCCGAAACCTTGCACCCCTTCTCGCGGCGCACCCGCCGACGCGCGCCGCACCGACGCGACAGCCATGCAGCTTGCCAGCTCCGGTTTCCAGGCCGCCCAGCCCTCGGCTTCCACCCCGGCCCCCCGCCGTATGCCGTCCTGTGCGCATCCCTCGCAAAGGGGCGGACGCCCCTTTGCTTTATCTTAATAAAGTAAACCGCTCGGCAACAAGTTGGCCCTCGGCTGCAAACAAATCGGACTGCTCGCCTATGATAAAGTTTCCGTTCATATATATCGTCGAGGCCGCTTGCTCGAGCGATGAGGAAAGGAACGTCTATGCCTTATCTGGAAGACCACACCCTGTACTACAAGAAATCGTGTCCTTACTGCCAGAAAGTGCTGCGTTTCATGCAGGACAACAAGATCAACCTGGATATGCGCGACACGCTCCAGCCCGGCAACCAGAACGACCTCATCCACATCGGCGGCAAGAAGCAGGTTCCCTGCCTCGTCATCGGCAGCAAGCCGATGTACGAGTCCGACGACATCATCGCCTACCTGCGCGGGAAAGCAGGCTGAGCGCGGCATACCGCGAAACCCAAGCTACCAAGCGCCCTGCGTCGAGCCAGACCGAATCCAGCTTGCGCCAATCCCCCAACCCCGGCAATCGAAAACGGCCCCGCCAATTGGTAGGGCCGTCGTGTTTCCGTGGAGCGGGTGACGGGAATCGAACCCGCGTCATGAGCTTGGAAGGCTCAGGTTCTACCATTGAACCACACCCGCGTAACGCGGCGATTATTGTACCGCAAGATGGCCCCCTGCGAGCGAGAATATCGAGCATCCAAGTAAAACCCGGAAGATGCGGAGGTATCCGCCGTGCCCGCGAAGCTGAGCGCCTACAACGAGAAGCGCGATTTCAACCGAACCGCCGAGCCGGAAGGCGAGCCCGGCGAGCCCGCGGAGCGCCTGCGGTTCCTCGTGCAGCACCACCTGGCCCGCCGCGACCATTACGATCTGCGCCTGGAATGGGACGGCGTGCTGCTGAGCTGGGCGGTGCCCAAGGGGCCCTCGTACAACCCGCACGACAAGCGGCTTGCCGTGCACGTGGAGGACCATCCGCTGGAGTACCGCAACTTCGAGGGAACCATCCCGCAGGGCGAGTACGGCGGCGGCACGGTGATGCTCTGGGACGAGGGGTTCTGGGAGCCGCTCGGCGACGTCGACGCGGGCCTGCGCGACGGCGAGTTGAAGTTCGCGCTGGACGGCCGGCGCCTCAAAGGCGCCTGGGTGCTCGTGCGGCTGAAGCCCAAGCCGGGCGAGCATGGAGACAACTGGCTCCTCATCAAGGAGAAGGACGGGCACGTGCAGGCCGAACCCGGCATCGCCGGCTATGACACGAGCGTGCGCACGGGCCGCACCATGGACGAGATAGCGTCCGGCGGCGACGGGCGGCTCGCGCGCAACCCCTTCGAACGGGCCGACGTGGAGCTGGCGAAGCTCGTGGCCTCGGCGCCGAAGGGCGACGGGTGGTTGTACGAGGTGAAATACGACGGCTACCGCATGCTCGCGTTCGTGGAGGAGAACCGCGCGCGGCTGGTCAGCCGCAACGGCAAGGACTACACCGGGCATTTCCCCGCCATCGCCGACGAGCTTGCCGACTGGTCCGCCGGCCGCGCGTTCGTGCTGGACGGCGAGGTGGCGATGATCGACGCGGACGGTCGCACCGACTTCCAGGCCCTGCAGAACTTCCTGCGCAACCCCGGCGGCCCGCAGCCCGCCTACCTCGTGTTCGACCTGCTGGCGCTTGACGGCGCGGACCTGCGGGACCGCCCCCTGCTGGAGCGCAAGGAGGCGCTCGAGCAGCTGCTGGAAGGCGCGCCCGCCGACGCACGCTACAGCAGCCACGTGCGCGGGCACGGCGAGGACAGCCTGCGCGCCGCCTGCGAGCTGCGCCTCGAGGGCGTGGTGGGCAAGCGCGCCGACGCGCCCTACCGCGGCGTGCGCAACGGCGATTGGATCAAGCTGAAGTGCGACCATCGCCAGGAATTCGTCGTCGGCGGCTACACGCGTTCCGAGAAGAACCGCACGGGCGTAAGCTCGCTGCTGCTGGGCGCTTACGACGGCAGCGGGCTCTGCTACGTCGGCCGCGTGGGATCGGGCCTGGGAGCAGCCGAGGCACGCGAGCTGGAGGAGGCCTTCGAGGGGTTGCAGCGCGCCGACGCGCCGTTCGAGAACCCGCCGAAGCCGCGACCGCACGAGCAGGCGGCCTGGCTCGAGCCGAAGCTGGTAGCCGAGGTCAGATTCGCCGAATGGACGCAGGACGGGCTCTTGCGCCACCCCAGCTACCTGGGCCTGCGCGCCGACAAGGATCCGCGCGCCGTGCGGCGCGAGGAACCGGACGAGGACGGGCCCGCCGACGATGACGCGAGGCCCTCCCCTGCCACGGCGGCCGCGGACGGCGTGGAGCCGGCAGCCGCCCGCCAACAGGCGGCATCCCCGCAAGCGGCGGCGAGCCCTTCCGCGTGGCCGTCGTCCGATCCGCACTCCCCCGACCGATTGGAGCGTCCCATGGTTACCGCGAGCAGGAAAAGCGGCCTCGTCATCGACGGCGTGACCGTCACGAACCCCGACAAGGTGATGTTCGGCGAGAGCGGCATCACGAAGGAGCAGATGGTCAGGTACTACGCGCAGGTTGCCGAGCGCATGCTGCCCTACGTGGGCGGCCGCGTCCTGAGCATCGTGCGCTGCCCGCGCGGCGTGGGCTCGGCCTGCTTCTTCAAGAAGCACCCGGGTCCCGGCAGCTCCGGGATAGTCACCATCGACGTCCCTGCAAGCGACGGCGGGACGGAGGAGTACTTCTACCTGGAGAGCGCCGCGGGGCTCGTGTCCGAGGCGCAGATGGACACCATGGAGTTCCACGTGTGGGGCAGCCGGGTGGACGAGCTCGAGCACCCCGACACGATGGTGTTCGACCTCGATCCCGACAAGGGCCTCGACCTCGAGCAGGTGCGCCGCGGCGTGCGCGACCTTAAGGGCCTCCTGGACGAATTGTCGCTCACGTCGTTCCTGAAGACGAGCGGGGGCAAGGGCTACCATGTGGTGGTGCCGTTCGAGCCCGCCTCGTCCTGGGACGCGTTCCGCCAGTTCGCGCGCCGCATGGCGCAGGTGATGGCCGAGAAGTGGCCCGACCGCTACACCAGCAACGTGCGCCTGGCCAAGCGCAACGGCAAGATATTCATCGACTGGATGCGCAACGGCCGCGGCGCCACGAGCGTGGCCCCCTACTCCCTGCGCGCGAGGTCGGGTGCGCCCGTGTCGGCCCCCCTCGCCTGGGACGAGCTGGACACGGTAGCCCCCGACGCCATCCACCTGGAAGCCGCCCTCGCACGCGCCGCCGCCCCCGACCCCTGGAAGGGCTACTTCGACGTGGACCAGGGGCTGGGGTGACGCAGGGGGCGTTTCAAACGCACAGGCGGCCACGGAAGCCGCGGACGGCGTAGTACGACTCGGCGCCGTTGTGGTAGACGAACGTGCGACCGAACCGCCGGTCGCCGAAGAGGGCGCCGCCGCGCTGTCGCACGTCCTTTGGCGTGGCAAGCCAGCTTGACGTCTTCTGGTCGAACTCGCCGCGGCTCTGCAGCAGGGCGTACTGGCCCTCCGTCAGAAGCTCGATGCCCAGCCGCTCGGCTTCGCCCATGGCGCTGCCGCGCGGCTTGTTCCGCTTGCGCGCAGCAAGGGCCGCATCATCGAAGCAGAGGTTGCGCCGACCGATCGGGCTCTCGGGCGAGCAGTCGAAGAAGACGAGTCCTCCCGTACGCTCGTCGACATCGACGACATCGGGTTCGCCGCCAGTGTTCTCCATACCCTGCAACACGCGCAGCTTCCCTGGCTGCACCTCCAGGCGAGCCCACACGTTATCCCAGTCGACGCCTGGATGCCGCTCGGGATGCTGCGCGAACCGGCTCTCCAGCACCCGCACGATCCCGCCCCGCTCTTCCGCTCCTCGCCCATCCCTATGCACCATGGCAACTCCAACCGCCGCGTTTGTCTGTTGGCCTGCATGGTATGAGACACCCTGCCGCAAACCCCAAAACGTTGCCGGACCGCAAAACCAGGCCCCCATACGCCAAGGAAGGTCGAAGTAGATTGGTGATGATTGAAAGAGGGAATGGTCGGGGCGACAGGATTTGAACCTGCGACATCCTGCTCCCAAAGCAGGCGCGCTACCAAGCTGCGCCACGCCCCGACGCTGAACAGCAGGGGTCATTATAGCAGAAGCCGCCGTCATGGCGACAGCGGCTTCATCGACGTTTCCGGCGTCTCCGCATCTTCTCCGCGCTCCCAAGCGCACTCTGCTCAGAAGGCGGAAAAGGGGTCGCGCGGCTCGGAGCCGACGGCATCCCGCCCGCCGAAGCGCTCGCCGGCATTGCCGGATGGCCTAGCCTAGCCTCGCCCTAGGCGTTGGCGCCGCCGGCTTCCTCGAGCTTCGCTCGCAATTGGCGCAGGGCGTTGCCGCGGTGGGACACGGCGTTCTTCTCGTCGCGGTCGACCTCGGCGAGCGTGCGGGCGCCGCCGAACACGTCCGGCAGGAACAGCGGGTCGTAGCCGAAGCCCTCGCTTCCCCGTCCCTCGTGCCCGATGCGGCCCTCGACCGCACCCTCCGCCACGATCTCCGAGCCGTCCTCGTCCACGAACACGAGCGTGCTTGCGAAGCGGGCGGTGCGCTCGGCGTCCGGCACGTCGGACAGCTCCGCGAGCAGCTTGGCGTTGTTCGCGGCGTCGTCGCACGGCTCGCCGGCATAGCGGGCCGAGTGCACGCCGGGTGCGCCGTCGAGCGCGTCCACCACCAGGCCGGAGTCGTCAGCCAGCGCCGCGAGCCCGCCGGAGGCCTCGTGTGCCGCGCGGGCCTTGATGCGCGCGTTGCCCTCGAACGTGTCGGCGTCCTCCGCCGGGTCGGACTCGATGCCCAGCTCGCGCAGCGTGCGGAACTCCCAACCCGGGAAGTCCAGCGCCGTGGCGATCTCCGCCACCTTGTGGGCGTTGTTCGTGGCCAGCACCACCGTCTTCATATCAGTTCCCCTTCCCTGCCGCGCACCGTGGCAAACTGCAGTGCGTCATCGTCTTTTACTGCCCGCCTGGACTCCGCGTTCCTCGCTGCGGCACCGTCAAGCCAGGTCGACGTGCGCCACCGTGTCGATAGGCTCGCGGAACACGCGGCTTCCGAAGCCGCGGAACTCCTCCAGGTCGTCGCCCGTCGTGTAGAACTCGTAGCGCGCCTCGTGGTCGACGCGCGCATAGGCGCCGCGGCGGGCCAGGATCTCGGCCACGTCGCGCGCTGCCTCCGTCGACGACGAGATGAGCGTGACCTCGCGCCCCATAACCCCGCCGATCAGCGCCTTGAGCAGCGGGAAATGCGTGCAGCCCAGCACGAGCGTGTCCACGCCCGCGCGCCGCAGCGGCTCCAGGTACTCGCGCGCGATCTCCTCGAACGCCGGGCGGATGTACACCTTCGACGCGAGCGACGTATAGTTCTCCAGCGGCCCTTCCGCCATGCGGATGCCCTGCTCGGCAATCTCAACGAAGCGCGGCGTGGCCGTGGAGAACACGGTGATGCCGGCGTCCAGGTGCCGGATGGCCAACGTGTACGCGTTCGACTCCACCGTGGCCTTCGTGGCCACAACGCCCACGCGGTTGTTCCTCGTGGCGTGCGCCGCCGCCCGCGCGCCCGGCTCCACCACGCCGATGACCGGCACGGGGAACGTCCTCTGCGCGTGCGCCAACCCGGCCGCCGTGGCCGTATTGCAGGCGATGACCACCATCTTCACACCGCGGTCCACCAGCCAGCCGCCGATCTGCTGCACGAAGCCGTCTACCTCCTGCAGCGTGCGCGGCCCGTAGGGGCACCGCGCAGAATCGCCCAGGTACACGATGGATTCCCGCGGAAGCGCCTTCGCCAGCTCGCGCGCCACGGTGAGGCCGCCGAACCCGGAGTCGAACACGCCGATGGGCGCGTCGTCGAAGGTGGGCGCGGGCGCCGTGGGTTCCGGGGCCGAGGATGGCACCGCGGTTGCGCCGGATACCGGGAAGGTTGTCTGCATGTCGTCCATGCGGCCAGTATAACGTAAGGCCCCAGCCATTGTTCGCCATCGGTACCGGGCTGCCATAGTTTCTGCTAATCTGGAACATGAGCAAAACAGGAACGACCACGCGAGAGGAAGGCACCCCCATGAAAGTCCTGCTGATCAACGGAAGTCCGAACGAGGAACGCTGCACGCACACCGCACTGGCCGAGGTAGCCGGCGCGCTCGAGGCCGAGGGCGTGGAAACCGAGATCGCCTGGATCGGCCGCGAGCCCGTGCGCGGGTGCCTCGGCTGCGGCGGCTGCGCCAAGCGCGGCGACGCCCGCTGCATCTTCGACGACGATGTGGTGAACGGACTCATAGCGAAGGCCGAGGCCGCCGACGGCCTGGTGGTGGGCACGCCCGTCTACTACGCCGGCGCGAACGGCGCCCTGCTGGCCATCCTCGACCGCATGTTCTACGCCGCGAGCGCGCGGTTGCGCTTCAAGCCCGCGGCCGCCGTCGCCTCCGCCCGCCGCGCCGGCACGACGCCCGCCATCGACCAGGTGAACAAGTACTTCCAGATCAGCTGTATGCCGGTGGTCTCGTCGAACTACTGGCCCATGGTCCACGGCAAGACCGCCGACGACGTGGCGCAGGACGCCGAGGGCCTGCAGATCATGCGCGTTTTGGGCAGGAACATGGCCTGGCTGCTGAAGGCCACAGCCCAGGTGCCGGCCCCCGAAGTGGAGCCCAAGGTAATGACGAACTTCATCAGGTAAAGAGCGAAACGCCCGGCCTACACGAGCCGGGCGTGATTCTGCGCTGTATAGAAAATGCGGCCAACCTTCACCGTGTGATCCTCCACACGGTGAAGCGCCATATACCTCCTACCATGGGCGAAATCATCCTCGGCCTCCACTGCCCACATAAGCCTAGCCTAGTCGGGAATATACTCCATGATGCCCCCGGCTGCACGTCGAACCGCTCGCAAATGCGCACGACAGCGTCCTACGGCAAAAGAAGCTCGCACAGATGCTCCGATTGAAACACCCCGTTATAAGTGATATTCTCCGTACATCCAGACATTCAAAGGAGAATAGATGTATCGGCAAAGGCCCGTTATAGCATCGCGACTAGAGGCCCTCGACGAGCTGCGCGACGTGCAAATGACGCTCGATGGAACCTCGGCGCTCGCAATGGCGCTCTCCAAAAGCGGTATAGCCGATACGTAAGCCGTCGCACTCATCTCCTGCCTGCTCGAGTACTGCGCGCTTACCGTCGAGACCAGTTGTCAGGTTATGGATGATGAACTGGCGATCAGTCACGAGTACCGTGCGTAATCGACATCATGTCCTCTGATCGATTGCTTTCATGATTGGATTGTAGCATGATGTGCAACAATCCAATCATTAGCGGCGCTCAAGAGCCCAGGTCAGGCTTAGAAGACGATCAACCGGCATCTGGAAAACATTGACTTCTGCCTGGGCGTGGACATGCTTAGACACGCCCAAGGGACGCTGACAATCAAATTTGTGAAAAACCGCCCTGTCCAAAGCGTAAAATGTTGTGCCCAGATTCGGACCTGATCAGGAGTTTGGTTATCAAAGAAGTGATCACTCTACGATGTTTTACCTGATGGCGAGTTGATTATCGTGATTTTCTACCCATATTGTTGTTCAGAGCCTCTCTCCCTTCGCAGCCTGACAGCAAGGCCTCGCGCCAACGGCGCCGCCTGGCCCCTCTCGACCCACCAGAACGCGGCAAGTGCAGCCGCCACGGGCAACACGCTCCAGGCGGCCAAGAACCACGACGCCGCCATGAACACAGCCGAAATAACCGCCTCCAGGACGCAGTCCCGCACGTATGGCTCTCCGTAGCGGCCAGCCATAATTCTCTCGAAAGCGAAGTCCCTCGCCGCCAGTGAGGCAACGATACCCACGGATGCGGCCCCCACGCTCCCAGTTCCCAGAATCGCAGTGGCAGATAGGGCGGCGTTCGCAACCATTGTCGCAACGTTCACGGCGCACAGCAAGCCCTCGTCACGCGACATCTTGAGATAGGTGCTAAACAGGATATTCGCCTTGCAGCTGTAGACGCATACGGGCAGGACCAGGCCAAGATAGGCAAGGCTCTCCCTGTACTCAGGCAACCACCAGCCCAGGATGAGCAGAACGGGGGCATAGCCCAGGTACACCGCAGGTAGGAAGCAGTGCAGCACCGAGCGGATCTCCAGGTACTTCTCGCGCTTGCCCTCCTCGCCGAGACGCTTCAACACGGGGAACGCCACCATAGCGAACTGCCCGACGAAGTTGAGGGCGAAGTTGATGAGGGAGAAGGAGAAGGACAGCTTACCAAACACAGCGAGGCCAAGGTGCCAGTCGGTAAGCATGCGCGTGAAACCGACCACGAGAGAGTCCGCGTAATAGGCGACCATAACCTTTGCACCCGCCCTTACGTCGGCAGCGCAGGTGCGGGCCGCCTTGGAAAGAGACCCGCACCGAGCCCGGATGACATCGCGCGCGCAGACGAGAAGGTATGCGAACGCAACGAGCTGGCACAGAATGAAGGCAACGACCACCGAAATGTAGCTGTCAATGTCCAGGACGATGAAAGAGGCCAGCAGGGGCAGGAACAGCACCTTGTTGAAGAAGCTAGCCAGGGAAGACACCTGCGTCAGGTTCACGCTCTGAAAAACGTAACCTAGACAGACGAAGTTGTTGGCGAGCAGCCCGTAGACGATCACCACAAGGAACACCAGCAATCGATCCCCTGAGATACCTGACGCGAGTAGCGTAGCAAGGCAAAGCGCACCGACAGTCACCTGGGAAATCCCGATAACGGAAAGCTGAGCCTTGAGCCCGCTCTTGTCCAGCTCCCCGTACCTCATCCCGCCGAGCCGGAGGTATATTCCGTCGTTGACGCCCAAGGCGGCAAAGCCAGTGTACGAGGAATAGAGCGTGAACATCTGCCAATAGGCGTAGTTCTCAAGGCCCAGCACCTTCGGTATCACCAGGGACATGACAATGCTGGAGACAAAGCCCATACCCTGCGCAGTCGCCGCATACGCCAGATTCTTGGTCAGGCCCGCGTTCTCTTTAGTAGAAAAAATCGACAAGATGTCTCCCATGCTTCATGCACGACATCGACGTGTTGGTCGGCAACAGCTTAGCCACGCTGCGGCACCTCATCTCCTCGAGATCTTATGCAGGGCGGCCTTCGCTTTCGCCATGGCCCAGATGACGTCGAAATGGCCCGAGGAGAGCATCCTGAGAATCAAGCGCCTGTCCCTACGGATGCCGTCAAGGCAGCAGGGAAGCGCATAGTACTCGAGGAAGGTTGGGTCTTGGGAAAATTCGCAAAGACAATTCATTGCTTCTGCCTTGGGCAAGACCTCGCAGACGCCCTGAGCGATTTCGGCGTAGGACTTAAGTCCCGTCATCTGCACGCCCGCGACAAGCGAGGTGTCTCCAAGTTCCTCGGCCCATCGCCTGGCGTACCCAAGGTGGATCTTATGCACCAGTTCGCGTGCATCGAGTTGCCTGAGGTCGAACTTCCTCGTAAGGCTTGCCGTGTTGACCCGGTAGTAGTACAGAGGTTCATCGATGTAGTAGCCTCTTCGCACGGCATCGGCTATGGGCAGCGATTGCAGGAGGTCTTCGGCGAAGCTGAGGCCGAAGTAATCGGAATAGTCGGCATCCAAATCCATGACCCTGCGGCGAACCGCCTTCGCCCACATTGAGAACAATGTGGGCGGAAGGCACGACCTTCGCACAAGGTCGGCCCTCGTGAAGTGCCCGGCGGAGTCAAAGGGAGCCGCGACCATCGTGGAGAAGCCCCTGTCCCTGCTGTAGCCGTACGCGACAACGTCGACATCCTCACCCGACCGAAAGGCTGCATCGATCATTTCAAGCGCGTCGGAGCGAAGGGCATCGTCGGAATCAAGCGAGACAAAGGCGTCGCCCTTCGCCGCCCGCAGGCCCGCTCGCCGGGCGGCGAGCGGGCCTGCGCTGTCCTGATGGACAACGCAGGCCTGCTCCCCTAGCTCCTCCGCAAGTTCGTCGCAGATCGCAGGCGAGGAATCCGTCGAGCCGTCATCCACGAGGACAAGCTCCCAGTCCGGATACGTCTGCGCCCTAACCGAGCTCACGCACTCGCGAAGATACGCCTCCACGTTGTACACCGGGACTATCACCGAGTAAAGCATGGGCATCAGTCTAGCCCTCCCTTCTGCTCAATACCGCTGAGGGCTCGAACCGTGCACCGCCCGAGGCGAAGAACTCGGCAAGCCTTGCAGCCTCCGCGTCTATATCGTAGCCCGCGGCTCTCACCGCAGCGACTCCGGCCTTCCTGTCGGCGGGCAACTCAGCCGAGGCCATTCGCTTTGCCCAGGCCATCGCCCCAGTGGAGAGCGGGATCCTCTCAAGCGAGCCGAGAATCGCAACCTCGGGCGTGATAGCATCCGAGCACAGGCAAGGAAGGCCCGATGCCTGAGCCTCAACAAGGACGAGGCTCAGGCCTTCGAACAGGCTCGGCATCATAAAGCAGTCGGCGGAGCAGAGCAGCTCGGGTATGTCGCTTCTGAACCCGAGAAACAGCACGCTGTCGCCCAGGCCTAGATCTCTCGCCTTGGCCCTAAGTGCCCCTTCGTCAGGCCCGCCGCCAACAAGCAGCAGCACACTCTCCGGCTGTAAAGCAAGCAACTCCTTGAAGGCCTCTAGGAGAAAGGCCTGGTTCTTCTGATGATCGAGCCTGCCTACGTTGATGTAGGTAGGCAGGTCGCCGAGCCTCAGCTGTCTGCGCATGCGCGTTCTTGTCTCTTCGTCGAACGAGAAGCGACCGACGTCCACGGCGTTCCGGACAACTCGGAAGCGCTGGGATTCAAGCTGGGATTCGTTGAAGCACCACTTAGCCGCCGCCAACGAGCACGCCCAGAAGTCCGTGGCCAGCGAGGCAATGCGGATCCGGTTCGCCTTGTGCCTCAAGATCCTGACTTGACCGTCGGCGATGTCGCGAGTGTTGTGCGCGTGGGCGATGCGCCGCGGTACCCCGACCTTCTTCGCCTTAACGAGAATGTCGAGGTTGCCCCATCTGCAGTCGTTGAGCCAAACGGCATCATATGAGCCTAAGCACTCGCTGGAAAACCTGTCAATGGCCTGCTTGTAACCAATCGGATCCTTTGAGCGCGAAGGCAGATAGAGCACCTCGCTTCCTAACTCCAGGACCCAGTCTTCGAAGGCCATGCTCTCGTGCGTGGTCACGAAGTCGAAACGCACGTCCGAGGGGGATATGCGCCCGACGTAGTTCTTGACAACCATCTCCAGGCCGCCGACGTTCGAAGTGAGGCCCCAAACAAGCACCTTTTTTCCTGGCTCGCTCATCGAGGCCCTCCGCCCTTCTCTGCTGAGCAGGCATTGTCGCCTGCAAGGTGGATACGAAAAAGACGTCCGCTCGCGGGGCGCTTCGCCATAAGCCCCATAAGAATCATAAGCAGGGTCCAGGCGAAGTTGGTTCCGAGAGAGTCAGCGAAAAGCATCTGGGCCATGACGAAGGTCATCACGAACGTCCCGTAAAGGCGGTTGCAGGCCATATCCCAGTAAAGCCAGATGAACAGCGCAAGGCCTAAGGGAGAAACCTCCAGGATGAGCCTGGCGAAGTCCATCTCGATGCCCCTTCCCGCAAAGGCCTGGATGGATCCGAAGCCGTACATCACGTAGTTATGTGAAAGCGCATTTACGAGCATCTGGTTTCTACCGGAGGTGAAGTCGGACTGGGTCTCGCCGAACAGGCCGTAGAAGAGTATGCTGTTCTCTGGCAGAAGGAGCCAGAGCCACGCAAAGGCCGCTAGGAAGAAAGCGAGTTTGAAGAAAACGGCCCAGCCTTTCTTGATGCGCCTGTCAGGGTCGAAAACCAACGGCAGGATGAACGCGGCTATCGCGTAAACAATCATGAGGCGTTTGAACACGAATATCGCAAAGAGAATGCTCAGAACGACCCAAACCTTGTTCTTCCTGAAGTAGCAGAAGTAGAAGCAAAGCATGATGGCGTTACTGGCGGCATGACTCGACTCGGTTACGGACTCGGAGTCTTCGATGCTTGCCGAAAAGAGGGCATCGAAGGACAGGCTTTCGAAACCTATCTCAAGTCCATAACCGATAATGGAGAAGACGAGGATCGCTACCATATCCCGATAGATCTGATCCTCGCTGAGACAATTCAGCATGCAGTAGGCAAGAAAGATGGGGATGGCCATCTTGAGCAAAAGCCCCAGGCAGGTCGTGTTGACAGCCCCCCTGATCAACATGACGAGGCAGGTGAAGATGATGAAGGCGAATAAAACGACGAGCAGCTTCTTGAAAGGCTCCCCAAACACCTCACGCTTCGAGCGAAGCACCGATGGTAAAGAGCAAAGCACCGCGAGGAGAGCCGTCAGGTACTTGACGTCGACAAGCGCTGACTCCACGTCGTGGGCAACGTAAAGCCCGTCGGTAAGCGCCTTCAGCGCATAGGTGGCAACAAAAAGGAAAGAGGCGATGGAAGAAAGACCGATCACTCGCCGCCTATAGGATGCTCCGGTCGTTGAGGTGCGCCGCACGTCATCTGTCTTCGACGCTATGCCCTCCATAGTGCCTCCCCACCCAAGAGCGCATACAGGACCCTCTCGTTCACAGCCGTGTACAGGTATTGCTCCGAGGCCTTATACGCATTTAGCGAATAGAGCTGGTAGCTATTGGCGACGCGCTCGACCGCCCTTCGAATCGATTCCGCAGTCCCGTCGGCGCTCTCGCCAGTAACCCCAAACTCCAAGACCTCGGAAATGCCGCCGACGGCGGTGGTGACAACCGGCAGCCCCATCCCCAAGGCCTCTAAGATGGTCATTGGGATGCCCTCATGGCTGGAGTTCATAACGAGGACGTCGGCGTGCCTCATCTCGTCGAGAACCTCATCGTGCGCAAGGGCTCCTGTGAAGCGCACCTTCGCCGTCGGGATTGAACGAAGGTCGTCATCGAGCTCCCCGGCTCCAACAAGCGTGAGCGAGGCCACGCGGGCGTCGGACTCCGCAGCTTCAATGATGGCGGGGATGCCCTTCACAGCCGAGAAGCGCCCGACGAAGAGCAGCCTCACGGCATTTGGATCGAAAGCTCTCTTGACCCCCTCGCGATACGTTATCGAATTCCCGACGAGCCTCACGTTGTCGTTCAGCCTCTCGTATTCCGCTTGAGTCCCACGGTCGAGTACGAACAGCCCGTCGGCAGCCTTGATAACGTGCGTCATGTAGTGCTGAAAAGCCGCCGCCACGGGGGAGCCGGAGAAGAACCGCAGGTTCCTGGACATCCCGACGAAGCTGCCATGCGAGAAGACGTAGCGCCTCCGTCCGCCGCGCAGTCGGATGAAGGAAAACGCCTCGGGGGTGTGAATGTAGTTGACGTCGTTGCCGGTCAGGTGGAGCCGGCCAAGGTTCCGCAGGAGGCCCTTGGCATACTCGAATCTAAGCGAGCGCCTTGTGTGGCTCTGGTCGCGCTCAGCAAGGCAGACGGGCAGAAAGGCAAAAGCCATGCCGAAGAGCTCCACGGAGCCAAGCTTGCCGACGGCGCCCCCGTCGAGCGTAACGCCGATGAGCACCGTGCGCTCAGCAACATCGGGGTGCTCTTCCGCCAGATTGCGTAGGAAGCCCTTGACGCTTGTCAGCTGCCCTCCGAGCGGGAAGTCTTCGAAGTTTGACGTGTCGTATATGAGAAGACGGGCACCGGCGTTCATCGCAGAACCCTGCTCTCGCGCAAGGTAAGGGTCTCCGCGCATCCGCCCGTGCCGTACGTCCATACCGGCGTTCCGCAAGCCTCGGCCTCCAGGTTCATCGTGGGGTAGTTGTCCTCTCGCGTGGGATTGAGAAAGAGGTCCGCGGCGGTATAGATCGCCGCCAGCTGCCCATGGCTCTCGGTGCGCTCAAGCATCACGACGAGGCACCCCCCCCCCAGCCGAATGACAGTCGCACGCAGGTCGGAGAGGTCGGCGGCTATGACGTGCGCCTCCGCCCCCGAGGCCTCTGCGACCTCAACGCAAGCGCTTCCCTCGACAACGGCCACGGGTGTCCCGCAGGCGGCGGCCTCGGCAACGGTCATCCCATAGGTTTCCTCGCGGCTCGGGTTCACGAACAGGTCTGCAGCGGTGTATATACCGGCAAGCTCAGCAGGGCCGTCTACGCGCCCAAGGCCAACGGCGTTGGCGGGGAGCTGCTTCATCTGCTTGGAACTCAGACCCACCAATACAACGGCGTAGCGCTCGTCTAGGTTGGCGGCCAACCACTCGAAATCCCCAAGCCCCTTACGCTCCGTCCACGGACTCGCCACGCCCAGCACCATGAAGCGGTCGCCGATGCCGTACCTCTCGCGGAAGTCGCTGGGGGTCGGCTTGAATACGGAGCGGTCGATCTCATTGTGCCTCACGGTGACCGGGTACTTCGAGAGGAAGGACTCGCCCACGAGGTCGGCGAGCCACTGCGAGGGGGCTATCAGCTCCATGCGCTCGGCGGGGACGAGGTTGAAGAGGCACCTCTTGTCGTCGAAGTTCCGCGTGCAGGAGCGCTTGGAGATCGTCTTAGGGTACGTGAACAGCTGGCAGCAGGGCTCTTCGTACGCGCAGCGGGACTGCCACTGCGCGCACTTCGCATATGTGAAGTGCGCGCAGTGGCCCGTGAACGCCCAGCAGTCGTGGAGGGTCCATTTGACTTGGCAGCGGTGCGCCGCCAGCCACTCGAAGAGCATCTCGACGTTGACGTAGTAGCCGTGGACGTTATGCAGGTGCACCACGTCGGGGTCGATCCGGTCGAGCTCCGCGAGCAGCCTCGCCGTGTCGCGCCTCGAGTAGAAGCCCGCGCGGCCGGTCAGGCGCGTCAGCGCCCCGTGCAAGCAGACCCCCGCTTTCGAGGCGCAGCGCCGCTCATGGTCGGACACCGTCTCGTGGCGGCGCCCCCAGAAGACGTACGAGTCGTGGCCCTGCTCGAGCAGCTCCTTGTGCAGGCCGCGCATGATGGTGCCGGTCGACCCGTTGTAGAAGGAGTTGATCTGGACGTATCTCACGTCAGCCCTTCCGCCACACCGTCTTGTCGACGACGCCGGCGTAGGACTGGACGATCCTCACGACCTTCGCCGACACGTTCTCGTCGGCGTAGTCGGGCACCTGGATGCCGCCGTCGCCGGCCTCCTCGAGGGCGACGGCGGTGCGCACGGCCTGCAGGAGGCCCCGCTCGTCGATGCCGGCCAGGACGAAGCAGGCCTTCTCGAGGGCCTCGGGGCGCTCGGTGGAGGTGCGCACGCACACCGCCGGGAAGGGGCGGCCGATCGAGGCGAAGAAGGACGACTCCTCGGGCAGCGTCCCCGAGTCGGAGACGACGCAGTACGCGCTCGACTGCAGCTTGTTGTAGTCGTGGAAGCCAAGCGGCTCGTGCATGCGCACGAGGGGGTGCAGCGCGAGGCCGGCCTCGGCGAGCCTCTTGCGGCTGCGCGGATGGCAGGAGTAGAGGATCGGCATGCCGTAGCGCTCCGCGAGCGCGTTCACGGCGCCGAAGAGCGAGCGCAGGCTCGCCGCGTCGTCGACGTTCTCCTCGCGGTGGGCGGAGAGGAGCATGTAGCGCTCGGGCTCGAGGCCGAGCCCGCCCAGGATGCCGCTCGCGTCGATCCTCGGGAGGTTCGCGCGCAGCACCTCGGCCATGGGGCTGCCGGTCACGAAGGTGCGCTCGGGGGCGCATCCGCACTCGGCGAGGTACCGTCTAGCGTGCTCGGAGTAGGCGAGGTTGACGTCCGATATGATGTCGACGATGCGACGGTTCGTCTCCTCTGGGAGCCTCTCGTCCTTGCAGCGGTTGCCCGCCTCCATGTGGAAGATGGGGATGTGCAGGCGCTTGGCGGGGATGGCCGACAGGCACGAGTTCGTGTCGCCGAGGACCAGGAGCGCGTCGGGGCGGACGGCGGCCATGAGCTTGTAGCTCGACTCGACTATGGCGCCGATCGTCTCGCCGAGGTCCTCCCCCGCGGCATCCAGGTAGACGTCCGCGTCTCCGAGCTCGAGGTCGCGGAAGAAGACGCCGTTCAGGGAGTAGTCGTAGTTCTGCCCCGTGTGCGCGAGCAGGCAGTCGAAGTGCTCGCGGCACTTCTTGACCGTCTCGGACAGGCGGATGACCTCGGGGCGCGTGCCCACGATCACGAGCAGCCTGAGGCGGCCGTCGCCCTTGAAGGAGACGTCGGAGAAGTCCGTCCTCATAGATCCACCTCCTCGAAGAACGTGTCGGGGTCCTCGGGGTCGAAGGGCTCGTTGGCCCACATGAGGGTCACGAGGTCGCGCTCGGCCGAGAGGTTCTCGATGCAGTGGGTCATGCCCGGCGCCATCTCCACGACCTCGGGGCGCCCGCCGGAAACGCGGTGCTCCACGGTCGGAAAAGGCCTCCCCTCCTCGTCGAGGCCCACGCGGCGCAGGCGGATCGACGCCTCGCCGGAGACGACGAGGAACTTCTCCCACTTCATGCAGTGCCAGTGGTTGCCCTTGGTCACGCCGGGCTTGGAGACGTTCACGGACACCTGGCCGCGGTCGGGGGTGCGCAGGACCTCGCAGAAGGAGCCGCGCTCGTCGGACTTGGGGTCGAGGGGGTACGAGAGGCGTTCGGGCTCGTAGTACGAAAGGAACGTCGAGTGGAGCTTCTTGGAGAAGGAGCCCTCCGACTGGTCGGGGACGACGAGGGTGGCGCGCGAGTCCCGGAACGACTCGAGCAGGGCCACGATCTCCCCGAGGGTGGCCCTGTCGGTCGGGCCGGCATGGCAGAGGCCGTCGTCGCCGCGGGACTCGTTCCCGAGCAGGGCCTCGAGCATCTCGGCGACGAGGTCGTCGACGTGCAGGAGCTCCAGCTCCGTCGAGGGGTCGTCGACCCTCACGGGAAGCCCGCGCGCGACGTTGTGGCAGAACGTGGCCACGGCGGAGTTGTAGTTCGGGCGGCACCACTTGCCGTAGAGGTTCGGGAAGCGGTAGACGAGCACCTTCGCGCCGGTGCGCTCGGAGTGGTCGCGGAACAGCTCCTCCCCCGCGAGCTTGGACCTACCGTACTCGCTTCCGGCGTAGCGGCCCTCCAGCGACGCCTGCGCGGAGGAGGCGAGCATGACCGGGCACGCGTTGCCATGGCGCTCCAGGAGCCCCAGGAGCTCGGAGGCGAACCCGAGGTTGCCCTCCATGAACTCGGCGGGGTCGTCGGGCCGGTTCACGCCGGCGAGGTTGAAGACGAAGTCGGCCCCCGCGCACCACGCGTCGAGGTCCTCCGGGGAGGAGCCCCGATCGTGCTCCCAGACCTCCAGCGGCAGCAGCGGGGCGTAGCGCGGCCGGCGGTCCTTGCCGTCCCGGACAGCCTTGAGCGACTCGCAGAGGTTGCGGCCCACGAAGCCCTTGGCGCCGGTCACGAGCACCCTCACAGCAGGTCCCCCTTCCGCCCGGCGAGCGCCTCGCGAACGTAGGAGGCGGTCGCGATCTTCCCCACGGTACCGGCCACGTCGAGCCGCTCGGTGTTGTGGGAGGTGTAGGACTCGTCGGCCTGGGTGCGCACGTTGCCCACGGTGAACCTGTCGTAGTTGAGGTCGCGCGTGTCGGCCCTCACGCGGAAGTACTCCCCCATGTCCTCGGCCCGGAGGCGCTCCTCGCGCGTCATGAGCGTCTCGAAGAGCTTCTCGCCGTGACGGGTGCCGATGACCTTGGTGCCCGTGCGCCCGAAGAGCTCCTGCACGGCCTCGGCGAGGTCGCCCACCGTGGCGGCGGGCGCCTTCTGGATGAAGAGGTCCCCCGGCTCGGCGTGCCCGAAGGCGAAGAGCACCAGGTCGACCGCCTCGTCGAGGTTCATGAGGAACCGCGTCATGGCCGGGTCGGTGACCGTGACGGGCCGCCCGGCGCGGATCTGGTCGATGAACAGCGGTATGACCGACCCGCGGCTGCACATGACGTTGCCGTAGCGGGTGCAGCAGATGGTGGTCCGGCCCGCGCCGTTGCGGGCGTTGGCGTAGATGATCTTCTCCATCATGGCCTTGGAGGTGCCCATGGCGTTGATGGGGTAGGCGGCCTTGTCGGTGGAGAGGCACACGACCTTCTGCACGCCCTCGTCGATGGCGGCGTGGAGCACGTTGTCGGTGCCGACCACGTTGGTCTTCACGGCCTCCATCGGGAAGAACTCGCAGGAGGGCACCTGCTTGAGCGCCGCGGCGTGGAACACGTAGTCGACCCCGCGCATCGCGTCGCGGACGCTGCGCTCGTCGCGCACGTCTCCAATGAGGAAGCGCACCTTCGCGGCGAGCCCGGGGTCGCGCTCCTGCAGGCGGTGGCGCATGTCGTCCTGCTTCTTCTCGTCGCGGCTGAACACGCGCACCTCGCCCACGTCCGAGCCGACGAAGTGGTCGAGCACGGTGGAGCCGAAGCTGCCCGTGCCGCCGGTTATCATGAGGGTCCTGCCTTCCATTGCCCGCATCTAAGAGATCCTTTTCTTCCCTGTCGCCGCGTAGTAGACGAACTTCGTGTTGGTGACGGCGTAGCGCTCGAACAGCCGACTGGGCTCCTGGACAAGGCGGTAGAGCCACTCGAGCCCCGCCCGCTGCATCCAGCCTGGAGCCTCCGGCACCACCCCGGCCAGGATGTTGAACGCGCCGCCGACGCCGGCCATGAGGCAGCGCGTTCTGCCCTCGAGGCGCGCGCAGAGCGCCTCCTGGCGCGGGGCCCCGATGCCGACCCAGAGGAAGTCCGCGCCGGAGGCGTCCACGCGCTCCGCGAGCTCCCCCACCTCCTCGTCGGAGATCTCCCGGAAAACCGAGGGCTCGGCGCCGACGACCCGAACCCGCGGATAGTCCCGCCCGAGGGCGGCCGCCAAGAGCCCGAGGTTCTCCGGCGTGCTACCGTAAAAGTAATGGGACCAACCGTGCGACGGCGATCGCTCGAGCAGGGCCCGCAGCAAGTCGGGGCCGGTCACGCGGCCCATCGAGGGCTCGCTCCTGCGCCCGATTACGGAGAGGGGCTTGCCGTCTGGCAGGGACATCAGCGATCCCGCCTGCACCTCGAAGTACGCCGGGTCGTCGTGGGCCATGACCGTGGTGTGGGCGTTGGAGAGGCAGAGGTAGCTCCCCCGGATCGCGTCGAGGTTCTCCTCGACGAAGCGAACGCACCCCTCGAGGTCGACCGCCGTGATGGGCACGCCGATGACCGGCACGCGCGGCGGGGCCTGGACGCAGGGCTCGGCAGCCACCTAGCACGCTCCCTTGCCGGTGAACACGACGGCCACCGTCTTGAAGATCACCTTGAAGTCGGTCAGCACGCCGCGCTCCTCGATGTACTTGAGGTCGAGGTCCACCATGTCGTCGAAGGTCGTGTCGCTGCGGCCGCTCACCTGCCAGTAGCCGGTGAGGCCGGGCTTCACGGAGAGACGGCGCATGGCGCGCTCGTCGTACTGGGCGACCTCGGAGGGCAAGGGCGGCCTCGGACCTACGCAGGAGAGCTGGCCCAGCAGGCAGTTCACGAACTGGGGGAGCTCGTCGATGGAGTGCTTGCGGATGAAGCGGCCGATGCGGGTCACGCGGGGGTCGTCCTTGATCTTGAAGAGCGGGCCGTCGGCCTCGTTCAGGTCCTTGAGGTCGGCCAGGCGCTCGTCGGCGTCCTTGTGCATGCTCCTGAACTTGTACATGTCGAACGTCTCCACCTCGCCGCTTTTGCCGATGCGGCCCACGCGCTTCTGGGAGTAGATGGGACACCCCGGACTCTCTAGGCGGATCGCCAGGCACAGCAGGAGCGAGGGCGCCAGCAGCACGGCTATCACGCAGAGAGAGCACTATGTCGAACGCCCTCTTCGCAAAGCGGTACGCGAGCCGTGCATCGTCGCACACATGCCCAACACGTGCTTCAGCATCTTTCGCCCCGGCCGCCGTCTCGCACAACGGAGCGTCTGCGTCGAGAGCCAACTCGCCTATCTGGTTCGGTTCTTGCACGAAGCTGCGACCGTAGCGGTCAGCACCCCCCCCCGTCGGAAGGTCCAGGTGCCTCACGCGGTCTTCCTCACAACTTCCAGGCCGACGCTTGCCGGCACGGTGCGGCCGAAGAGGGTGACGTCGAGGTAGGCGCGGCGCTTGTGGCGGTCGATCTTGCGGATGTCGCCCTCGAGGCCTATGAGGGGACCGCGCGTCACCGTGACCTTGTCGCCTGTGATGTAGCCCTCGCTCATGCGGACGATGTGCTCGCCGTCCATGAACGACAGGAACCAGTCCTGCTCCTTCTTCGTCAGCGGGAAGAACGAGTTCTCCTCGTTGCCCAGCAGGCGGATGGGCAGGGGCACGCGCAGAAGCTCCTTGTTGAGCTCCTCGGCATCGCCTGTGACGAAGAACAGGTAGCCGGGGAACAGCAGGCGCCTCACTAGCTTCCACTCGCCGCGGACGCGCCACATGGTCTCGTACTCGGGCATGAAGCACTCCTCGAGCACGTCCGGGGACACCAGGCGAAGGCAGAGGTCGCGCGTCGCGGACTCGCGTCCCGCCTGCACCTGCGCCACGTACCACATCGCCAGCCCCTTTCCCGCCGCGTCGATGCTCCGCCAAAAGAAAAGAGGATGAACAGCTGCATGCTTCTGCTTTCCCGACCCATGGCCGCGAGAGAGATCGCCTGCACCTATTCATCCTCTTGTCGATCGGCGGAACGCGCTTAGCGACGATTACGCCATCTCAAGATATGTAAGTTGCCTCGATGTTGCTTTTATACAACAACGAGGAGCCAAAGAAAGGCGCCTCGCGCCCTTCGAATGGTCAACGATTGGGCAATGTTGTATATAGTCCGTTGTTATACATACAACACGCCCGTAGTCTTCGTTCATGCGAAACTTACTGCAAACAAAAGTCGGGTTGCGGATCAAGGACCTGCGCGCCGCCGCCGGGCTAAGCCAGGAGCGGTTCGCCCTGAAGATCGGCATGGACCGCACCTATCTTGCCTCCATCGAAGTCGGCGGGCGCAACGTCACGCTGCAGAACCTCGCCAAAATCGCCAACGGCTTCGACATGACCTTGTCGGAGTTCTTCGAGGGCATCCCCCGCATCGATCCCCGCGAGTAGAGGCCCGCGATGCTTTCCGCACCCGGCATGTCGATTATAACCTATAGTTGTATAAAAACAACAATTGAGTAACAGGATGCCGGGAGAACGGCGCGAAACGCGCGGCTCCGCTGGGGCGAGGCGCTAATCCGCGGGCATCCCCAGGCCAGCCGATCCCATGCTATGCCGTCGGAGAGAGAACCGCGGCGGCCACCCGGATCGGAGCAGCCCGATTGGAAAGGAAGGACCCATGCCGAAGGACCACGACCGCAAGACGAACGCGCTGCGCGAGCTGGACGCGGCGTGCGTGCCGTACGAGGCGCGGTTCTTCACCTGTCCCGAGGCGCTCTCGGGCATGGAGGTGGCGAACCTTCTGGGCCTCGAGGCCGACCGCGTGTTCAAGACGCTCGTCACGCAGGCCAAGTCGGGCGGGCACTACGTGTTCATGATTCCCGTGGCATGCGAGCTGGACCTGAAGAAGGCCGCCCTGGCCGTGGGCGAGAAGGCCGTGGCCATGCTCCCTGCGCGCGAGCTGCTTCCGCTCACCGGCTACGTGCACGGCGGCTGCTCGCCCATCGGCATGAGGCGCCCCCTCCCCACCGTCATCGACGAGACGGCGGACCTCTTCGACCGCATCGCGTTCTCGGGCGGGCGCCTGGGCTGCCAGGTGGAGATGGCGCCCGACGACCTGGCGCGCGTCGTGCCGCTCGTGCGCGCCGACCTGACGGTGGCGTGAGGGCGGGCGCGCCATGGGCCGCCCCGATCACGGTCCCCGTGCGAAAGGATCCCGACAGCGGGCGGCCCTGCCGACCGAAAGGCCGGCAGGCGAGGCATCCTACCAGTGGCTCACCACGACGTCGCCCGCCTGGATGATGCCGTACAGCTCGGCAGCCTTGTACGGCGGCAGGTTCACGCAGCCGTGGCTGCCGGCGCCGTCGCGGTAGCGGGAACCGCCGAAAGAGGACTGCCAATCGGCATCGTGCAGGCCGATGACGTTGCCCACGAACGGCATCCAGTACTGCACGGTGGACTCGTACTTGCTGCCGTCGAGGTTCGTCCCTTTGAGCTTCGAAGGGCTGGCCTTCTGGTTGAGCCAGTACACGCCGGTCGGCGTGTCGTGCGACCCGTTCGGCGTGCCCGACACGATGGGCGACTCCCACACGAGCGCACCCGTCTCATCGTAGAACCGTGCGTACTGCTCGGCCAGGTCGATGTCGCAGTACCGCAGGCCCCAGTCCTGCGCGCCCGCGCCGTTGTAACCTGTGCCGACCGTGGTGCAGGGAACCTCCGCGGTCTGCACGGTGCCGGCCGCCACGGACTCTTTCACCAGGTTGAGCAGCGCGTCGCGGTCGACGCTCCAGCCGTAGACGCCTCCCGCCACCGTGACCACCTTGCCGTCGGGGCGCGTGTAGGTGCGCTGCGTGCCCACCGTGTTGCAGGCGGCCGCCAGCTCGTCGACCCAGGCCGTGAGCGCGGCCTCGTCGAGCGTGGCCGAGAGGTCGTCGCCCAGGCGCACCCACTGCGAGATGAGGTCGGCGTTCACCTCGCCGGCCGTGTCGCCGGCCATCGTGAGCACGAGGTCGGCCTTGATCATGGTGTTCGCCTGCTCGGCCGCAGCCGTGAGCTTCGGATCGGATGAGAGCACCTTGGGCTGCTGCAGGGCATCCGCTCCCAGCTTCACCGCGGGCTGCAGGGCCAGCACGGCGTCGTCCACGGCCTTGATGACGGTATCGTAGCTAAGCGCCGTGCCCACAGCTTCCGGCTCCACCACGAATGCGCCCTTGGCCTCGCTATACGCGATCACGGCATCCGTGGGCGGGGTGGCGGTCTTGTTGAACTCGTCCACCGCGGCGCGCACCGTGTCGCCCAGGCCGCTCTCGTTGTACGTGGCTGCGAGCTTGTCGCTCTCGTCATGGGCCTTCAGTATCTCTATGGGCCACGCCCACACGTTCGCGGAGGCGTGCATGGCATCGGTGGCGGCCCGACCGTCCAGCCTCATGCCGGCCTCCGCCGCGGACAGCTTGAGCGAGAAGCCCTGGCCCTCCACCTTCAGCACGTAATCGTCGATAACGTCGGCAAGCAGGCCCTGAACCTCCGCGGACGACTTGAGCGACACGTCGAGGTCGCCCACGGTCGTGCGCGGCAGAAAGCGGTCCATGAACACGAGCGCCCCGGCCAAATACACCACGGCCAGGAGAGCAACGATCACGCCGAGGACGATGCCGAGCACCTTGAGCGGCTTGCGGCCGCCCTTGGCGTCCGCCTCGCTCACGTCCACCGGCAGCATGGGGCCGCCCGCGAATGCAGGCTGGCCCGGCTGGCCGCCGGGCTTCGCCTTGGCGTTCGGCATGACGGGGCGCACGGGCTGGGGCATGACGGCGGTCTGGTCCGGGGCAGGCTTGCCGGGAGCCGGCGCGCCCGAGGTTGCCTTCCCCGGGTCCTTGTCGGGAGCCGCCGAGCCGGGAGTCTCCGGCTTCGGCGGCACGGCTTGACCGGCAGGCATCGGGCCTCCCTGCGCATCGCCGCCGTCCGGCTGCGGGGCCGGGGCGGCGTGGCGCGCATGCCGGGCTTTGCTGTTCTTGTTATCGTTCATGTGCGACTCTCATACACTCGGTTGTCTCGTCTGAAACAGGCTTCTCGGGTATCCGTTGCATTGTACCAAGAGAAGCGTCGATCCCTCGTAAACAAAACGACTAACGCTGCCCGAAGGTTACACTCGTCACAAATTCGCCACGGGAAAAGTCTCATTTCCCCGGGTGCGTCAACGCTCGGATGAAGGTCGCAGGTTGCGAACGGCCGTACCGCCGTGCTTGACAAACGCGCGTGGCAGGATAGAATGAACGTTCCGCAGCGCCTCGGCGCGGCGGGCGCCCGGCATCGGGCGCGATCCTTGAAAAGGTGGGGCCATCCCCTCCCGACGGCTGCGCCGGCCCGGCACGGGCATCGCGGCAAGCATCCGGGGGCGACTGGTTTCGACATGGTACGTCTGAAATGAGGAGCAGGTCGTGGTCTCCTCGCCACGTTAAACAGGGGTAACGTCAATTTAATTGGCAAAGCTAAGACTCAGAGCGCTCCGGCGCTCGCCATGGCTGCTTAATAGCGCCTGGCTGTCGGCCTTGGGACTTCCCCGCCCCTCGGTCCGGCATCAACTTAGGGGAACGCGCTCGGGCACGTAGCCGGTATGGCTCGGGCAAAGACTGAACCGGCTAGGAAGCGCAACGCCCGTCGGCGGGCCGCGCGCAACCGAACGATGATCGCCGACTAAGCTTGTAGAGCCTCATGGACGAGGTAGTATGGACCGGAGTTCGATTCTCCGCGCCTCCACCAACCAAAGGCAGGAGCCCTGCCGGCAGCATGCCGGCAGGGCTCCTTTGCGTTGCGGCCACGCCGCCGGGAGCTGCGCACGGAACGCTCGCCGACCCTCGATAGGGCGGCCACACCCCGCACGCCCCGGCCGGCCCTATTTCTGCTTCAGGAACGAGAAGTCGAAGGCGCTCTTGATGTCGTCGAAAGCGTCCTTCAGCTCGGCCGCCACGGCTATGCCGTCCTTGTAGATGGCGTTCATGTCGTTGGTTGCCTCGGCCACGCCCTCCTTGGTGATGCCCAGGTCGTAGGGGTTGTCCTCGTCCTCCCCCGCACCGTCGGCATCCTCCTCGTCGTCCTCGACGTAGAGGTACTCGCACTCCTCGCCGTCCTCCATGAGCACGAAGCCTATGCGGTTGCCGTCTTCGTCCTCCAGGTAGCGCACGATGTCGTCCTCGTCCAGCTCCAGCTCAACCAGCTCGTAGCCGTCCTCGTTGTCGGCCGGCTCCACCACGGTGACGTCCTCCGTGTCGTCGGCCAGCTCCTCGCCGTCGTAGCCGTCCACGGTGCCTTCCTCGCCCAGCTCCGCCTCGAGGTCCTCCCCGTCGCCGTCCACCAAGTGGAAGCCCTCCTCGGAAAGGTCGATGCCCGTGGAGCGCTCGACGACCGCGGCCAAGCCGCCGTCGTCTCCGGAGGGCGACGTCTCGCCCTCGCCGTCCGGGCCCTCCTCGGCGAAGAAGCCCTCGTAGGCCTCCTCGAGGTCGGTCTCCCCGGCGTTGGGGTCGAACTCCTCGTCGTCCTGGAACTCCTCGAGGTCTTCCAGCTCGGTTTCCTCGTCGATCTGCTCGGCCTCCGTCTCGGCGCCGTTTTCTATGTTCTCAAGCTCATCGTCCAAGTCCATGGAAGGCCTCCTTCGCGTAAGGCGCCGTCGCTCGGGCGGCGCGGGTTTCGTCCTAGCGGCTGCGCTCCTTGAGCGCGCGCTCGATCTCGCGGCGGGAGTCGCGCTCGGCCATGGTCGCGCGCTTGTCGTGCAGCTTCTTGCCGCGCGCCACGCCCAGCTCCACCTTCACGAGCGAGTTCTCCTTGAAGTACATCTTCAGCGGCACGAGGGCCATGCCCTTCTCCTTCACCTGCTCGCGCAGAAGGCGGATCTGCCGCTTGTGCAGCAGGAGCTTGCGCTTGCGGTCGGGGTCGGGGTTGGCCAGGTTGCCGTTGGCATACGGCGGGATGTGCACGTTGTGCAGCCACACCTCGCCGTCGCGCACGAGCGCGAAGCAGTCCGTGAGCTGGCAGTGGTTCTCGCGCAGCGAGCGCACCTCGGTGCCCGTGAGCTCGATGCCGGCCTCGTAGGTCTCCAATATGTCGTACTCGTGGAAGGCCTTCTTGTTCTTGGCGATGGTGGAGGCTTCGCGTTTCATGGCGGCTACTCCACGCCCGTCTCGTCGAACTGCCGCTGCGCAGCCGTCTCGTGCGCAGGCGCGCCGGCGACAGCCTGGGCCGCGAGCTCGGCGTCGTCAGCGGCCTCCTCGCGCGCAAGCGGGCTCGCGCCGGCCATGCCGGGCACGAAGCACGCGTCCTCGCCCAGGTCGAGCGCGAACCTCACGACCAGCTTAACCGTGGCGTCCAGGTCGGCCAGGCACACCACCTCGGTGGGCGTGTGCATGTAGCGCAGCGGCACCGACACGAGGCCCGTGGGGATGCCGCCGCGAGCCATCTGGATGGCGCGCGCGTCGGTGCCCGTCACGCCCGGCTCGGCCTCCAGCTGGTACGGCAGGCCCTCGGCCTCGGCGGCGGCCACCAGGCGCTCGAACACCTCGGGGTTGATGTTGGGGCCGCGCGCGATGACGGGGCCCTGGCCGCAGACGATCTTGCCGTGCTTCGTCGGGTCGATGCCCGGATAGTCGGTGGCGTGCGTCACGTCGAAGGCGAGCCCCACGTCGGGGCGCACGGAGTACGCGCTCGTCTCGGCGCCGCGCGTGCCGATCTCCTCCTGCACGGTGGCGGCGAACGTGAAGTCGCCGGGCGCACGGCCGGCGCGCGCCAGCTGCTCCAGCACGCGCACGCCCACCCAGACGCCCGCCTTGTCGTCGAACGCGCGCGACACGGCCATGCCCGCGCCGAAGCGCTCGAAGCCCACGCCGAACGTGATGACGTCGCCCACGCGCACGAGCTTGCGCACCTTCTTCCCCGGAAGCCCCAAGTCGATGACCAGCTTGTCCAGCGGCGTGACCTTCTTGCGCTCGTCGGGCTCAATGAGGTGGATGGGCTTGCGGCCCACCACGCCGCGCAGCGGCTCCGCCGACTCCGAGGCGTGCACGTCCACGCGCATGCCTGGCAGCACGGCCGCGTCCACGCCGCCCACCGAGGCCACCGACAGGTAGCCCTCGTCGGAGATGTACGTGACCATGAGGCCGATCTCGTCCATGTGGGCGGACAGCATGAGGGACGGGCCCGCGCCGGCGCCCTTGAGCGTGGCGTGCACCGACCCCATGACGTCGGTCCTTACCTCGTCGGCCGTGTCGGCCAGGCGCTCGCGCACGAGGCGTGCGACGGCGATCTCCGTGCCGGTGGCGGAAGGCGTCTCGAGCAGTTCCTTGAGGAACCTCACCTGTTTCTTCTTCATGGCGCTCCCTGCTGGTTCGCGCGCGCCGGGCCGGCAGCGCAGCAAGCCGTGAGCCTGCCGCCTGCGCCGATGCGGCGCGCTTCCACTGATGTCGGGCCTCATTATAGCGCCTCGCGCACGAGGCGCGGGCGTCTTTCGCACGATGACGCAAGGCCGTCACCAGCCCATCACGAATGCGCCCGGGCGGGGCACGGCGGGAGCCTACCAGTACTCCTTCTTCTTCGCGCGCACGCGCTGCTTCTTCGGCGGGCGGAAGTCCAGCTCCAGCTGGCCGTCCTGGCTGGCCTCGGAAGCCTTCTTGCGCTCGACGCGGTCGATGGTCCACGACACGGCGGCCTTCCCATACAGCTCCAGCATGCGCAGGCGCGCATCGCGGGAGTTCGCCTTGGTGCCGGCGCGGGCGTCGCTTTGGAACTCGAAGAGCCCCGTGGCACGCGCATCGGAGGCGGCGGGCGAGCGGTAGTGGGCGATATAGGTCTGCATGTCCTTCCTTCACGGTCGAGCGGTTTTCCAAACGGCAGCGAAGATGATACCACGACGCGCCGCCGAATGGCCTGCCGTCCGACAGCGCAAGGGGCTGCGCGGCGGCGGTCACAAGAGAACCACGGCCCCGCAACGGCCCCGCAACCGCTTCGCGGGGCCGCAGGGCTCACCCGTACAATGGAACGGAAACCGGCAACAGGTAAGGTGAACCGCATGGACAACCCGCACAACCGCCTCATCATCGTATCGAACCGCCTGCCCTATCGCATCGAGCCCGACGAACGCGAGGGCTTTGCCTTCACGCGCACCGTGGGCGGCCTCGTGGCCGGGCTGGAGCCGCTGCACGCCCAGCCGGGCAACGTGTGGCTGGGCTGGGCCGACGAGCCCGCCGGGCTCGACGATGCGGGGCGGGCGCGGTTCGAGCGGGCGCTGGCCGAGCGCTCCTGCGCCCCGGTGCGCCTGGACGGGCGCGACGCGGAGCTGTACTACGAGGGCTTCTCGAACTCCACGCTATGGCCGCTCTTCCACGGGTTCCCCCAGCATACCCGCTTCGACGAGGAGGCATGGGAGGCCTACGTGCGCGTGAACGAGCGGTTCCGCGACGCGGTGCTCGCGCTGGCGCGCCCTGGCGACACCGTATGGGTGCACGACTACCACCTCATGCTGCTGCCGTCGCTTCTGCGCGAGGCGCTGCCGGACGCCTCCATCGGCTTCTTCCTGCACATCCCCTTCCCCGACTACGAGACGTTCCGCATGCTGCCGTGGCGCCGCGAGCTCATGCGCGGCGTGCTGGGCGCCGACCTCGTGGGCTTCCACGCCTACGACTACGTGCGCCACTTCCTTTCCAGCTGCCGGCGCATCGTGGGCGTGGAGAACGAGAGCGGCACGCTGTTCGCCGACGGCCGTCTCGCACAGGTGGACGCGTTCCCGCTGGGCATCGACTACGGTCGCTACCGCGACGCCGCGCGCCTCCCCGCGGTGCGCCGCCTGGTGACGGAACTGGGAGAGGAGAAGGGGCACGAGGGCTGCAAGCTCATGCTGTCGGTGGAGCGGCTGGACTATTCCAAGGGCATCCCCGAGCGCCTGCTGGCCTTCGACGCGTTCCTGGACCGCTTCCCGGAGTGGCGCGGCCGCGTGGTGCTGGTGCTGGTAACGGTGCCGTCGCGCGAGAACGTGGCGTCGTACGCCGCCCTGAAGAAGCAGGTGGACGAGCTGGTGGGGCTCATCAACGGCAAGCACTCCACCATGGACTGGACGCCCGTGGACTACTACTACCGCTCGCTGCCCTTCGAGCGGCTGGTCAGCCTGTACGCCGCGAGCGACGTCATGCTGGTCACGCCTTTGCGCGACGGCATGAACCTCGTGTGCAAGGAATACCTTGCCTGCCACGACGGGGCCGGCGGGACGCTCGTGCTCTCCGAGATGGCCGGCGCATCTTATGAGCTGCACGAGGCCCTGACGGTGAACCCGTTCGACCAGGAGGGCGTCGTGGACGCCATGCGGCGGGCGCTGGAGATGCCGGAGGCCGAGCAGCGGCGGCGCAACGCCCCCATGCAGGAGCGCCTGGCCCGCTACACGTCCGAGAAGTGGGCGCGGGAGTTCCTGGACGCGGCGGCCGATGTGAAGCGCCGCCAGGCGGGGCTGAGCGCGCATCTGCTGGGGCCCACGTCGGCAGGTCGGCTGCTGGAGGCGTTCCGCGGGGCGCGGCGGCGGGCGCTTCTGCTCGATTACGACGGCACGCTCATGCCGTTCTCCGACGACCCGGCCCGCGTGGCCCCCGATGCGCGGCTGCGCGCGCTGCTGCAGCAGCTGGGCGCAGGCGCGCGCACCGACGTGGCCGTGGTGTCGGGCCGCGACCGCGCCACATTGGAATCGTGGCTGGGAGATTTGCCGGTGGACCTGGTGGCTGAGCACGGCATCTGGTTCCGCGGACGCGACGAGCGCACGTGGGTGCTCGAGGAGCCGTTGAGCGACGACTGGAAGGACGCCGTGCGCCCCGTGCTGGCCGACTTCGTGGACCGCACGCCGGGCTCGATGCTGGAGGAGAAGGACTTCTCGCTCGTCTGGCATTACCGCATGTGCAGCCAGGAGCTGGCCGAGCGGCGCGTCATCGAGATAAAGAACGCCCTGGGCGACGGGCTGGCCGACCGCGGCATCGCGCTCATGGACGGCAACAAGGTGGTGGAGGTGAAGCCGCGCGGCGTGGACAAGGGCCATGCGGCCCACCGGTGGTTCCGCGACCCCGCCTACGGCTTCGTGATGGCGGCCGGCGACGACCGCACCGACGAGGACGTGTTCGAGGCCGCGCCCGAGAGCGCCTGGACCGTGAAGATAGGCGACGGCCCCACGCGGGCGCGCTACGCGCTGAAGAACACGGGCGAGATGCGCGCGCTGCTGGAGCAGCTGGCGGCCGCATGCGCCGAAAAGGACGCCGGGGACGACGTGCCGCCCAGTGCCGGGCGCCGGGACGCGCTGCGCGCGCCGGCGACGGTAATGCCGCGCACGCGGGCGCTCGCGCGGGCGTAGGCTCAAGGTCGCGGGAAGGCTGCAGGGCGAAACGGCTTTCTTCGGCCTCCGCTGCCCCATCGCGCGACCCCTCTCGGCCCGCGCCCCGGATGGGCGCCTGCCCGCATCGCTCAGAATACCCGCGACACGAACCGCACGGCACCCGGACGGGCGCCCTCGCGCACGGGGTCTCCCAGCAGGAACGCCATAACGGCGTCCAGCAGCTCGGCCAGCCCCTCCGGCGGCAGCGTGCGCGAAAGGCCGCTCTCCGCCAGGCCCGCGAACCCGGCGTCCTGGGCGTGCCGCACGCCGTCGAGCACGAACGCGCGACGACGGTTCACCGCATCGCGCACCGCCACGACGGTGCGCGCGGGCAGCTGGGCGTAGAGCTGCGGGGGCACGCCGAGCTTGCGCTCGTACCACTCGGGCACGTTGCGCACGCCCTCCTCGGCGAAGAACTCACGGAACTCCCCGCTGCCGTCCAGCGGGTACGCCGGCAGGCTGTAGCCCGCGCGGCGGCCGTACTCGTAGACGTAGCGCGAGGCGTCGCCCACCAGGGCGCGCTCCCCCAGCAGCAGCGACAGCAGCTCCAGCATGCGGCGCGTGCCCAAGCGGTCGCGCTCCGCTTCCAGCAGGCGCGCGAGCTGCCCGACGAGCGCGTCCTCGCCGGCCGTCAAGCCCGCACCTTCACCACGATCTTGCGCACGCGCCCCGGCTCGTCGGCCGCGCATCCCGGCTTGTGGGCGTCCTCGGGCGCGAGCACGGCCATCTCCCCCGCCCGCAGCACGATGGAGCTCAGCGCCTCGGGCGTGGCGAACAGCCCGAAGTCGGCCTCCTCGTCGAACTCCCCGTTGGGCACGAGGCCTGCGAGCGGCGCATACTGCAGCACCTCCTCGCCTTCCACCACGTACTGCACGTCGTAGTAGCGCCGGTGGGCCTCCATCTGCTTCTGGTCGGCGGGCACCGTGTCGTACTCCTGCACGTTCGCGAACACCTCGTCGCCGTCGATGTCCGCGCGCCCCAACGGCAGGTGCGCCAGATCGGCCTCGCGCAGGAAGGAGAAGGCGGCGCGCATGCGCGCGGAGAGGTAGTCGTTCTTGTCGGCAGTGGGAAGCGGGGTCACGAGCACGGGAAGGTCCTTTCGACGGCGGGCTCCCCTGCAGCGTGCGGCGCTGCAGGGGAGATGTTGGATGCGTTTCGCCTGCCATTCTAGCAGCATCGGGCGCCGAACGCGCCAGCCGTCTCCCTACGCTTTACCGCCCGGGTGCCCGCCGTCATCGACGGCAGCGCCCGCATCGGCGCTCGCAGCCTCCTGCAGCTCGGCGAGGACGACGGCGAAGCCCTCCGTGCGGGCGCGGGCAAGCAGGCGGTCCTTCGCGCGGCGCGACAGGTGCTTGAAGCGGAACTCGGCGCTCATGGCCTCGTGCTTCGTGGCGAAGCGCGCCTGCGCCACCACTTCCACGGGCGTGCGGCTGCGCGTGTACTTTGCCCCCTTGCCGGCGTTGTGCGTGCGGGCGCGCTGCTCCACGTCGTTCGTGTAGCCCGTGTAGAGCGTGCCGTCGGCGCAGGCCAGCACGTACACGTAGAAGGCCGGCCGCTCCTGCGGCGCCGCGTCCGGCTCGGGGCTCGACCCACCCTCTACGCCCACTTGTAGGTCACGCCCCTGCCGTCGGCGGCGGCCTCGTCGCCCCAGCGCTGGAAGAGGTCGTGCAGCGTGGTATCGGGCTTGTAGCGCTTGACCTGCGCGTATCCGTCACGCACAAGGATGGCGTTCAGCATCTTGCCTGCGATCTCACCTTCGTCCGCTGGGTCATCCGGCCGCTCGATCCACACGTAGCGCAGAAGGCGCCCGTAGCGGTCGGCGTCCGAGACGTCGCGCGAGAGCCACACCGTCTGCCCCGGCGCCACGAGCGACTTCGCGTAGTCCGAGGCGATGCGCCCCTCCTCGCAGTTGCGCGCCTCGTCGGCCGCCACGCTCTCTGGGGTATCCATCCCGATGAGACGCACCGTGGCGTCCGCTTCGCCAGGCACGCTCACCTTGAGCGTGTCGCCGTCGACCACGCGCACGACCTGGGCTTGCTGGAGGCCGTCCCCTACGGGGGCGATAGTTGCTTGGCCGTCTCGGCCCGGCGCGGCATCCTCCGCGACCCCGCCGCCCGCAGCGCCGAACCATCCAAGCGCGGCACCGATCACGAGCACGGCCGCAATGGCGAGGGCGGCAAGCGGGTTCTTCCGCGCCAACCGCCTTAAGGCGCGCCCTGCCTGCTGCTTCTCCGACGCCATGGATCCCCTTCTCCCGTTTTTCTACGAACGAGAATTATAGACCAACTGCTTGGAGATCGCCGCAAGCTCCAACCTTCGTCGAGCCTCCTTGCAGGTAGCCGGGACCGCACCAGCCGGCTCGCCGCTCACCGCTACCGCCCGTCGAGGGGTGCGGCATAGCATGTGCGCGGAGTCGGGCGGGCGCGCCTCGACAGCCGCATCGTTTTAGGAGGGAAATAACCCGTCCAGTCCATCGACGCATGCGGCGCCGTTTTCACTTAGGAGCCCGCCATGATCAACCAGCTCTGCAAGAAATCGCTGCGGGAGTGCTCGTTTTAACGCGCGAGCCAATAAGGGGCGCGACTTCTCGTCCAGCTCCACGCAAATATAAGATGTCTCGTTTCAATCCATGCGCCCTGAGGACTCGACCATGGTGCCCTCAACGGCCTCACCGTCCGAATCGACGTTTCAACCCGCGAGCCCGCGAGGGCTCGACCATTTTCTCCTCCCAACCTTGATTAGATTGTTTCCAGTTTCAACCCGCGAGCCCGCGAGGGCTCGACGAGCCTGAACCAGGGCGTCACGCAGCTCATCACCCTGGTTTCAACCCGCGAGCCCGCGAGGGCTCGACTGATGCACTCCGCTATTTTCTGGGCCGATCCTTGTTTCAACCCGCGAGCCCGCGAGGGCTCGACAGGTCTTTAAGGCCCTCGCTTGCTGCTTCGTAGCGTTTCAACCCGCGAGCCCGCGAGGGCTCGACCCGGTGAGCGGAGCGATGGCCACGTCGGAGAGGCCGTTTCAACCCGCGAGCCCGCGAGGGCTCGACGGGCAGCGCCCAGGTCTTTTTCGAGCCGGCCAGACGGTTTCAACCCGCGAGCCCGCGAGGGCTCGACCGAGGCTGCAAGAGTTCGGCATCGTCGCAGGGGCGGTTTCAACCCGCGAGCCCGCGAGGGCTCGACGCTCATCTCGCTCTTCGCCTTGCGCAAAGCACTCGTTTCAACCCGCGAGCCCGCGAGGGCTCGACTGTCAGAATATGCATATATACGCATATTCTGATTATTATATTCATATTAGACAATCAGTCTGCCCCATGAACAGCTATCAGCGGGCTTGTGAAGCCTAAAACCTGCGCGAACCTCCCGAATGGCGCGCCATCGCTTGGGGTTCGCGCAGCACGCAATAGAGCTTCTACATTGTCAAGGTGCGCATTTCCTCTCACACGCACAGGAACCCTTCCGGGTCGTAAGCCTCCTTCGCCCCCACATGCTCGACTTTCCGCTTCCAGTTCTTCCCGAGATTGTAGAACCGTAGGCTGTCACGCGTCAGGTCGGCCGCCTTCATCAGCTCGCTCTTCATTGTCTCGAACTGCGCCGGATCGAGCGAGCACTCGAACACCGAGTTCTGCACGCGCTGGCCGTACTTCACGCAGATCTTCGCAACCCGACGCAACCGGCAGGTTCCCTGCGGACTCGCCGTTTCCACATCGTATGTCACCAGCACGTACATCGCTACCTCCAAATGAACGCCGGATAATCGTCCAAATCTCCGCGCAGGTGCCGCGCCAGCAGCTGTACCTGCAAGAACGGCACGAGACCCACCGGCACCTTCTCCTTCAAGAACGGATGCATCACCTGCTCCTGTTTGCGCTGCTGCCATAGCCCAAGCGCATTCTTGCGGGCTGCGTCAGTCAAAACGACGCCCGATGCTTCGCTCGACGAGAAATCGGCCCCGCCCACCTGCCGACGATTGATAAGGGACACCACGAAACGATCGACGTACCACGCTCGCAACTCCTCCATGACATCCAACGCGAGGCTCGCCCGCCCCGGCCGATCTCGATGGAAGAACCCGACCTGGGGGTCGAGCCCGACGGTCTCGCACGCGCTCGCCACCTCGCGCGCCAACAGCGAGTAGAAGAACGAAAGCATGGCGTTCACCGGATCCCTCGGCGGCCTCCTCGTGCGTCCCGAGAAGGCGAAACCGTCCCCCGCCCGGAGCAAGCGGTCGAACACGCCGAAGTACCGGTGCGCCGCGTCGCCTTCGATTCCCCTCAGCTCGTCGGCGTCGACTGCCGAGAACGCACCAGCTTCACGAAGCTTGAGCCCTTCGATGGCCTCGTCCAAGGCGCTGTCCGCCTCATCGGGATAATCGCGCCTGTAACGCTGCAGAACGGTCCGTGCGTTGCGCACCTTGGCCGCGACGAATCGCTGCGCGAGATGGAGGGCAGCGTCAGGATCGTCCGACACCCGGTACTGAGCGCGTCGGAGCAGCACGTTCCCGGAAACCGGCCCCTCGACCCGCGCGAGAAACCGGCCGGCCTCATCCAAAAACGAGAGCGTTATCCCCCGTTCGGCGCACGCCCCCAAGACGGCAGGGGAACAGCCGAGGTACCCGAACATCACGATGCCCTCGAGCAAGTGGAACGGCACCTGCAGCGCCTTCTCGCCGTCCACCCGCACCACGAGAGCGTCGTCGCCCTTGCACACGTACGCCTCAGAGTTCGTCACATAGAGCGTGTTGAGAAGCTTTTTCAAATCCCGCCTCCTTCCAATACGCCACGGCATCGTGGTCGAACGCCTCGGGGAGACAGGAGTCGGCCAACGAGCACCGTCTGCACTTCGAGCCGCGCACGGCCCGAGGTGTCTCGCCGCGCTCGAACAGTTCATGCATGCGAAGCGCCAACCCCGCGACACGCTCGCGCAAGGCATCGTCGAGCACGACGCGCTCCCGACGACGGGTGGCGCCGTAGAACAGGTCGCCCTGCCCTACGGCGCATCCGAGCATCTCCTCCAGGCACAGCGCCTGCGCGCACACCTGGATGCGATCCCATTCCTCTATCTTCGGCTTCCCCACCTTGTACTCCACGGGGCGCACCACAGCCTTGGCAGCATCGCCGTCGGCAGCGAACTCAACGACATCGGCGATGCCCGCTATACCGAGGCTGCGGCTCACGAGCCGATACCCTCGTTCGGATCTGACGCCCTTCGCGGCGGAGTATCCCTCCAAGTGCACCCGTTCGTGGAACAGCGAGCCCCGCACCGTGTCGTAACTCTCGTCCCATATCTGCTCGAGATGGATGAGCGCCCATTGCCGCTCGCAGTACGCGATGTGCTGCAGCCCCGAAAGCGGCAAAAGCTCGTCATCGGCGTACATGGCCTACTCGACCGGAAGCTCCAGCAGCTCGACCCCCTCGGGAATCGCCGCGCGGTCGACGACGATCTCGTAGTCCGAGAACGCACGGGCCTCGGCGCCGTCCTCGATAAGCCGCTTCACCGACACCGTATCGAACAGCTTATGGGCCGGCGCGTTCCCCAGCTTGCTCTCATGCTTGAACGCGAACAGCTTGCGCGAGGCCATCAGCCCGCGCGCGGCGCTGCGGTCGTTCTCGAACATGTTCATGAGCGCCTCGAAGAACAGGTCGAGGTCGTCCTGGGAGAAACCCGTCTTCTCGGCCAGCGCCGCGGAGATGAACCCCTCGGCCCGGTACAGCCCGTAGGGCACGTACTGCTTGCGGCCCATGGTCTTCTCCTTCTCGGCGTCCTTCTCGTTGGTCACCGCCATGCGCGTGATGCTCATCTCGAGCGGCAGCACCGGGTCGACGGACTCGGCGAAGCACAACTGGATGGGGCCGCGCACCTGCCCGCAGTTCACGTCGGTGGTCATGACCGCGCCGAACGCGCGGATGTCGAAGAAGTTGTCGCACATGAACTTCGTGACTTTGAGCTGGTCCTCCTTGGCCTTCGGCAGCTTCTTCGACGCGGGCTTCATATCGTAGTGCACGTACGCCTTGCGGTTGCGGTCGTTGAGCACGGCCGCCTCCTGCACGTAGATCTTGTACCCGAGCTCGCCCTCGGCCACGTCGGGGTCATCGATCTCCTCGCCCTTCACCAGGTCGACGTAGTTGCGGATCTTGCGCTTCAGGCACACGTCGGACACGATGCCGCGGCTCGTGTCGGGGTCGATGCGGGGCATGTTGCCGGCATCCGGATCGCCGTTGGGATTGCCGTTCTTCACATCGAAGAAGAAGACGAAGTCGTAGCGGTTCTTGATGGGCTCTGCCATGATGTCCTCCTAGTTGGTTTCGGTCTCGTCGTCAGCGTCTTCGGCATCCGCTGCCGCATCGGCCTCGTCGTCGTGCTTCTTCCACAGGTCGACGCGCTGCTGGTGGTACCCCACGAAGAACTCGCCCTGGTCTTCCGCGTCGAGCGTCTTGGGGAACAGGGCCGGTCCGTCGAGCATCGCCATGATCTCGTCGTTCGCCTTCTCGAACTTCACGCAAAGCCCCGGGTTGAACTTGCGAAGCTTAGACAGATGGTTCTGCGTGTTGTGCAGCAGGTGCGGGAACACGCGTGCCGGCGTCGTGGAGGCGGCCCCGATGTAGCGGTCGCGGATGGTCGCGTTCACCTCGCCGAGCGCGCTTCGCTGCGCGTGCTCCATGACGGCGAACAGCCTTCCCAGCACGTAGCCGCGGTTCGCCCTTTTCTTGTCCAGATCCACGTCCAGACTCCTTTCCTCATCGGCGCGTGCGGCGCCGTCCTCTCCATTCGAGTTTTCAGCGCCGAGCCGCGCTCTGCGCACAAGGCACGCCTTGAGCAGCGCCGCGCGTTGGCCCATGTCCCACGAGTTGCGCCGCGCATGGTCGGAGCGCATCCGTGAAAGCACCGCGTAGTAGAGGGCCTGTGGAAACGCACGGCCAGTGAGCATGGCCTCTATGCAGCCGTTCACCAGCGTCGAAGGCAGCTGGTCGGCCGACCCCATGGGCGCGGTCTGCAGCAGCAGCGTGCGAAGCGAGCGGGCGCGCACGTCGGCCATGCTCACGTCGCGAAGGTACGCTCCGAAGTTCTCGGCCATGCGCCCGAGCGTGCTCGTCTCGAAGAACCTCACGGCCAAGCGCGCCGCATTCGGCGCGAGGCCGAGCACGAAGTAGCGCGTCTCGGTGTCGACGCCGGCCAGGGGAAGACCGCGCTCCATGCTCTCGAGCGCCGCGCGCACTTCCTGCACGGCGTTCTGGTCCTCGGCCCTGTCGAGCTCGTCGGGGTCGAGTATCCCCAGCATGACCAGGTCCTCCGCCGGAGCCGGACGATCGGCCCAGAACACCACCGTCGTCTCTCCGATGCGCACCCGATGCTCGCGATCGGCGCAGAGCTGCCGTAGCGCGGAGCCCGCGTTGAAAGCCGCCGCCTCCGAAACCGACGCGTTGTAAGCCTGCGACTTGCCATACGACTCGAACGACTGCAGGTTGAACGATACGAGCGACGCTCCGGCCGACTGCGCTCCGGGAACGCCGGTCACCTGAGGAAACAAGCGAGCGAGCGGGCCCTCTTCGCCCGTGACGGCGCATTGGCCAACCACCTCGCCTGCCGCTTGGCCATCGCAATAGGAAGCCCATGCGGCAGCCACCGCGGGCCGCTCGTGCAATCGCCCCCGGTCTCCGTCCAGCCGGAACACCGCGAAGCCGCCGCCTTCGGCCAGCTCCGAGCGCACACCCTCATCGAGGTCGGCGTCGCGATCCTCGCGCTCGAAGAAGCGCAGGACGGCTTGCGCACCCTCGTCGTCGCACTCGCCCAGCACGGCCTCGTGCAGCGCATGCGCGCTCGCCAGCTTATCGGGACCGCGCTTCTCGTCGTAGCCGAGCAGGTAGGCTGCATTGTCGCACAGGAAGAACGGCAGCATGCCGGTTCCGCTGCGCGTCGTATGCTCGGGCACGCGCAGCGAGACGAACCTCCGCAGCTCCTTGCCCGTGCCCGCCGTGAGTTGATACGCGCCCAGCAGCCTGCCATCGCGGGAGAGCTTGAGCTCCCACGCCGCCTTCTCCACGCTCCAATGACGGGCGGGAACGTCGCGCTCGGGATCGGCCAAAAGGCGCTCGTAATACCTGTTGAGCTCTTGCAGGATCATCTGACCACCGCCTCGCGCGCGCGGGCGACGTCGATCACGCCGTCGCGCATCGAGGCGCGGAAGAACTGCGGCTCCATGTCGTGGTCGAAGTCGATGTCGAAGAGCATGAACCCCAGATCCTGCCCGCCGGAACCGGCGTAGAACGACTTGGGCCTATCGCCAGGCTCCTCCATGATCGATACGTCCGCAGGAAACTCGCGGCAGCCGAAGTAGGGCTGGTTGAAGCACTGCCCCTTGCGCAGGCGGCGCAGGGCGATGTTGTAGTGCTTCTCCACCGTGTCGTCCTCCCCCGCCTGCTCCGTCAGCGTGAAATGCGCGTCGATCAGGTACGCGACGTCCTTCAAATACATGGTCGCGCGCTGCTGGCGGTCGTCGTTGGCCGCCGTCCATACCTCCTCGCCGCGCTCCATGGCGGCCTTGGCGTTGCGGTAGCTCAACTTGCCGCCCAGCTCGTTGCGCCTGAACGTGTCGAAGCGGATCTCGTTGAGCACCTCGATGCGATCGATGTGCCACCGGATGGCCGGCTTCCAGTACACGGCCTCGATGAGCCCGCGCGCCGCCGACGGCGTGATGACGTCGTAGCTGACGCGCTCGGCCTTCATCTCAGGTCTCGTGAAACACGCCCGAGGGCCTCGCGCGAGCACTTTGATGCCATACCCCATGTCGAACCTCCTTTCCCTCTCGTCGTAACCGCGCTCGCAAGCGCAGCCTCCGTATCAGCAGCTCAGCAGCTCGAGAACCTCCTCTCCCGCCGCAACCAACCCCACATCCTCCCGGTAGAAGGACCGGCAACCGTCCTCTTTCAATATGAGGAACGGCTCAAGCTCTTCGACGGCGTCCGCCTGCTTGTACCCCTCGATGCTCCAGATAGGCACCCCCACGCTGAACCGCTGCAAGCGCATGGCCATGCCCGCCGGGTTCTCGCTCGCGAGCAGCTCCTTGAGAAGCGCGCGGCCTTCGGCGCCCCAAGGCACGAACACGGGAACGGAGTCGTCTTGGATGATCCGGTAGTCCAAGGCGCACTGCTCGAACGGCATGGTTTCGAATCTGTCCGAAATCAGGTTTTTCGTGGCCGTTTTCTGGAAGATGCCCTTGGCATCGAGGCATTCGGAACCATAGCGCGTTTGGAAGAACGCGGGAATCAGCCCCTCGTCGACCCGTCCGCCGTTTTCACGGACCACGTCGCGGGCAATGCCCTTCATCTTCTCGAGCCACGTTTCCGTCTTCTGCCGCTCGCCGTCGACGGACAGCTCGAACACGCGCACCGTGCCCGCTCCCGGCAAGCGCCCCTCGCGGTTGCAACGGCCGGCGGCCTGCACGACGGAGTCGAGCCCTGCGAGCTCGCGGTACACCTCGGGGAAATCGACGTCCACGCCCGCCTCCACGAGCTGCGTCGACACCACGACGCAGCGCTCTTTGCGGTCAAGGCGCTCGCGAATGCGCTCGAGCATGGCGCTGCGATGGCCCGGAATCATGAAGGCGCTCAAATGGAAGTACCCCTCGTCGAACGCGCGCTTGACGTCCGATAGGTCGCCGCGCTCCACCGCTCGCGCCACCACATTGTCGTATATGGCACGGGCGAGGCCGCGCGTGCCCACCACGCAGAGCACCTCACGACCAGCCGCGATGCGCTCGACGAGATCCGCCTGCTCGATCGTGCCGAGCGACTCGTAGGCAACCCGCCCGCCGAACGCCTCGTCGAACAAGTCGCGATGCTGCACGATCTCGCGCGGCTCGGCGCCGAAGGGCCACAGCCCCTCCAGCGCCGGCTGCGTGGCCGTGCACAGCACCATGCTCGAGCCGTAGCCCGCCGCAAGCTCCTCGAGCATGGCGAGCGAAGGCTTCAGCAGTTCGTCGGGGAGCGTCTGCGCCTCGTCGAGGATGATGACGCTTCGCGCCATGTTGTGCACCTTGCGGCTCTTGCCCGGCTTGTTCGAGAAGAGCGATTCGAACAGCTGCACGTTCGTCGTCACCACAATGGGCGCGTCCCAATTTTGGATGGCGAGACGCTGCCTGGCCTTCTCCTCGTCATCGAGGTCGCGGAAGTCGTAGTTGGAGTGGTGCTCCAGCACGTTCTCGGCGCCGAATATGGCTTTGAGCGTGGCGGCTGTCTGCTCGACGATGCTGGTATAGGGGATAGCCACGATGACACGCTCCATCCCCTGCTCAACCGCATGCCGCAACCCGAAAGCCATCGAGCTGAGCGTCTTGCCGCCGCCGGTCGGCACCGTCATGGTGTAGAGCCCGGAAGGCTGCACGGCGGTCGCGAGGCAGTCTTCGTACACCGAGCGCCGCGCACGGTTGACTGACGTGTCGCCCGCCTTTTCCATAAGCTCGGCCATGTGGCTCTCGAGCTTCGCGAGCAGCTCTTCCATGTTGGCGAGCTCGCGCGCCTCGCGCGCTTCCGAGGCTTCAGGCGTCATGAAGCGTTCGGTATCGAGGTAATCGCCATCGACCAAGCTGGAATACAGGAAGTGCTCGAGCACGAACATCGAGAACGCTTTTCTCGCTGTGCTTTCGAACGTTCGACCGGGGTGCATAGGGGCTCCAAGCCGGGCAGCATCGGGAAGGTTGATTTGCCCTGCCTCGACCAGCTCGAAGAAAGCATTGTAGGATTCGATCTCGCCGCCAAGGCGATCTTTGAGCGGCGACCGCAGCAATTTGCTATTTGAACTGGGGGGATTTGACCAAATTTTACCGTTGGGCATTCCGCCGTGATGTCCGCAAAGGGCGTATGCCATGAATTGCCCGCAGACTCCATACCGACCGACAGCGACCTTCGCTCCCGCCGTCGAATGATCGACCGGCTTGCCGCCTTCCAAGCGCCTCCGGAAGCCGACACTCGCCTTGCCCGCATCGTGCAGCAATCCGAGCGTGCGCCCCCATACCCCCATGCCGAACTTCTCCGCAAACGCCTCGGCCAGCCGCGCCACCTCGTTCGCATGCTCCGAAAGGGTCTGCCACGTTGAAACATCGTCGAGGTCGGAACCAGTATGAGCGTAGTATTCTGGCATGAGGCTTCCGATCAATAATCTAAATCATAATAGATTATTTCATTGTACACGTTTATCGGATTTTGATTATCCTCATAATGGTACAGGTCAAATTATGGGATGAAATATAATTTGAGTTTTGACGTTAGTTCAAAAAACAAGAGCGATCGGCTCCGTTTATCCAACATCCTGTCTGATCTTCCCGGGATCAACCGTCGGGAGCTCAAGGAGGACCTCTGCCCGGCGTGCCACGTAGCCGTTCAGACACTTCAACCGCTCGTCGCTGAAATAGTTGCGGGTATCGCTTTCGTCGAACTCGTCCATGACTGGATGACGCTCAAAAACGAATCCGGCAAGCCGCTCCAATTGCGCTTTCTGCACCGGACCGATCACGAGAGCCGCCTGCTCGTCGAGCGAGGGGGCGAACGCGCCGCGGCCGATCGACGCCTTCCGCATCATGGCATCCACGTTCAGCTCGTCGGGCATCGCTCCCGCGAACAGCCCCACGTTATGGTCGAACAGCGGAGCCATCCCCTTTACGGCGCCTGTGGCGCTATCGCGCAGCACGCCGTAGTTCCCCATATGGCGATCCTCGTTGCCTATGAGCGCGTCAAACACGAGCATCGATTTGAACCTTTCGAGCGCCTCTTCGCCGAGGCTTGCAAAATACGCGAGAGCCTCGCGCAAGTTCATGTTCTTGAAACGCTCGGTGGGTACCGCAAAGCCGAAAGGTACGAACGCGACGTCCTTCGAGCAGAACAGCTCGCAGGTGGAGCAGAGCTTCCCCTTCCATAGGGCCAGGTCATACGGAACCGCGTCGATCCCCATGCGGTGCGCGATCTGGAAGGAAAGGTATTCCGAGTAGGGCTCCTTGCCAACGTTGGCGCCTTCGAACAGATGACCAGCCTTGTACAGGATGCGCTTAGATCCTTCCGCCCGCCATGCCTTGGGGAACATGCCGCTGTTGGTGAGCTCGCTTGGGATGCCGCCGTCGGCAAGCGCGTCTGAAGCGACGCCAGTGTACGCGACAAGCTGCAAAGCGGCGCTCATCTCATTCTCATAGAGGTTCCATTCAGCAAAAGAACCCTCGAAGCCTCGAGGAACAACCCAATAGGAATCGTTGAGCGAAAGGCCCTTACTCACATCGATGATCGATTTCGCATCGTCGGACTCGATGCCGCACGACTTGAGTATCTCGTCAACATAGGCGCGATTCTTCGGGATGCGCCGTCGGCGAATCCATTCGAAGAGACGCTCGTCGGTAGTCTCTCCATCGAACGACAGCGGGAGAAGGCGGCTTGCCGACGAGTCTGCCGAGACAACCTCAACTGAAAGATCGCCGTACTCGCCGCGCGACATGCGAAAGACGATCAGGATCCGATCGAACAGCCGCAGCTCGTATATGTCGCTCTCGCGCATCATGAGCGCATTGTAGCATGGGGGCGCAAATGTCTGTCGAAACCGGTGCTAAGAGCACGATACGGCGACGGTGCGCACCCAATTCACACCCCTTTCGCAACTGCAGCAGTGACAAATCAGGTAGCTTCGCAGAGGCCGAGGCCTATCACTCGTTTTATCGGAAGCTAGCGCGGCGGCATTTCAACCCACGCGCCCCTATGGGGCGCGACCCCTGCATGAGCGACCCGAGCTGCTGGACTAAGGGCAGTTTCAACCCACGCGCCCCGCGAGGGGCGCGACGTTAGAAGAGCTCGTGTGAGCCTTTTTGAGACCTTGTTTCAACCCACGCGCCCCGCGAGGGGCGCGACTATGGCTTCAATCGCTCGTTTGGGCGTGCTCGAGTTTCAACCCACGCGCCCCGCGAGGGGCGCGACGGTGTCTTCCAAGCTCTCGCCTGTCGCGGGCGCGGTGTTTCAACCCACGCGCCCCGCGAGGGGCGCGACAGGCCGCTGCGGCGGATGACGCTCGCGCCCTGACCGTTTCAACCCACGCGCCCCGCGAGGGGCGCGACTGTCAATTCATGCATAATTCTGAATAAAATTGAATGAAATATGCAATTTTCAAGCTGCCTCAGAACCCTCCTAGCAACCATCGACCCGAAATGACTCGATTCATGCGCGAACCTCACGTGTGAATCCCCATAGCTTAGGGTTCGCGCACTAGCGGATCGAGGGCACCCAGACTCATCGTCAACCTCGAATTCACTCAAGCTCATTATAGAACAAGCAAGAACGTACGAGTTCGCATCACCCAAAAGGAAGCCTCTCCTGCCCACCGCTTACCCTATCAGCACGGAATTCCCAATCCTATCCCCCTGCGCCCTTTTGGACATGGCGCCACCGCGCCGCGCCGGCCATACTGCACTCAACATCACTTCCTAGTTGCACTTCCACGGCGTTTCCGAAGGTTTGCGCTCGCAGGCGGCGGCAGGCGGGCGGTCAACATGAAGGCGGGCCTCGTTTGCGGAAAGGAGCGGGATCGGGCTGCGACGGCCGGGCACGGCCGCCAATCGGAGAGACGAGAGGAAGAGGGCTCATGGCTGAGGACAAGGTTGAGGTACTGCGCGCCGGTTGCTTCTTCTGCCACGTGCGCTGCGGCGTGCTGGTGACGAAGGTGAACGGCAGGATCACGAACATCGAGGGCGACCCGGACTGCCCGCACAACAAGGGCTACACGTGCTCGCGCCTGGACAAGCAGCGCTACCTGGAGGGGTTCGTGTACAACCCGAACCGCCTGAAGAAGCCGCTCAAGCGCGTGGGCGAGCGCGGCGGCGGCCAGTGGGAGGAGATCTCCTGGGACCAGGCGTTCGACGAGATAGCCGAGAAGCTGGCCGAGCTGCGCGACGAGTACGGCCCCGAGACGCTTGCCTTCACCGAGGGCACGGCGCGCACGTGGAGCTGGCTGCACTACAAGTTCACGAACCTGTTCGGCAGCCCGAACACGGGCGGCAACGGCACCATCTGCTACTCCAGCGACATGTGGCTCGAGCCCTGCACCTACGGCGGGTTCTGCTCCGACAAGTCGGACTGGGTGAACGCCGGCCTCGTGGTGCTGTGGGGCCGTAACACCATCGCGTCGGAGCCGCTTTTGTGGGACTGGGTGAACACGAACCGCAAGGAGCGCGGCGCCAAGCTCATGGTCATCGACCCGCGCTTCAGCGAGGTGGCCCAGCAGGCCGACCTGTTCCTGCAGATCCGCCCCGGCACCGACGCAGCGCTCGCGCTCGGCTGGATCAACGTGATCATCGAGGAGGATCTCTACGACCACGAGTTCGTGGACGAGTGGTGCGTGGGCTTCGACGAGCTGCGCGAGCGCGCCAAGGACTACCCGCCCGAGAAGGTGGCCGAGATCACCTGGATACCCGCCGACAAGATTCGCGAGTCGGCCCGGATGTACGCCACCACGAAGCCGGCCTGCCTGCCGTGGGGCCAGAAGGGCGGCGACGCGAGCGGCATCAACGCCTCCAGCGCCATCCGCGGCAAGGCCATCCTGCGCGCCATCACGGGCAACATCGACAAGAAGGGCGGCGACCAGCTGGCGCCCCCGTCGCGCTTCCCCCCGGCGTTCTACGAGCACTACGCGCTCTCGCAGGAGCAGCGCGACAAGATGATCGGCAACGACCGCTTCCCCGGCCTCACGTTCAAGGGCTGGGACGTCATCTCGCAGGCCTACCCGTCGTTCTATCCGTACTCCAACGCGCCGCTGCTGTTCCGCGCCATGCGCGACGGCGACCCCTATCCGGTGAAGGCCCTCATCGTGCAGGCCGACAACCCGGTCATGGCGTTCTCGAACACGAAGCTCGTGGTAGAGGCCCTCATGAACCTAGACCTCTTGGTGGTGCACGACTACTTCATGACGCCCACCGCGGCGCTTGCCGACTACGCGCTTCCAGCCGCCACATGGCTCGAACGCCCGGACAACTGCTATGCCGTCATGAACCACCGCCCCATGTACTTCGGCGCGCAGGCGCGCGTGCTGGAGCGCTTCGAGGGCGGCGCCGACGTGGACTTCCGCGACGACTACGAGTTCTTCTACGGCCTGGCCATCCGCCTGGGCCAGGAGGACAAGTGGTGGGGCCCGAAGGCCGAGGACATGCTGGATTTCCAGCTGGCGCCCATGGGGCTCACGCACGAGAAGTTCTACCATGACGTGAAGTACATGGCCGGCCAGAAGAAGTTCGAGAAGTACAAGGAGCCCGGCTACAAGTTCCTCACGCCGTCGGGTAAGGTGGAGCTGTACTCCTCGGTCATCGAGGACCTGGCGCGCGAGACCGGGCTGCCCTTCGACCCGCTGCCGGCGTTCGAGTACCCGGCGTCGAGCGTGGAGAAGCATCCCGAATGGGAGGGCGTCTACCCGCTCGTCATGATCACGGGCGCTCGCTTCCTGCCGTTCTACCACTCCGAGCACCGGCAGCCCGGGCCGTACCGCAACCTGCATCCCGACCCGATTTTCGACATCCACCCCGACACGGCCATCGATCTGGACATCCGCGACGGCGACTGGTGCTGGATCGAGACGCACATGGGCCGCATCAAGCAGCGCGCCCGCAAGACGTCCATCGTGGACCCGCGCGTCATCAGCGTGCAGCACGACTGGTGGTTCCCGGAGAAGGACCAGGCCCTGCCGAGCCTGTTCGGTGCGTTCGAGTCGAACGCGAACGTGCTCTTGGACGACGACCCCGACTCGCTCGACCAGCTCATCGGCGCCTGGCAGCAAACCGGCGTGGCCGCAAAGGTGTACAAGTGCGAGGAGCAGGACCGGTAGGCCCGCTTCCCGCACGCCAAGCCCCGCGGCGCCCGGCGCACGAGCGCCGCGGAAACCGGAAGGCGCCGGGCTGCGACGCGCGCGACCCGGCGCACGAGACGCCCCCCTCGGCAGCACTGCCGAGGGGGCGCGCGAACCAACAGGAAGGCGGATGATCGCAATGGCTGCCGATCTCGACAAGCTTTTCGGAATCGACCCCGACGCCGTGGCAAAGCTCAAGGAGCTGGGCATAGCCACCATCGAGGAGTTCTACGACGTGGCCAAGTACGCGGACTCGCGTGCGGAGCTCTCGGAGAAGACCGGCGTCGACCCCTTCAAGCTGGAGGAATGGTCCTCGACCGCCGGCAACTTCATACTCATGTCGAACTGCGAATGGTAAAGGAGGCCCAGCCGTGTGCTTCAGACCACCCACGGCGGAGGCGGGCGAGGTGGTATGCCCCAGCTGCTACATCGTCGCCGAGCCGAACCCCGACGGAACCTGCCCCGAGTGCGGGGCGGTGATGAGGAAGCCGGAACCTGTAGCGCCGCCGAGCGCCCCTGGCGGCGCTACACCCGGGGCGCCGACATCCCCCGCGCCGCCGAAGGCACCGGGAACCCCGAGCCCGGGCGCCTAGCCGGGCGCCCTTCCCCGCAAGAGCGGAAGTTCCCGCAGCATGCCGCACCGCTGCGGGAACTTCCGCGCTATCATGGAGTCCGCAGCCGCCCACGCAATGCAGCCCGGCAACACCGCAGCCACGTCCCAACGAGGTAGCCATGAGCCCGAAGCGCCCTGATGCGAAGCTCCGCCTGGCCGAGGCGTTCGTGCGCCTCGTGGAAACCATGCCCGCCGAGCGCATAACCGTCAACATGATCGCCGAGCAGGCAGGCAAGCACCGCAAGACGTTCTACTACCATTTCGGCGACAAGGAGCAGCTTGTCGTGTGGCTCTTCCGCTATGACCTGGCGTGCGGCCTGCTGGACAAGTTCCCCGAGGACCTGCTGGTGTGGGAGACAGGCAGCCCTGAAAGCACGCTCGCTGCGTTCCCGTTCTACGCGCGCAAGATCGAGGACTCGGGACGCATCTACAACGCCCCCTTCTTCGCCGCGCTCTCCTACTCGCTGGAGCGTCGGCGGACGTACTACCGCCGCATGTTCTCCACGCGCGGCCCGGGTACGCTCGACTTCTACCTGCACCAGCTGTTCTTCCCCGTCATCAGGGAGGACATCCTGTTCCTGATCGACCGCAGGGTGGAGGAGCAGGCCCCGCTTGTCCGGCAGGCCGTGCGCGAGCGCCTGACCGGCAACGCGGGCGTCGACTTCCTGGCCGAGTTTTACACCGGCGCGTTCCTGTCGCGCTTCGTGGAGCGTTTGAACTACACGTCGGCGCGACGCACGGCGCGCGACATCCTCCCCTTCGAGAACGTGGTGCATGACTCCCTGGCCGCGCTCATACGGCAGGAGGTCGAGAAGGCCGCGAGCGAGATCGGTGGCATGCCGGGGGAGATAGCGAAACCGCAAGCGGAAGGAGGCTTCCCATGTGCATCCCCTGCGTGATGTGCGGCGCATGCATGGCCGACGGAAGCGGCGAGCGCATCGACGACGGCCGCTGCCCCGAATGCGGCGAGCCGGTGCCCGACAACGCCGTGAGCTGCCCGAAGTGCTTCACGTTCCTGTATCGCCCTTCTGACATGATGGCGAGCACGATAAAGAAGTATGGGGCGAACGAGACGCGCGCAACAGCGGGATCGGACGAGCCGGGGAAGCCGGGCAAGACAGGCGAGCCTGCCGGGTAGTGCGGCAAGCTGGGACAATGCGGCCCAAGAACCGGCGAGCGAGGCGTCAACCCAGTTCGCACGAGGATGCCTCTCGGGTTGTTTAGCCGTCCATTTAGCGAGCACGATTCGAATGATTCAACCCGCGCGCCCCTGTGGGGCGCGACAACGACGAACCGCTTCCCGAGGCGACCTTCAGCGGTTTCAACCCACGCGCCCCTATGGGGCGCGACGGCGACCAGCTGCCCCGGGGCCTTGGGCGGCTCGCAGTTTCAACCCACGCGCCCCTATGGGGCGCGACGTGTCGGTTACGTACGGGCCGTGGTAGTCGTTGGTTTCAACCCACGCGCCCCTATGGGGCGCGACGAGCGCATGCACCTCACTCCCCCGCCCTGCTGCGAGTTTCAACCCACGCGCCCCTATGGGGCGCGACCACGGGGTTCCGCCGTGGCGAGGTGTCCGGCTTCCAGGTTTCAACCCACGCGCCCCTATGGGGCGCGACGACGGGGATGTGGGCCAATAGGTATTCGAGCAGGTTTCAACCCACGCGCCCCTATGGGGCGCGACTGGCAGTTTATGCAGGATAGTGCATTTTTCACTTGTAGTATTCATTTTTCAAGATGCGTAGCACCTTGCGCAACCAGCAAGCTACCCCTCTGGACGTGTCATTCTGCGCGAACCTCTTGAGTGGACTGCCAGAGCTTCGGGTTCGCGCAGAGCGGCGCGCTCTCGCGCGAGGCCTCCTCCCATGACACGCGCGTCAGATAGTACGTCTCCAGGTCCTGCATGGTGCCGTCGGGGGCGGGCTCGGCGGCGTGGATGATGCCCTCGCGTTCGAAGCCGCACTTCTCGATAACGCGTCGAGAGCGATCGTTGAACAGGTAATGCGTGCAGGAGATCAGGCCGAGGGCCAGCTCCTCGAAACCGTAGCGGATAACCTCGCGCGACGCCTCCGTCATGTAGCCCCGGCCCCAGGCGGGCTTCGCCAGGGAGTACCCCAACATGAGGGCATCGACGTTGCGCCGCTGCGGGTCAGGGATGAGCCCGACCGAGCCGATGCAGGGACCCGTGCACGGTTCCGATACGGCGCCGTCGGAACCGTCAGCCCCGTCGGCAGCGGAAAGCTTCTCGAACACGCCGAACACGTGCGGCTCGCAGGCCACGGCCTCGATGAACGCGCGCGAGTCATCGAGCGTGCGGTGCACGGGCCAGCCGGCGTCGGCGCCCACATCGGGATCGGAGCAGTAGGCGAACACGTCCTCGGCATCCTCCGGCCCGATGGCGCGCAGCACGAGCCGCTCAGTCTCGAGCACGGGGCAGGCGGCAGACGTCTCGGCGAACAGGGCTGGAAGGGCATCGGGATGCCGCGCGGCAGAGGAGGCGAGCACGGCCGCCAGCTGCTCCTCGTCGACCACGCGCACGCCCTCCGTCCGCAGCAGGCGCGCCGCGGCGCCGTAGCCGGGAACGAGCGCGCCGGAGAACGTGCCGTCGTACACCAGGCCGCATCCGCACGACGGGCTCTTCGCCTTCAGCACGGCCAGCTTGCAGCCGCCCTCCCCCACGGCCTCGAGCGCCGCCTGCGCGCCGGCCATGAAAGCGGCCGTGACGTCCGCGCCCTCCGCGCTCGTCACGCGCAGAACACGCTCGGCGGCATCGATCTCGCTCGGCGACCGCAGCACCGGCAGACCGCCCAAGACCTCCGGGCACACGGGCACGAGCTCGACGCCATCCAAGCCCTGCAGGAGCCGGGCGGCCTCGGACGGACACGACCTCCCGTCGTAGCGGCAGGGCTCTCCCAGCAGGCAGGAACTGATGGCAATCTTCAACGTCTGCGCCTTTCGTCGGCGGGATACGGCTGCGAACGCCATTCTAACACGTGGCAGTGCGGCGAACGGGGCTCCCGGAGCCGATGAGGGCGAGCGCCTTGCTACGACGACCCATCGAAAGCGCACGACGGACTGCATAGCCTCAGACCGGAACCCGACAGAAAGAGCATCTGATGCCGAAAAGCGCCCCTTCCGGCGAAGTCGCGACAGCGATGACGGCCGTTAAGATGACCTGCATGGCGGGGTTTCCGAGCCTGAAGGTCAGACACGACTTCGCCGGCGTGAAGGCGAGCCCGGCGGGATTCGAATCGCTCAAGCCGAAGATTGACCGGTACGCGCACGAGATGGAGGAGGAATCACGTCGAATCGACGCGGACTCTTGGAAGATCAGCGCGGCAACCTAGCCCATGAGCCTGCCTACGAGGCGGCGGGATAGCCCCGATGCATGCCCGAAGCGCCGGAGGTAGGCGAGATGCTCTCCATCCCAACGCTTCCGAGCAGTTTCTGGCACCGAGCCGAAACACAGTCAGAAATCGATGAGGTCGCGCACCTCCACGCCGAGCGCGTCCGCGATCCTTCCCAGCTGCTCGAGCCCGATCTTGATCTTCCCCTGCTCGACGCGGGTGATATAGGTGTGGGAGTTGGGCTGGCCGATCATGCCCGCGAGCTTGCGCTGCGAGAGGCCCTGCGCCAAGCGCTGCTCGCGGATTGACTTCCCAAGCCGCTCGTATTTGTTGTCCTGTGTCACTCCCATGTGCCAAGGGTATGCGCTAGACTATTCGTCATAGTCACATGTGAGTGACCTTGTCGAAATCGTTTCCGCCCTGTCCGGCGGAGGAGGGCATGATAGAGCTGGAGGGGGCGGCAGATGCCGAGAGGGCCGTCGACGAGGCGAAGGCTGCGCTGGAGGAACTCGCCGTGTACTTGAAGCTGTACGGCGAGGGGCTGGAGAACGAGGGGCTCGACACGTTCGACGCTATCGGCGTCAACACGATGGCAAGGGAGGTTCCGGGATCGGCCGCCTCGCGCCTTGGAGAGGCGGTGGACCTGCTCGCTAGACGCCCCTCAGAAGCTCTTCCAGGGAGACGTCCAACCCGCGGGCGATCGAATCGAGCGCGGCCAGGCTCGCGTTGCGCCTGCCGCATTCGACGTCGGCCAGATAGGTCCGCGACACCCCGAGCAAGGGGGCGCAGGCGTACTGCGACAGGCCCGCTCCTCGCGTAGGTCCTTGATCCTGAGGCCGAGCCTCCTCTGCGTTTCGGATGATGTTCGCATTCGCCCATGCTTGCGCATCGCTACTGCTCCAATAGTCCACTTTGGGGGTCTATTTGACACTCGGAGCGGTATCGTCGAACACCCGTTGTCCCGGATCGGAAAGGAGGGACTCATGGCCGTCATCTCCAAACTCGGCCGCATGATGGAAGAGCGCGGCGCAGGCACCATCGAGCTCGCGGCGAGGGTCGGGATCACCCCGGTCAACCTCTCCCGCATCAAGACGGGCAGGGTGAGGTCGATCCGGTTCTCGACGCTGAACGCGCTCTGCCGAGAACTCGAATGCGAGCCAGGGGACATCTTGGGATACTCTCCCGACGAGAAACCGGGTTGATCACGTTGGGAACTATATATGCCCAGCTCCGTTGCACCGCCCACACCGCACGCGTACAATGCCCTCATGGCCCTCATCGACGACATACGCACCTACGAGCCTTTCAACGAGCAGGAGGCCGTCGACCGGCTGACCATCCTGCGCGCGCTCGCGGACGACCAGCACGTGTTCGACCGCTCGGCACCGGCGCATATGGCCTGTTCGATTTGGACGGTCGACCCCGACAAGCAGCGCACGCTCATGGTGTACCACAACCTCTACGACTCGTGGAGCTGGATCGGCGGACATGCGGACGGCGAGCGCGACCTGGCACGCGTGGCCCTCCGCGAGCTCGAGGAGGAGACAGGCGTGGCCGGCGCGCGGCTCGTGCCGTGCGGGCCCGGCGGCATCTTCTCGCTCGAGGTGCTCACCGTGAACGGCCACGAGAAGCGCGGGCGCTATGTGGGCTCGCACCTCCATCTGAACGTCACGTACCTGGCCGTCGCCTCGCCGGAGGAGCCGCTGCGCGTCAAGCCCGACGAGAACAGCGGCGTGCGGTGGGTCGATCTGGACGACGTCTGCGCCATGTCCACCGAACCGTGGATCGCAAACCGCATCTACCGCAAGCTCATCGAGAAGCTGGCAGGTATCGCGCTCTGACAGGATAGGGCCCTTCCCCGGTAAACGGAAGGAGGCGCCGCGCACGCGGCACCTCCTTCACTCGGGCAACCAGGAGTTCGCGCAGCCCCTACTCCAGGTAGTCGCCGTAGCAGTAGCCCACCTGGTCGCCGTACTTCACCTTGTACCAGTCGCCCTCCACCGAGATAGTGCTCACCGACTCGCCAGCCGCGAACGAGCCCAGGACGCGGGCGTCGGCGCCCGGCTCGGCACGCACGTTCAGGGGTGCCGTCGTGGTGAGCTTGTTCATCTGGCTGTTCGAGATGTCCTCGAGCGCGGCGGCCTGGCACTTGTCGGCGCCCGTCTGGCCGAAGCCCAGGTACTCGCCGTAGCAGTACGCCTCCTGGCCGTTGAAGCTCACCTTGAACCAGCCATCGTGCTTGCTGATCACGGGCACGTACTGGCCCTCGGCCAGCGAGCCGATGATCGAGGTGCCCGTGTTGGGCTGCGCGCGCACGTTGAGCGGCGCAGTGGCGTACATGTCGGTGACGTGCCCGTCGTGTACGGTGCCCTCGGCCGTACCCTCGAAGTCGAGGTACTGGTACCAGCAGTGCCCGCGCGCACCGTTGTACTCAACGTCGTACCAGCCGTCCTGCGTCATGCCGAACACCTGCACCGACGTGCCCTGAGGCATGGTGTCCATGATGTTCGAGTTGATGTTGGCGCCCTCGCGCAGGTTGAGCGGAGCCGTAGTGGCCATGGTGGTGACGCCCTCCTCGGCGAACGCGCACGGCACGGCCACGGCCGTCGTCAGCATCACCGCCGCGGCCAGGCCGCCGAGCATGAGCTTCGCGGTTCTCATCATCTTCATCGTCTCGCTTCTCCTTCGTTCTTTGCGCAAGCAAACTGCCCGCGCTTCCCTCCTGGAGAAAAGTATGACGCTTTCGCACATCGGGCCGGCCCAGACCCAGGGCATTCAATGAAGGTTTGAGGGAAGCGCCCCCGAAACGCAGCCAAGGCAGCACAACTGCGTGGCGCAGCGGTGCGGCGGTGCGGCGGCGCGATCCAACCCGGCCGCGACGGGCCCGATGCCGTTTTCGCGTCGGGCTCCGACCGCAGGCCCCGCGCAGGCGGTGCTGTAGTATGATGAACTAGTACACCCGTTCGGAGAGGAAGGTGGGGAAAGCACCGATGATCCCGGAGAACGCCCTCGCGGCTATCTGCTCCGCGCGCACCCTGGCACGCGCGGAGCAGATAGCCGCCTCCGACCGCAACATCCTCACAAAGCAGGTGCGCTACGATGGCGACGAGGTCACGCTCTCGGCATTCGTAGCATCGAGCAGCGGCTGGGACGACCGCTACCGCACGTCGGTGTGCTTCGAGGACGAGAGCGGCATCGTGCTGGACTATTCCTGCACCTGCCCCGCCTACCGCGAGCATGACGGCATGTGCAAGCACTGCGCGGCGCTGATGCTCTCCTACCGTCGCGCACCCCAGCGGTTCCTCGGCTATCAGGCGCAGCGCACGCGCACGACCTCGGCCTGCATCGAGGACTACATGAAGCGCGCGGCGCGGGCGTCTGGCACGCAGAAGGCGACCGGAAACGTCGATATCGAGACCACGCTCGTTTTCGGCTACCGCTCGTGGTCGGCGCACTTCCGCCTTTCAGGGCCGCAGGGCTCCTATGCGATGAAGGGCGTCTCCGACTTCGTCGAGCGCATGCGCGCGGGCGAGTTCTTCTCCTACGGCAAGAAGCTCGCGTTCCTCCATGTGCCGGCCCAGCTCACCGAGCACGCCCGGCGCGTCGCGCTCTTCCTCGACCGCGCCGTGGCCCTGCGCGAGCAGACGAGCGCGGCGGCGTACTGGCGCTACCGCTCCTCGAGCGTGGTGGGACGCGACCTGGAGCTCTCGGATGCCGAGGCCGTCGAGCTGCTCGACCTCCTGGCCGGACGGGAGTTCGCCATGGAGGAAGACGAGGCCGGCGCACGGCGGACCGTGCGCACGCATGTCGTGGAAGAAGACCCGCGCATAGCCGTTGCCCTGCGCCCCGCCGATCGGGGCGGCTACCGTATCGAGCGCACCGACCTCCTGGCCCTGGCCGCGCAGGGAGAGCGCCTCTACGTGTGGAAGGACGGCCTCTTCCACAACTGCTCGCCCGAGTTCGCCCAATGCGCCGACTTCCTGCGCAATGTCTACGACAGCAGCGAGAGCGACCTTTACGTGGCGGAGGCCGACATGCCGCTCTTCTGCGCGGCGGCGCTGCCGACTATCGAGCAGCACCTGCACGTGGACATGCCCGCCCAGATCGCTGCCTACAAGCCGGTGCCCTGCCAGCTGGAATTCTTCTTCGACCGCGACGACGCACGCGTGACCTGCGAAGCCTGGGCGGCCTATGGCGAGGCACGCCATCTGTTGTTCGGCGGCGAGGTACAGGAAGAGGAAGGCGCGCCGGACGCAGCCTCGGAAACGGAAGCGGCGGCGAAGAAGGCGGAAACACCGCCGAAGCTCTCCGGCCCGCTGCGCGACGAGCGCCTGGAGGCGCGTGCGGGCGAGCTGGCGGCAAGGTACCTCGATGCGGCAGACGCCTCGCTCTCCCTCGCCGACGACGAGGCCGTGGGCGCGCTTTTGTTCGGCGGCCTCACGGAGTTCCGCGCGCTGGGCACGGTGTTCACCACGCCTGCGTTCGACCGCCTCATCCGCGACAAGAAGCCGCGCGTGTCGCTGGGCGTGTCGCTCGCCGGCAACCTCATCAACCTCACGTTGGATTCGGGCGACCTGCCCGCCCGCGAGCTCGCGTCGCTTCTGGCAAGCTACCGCAAGCGCAAGCGGTTCCACCGGCTGCGAGACGGCATGTTCCTCGATTTGCAGGACTTCGACCTCTCGCAGCTCGACCGCCTGGCAGCCGACTTGGGGCTCACGGCCAAGGAGCTGGCCGCAGGCTCGGCGGAGCTGCCCGCCTACCGCGCGTTCTACCTCGACGAGGAGGCCGACCTTGCGCGCGACCGCTCGTTCACGCGTTACGTGGAAGGCTTCCGCACAACCGACGAGCGCGCCTACGACGTGCCACCGGCGCTCGCAGACGTCCTGCGTCCCTACCAGGCCGAGGGTTTCCGCTGGCTCTCGGCGCGCTGCGACGCGGGTTTCGGCGGCGTGCTGGCCGACGAGATGGGCCTCGGCAAATCGGTGCAGATCATAACCCTGCTGCTCGCCCGGCGAGAGCAAGCGCGCACGGTCGGCCCCTCCCTTGTCGTATGCCCCGCCTCGCTCGTGTACAACTGGCTCGCGGAATTCGAGCGGTTCGCGCCCGAGCTCGACGTGCGCGCCGTGGCGGGCACGAAACGCGAACGCGTGCAGTTGCGGCGCGAGGCCTTCGAGGGCGACGGGTGCGACGTGCTCGTGACCTCGTACGACCTCCTGCGCATCGATGCGGCCGCATGGGCGGAACGCGGGCTGTTCTGCTGCGTGCTCGACGAGGCGCAGTACATCAAGAACCCGGCGACCCTCACCACGCGCGCCGTCAAGCGGGTGCAGGCGCAACACCGCTTCGCGCTCACCGGCACGCCCGTGGAGAACCGCCTTAGCGAGCTCTGGAGCATCTTCGACTTCCTCATGCCGGGCCTTCTGGGACCGTACAACCGCTTCCGCGAGCGCTTCGAGCTGCCCATCGTGGGCGGCGACGAGGAGACGGCACGGCGCCTGCAGGCCGTCGCGGGGCCGTTCATGCTGCGCCGCCTGAAGACCGACGTGCTGCGCGAGCTGCCCGACAAGCTTGAATCCATCGTGTACGCGCCGCTCGAAGGCGAGCAGCTGCGCCTGTACGCCGCGCACGAGCAGCGGCTGCGCGAGGAGCTGACCGCGCAGCGCAAGAACAGGAACGACCGCAGCTTCGACCAGCGCAAGGTTGAGGTGCTCGCCGAGCTCACGAAGCTGCGACAGCTGTGCTGCGACCCTCGCCTGCTCTACGAGAACTACGAGAGGGGCGCGGCCAAGCTCGATGCCATCATGGAGCTCGTGTCCTCCGCCCGGGACGCCGGCGAGAAAACGCTCGTGTTCTCCCAGTTCACCAGCTTCCTCGACCGCATTGCGGAACGGCTCGACGCCGCGGGGGTGGGCTACTTCACCATCACGGGGGCCACGCCGAAGAAGCGCCGCCTCGCGCTGGTGAACGCCTTCAACGCCGACGACACGCCCGTGTTCCTCGTATCGCTCAAGGCGGGCGGCACCGGGCTCAACCTCACGGGCGCCTCCGTGGTCGTGCACGCCGACCCCTGGTGGAACGCCGCCGCGCAGAACCAGGCCACCGACCGCGCGCATCGCATCGGGCAGGATAAGGTGGTGAGCGTGCAGAAGGTCATCGCCAAAGGCACCATCGAGGAGCGCATCATGCGCCTCCAAGAGGCGAAGAGCGATCTGGCCGAGCAGATAGTCGGCGCAGGCGGCGTCTCGCTGGCCAGCCTCACCCGCGAGGACCTGATCGACCTCCTGCAGGGATAGCGTGGATCCAGCCGCGTCCGGACGTGACAGGGGGACGGGGATAATGTCTCACGCTCTCGAACGTCTCGCGTAGCCCTGTCGCACCGGAGAGCGTGAGACATTATCCCCGTCCCCCTGTCACGTCCCCCGGCCGGGCGGCCGCTAGAACTTCGCGAAGCGCTCGTAGCGGGCTTGCAGCAAGGCATCCGTCGGCTGCTCGGCGAGCTCGGCCAGGGCGGTGCTCACGTAGGCGCGCACCTGCTCGGCGGCGGCCTCGGGATTCTCGTGGGCGGGGGCGGGACCCTCCGAGAGCACGGCGTCCACAATGCCCATCTGGCACGCCTCCGCCGCGCTCATCTTCATGACCGCGGCCGCCTCGGGGGCGCGGGTGCGGTCCTTCCAGAGGATGGACGCGAAGCCCTCCGGCGACAGCACCGAGTACACGGCGTGCTCCTGCATGGCCACGCGATCGGCCAGGGCGAGCGCGAGCGCACCGCCGCTTCCGCCCTCGCCCACCAGCACGCTCACCACGGGCACGCGCAGGCCTGCGAGCGCCAGCAGGTTGTCGGCGATGGCGTTGCCCTGCCCGCGCTCCTCGGCCTCCATGCCGCAGAACGCGCCCTGCGTGTCAACGAGGCACACGACGGGGCGGCCGAACTTCTCGGCCTGACGCATGAGACGCAGGGACTTGCGGTACCCTTCCGGCTGCGGGCAGCCGAAGTTGCGGCGGATGCGCTCCTTCAGGTCGGCCCCCTTCTCCTGCGCTATCACCGTCACGGCCCGCCCGCCGATCCAGCCGACGCCCGCCACCACGGCCGCATCGTCGCCGAAGGAGCGGTCGCCGTGCAGCTCGATGAAGCCGTCCACCAGCGCGTCGATGTACGTGCGCGCCGTGGGCCGGTGCACGTTGCGCGCCAGCTGCACGCTCTGCCAGGCGCGGTTGCCGGAGTCGGCGGCCGCAGCGGCGGAGATGTCGGCAGATATCCCGTTCACCTCGAGCGACGCGCCGCCCTCGGCGTCGAAGCCGCCGCGAGCGAGGACCTTCCCCAGGCGCTTCGGCGACACGGCGCCAGGGGCCTTCCGCTCCAGGCGCCCCGCCAGGCCGCCCAGCAGCTGCTGGGCGCGCCGCGGGCGCCAGGGAGACGACTCGCCGAACGGCAGGCCGCCCTCGGGTTCGAGCAGGCCGTACGTCACCGTGTTGTACGTGTCGGTGCCATGCTCCAGGTTGTCGCGCACCGTCTGGAAGTCCACGAGGATGGCGCGGTCGCCCGGCTCGTGCGCGCCGCGGTTCGACCTCGCGGTGGCCAGGTGGATGGCCAGCAGGTGCGCGAGGGTCGCGCGCATCTCGGAGCGCTCCACGATGGCGTCGATCAGGCCGTGCTCGAGCGCGAACTCGGCCGTCTGGAAGCCCTCGGGCAGCTCCTGCTTGATGGTGTCCCTGATGACGCGCTGACCCGCGAAGCCGATGAGGGCACCCGGCTCGGCCAGGATCACATCGCCCTGCATGGCGAACGACGCGGTCACGCCGCCCGTGGTTGGGTCGGTGAGCACCGAGAGGTACGGCAACCCCGCCTCGGCATGGCGTGCGAGCGCGCACGAAACCTTCGCCATCTGCATGAGCGAAACAAGGCCCTCTTGCATGCGCGCGCCGCCCGAGGCCGTGAAGATAACGACGGGCAGGCGCTCATCGGTGGCGCGTTCCACCAGCCGGCACAGCTTCTCGCCCACCACCGAGCCCATGGAGCCCATGAAGAACTGCGACTCCATGATGCCCACGGCCACGCGCAAACCCGCGATGCGGCCCTCGCCCGTGCGCACGGCTTCCTCGAGCCCCGTCTTGGCGCGCTGCGCCGCCAGCTTGCCGCCGTAGCCCGGGAAGCCCAGCGGGTCGGTCTCGGGCACGGAGCGGTTCCACTCCGCGAAGCTGCCCGCGTCGAGCGTGTCGTCGATGCGCTCGGCAGACGACATGCGGAAGTAGCCGCCGCACGACGGGCACGTGCAGTGTCCCGACGCCAGGCTCGCCTCGTCGAACGAGAGGCCGCAGCGTGGGCAGGTGCGCCACGTGCCGTCATCGAGCGGCGGCTTGTCGGTGGAGCAGAGTATCCAGCCGAGGGCCGGCGCGTCCGGGCTCATCGCGCGGAACACGCGCACGCCCCGCGCGGCGGCGCGGGCAAGGAAGCTGTCCACCTCGGCCAGCGGAAGCGCCTCGTCGGAGAGCAGCACCACCGCGGCGCCGCATTCGTCCGCCGCCTGCAACACGGCATGGCCGTTGCAGAAGAGCGCGTCGGAGTAGCGCTCGCCCAAGCACACCGCACGCTGTGCCGCCTTGAGGTACCCTTCCCCGCGACGGTCCTGCGTGTACACGGCGCAGGCGCAGAAGCCCGCATCGGCCACGGCCTGCAGCAGGCGCTTGGCCGCTTTGGAGCGCGCCATCACGAGCGCTACGGGCTTGGCGGCCGGGACAGACGTACCAACCTGCGCGTCGACCGCGGCACGCACCCGCGAGCTGGCCTGGGCCTCGCCCGGGGCGACCGCCGTGTACTCGGACGCGTCGGCCGCCTCGAGCGCGTTCGGGGCGAGCGGCAGAGCGGCCGCGGCCTCCTCCACCATGCGCGACAGGCGGTAGGCGACGTCGGCCGACTCCGGCGCAGGGGCTGTCGCACCGCGCTGCGGGACGACCTCGCCGTCGCAGGAGAGCGTGATGTAGTTCTGCTTGCGTTGCCTCATCGGATGCTCCTTGCCTCTTGCCTCGGGGCGCCTGCGCCTCATGCCTGTGCTTCCGCTTTCGCCAGCACGTACTTCTGCGTGGCCGACGCGCACAGCTGGCCGTCGACGCTCGCCTCCACCTCGGCCACGCACAAACGCGACGAGGACTTCACGATGCGCCCCTTGAGGGTGAGCGTCTCGCCCGGGCTCACCTGGCGGCGGAACTTCGCGCCGTCGATGCCGGTGAGGAAGCCGATGGACCTCTCGGCGCCGCGCTCCACGAGGATGCAGAACGAGGCGGCCTGCGCGAGCGCCTCCATGATGATGACGCCCGGCAGCACGGGGTGGCCCGGAAAGTGGCCCGCGAACAGCGGGAGCGCGGGGTCGACGTCCAACTCGGCCGTCACCTCGACGCCCGGCTCGCACGCGACGACGCGGCTCACCCAGCTAAACGGTTCGCGATGCGGCAGCACCGCCTCGACGACGTCCCTCCCACAAGGATATTCGATATCCATGTTGACTCCTTCTTCAATCGACGCACACTCGGCTTCTTCTGCAACCGAACGGATGCGCTTTCCCGTAATGTCGGCAATCCCGACGAGCGCGAGGAGGACGGTGCCGCCCACCAAGCGAGTTCCGCAGCGAAGCGAGGACTGTTCGAGCGACTGGGCGGCACCGTCCTCCTCGCGCGTCCCGCAGGTCGCTAGCCGCGATACGGCGATAGCGCCAAAGAGGCGTTATGCCCCCCGAAGCCGAGGCTGTTCGACAGCGCCACCTTCTGCGGGTAGTTCGTCTTCGCCTCCGTGACGACGTTGACCGGGCACTCCGGGTCGGCCTCGGCGAAGCCGGCCGTGGGCGGCACGCAGTCGTTCATCACGGACAGGGCGCAGACGATGGCCTCGATGGCGCCGGCGGCGCCCAGCGTGTGGCCCGTCGTGCCCTTCACGGACGTCACCGGCACGGCGCGCCCGGCCTCTTCGCCGACGAGGGCCAGCAGCGCCTTGGACTCGGTGGCGTCGTTGGCGGGCGTGCCGGTGCCGTGGGCGTTCAGGTGTCCCAGGTCCTCCGGCGAGAAGCCGCCCTCCTCGAGCGCCTGGCGCATGGCGCGCACCACGCCCTCGCCGCTGGGCTCGGGGGCCGTCATGTGGTAGGCGTCGCCGGTGGAGCCGAAGCCCGTGATCTCGGCGAGCACCTCGGCGCCCCGGCCGAGCGCATGCTCGAGCGACTCGACGACCACGGCGCCCGCGCCCTCGCCCGCCACGAAGCCGGCGCGGCGCGCGTCGAACGGCAGCGAGGCCTGGGAGGGGTCGTCGGCCTTCGACAGCGCGCCGAGGTTCGAGAACCCGGCCAGGCAGATGGGCGACACGGACTCCTCCGAGCCACCGGCCAGCGCCGCGTCGATGTAGCCGTGGCGGATGTCGCGCACGGCCGCGCCGATGGAGTGCGCTCCGGTGGCGCATGCGGTCACGACGTTCAGGCACTCGCCGCGCAAGCCGTAGCGGATGGAGAGGTTGCCGGCGGCGATGTTGCCGATCATCGTGGGGATGAACAGCGGGCTCACGCGCTTCGGCCCCTTCTCGGCCAACGCGCGGAAGCCGCTCTGCAGCTCGTCGATGCCGCCGATGCCCGTGCCGAACACGCAGGCGATGCGCGTGGTGTCCTCGGCCTCGAGGTCGAGGCCCGACTGCGCCAGCGCCTCGTCGGACGCGACGATGGCGTACTGCACGAAGCGCTCGAACCGGCGCGCCTCCTTCTTCGAGATGCCGTGCTCGCACGGGTCGAAATCGCGCACCTCGGCGGCGATGTGCACGTCGAAGTCGGCCGTATCGAAGCGCGTCACCGGACCGATGCAGCACGCGCGGCCCATGACCGCGTCCCATAGCGCCCCCACGCCCACGCCGGCCGGCGATACCGCGCCCATGCCGGTGATGACCACGCGATGCGTGCCGTCTGCGCGGCGCGTGGCGCCCGTGCTCATGCTGTTCTCGCTCATAGCGACATACCTCCGTCGATGCAGATAACCTGTCCGGTGATGTAGCCGGCCTCCTCGCTCGCCAAAAAGCGCACGAGCTTCGCCACGTCCTCCGGCTCCCCGAGGCGCTTCGAGGCGATGCGGCCGAGGATGGCCTCGCGCTGCTTCTCCGACAGCGCGTCGGTCATGTCCGTGGCGATGAAGCCGGGGGCCACCGCGTTCGCCGTGACGTTGCGCGCGGCCAATTCGCGGGCGATGGACTTCGTGAGGCCGATCACGCCGGCCTTCGAGGCGGCGTAGTTCGCCTGGCCCGCGTTGCCCGCCACGCCCACGACGCTTGACAGGTTGACGATGCGCCCGTAGCGCTGCTTCATCATGCGTTGCGCCGCGGCCTTGCAGCAGTTGAACGTGCCCTTGAGGTTCACGTCGATCACCGCGTCGAAATCCTCTTCCTTCATGCGGGCCAGAAGGCCGTCGCGCGTGATCCCCGCGTTGTTCACGAGCACGTCGACGCGGCCGAACGCTTCGTGGGCGGCATCGACGAGCGCGGCGGCTTCCGCGGCGTCGGCCACGTTGGCGGCCACCGCGATGGCGCGCACGCCGCAGTCGGCCTCGAGGGCGGCGGCGAAGGCGCGGGCCTCGTCGAGGCCGCGCTCGCTCGAGCAGTTCACGCACACGTCGAAGCCCGCGCGCGCGAGCTCCTCGGCCACGGCGCGGCCGATGCCGCGGTTCGAGCCGGTGACGACCGCGCTTCGGCGCGGGGTTTCGGTTTCGTTGGTCATGGGAGAAGGGGCTCCTATTCGGAATCGGGCGCGGCCTGGGCGGCGAGGAGCGCGTCGAAGCTCGCGCGGTCCTGGACGCAGGCGCGCGTCGCGGTTTTGTCGATGCGCTTCACGAGGTTGGCCAGCACGCCGCCGAAGCCCACTTCGACGAACGTGTCGGCGCCGGCTGCTGCGAGCGCGGCCACGCTCGCGTCGAAGCGCACGGGGCTCGTGAGATGGCGCACGAGGCTCTCGCGCGCGTCGGCGGCGGACAGCGGCGCGGCGGTGACGTTGCAGATGAGGGGCACGCGCGGCTCCGAGAACTCGACGTTCTCCAGATAGGCGGCCATCCCCTCGGCAGCCGAGGCCATGAGCGGGCTGTGGAACGCGCCCGACGTGGCCAGGCGCGACGAGCGCTTCCCCGCCGCAGCCCACGCCGCCTCGGCGCGCTCGACGGCCTCCGGCGTGCCCGCCACGACGATCTGCCCCGGGCAGTTGAAGTTCGCCGGCACGAGCACGTCGCCTTCGGCGCACTCGTCGCAGAGGGCCTGCACGGCATCCTCGTCGGCCTTCAGCAGCGCGCTCATCGCGCCGGGATGCGCCGCAGCGGCCTCGGCCATGAGCTCCGAGCGCGCCTTCACGAGCGCGAACGTGGCCTCGTCGGCGAGCATGCCCGACACGGCGAGCGCGCTCACCTGGCCGAGCGAGAAGCCCAGCACCGCCGCCGGCTCAACGCCGCGCGCCATGAGCGCGCGGGCGACGGCCACCGACAGCGCGCACAGCGCCGGCTGGGCGTTGCGCGTGTCGTTGAGCTTTTCGGGTTCGGCGTTGAGCACGAGGTCGGCCACGTCGAAGCCCAGCACGTCGGAGGCGCAGGCGAACGTCGCGCGCACCTCTTCCACAGCGAAGAGATCGGCCCCCATCCCCGGTTTCTGCGAGCCCTGACCCGAGAACATGAACACAGGAGCCCCGGAAGCGATAGCGGAAACCGGTTTCGCATTCGACGTGGAGCCGGGCCGATCGGCGGCGTCCACCAAGCGAGTTCCCCCTTCGGGGACTAGCTTCGCTTCGCTTCGCGTCGCCGCACCCGTGCGAAGCGAGGACTGTCCGAGCGACTGGGCGCCGCCGATCGGCCCTCCCGCAGGTTGAAGTTCGGTCACGTTGCCCCCCCCTTAGCGAACGCGCCCACGGCGAGCATTCGATTCCGCCAGGGCCTCCAGGTCGAGTCTGCCGAGGGCCTCGGCCTCATCGATCATCCGAGCGACCGCTTCGGCCGCCGTCGCGCGCTCTCGCACGAGCGCCGCCGACTGGCCCGCCATCATCGTGCCGTTGTCCACGTCGCCCTCGACCGCGCGCTTGAGCGAGCCCACGTACATCGCCTCCAGCTCGTCGCCGTTGGCCGCCACGTCGCCCTCGAGCTTGCGAACGGTGCGGGCGAACTTGTTCTTGAGGCAGCGCACGGGATGCCCGCTGCCGCGACCCGTGACGATGGTGTCTGCGTCCTTCGCCGCGATCACGCGCTCCTTGTACGCGTCGGCGATGGTGCACTCGTCCACCGTGAGGAAGCGGGTGCCCACCTGCACGCCCTCGGCGCCCAGCGCGAAGGCTGCGGCCATGCCGCGCCCGTCGGCGATGCCGCCGGCGGCGATCACGGGGATGGACACGGCGTCGCGCACCGCGGGGATGAGCGCCATCGTGGTGAGCTCGCCGATATGGCCGCCGGCCTCGGTGCCCTCGGCCACCACGGCGTCGGCGCCGAGGCGCTCCATGCGCGCGGCCAGCGCGCTCGAGGCAACCACGGGCACCACCTTGATGCCGGCGTCCTTCCACAGCTGCAGGTAGTTCGCCGGGCTGCCCGCGCCCGTCGTGATGACGTCGACGCGCAGCTTCGCCAGAAGCTCGGCCGTCTCGCCCGCGTTCGGATCCATGAGCATGACGTTCGCGCCGATGGGCTTGTCGGTCATCGAGCGGGCGATGCGCACCTGCTCTTCCACCCACTCAAGCGGCGCGCCGCCGCACGCGATGATGCCGAGGCCGCCGGCCTCGCTCACCGCGCCAGCCAGGCTCGCGTCGGCGATGCGCGCCATCGCGCCCTGCACGACGGGCACCTCGATGCCCAGCAGTTCCGTAATCCTCGTTTTCATGCCCATGCTCCCTTTCCTCGAACCGCCCGAGCCCGCCGGGCGAACATTGCGAACGAGCCGCATTGCGCAGGGCCCGTCAAGCAAGCGGGCCCCGTGATGGGGCCCGGTCAACGCGCCTTTACAGCGAGTCGATGTGCGCGACCAGCTGGCCCACCGTCTCGATGCCCTCGGGCTCGCCGAACTCGACGTCGCACTTCTCCTCGAGGTCGCAGATGAGCTCGACCATGTCGAGCGAGTCAATGCCGAGCGACTCGAGCGTGGCCTCCTCGGTGATCTTGTCGGCCTCGAGATCGAGGTTCTCCACGAGCACTTCCTTGACGGTGTCGATGGTAGCCATGGGGTATCCTTTCGCGTTCAGATTAGTTTGATAATCAAAGTATTTCCGCAGAGGTAATGATACGGACCCGCTCGCCCCGCGGCAAGCCCCGCGGCAAGCCCTCCACGATTTCTGCGCGTCGCAGGCGTCGTGCGGCCGACGTCCCCGCTCGGGAAAAGGGAGGTTCGCGAAACGACGGGCTCGAGGTCACCGTTTTGGCCCCGGTGAAGCCCTACGACAGATTGTCGGAACGCGGCGCGATCATCGACCTGCGCAAACGCAGCTACCGAGACCGCCCGAACCGCGAAAGCACCTCCCGCGGCCGCGAAAACGCTTCACAGCGGCCAAGACGGTGACCTCGGGGGTTCTTTTCCGCGATGGATCTTTCATTGCTCCGCGCACCGCATGCGCCCGCATCGCGCGCGCCCTCGCCCGATGCCCACACGCCTCACCGCCCCTGCCCTACGCCTGGGAGTCGAAAAACGCCTTCACCTTGCAAAGCGCCTCGGCGAACACGCGTTCCTCCTCCTCGGAAAGATCGGCCAGCGCCTCGTCGATCATCTGGTGGTGGAACAGGTTGTGGGCGCGCAGCACCTGCCGGCCCTTCTTGGTGAGCGACACGAGCACCTTGCGCCGGTCGTCCTCGGCGCGCGTGCGCTCCACGAAGCCCTTGCTCGCCAGCTTGCCCACCGCCGTGGTCAGCGTGGCCAGCGTCACGTTCAGGCGAGCCGCGACCACGTTCATCGGATTGCGCTCGTGCAGGCCGATGGCCACGATGGTGTGCACCTCGGTGATGGTGAGCCCGTGCGTCAGGCGGTTGTCGAGCGACTGCTCCTCGATCCGCAGGATGGAGTTGAACGTGCCGGACAGCAGATCGTCGATCTCCTCGCGCCGCTTGGACACGGCATCGGCATCCCCGGAGGAACCGTCCATTGCCCCTCCTTCCTTCCCAATTGTCGTTTCCGTTCCCAGCATCATACCGCAATTGGTTAGATGATCAAAGTATTCGTGCCCGCCACCGGAAGCCGAGGCGCCTCCAGGCCTTGCCGCCCACACGCCTGCCTCATGCCGCACCCGCATCATCCGCCTCGTCGTCCAAAGCATCACCGCATCCTGCCACGTCGGCAGGACCGCCGGCGTCGTCGGTCCAGCCGCCCTTCCCCGGCGCGTCCAGCACCGGCACGAAGCGACGTGCGAACGTTCCGGCGCCCTTGCTCTTCAGGTAGCGGTACCCGATGACGGAGAACGACAACGCGCCGACGAAGTTCACCAGCAGGTCCTCCATCGTGTCGACCAGCCCCACGTCCAGGTACCCGCCCAAGCCCAGGTCCTGCCCGTTCACCACCACGGTCTGGATACCGTCGATGCTAAACGGCCGCTGCAGCCCCTCGGGGTCCAGCAGCACGCTCGCGATCCCGTCCAGCACGGTGTCCTTCTGCATGTCCAGCCCGAACACCCAGTCCATGCCGAACTCGAAAAACTCCCACAGCACGCCGATGGTCATGGAGAAGCAGAACGCCACCACGGCGCAGAAGAACGGCGACAACGAGAACGCGATGCGGTCGGAGCGGTTCAAGATGGACACGAGCGCCAGCCCGATGGCCGCCGCCAGAAATCCGTTGAACGTGTGCAGCAGCGTGTCCCAAAAGGGGAAGAGGGTGTAGAAGTGGAACAGCTCGCCCAGTATCTCGGCCGCGAAGATGAACAGCGCGATGACCACCTCGAGCGTCTCGGGGATGGTGATGCTGAAGCTCGCCTCGATGAACGGGGGCACCAGGAACAACACGAGCGTGAGCAGGCACAGGAAGAACGCCTCGTAGTTGCCGAACACGAGCGCGCCCACTGCGCAGGCCAGCACGATGAGGCGCAGCACGACGAAGAGCGCGAGCGCCTTCTTGCTGCGGCGCATGACGCGCCCCATGGCCTGCGCCTTCTCGCGTACCCGCCCCATCTTCCTCCTTTGCCCCCCTGGCGCCGCGCTCAGCGCCCGCCTTCGCGCGCCGGGCGGAAGTCGAGCCGGCCGGCGCGCGGGTCGGCCGCCGCAAGGATGACGGGCAGGCGCTGCCCCAGCCGGTAGACCGTGCCCGTGTCCTCCCCCGTCAGGCGGTGCAGCACCGGGTCGAACGCGAAGTACTCTCGGCCCAGGCTCTTCATCGGCACAAGGCCCTCCGCCGTGTTCTCCAGCCGCACGTACACGCCGTAGCTCGTCACGCCCGACACGACGGCCGGGAACGCCTGGCCCACCGAACGTTCCATATACTCCACGATCTTGAGCTCCTGCGACTCGCGCGCCGCCTTCTCGGCCACGCGCTCCATGTTCGAGGAGTGCTCGGCTATCCACGGCAGCGCCGCCACCTCCTGGTCGAAGCGCTCGGGGCGGCGCGTCAGCTGCGCCTTGAGCATGCGATGCACCACGAGGTCGGGATAGCGCCTGATGGGGCTCGTGAAGTGCGTGTACGCCCCGCTGGCCAGCCCGTAGTGCGGCTCGCAGGCGGGGCGGTACACGGCGCGCTTCATGGAGCGCAGCACGAGCGTTGACACGAGCTCGCCCTCGGGGCGCCCCGCGCTCGCCTCGAGCACCTGGCCGAGCACATGCGGGTCGCCGGCCACGAGCCGGTTCTGGTCGATGCCGCCGAACCAGGCGAACTCCTGGAACACCGGCACAAGCGCGGCCAGGCTGTCGGGAGAGGGCTTGTCGTGCACGCGGAAGATGCCGGGGAACCGGGCATCGCGCAGGTGGCGCGCCACCGTCTCGTTCGCCAGGATCATGGCCTCCTCCACAAGCGACGTCGCATCCGTCTTGCGGCGCAGGTCGATGCCCACAGGATGCCCTTCCGCATCCAAGCGCACCTTCGCCTCCACCGTGGCGAAGTCCAACCCGCCGGCCGCCTCGCGCGCCGCCGCACGCCTCCTCGCCAAGCACGAGAGCCTCGCGAGCCGGCTTGTGAGGGCATCGTCCCCCGACGCGTCGACGTCGCGGCCCGCCGCCTCCTCCAGCAAGGCCTGCGCCTCGTCGTAGGTCAACCGTGCATCCGAGCGGATGAGCGCCGGATACAGCTCGTAGCCCACGAGTCGCGCGTCGTTGTCCAGGTACAGGTCGGCCGTCATCGTGCGGCGCACCTCGCCGGGCTTGAGCGAGCACAGATCGCCCGACAGCTCTTCGGGCAGCATGGGTATCACGCGGTCGGCCAAGTACACGCTCGTCGCCCGCCGTCGCGCATCCAAGTCGATCGACGAGTTCCACGGCACGTAATGCGACACGTCCGCGATATGAACCCCCAGCCGCCAGCGCGCCGCCGCTAGCGCGCGCCCATCCACTGCCCGCACGCTGCGGGGCATCCCGTCGTTCGCCAGAACGACGGGATGCAACGACAAGGCGTCATCGAAGTCGCGGGCGTCGGCGGGGTCGATGGTGAGCGTGAAGCGCTCCCGCAGGTCGCGGTAGCCCTCGGCGAGCGCGCCCGCCTCGTCCAGCACGGCGGCACGCGCCTCGGCGAGCGCGCCGTCCGAGAACGCCGTCTCCAGCTTGTGGCGCGCCACGATGAGGTCCACGCCCACCCCCTCGTCGCCCGCCCGCCCGATGACCTCCTCCACCACGCCGGTTGCTGCGGTGTGGCGCGTGGGGAACGCGGTGATGCGAACGCGCACGAGCGAGCCGTCCGGCACGTCCGGATGGTCGGAGCGCATGGTGAAGATGTCGTAGGGTATGCGCGCATCCTCGGGCACCACCACGCCGAAGGGCTCGGCCACCTCGTAGCGGCCCACAAGCGTGTCGTGCGCGCGGTCGACGACGCGCAGCACCCGCGCGGCCGGCTGGTCGCCAGGGCGGGCAGCACCCTGATGCGGCTGGCGCGCGACGCCCTTGCCGCCCGTGGGCGGCAGCGGCGCCACCTCCACCAGGTCGCCGTCGAAGGCGCCGGCCATCTTCGACGCGGGAATGAAGTAGGCGCCCTCGGCCGTCTGCACGAAGCCGAAGCCGCCGCCGTGGACGGTCAGCACGCCGCGCGGGTTGCTGCGGGGGCTGCGTCGCGTATGCGACCGCTTGCGCGCCATGGCGCTACTCCCGCGCGAGCGACTGGGCGGTTTCCAGGGCCAGGCTTCTCTGGTTGTCGCTGCCGGCCTCGCCGCCGAGGCCCACCGACACGTCGGGCGTCACGCCCACGTCGTTGATGGTCCGCCCCTGGGGGGTGAGGTAGTAGGCCGCCGTGTAGCGCAGCGCGCCGCCGAAGCTCAGGTCGCGCACCACCTGCACGGAGCCTTTGCCCAGCGTGGAAGCGCCCACGAGCGTGGCGCGCTGGTTCTCCTGCAGCGCCGCCGCCAGCACCTCGGCCGCGGCAGCCGTGTTCTCGTTCACCAGCACCACGAGCGGCTTGTCCGTCGCCACGTTGCCCGTGGCGGACTTCACGCTCTTGCCGTCCTTCGTCTCGATTTGCACGATGGAGCCGCTCTTCACGAACAGGCTGGCCAGGTCCACGGCCTGCGTGAGGTAGCCGCCCGGGTTGTCGCGGATGTCGAGCACGAACGAGAGCGCCCCTTGGGAGCCCAGGTCCGCGAGCGCCTGCTTCACGAGGTCGGCCGACGTCTGCGTCAGCTGCCGCACCTTGAGGTAGCCCACGGTGCCCTCGAGGCTCGTCGTGACGTTCTTCACATCGTACTTCGAGCAGGCCAGCGTCGTGGTGAACTCCTCCCCGCCCTCGGCCTCGAGCGTGGCCGGACGCCGCCACGTGACCACGACGGTGTCGCCCTCGGCACGGTCGAGCGAGGCCGTGACCTCGTTCATCGACCACTCTTGGCCGCGGTCGCCGTCGATGGCCACCACGAAGTCGCCCTGGCGCACGCCTGCCGCCTGGGCCACGGAGCCGTCGAACACGTCCACGACGTACGCCAGCCCGTTGTACTCCGAGAACAGCACGCCCACGCCCGCATAGCTGCCCGAGCTGTCGTGCATGAGCGAGGAGTAGCGCGCCGGATCGTAGTAGCGCAGGTAGGCGTCCTCGGTCGTGTCGGCGAACGCATCGAGCACGCTCATGGTGGCCGCGTCCAAGTCGTAGGAGTCCAACGAGTCGTTGGCGAGCGCGTCCTCCACCTCGGCAACGCGCGCCGACAGCGCATTGTAGGTGTTCTTGTCCTTCGAGGCCGCCGTGCCGGCCGTGGAGTCGCCGCTCTCAAGCAGCGCCGTGAAGCCGAGCGACTCGAGCAGCGCGTCGTTGCTGCGCACGGCGAAGCCGGCCACGAAGGCCGTGCACAGTATCACGACGAACGCGAACGCCCGCATGAGGCGCAGGTTGCGGAGCCGCGCCTTGCGCGCGGACGCCGCAACCTGCTTGTTGTCGCCATGCTTGGCCATAAGGGGCCGCCCCGAGCGCCCGCTACACCTTCAGGTAGCGGCGCATGGCCAGAGCCGAGCCCAGCAGGCCTATGAGCAGGCCCGCGACGACGAGCGCGGCATAGATGAGCAGGAACATGTTAAGGCTCACGTCGAACGACAGGAACGGCAGCGCGCCCTGCAGCTTCGGCAGCGCCGTGTTGCGCAAGAGCTCCAGCACGCCCACTGCCAGAAGCGAGCCGATGAGCGCATGCAGCGCGCCCTCCATGAGGAAGGGCCCGCGGATGAACCCGTTCGACGCGCCCACGAGCCGCATGATGGCGATCTCCTTGCGTCGCGCCAGGATGGCCAGGCGGATGGTGTTGTTGATGAACACCATGGCAATGAAGATGAGCAGGGCGATGAGCGCGATGCCGATGTAGCGCACGTAGTTGGTGAGCGTGAACAGCTTCTCCACCGTCTGCTGGCCGTACTTGAGCGACTCGGACTTCGTCTCGCCGTCCCGGATCTGCTGGTAGGTGGGGTTGTCCCAGATCGAGCCGGCCACCTGCTCGACCAGCTGCGGGTCGGACAGCTCCACGTCGATGGACGCGGGCAGCGGGTTCTGGCCGTCGAGCGCGTCGATGATGTCGGTGGTGTTCGAGGAGCGGAAGTTCTCGAGCGCCTGTTCCTTGTCCGTGAAGGTCACCGACGCCACGCCCTCGAGGCCGCGGACGTAGTCCTCCACCTTGTCGATATCGGCCTGCGAGGCGTCGTCGGCAACGTACGCCGCGATGGACACCTCGTTCTCCACGCCCGACACCACGTTCTCTATGACGAGGCCGCCCACGAGGAACACGCCGATGATCATAAGCGACAGGAAGATGGTGACGATAGAGCCGAGCGTCGTCGAGAGGTTGCGCGTGAAGCCCTTGAGCGACTCGCGTATGAAGTAAGCGAAACTAGACATCGAAGCCGTACACCCCCCGGTCCTGGTCGCGGGTGAGGTGCCCGCGGTCGAGCGCGATGACGCGCCGGCGCATGTTGTCCACCATCTCGCGGTCGTGCGTGGCCACGAGCACCGTGGTGCCCGTGCGGTTGATGCGCTCGAGCAGGTCCATGATGCCGCGCGACGTCTGCGGGTCGAGGTTGCCGGTGGGCTCGTCGCACACGAGCAGCGGCGGGCGGTTCACGATGGCGCGCGCGATGGACACGCGCTGCTGCTCGCCGCCGGAGAGCTGGTCGGGGCGCTTGTTGAGCTTGTCCTGCAAACCCACCAGGCGCAGCACCTCGGGCACCTGCGTCTTGATGACGTGGCGGCTCTTGCCGATGACCTCGAGCGCGAACGCCACGTTCTCGAACACGGTCTTGTTCGGCAGGAGCTTGAAGTCCTGGAACACGCACCCGATGTTGCGGCGCAAATACGGCACGCGCCAGTTGCGCATGGTGGTCAGGTCCTCGTCGGCCACGTAGATATGGCCCTGCGTCGGCTTCACCTCGCGGATGAGCATGCGGATGAACGTGGACTTGCCGGAGCCGGAATGGCCCACGAGGAAGATGAACTCGCCCGCGTAGATCTGCAGGGATATGTCGTTGAGCGCCGGCTTGTTGGGCTGCGCGGGGTAGACTTTCGTCACGTGGTCGAAGGTGATGACCGGCGTGCCCGTCTGCTGGGGAATGTCGTCGACCTCCAAGACGGGCAGCGACGCCGAGAGCTGCGATGCCGTCTGGCGCGCAGGCGCCGGCGCCGCATGGGCGCCGCCGCGCCGGGCTTGGCGCGCAGGAACCCCTTGGCTGGTATCGTTCGTCACAGAATGCTCCGTTCGAATAGTGATGTACTGAGACGGCTCGATTCTATCAGACTTGCTTTCGGGCCATAACCTTCTTCACAGCTTCGACAATCGCCCTCGCGTCCAGGTTGAAGTACGCCATCAGCTCGTCGAACTCGCCCGATTTGCCGAAGGCGTCGCGCATGCCCACGAACTCCGCCGGTGCCGGACGGGTGCGCGCCAGCGTCTCGGCCACGGCCGAGCCGAGGCCCCCCATCACGCTGTGCTCCTCGGCAACCACGGCGCAGCCCGTCTTGCCCACGGAGGCGAGGATCGTCTCCTCGTCGAGCGGCTTCACGGAGAACGCGTCGATGACTTCGGCTTCGATACCCTCCGCGGCCAGCAGCTCGGCCGCCTTGAGCGCCTGCTCCACCTCCACGCCGCAGGCGACGATCGTGGCGTCGGCGCCCTCGCGCAGCACGTAGGCGCGGCCGAGCTCCAGCTCCACGTCGTCGGCGTAGACGCACGGCACGCTCGCGCGGCCCATGCGCACGTACACCGGGCCGGGCGTGGCGGCGGCCAGGCGCAGCGCGGCGCGGGCGGCGGCGTAGTCGGCCGGCACGAGCACGCGCATGTTCGGCAGGCCCCGCATGAGCGACACGTCCTCGAGCATCTGGTGGCTGCCGCCGTCGGGGCCCACCGAGATGCCGGCGTGCGTGGGGGCGATCTTCACGTCCAGGTTGCTGTAGCACACCGTGTTGCGGATCTGGTCGTAGGCGCGCCCCGTGCCGAACACGGCGAAGGAGCCGGTGAAGGCCACGTGCCCCGTGATGGCCAGGCCCGCCGCCACGTCCACCATGTTCTGCTCGGCGATGCCGCAGTTGAACAGGCGGTCGGCGAAACCGGCGTCGGCCAGCTTCTTCGTGGTCGTGGACCCCGTGAGGTCGGCATCCACCGCCACGACGGGCACGCCCTCGGACGCGAGCTCGGCGAGCGTCGCCCCGTAGGCCGCGCGCGTGGCCTTCTTCTGCTGGGCCTGGGCCCCGTCTGCAAGCTTAACCACGGATCGACTCCTTCCCCGCGCCGCCCTCGAGCGCGGCGAGCGCCTCGGCGGCCTGTTCGGCATTCGGGGCCTTCCCGTGCCAACCCGCCTCGTTTTCCATGAACGGCACGCCCTTGCCCTTGACGGTGCGGGCGATGACCGCATGCGGCCTGCCGTCGCGACCGGCCTTCGCAGCCCCGAGCACCGCTACGAGGGCGTCCAGGTCGTGGCCGTCGACCTCCGCCACGTCCCAGCCGAACGCCGCGAACTTCGCGCCCAGGTCGCCGGGGTCGCACACGTCGCAGGTGCGCCCGTCGATCTGCAGGCCGTTGCGGTCGACGACGGCCACGAGGTTGTCCAGCTGCCGGTGCGCCGCGAACATGGCGGCCTCCCACACCTGGCCCTCCTGGCACTCGCCGTCGCCCAGCAGCGCGAACACCGTCTGGGGGGCGCCGTCCAGCTTCAGGCCGGCCGCGGCCCCCGCCGCGACGGACAGCCCCTGTCCGAGCGAGCCCGTGGACACCTCCACGCCGGGCACCTGGTTCGAGTCCGGATGTCCTTGCAGCCGGCTGCCCAGCTTGCGCAGCGTGGCCAGCTCCTCGCGCGGGAAGTAGCCCGCCTGGGCGAGCACGGCGTAAAGCGCCGGTGCCGCGTGCCCCTTGGCCAGGATGAAGCGGTCGCGCCCCTCCCACTGCGGGTTGCGCGGGTCGTGCTCCAGCACGCCCCCGAAGTACAGCGCCGCGAGTATGTCGGCGCATGATAACGACCCGCCAGGATGCCCGCTCCCCGCCTCCGCGATCATGCGCACGATGTCGGCGCGCATGTCGTTAGCACGCCGTTCAAGCTCGGTCATACCGGTTCCTTCCATTATTGGGACACCCTCCATTTGTGGTAGCCTATCACGAACTCCTCCAGGTCGCCGTCGAGGACGGCATCCACGTTGCCGGTCTCCACGCCGCTGCGCACGTCCTTCACCATCTGGTAGGGATAGAGCACGTAGTTGCGGATCTGGCTGCCGAACGTGTTGTCCATGCGGTCGCCGCGCAGCTCGGCCAGCTCCTCCTGGCGCTTCTGCTCCTCGCGCTCGTAGAGCTTCGCCTTGAGCACGCGGAACGCCGCCTCCTTGTTCTGGAGCTGGGACTTCTCGTTCTGGCACGTCACCACGATGTTCGTGGGGAGGTGCGTGAGGCGCACGGCCGAGTCGGTGGTGTTCACGCACTGGCCGCCGGGGCCGCTCGAGCGGTACACGTCCACGCGCACGTCGGCGGGGTTGAGATCCACCTCGATGTCGTCGGGCAGCACCGGCAGCACCTCCACGCCCGCGAACGTGGTGTGGCGGCGCTTCTTGTCATCGGTGGGGCTGATGCGCACGAGGCGATGCACGCCGTTCTCGCTCTTCAGCATGCCGAACGCGTTGCGGCCCTCGATCTGGATGGTGGCCTTGTCGAGGCCTATGCCCTCGCCGGGCACCACGTCGAGGATCGTGACCTTCCAGTCCTTCTTCTCGGCATAGCGCACGTACATGCGGTAGAGCATGTCGGTCCAGTCCTGCGCCTCGAGGCCGCCGGATCCGGGGTTCACCGTGAGGATGGCGTCGCCGCCGTCGAAGCGCTCCGAGAACCACGAGGTGATCTCCAGCGCGTCGAGCAGGCCGGACAGGCGCGCGAGGGCGTCGTCGGCCTCCGCGGCGAAGGCCTCGTCCTCCCCCGCCAGCTCGAGCGCCGCGCGGGCGTCGTCCAGCAGCGCCGCGGCCTCGTCGTACTCGCGGATGGTCTCGCGCAGGTTCGAGGCCTGCTTCGAGACGCCCTGCGCATGCGCCGCATCGTCCCAGAACCCGGGCGCGGCTATCTCCTCGTCGAGCCTTGCCAGCTCGGCCGTCTTGTCGTCGATGTGCAGAAAGCCGCGCGCGTCGGCCACGCGCGCCGCCATCTGCTCGATATCGTGTTCGCTGTCTGCCATGTTCGTCCTACTGGTTCGCGCCGTGGCACTTCTTGAACTTCTTGCCCGAGCCGCAGGGGCACGGGTCGTTGCGGCCCACGTTCGCGAAGGGGTCGTCCTTGTCCTTCTCGAACGTCTGCGGCTTCGCGGCCGCCGGCTTCGGTGGCGGCGCGGACTGGCCGCCAGGCGCGGCGGCGGGCGCCTGGCGGCGTGCGGCGGCCACGCCCGTCTGCTCGAGCGCCTGCTCGGGCGACGAGTAGCTCACCTTGCCGTCGAGCGGGCTCTTCTCCTCGGCGAGCTGCGGGGCCTGCTGCACGGCAACCTGCAGGCGCAGCAGCGTGCGCAGGTAGTCCTCGTACATGGACGACGTGAGGTTCTGGAAGGCATTGTAGGCCTCGTTCTTGTACTCGACGAGCGGGTCGCGCTGGCCGAACGCGCGAAGCCCGATGCCGGACTTGAGGTAGTCCATCTCCTGGAGGTGGGCCATCCAGCGCGTGTCGATGATGCGGAGCATGACCTGGCTCTCCAGCATCTTCATGACCGGCTCGCCCAGCTGCTCGGCCTTCTCGGCGTATACGCCGTCCAGGTACCCCACGAGCGCGTCGGCCAGAAGGCCGGGATCGTCCTCGTGGTCGACGTCGGCCACCTTGAAGTCGTCGCGGCCCGTCATGTTGGCGGCCCACGTCTCCACGGGCCTCACATCCCAGTCGTCGGAAGGCGCCTTGTCGGGGCAGTTCTCCGCGACCACGGCCTCGGCCGCGTCGCGCACGATCTCGGGGATGCGCTCGGAGAGGTCCTTGCCGTCCAAGATGGCGTTGCGCTCGCCGTAGATGGCGGCGCGCTGCAGGTTCATGACGTCGTCGTACTCGAGCACGTTCTTGCGGGCGGAGAAGTGCATGCTCTCCACCTGGCGCTGCGCGCTCTCGATGGCCTTCGACACCATGCCGGCCTGGATGGGCATGTCGTCGGGCATGTCGGTCTTCTCCATCATGCGCCCGATGGAGTCCATGCGGTTGCCGCCGAACAGGCGCATGAGGTCGTCCTCGAGCGACAGGTAGAACTGCGTGGTGCCCGGGTCTCCCTGGCGGCCGGCGCGGCCGCGCAGCTGGTTGTCGATACGGCGCGACTCGTGGCGCTCGGTGCCGATGACGGTGAGGCCGCCGGCGGCTATGACCTGGTCGTGCTCGGCGGCGCACACGCGCTTCGCCTCGGCGAGCGCCGCGGCGCGCTGCTCCTCGGTGGGCGCGGGGGCCGCAGCCTCGTCGCCCTCGGCCGCCACGTCCTCCGGACTGCGGTCGGGGTCGAGCCCCTGCGCGCGCAGGGCGTCTTCGGCCATGACGTCGGGGTTGCCGCCGAGCAGGATGTCGGTGCCGCGGCCGGCCATGTTCGTGGCGATGGTCACGGCGCCCACGCGGCCGGCCTGCGCGATGATGTGCGCCTCGCGCTCGTGGTTCTTCGCGTTCAGGGTCTCGTGCTTGATGCCGCGCTTGTCCAAGAGGCGCGAGAGCTTCTCGGAGCTCTCGATGGACACCGTGCCGATGAGGCAGGGCTGGCCCTTCGCGTTGCGCGCGGCCACGTCGTCGGCCACGGCGTTGAACTTGGCCTCCACCGTGCGGTAGATGAGGTCGTCCTCGTCCTTTCGCGCAACGGGGCGGTTCGGCGGGATGGCCACGACCGGCAGCTTGTAGATCTCGCGGAACTCGGCGTCCTCGGTCATGGCGGTGCCGGTCATGCCGGAGAGCTTCTCGTAGAGGCGGAAGTAGTTCTGCAGCGTGATGGTGGCCAGCGTCTGGTTCTCCTCGCGCACGAGCACGCGCTCCTTGGCCTCCACGGCCTGGTGCAGGCCCTCCGACCAGCGGCGGCCCTCCATGATGCGGCCGGTGAACTCGTCGACGATCTTCACCTCGCCGTCCACCACCACGTAGTCCACGTCGCGGTGGAACAGGAACTGCGCCTTGAGCGCCTGCTGCAGATGGTTCGCCAGCTGGCCCGACGGGTCGGCGTAGATGTCGTCGATGCCGAGCATGGCCTCGATCTTCTCCAGGCCGCCCTCGGTGGCGTTGATGGTCTTCTTCGCCTCGTCCATGTCGAAGTCCACCTCGGGGACGAGGCCGGGCATGACGCGCGCGAACTTGTTGTACGTCTCGGCCGCCTGCGTGCCGGCGCCCGAGATGATGAGCGGGGTGCGGGCCTCGTCGATGAGGATGGAGTCCACCTCGTCGACGATGGCGAAGTGGTGGCCGCGCTGCACGCGGGCCTCCGCGCGCGTGACCATGTTGTCGCGCAGGTAGTCGAAGCCGAACTCGGAGTTCGTGCCGTAGGTGACCTCGGCCCGGTAGGCGGGGATCTTCTTGTCGGGGCGCATGCCGTTCTGGATGAGGCCCACGTCCATGCCCAGGAAGCGGTAGATCTGGCCCATCCACTCGCTGTCGCGGCGGGCCAGGTAGTCGTTCACGGTGACGATGTGCACGTTGGTGCCGTTGAGCGCGTTCAGGTAGCCGGCCAGCGTGGACACGAGCGTCTTGCCCTCGCCGGTCTTCATCTCGGCGATCTGCCCGTCGTTGAGCGCCATGCCGCCGATGAGCTGCACGTCGAAGTGGCGCAGGCCGAGCGTGCGCACGGACGCCTCGCGCACGGCGGCGAACGCCTCGGGCAGCAGGCTCTTCAGGTCCTCGCCGTTGTCGGCGCGCTCGCGGAAGGCGGCGGTGAGGGCGGCAAGCTCGGCGTCGGACTTCGCCTGCATCCCGCCTTCGAGGGCGTTGACCTTCTGCGCGAGCGCCTCGTAGTTCTTCAACTGCTTGCCCTCGCCGAGCGTCAGCAGCCTGGATAGGAATCCTGCCATGTGATGCGCCGTCCTTTTCTTGGCTTTGAACAGTACCTGCTACTCTAGCATAACGCGCCTGGCCTCAAAGGAAATCCACAGTGGCCGCAAGGCGCTGCCGGCGGTCGACCGCCTAAGCGGCGGCCGCACGGGCGACGCCTCCCGTGCGGCCGCCGCCTCGAAGAGAAGCGGCACGGACCCCGCAAGCTCAGCGGTGATCGGCGCTCCCTAGCCCTCGGTCCCCTGCCCGGCATCGGGCATGGCGCCTTCCGCCTGGCCGCCGCCGTTTCCGCCCTTGTCCTTCCGCAGGGACCTCGGGAGCGGGATGGCGGCGCCCAGGGCGGCGGCCAGGAACATGACCACGACGCCCTTGACGGGGAAGCACAGGAACAGCAGCAGCACGGCCATGAGGGGCTGGCGCATGACGGCGCCCACGAGGGCGGCCGTGCAGGCGCAGAGGCAGAACACCGGGTCGGTGCCGGTGAGGGCGGCCATGCCGTAGCCTATCGACACGCCCGCGAAGATGACGGGGAAGAAATGCCCGCCGCGCCAGCCGAAGCGGATGCACAGCGGCGTTACCATGACCTTCGCGAAGCCGGTGGCCAGAAGCGCGAGCGCGCCCATGGAGGCCCATACCTCGCCCAGCTGCTCGGCCTGCACCTCGCCGGCGAACATGGTGAACGGCAGCAGGATGCCGAGCACGGCCAGCACGAGCCCGGCGATGAGCGCCTTCGCCACGGGACGGTCGCCCATCTTTCCCGCCGCGCGCTCGAACAGGCCGTCGAACACGCAGAAGAGCCATCCCGCCGCCGCGCCCACGAACGCGAGCGGCAAAAGCCAGGCGAGCTCCGCCGTGCCGACGTGGATGTCGGTGAAGCGCGGCAGCGACATGCCGCCGCCGAACAGCGCTCCCAGCCCCATGAACGCGGCGAGCGCGCCCGCGATGGCGCAGAAGTACACGACGATCTTCGAGTTCTTCGGCAGCGTGATGGTGGCCGCCCCCTTGGGACCGTCCCCGTTCTCGCCGCCGTCCTTCCCGTCGCCGTAGAGCGGCGCCGCGAACCCGAACAGGGGGGCGGTGAAGATGGCCGAGAGCGCCGCCATGGTGCCCACGGACGTGAGCTGCTGGAAGTCGGCGCCGAAGCGCTTCATGCGGTCGCCCACCCAGGTGCAGATGCCCGCTACGGCGCCGGTGAGACCCGCCTCGGGGCCGATGGAGCCGCCGAAGAACAACGGCAGCAGCGCGGCGATGGACATGACCCCCAGCTTGTCGTAGTCGTAGCGTCCGTCGCGCTTCACCTTCGCCATGACAGTGTCCAGGTCCTCGGGGTAGGGCCCGAAGCGCTTGGCGAAGAGGCCGACGACAAGGCCGCCTACGAGGCAGGCGGCCAAGGGGAAGTAGATGCCGAAGCGGGCCCCCACGCTGTCCCAGACAAACGAGATGCCCAGGTTCATGACGAACAGGAGCGCCCAGACGAACGCGCCGGCCACGGATCCGGTCACCACGACCGAGAGGACGAACAACGTGCGGTTCGCGAGCTTGGCGAGCCTCATGCGCGCCCCCTACCGGCCGGCGATCAGGTCGCGGGCCGCCGGCAGGCCGCATGCGCCCTCGGCTTGGCGCACGGCGTTCACAATGGCGCCCTGCATGGCCTCGCAGGCCAGCACCGATACCGCGTCGGGCAGCGCCTCCACCTCGCCGGACGCGAACGCGAACACGGTATCGCCGTCGTTCAGGGTGTGCACGGGCTTGATGGCGCGGGCGTAGGCGTCGTGCACGGTCGAGGCGGTCTTGCTCGCCTGGGCCTTCGTGAGCCGCGCGTTCGTGAGCACGACGCCGATGGTGGTGTTGGCGCAGGGCCCGCCGGCGGCGGGAGCCGTCCCGTCGCCGGCCGCCGCCATCGCCCCGAACGCGGCGAGCGGGTCCATGACGCGTCCCTCGTCGTCGCGGCAGCCGGCGATCCACGCGCCGTCCCCGTCGCGCACGTTGCCGAGCGCGTTCACGGCCACGATGGCCACCACCGCCAGCTCGCCGAGGGCGAGCCCGCAGGTCCCCAGGCCCGACTTCATGGCGCGCTCGCCACCCAGGAGCTTCCCCACCGTGGCGCCGCAGCCGGCGCCCACGTTTCCCTCGGCCAGCGGCTCTTCCGCCGTGCGCGCGAACGCCGCGGCGCAGGCCTCGGCGCCCATGGCGGCATCCGGGTGGGCGCTCTCCCCCACTAGCAGGTCGAAGAGGCAGGCCCCCACCACGATGGGCACGCGCGCGCCCTCGACGGGAAAGCCGATGCCGCGCGCCGCGAGCTCGTCCATGACGCCGGTGGAGGCGGCCAGCCCGAAGGCGCTGCCGCCGGCGAGCACCACGGCGTGCACGGCCTCGATCATGTTCTCGGGGCGCAACAGGTCGGTCTCGCGGGTGGCAGGGCCGCCGCCGCGCACGTCCACGCCGCATACCGCCCCCTCGGGCGCCACGACCACCGTGCATCCGGTGGCGGCTTCGGGGTTTTGGGCGTGCCCGCAGAGGAAGGCGGGCAGGTCGGCGAGGGAGGCGGTTCGGAACATGGTTCTCTCCTTGCTCGGATCGGGCGGCAGGGGCAGGCTGTAGCCATTGTACACCGCCCGCCGCGCCCGGCGGACGGTCGGTCGGGCGTTGTTCGCATCCCGAAAGGCCGTTTGCGTAACGCGGCGAACGAATGTCCGGTCTTGCTAAATGCTGACCTCGCCGCTATGATGATCGAATCCAACCGGGCCGATGCGCTGCCTCCGCGAGAGGAGCGTTTCCCTATGACCGGATTCCTGAAGCAATCGTCCTGCAAGGGCCATCGGCCCAACCATCTGGCATCGCGCCGCCATTACCCGCGCCCCGACCTCATCGCTCGCCTGCTGCGCGAGCGCCATGTGGCGCGCTTCCTGGTGGCGCCCGAGGGCTTCGGCAAGACGGGGCTCGCCATGGAGTACGCCGACGTGGTGTTCTCATTCGACCACGTGTTCTGGATCAACGGGAAGAGCCCCTGCTTCCTACGCGACCTCGACCGGGGCATTATCTCGTCCTCGCTGACGGCGGCGGACGCCTCATCGTTCCTCGCGGTGGTGGAGGACGTGCCGCCCCTCGATGCGACCCGGGCCGCCGCGCTCTCCGGCGTGTTCGACGAGCTGCTGGGGCGCGGATGCGAGGTGCTGGCCACGTGCGCGCCCTCATGCGACGCCTACGGGCCGTTGCAGCACGACCGCTTGAAGCTCTCCGCCGCCGACCTGCTGCTCTCCGACGCCGAGCTGGACGCCGCCCGCCCCGCCGACGATCGGGCTTCCCGCCCGGCGGCAGCCGTCCCTCCGGCCGAGCGCGTGCCCGGTTTGGTGTGGGGGCCTCTCGGCGGGGAGGGCTCCTTCCTGGAGGGCGCCTTGCGCGAGGAGCTGCCGGCCGACATGCTGCTGGCCATGGCCACCATGCTCGTGCTGGGCCGGGGCTCCCTGTCCGACGTCGAGGCGTTCGGCCCGTGCGGCGAGGACCTGGCGGCGCTTATGGCGACGGGCTACCCCTACCTGGGCATCGATCGGCGATGCGACCGTTTCGAGACGCCTTGCTTCCCCGTGGAGGCCGTGGCGGGGGCGGTCGGGAGCAGGTTGGACGTCCTGGCCGCGCGCTCGCACCTTGCCAACCGCGATGCGCTCGCCGGGCGCTGGGCCGACGTGCTGCTGTCCCGCGCCCAGGGAGAGCGTGCCTGCGGCCTTGTGGGGGCGCTGTGCTCGCGCGGTGCGCGGGCGGCGTGGCTCGCGGAACGATCGCGCGCGCTCGCGCGGCAGGTGTGCATGCTGCCGGCCCATCGGCTGTACGCTTCGCTCGGCCCGTCGACCCCCTCCGGGAACTCCCTGCTCGAGCTGGGGGAGGTCCTGCGGCTCGTCGTGCTCGGAGACCGTGCCGCAGCCCTTGCCCCTGCGCGGCGCATCGCCTTCGACCTGGGGGCGCCCGCCGGCGTCCGCGCCCTTGCGGCGCTCGTGGTCGTGCGGGAGGGAAAGGGACCCGTGAGCAAGCGGGCCCGAGAGGAGCTCGCGCGGCTCGCCGGTCCCGGCGATGCGCCCGACGTCGTGGCGGCGGGCGGAGGCGGCGCGGCGCGGCCCGACCCCACTTTCTGGCGCCCGCTCGCGCAGGCGCAACTTGCCCTGCTCGACGACCCCGCCTGGCTCGTGCACGGTGCCGCCGCGGTCGACGGGAGCGGGGCTCTCGAGGCTGACGGGGACGCCCTCGCCATCGCGGCGGCCTGGGCGCTTGCGGAGGTGGCCGAGGGCCGCGAGGGCGTGGGCGCCGAGGGGGCCGAGCAGGGTGCCGCGGCCTTGGGCCGCATCGACCGGTACGTCCGCATGCGCCTCGCCGAACTGGAAGAGCCCGGGGGCGACCTCTTCGCCGCTGCGGCCGGCCTCGCTCTCGAACGCGTCCGCGAGAGGGGCCTTCTCCCCTCCTCCCCTCCGCTGCGCGCCGCCGAGGCCCTCGCGCTGCACCGCGCCGAGATGGAGCTGTTCTCCCAGCGCCGCGCCTTCGAGCGCTCTGCCCGCGAGAGCGCCGAGCGCCGGGCGGAGCGTGCGGCCACGCATCCCGATGCGTACCTCGACGGGCGCTACCTGCCCGAGGAGGGCCGCGCGCCCACCTTGGTGCCCCTGCTCACCGTCAACCTGTTCGGCGGGTTGGACGTGCGCATCGGCGACACCCCGGTCGATCCGGGCCGCTTTCGCCGCCAGAAGGTGAAGACGCTGCTGGCGCTGCTCGTGCTGAACCGGGGCCGCGAGTTCCCGCGCGACCGCCTCGTGGGCATCATGTGGCCCGAGAGCGAGGTGGACTCGGCTCGCAAGAACTTCTACTCGGTATGGTCGCATCTGCGCCGCGCGCTCTCGGGACCGTCGGGCGCTTGCCCCTACCTCGTGCGCCAGCAGAACGGCTGCCGGTTGGACGAGCGCCTGATCGTCACGGATGTCGCGCGGTTCGACGCCGTATGCCGCATGCTGCTGTTCGGCCAGCCCGGAGCCGACGGATGGGCCCAGCTCTATGCGGAGATCGACGAGGCGTTCGCCGACGACCTCATGCCGAGCGAGCAGGACAACGAGTTCGTCATGCAGGCGCGCAAGAACCGCCGCATGCAGCTCGTGGACGCGCTGGTGGCAGCCGCCGAGCGCCTCGTCGCGGCGGACGACGCGCAGGAGGGGCTGTGGTTCGCCCGCGCCGCGCTGCGCCGCGACCGTACTCGCGAGGACGCGTACACGGCCCTCATGCGCGCCCAGATCGCGGCCGGGCAGCGCACGGCCGCCCTCGAGACGTACTTCGAGTGCCGCCGCTTCCTGACCACCGAGTTGGGTATCGACCCGTCGCTGGCCACCATGGAGCTCTACCGCAGCATCATCGAGACGGAGGAGCCGCTGGACTGATGCGCGCGCGGCACCGCCCTTGTACAACAGGATGGTTACAAGGATTGAAAGGTGCTTTCATGGTATAGAAATTATATCGATAAGGGGTTATAATGGAATTCGAATATGACCCGCAGAAAAGCGCGCGGAATCTCGCGAAGCACGGAATAGGCTTCGGCGAGGCGCAGAGGTTGTGGGATGACGAACGCTGCATCGAGCTGGCCTCACCGTTCAGCTCGGAAGACCGCTACTTGGTGATCGGAATGATCGGCGACAAACATTGGACCGCGATCGTGACGTACCGGTCGGCTGCGGTGCGCATCATCTCGGTCCGCCGCTCAAGGAAGAAGGAGGCTGCGTGCTATGACGAAGCGAATCGACGCTGAAGAGCTCGACCGTCTGTTCGACGAGGGGAAGGAGGACATCCTCCAGTATTTCGATACCGAGCATCCCCGGATAGCTGGAACCGAGACCCGGCGCGTGAACGTGGACTTCCCCGCCTGGGTGGTGGAGGCGCTCGACCGCGAGGCGCGGCGCATCGGCATCGGCCGCCAGGCCGTCATAAAGACATGGATCGCCGAGCGCCTCGACGAGGAAGCATCCCGCCGCAGCGCCTAAGAGGCTGCGGGGCCTTCCTTCCAAGAGGGGGAAGGCCCCGCCCCTCGGCGAGGCTCGGTCCGGGGCTTAAGGTACCAGCCCCGCTACTCCCTGCCCAGGAGCTTGGCGATGCGGTCGGAGTATTCGAGCTCGGTGAGCCCCGCCTCCTCGGCCAGGTCGATGACCGGGGCGTCGTTCCACAGGGCCTCCAGACGGTAGTACTCGCGGGTCTCCGGCTGGAACACGTGCACCACGATGTCGCCGTAGTCCAGAAGCGACCACGTGCCGTCCTGCGTGCCCTCGCGGTGCAGCGGCTTGCAGCCGCCCTGCACGCGCTCGGCCTCCTCGATCTCGTCGACGATGGCCTCCACCTGGCGGTTGTTCGCCGCCGTGGCGATGACGAAGTAGTCCGTCACGCCGATGAGGTCGCGCACCTCCTGCACCATGATGTCGGTGGCCTTCTTCTCGTCGGCCGCGCGCGCCGCGATGAGGGCGCGCTCCCGCGAGGTCTTCTCTTCCATCTTCTTCGGTTCGCTCACGCTGTTCCTTTCCTCCCTTTTCGTTCGTCCGCCGCGTCGTGCGAGCGGGCGAGGTAGTAGTTCCATATCTCGATGCTCTGCGGATGGATCCGCTTGCGCCGCTCCACCAGGCTCAGGAACACGTGCCTGAACGTTGCCAGGTACAACTCCTCGAGCGGCACCCGACCTACAAGCGCGCGGATATCGTCGAGCCCCGCGTAGTCGCGCCCCGGCTCGAGGGCATCGGCCACGTAGACCACCATGTCGAGGCCGGTCATCCCCACCGCGCCGGCCGTGTGCCGCGCGATGGCCTGCACCACATCGCGCGGAAGGCATGGGAATGCGCGGGCGAGCGCCGCCGCGGCCGTGGGGCCGTGCAGCAGCCAGGGCATCTCCTCGAACACGTAGGGATCCACCGCCAGGCCCAGCTCCTCCACGCGGACGCGGATGCCGGCATCGTCGTAAGCCTTGTCCCAGTCGTGCAAAAGCCCCGCCAGCCGCGCCTTGCGCTCGTCCACGCCGTAGGTGCGTGCCAGGCGCGCGGCCGTGCCCGCCACGCCGAGCGTGTGCTCGAACCGGCGGCGCCCCAAGCGCTCGCGCAGGTCGCGCTCGCGCGCCTCGAGGAACGCGTCCGACAGCGCATCGGCGCAGCAGGCTGCCTCGTCCTCCCCGCTCATCGGCACACCCCCTCCCCGGCCTCCGGGGCGTACAGGCCGTGCGCGGCGATGTAGTCCAATACGCGCTGCATCACGAGGTAGCGGATCGAGCGACCTGCACGTACCCGCGCGCGCAGGTCGCTCGACGACACGGCCAGCGCCGTTACCTCGAGGTACGTCACGTCGAAGCGGCCGTGCTCCTCGATCTCGCGCTTCCGCTCGGCCGTGAGCGCGTAGCCCGGCCGCGTGACGGCGATGAGGCGCGCCAAGTCGGCGATGGCGGCGCTCTCCCGCCACTGCACGATGTGCGCCACGGCATCGGCCCCCGTGATGAAGAACAGCTCCACGTTTCCCGGGTAGTGGCCGCGCAGCTCGCGCAGCGTGTCCACCGTGTACGTGTCGCCGCCGCGCTCGATCTCCATCGCGCTCACGCAGAACGCCGGGTTGCTCGCCACGGCGAGGCGGCACATGGCCAGGCGGTCGGCCGCCGGCGTGACGGCGCGGTCCTTCTTGAACACGGGGTTGCCGGCCGGCACGAACACGACGGCGTCCAGCCCGAAGGCCTCGCGCGCCTGCTCGGCCGTGGCCAAATGCCCGATATGGATGGGGTCGAACGTGCCACCCATGATGCCGAGGCGGGCCGGAGCGCCGTCCTCCCCCAGGTCGTCGAACCGCTCGCAGACAACTGCCACTACGCGCGCACCTGCCCGTCGCCGCGCAGCACGTACTTGTACGACGTGAGCGCCTCGAGCGCAAACGGCCCGCGGGCGTGGAGCTTCTGCGTGGAGATGCCGATCTCGGCACCCAGGCCGAACTGGCCGCCGTCGGTGAACGCCGTGGAGGCGTTCGCGTACACGGCGGCCGCATCGACACGCGCGAGGAACGCCTCGATGGCCGCGGCGCCCGCCGGGTCGGCCGGGTCGGCCACGATGGCCTCGGAATGCTTCGTGCCGTAGCGGTTCACATGGTCCACGGCCTCGTCCACGCCGGAAACGCACCTCACGGCCAGCTCGGGCGCCAGGTACTCGGTCTCCCAGTCGTCCTCGGTCGCCGGCTCGGCCTCGATGCCGTGCGCCGCCGCCACGGCGCGGGCGCGCTCGTCGGCGTGCAGGACCACGCCCTGCTCGCGCAGGTCGGCCAGCACGGCGGGCAGGAGCGCCTCGGCCGCCGCCTCGTCCACGAGCAGCGTCTCGGCCGCGTTGCACACCCCGTAGCGGCGGCACTTCGCGTTCACCACGATGGCGCGGGCCCGCTCGAGGTCGGCGCTCCCGTGCAGGTACACGTGGCAGTTGCCCGTGCCCGTTTCGATGACCGGCACCTTCGACGTCTCCACGCAGTGGCGGATGAGCCCCGCGCCGCCGCGCGGGATGAGCACGTCCACCGTCCCATGCAGCCCCATGAGCTCGTCGGCCGCCGCGCGGTCGGTGGAGGCAACGAGGCCGATGCACCCCTGCGGCATGCCGGCTCCCTCGGCGGCGTCGGCGAGCACGCGGGCCACCGCCTCGTTCGAGCGGGCCGCCATGCTCCCGCCGCGCAGCACCGCCGCATTGCCGGACTTCAGGCAGATGCCCGCCGCGTCGGCCGTCACGTTGGGGCGCGCCTCGTACACCACGGCCACCACGCCGAGCGGCACGCTCACGCGCTCGAGCCCGATGCCGCTCTCGAGCGTGCGCGCGTCCTGCACCCGGCCGAGCGGGTCGGGCAGCACGGCCAGCTCCTCGAGCGCGGCCGCCATGTCCTCGATGCGCCCCTCGTCGAGCATAAGGCGGTCCACCAGGCTCTCCTTCGTGCCCGCCGCGCGCGCGGCCGCCACGTCCTCCGCGTTCGCCGCGACGATCTCCGCCGCATGCGCGCGCAAGGCCGCCGCCATGGCCGCCAGCGCCGCGTTGCGCTCCCCGGCGCTCGTCTGCCCTAGCGCCCCGCTCGAGGCCTTCGCCGCCTCGGCGATGCGCCGCACCTCCTCGCGCATGCTTTCGTCGCCCATGCGATCTCCTTTCCCTTGCGCTCCCGCGCTTCACGCGCAGCGCGAAAAACACCTTGCTGGTCCGCCAACGTCGGCGAGGGACGTTCCGGTGCCCAAGATTCACGGGAAGGCGGAGGCCAAGCGTACTTCAGTACGCGAGCCTTCGCATTCACGCGAAGATCGGGTGCCGGAACGTTCCGCAGCGTCGGCACGTTCCGCCGGCCGTCAGGCTGGCGGAACCATCACTCGAACACGATCAGCTCGTCGCGGTGGACGAGCGGCTTGTCGGCCAGGCTTGCGAGCAGCCGGTTGCCCTGCAGCTCGGCGCGCGTGCGGCCGATGGCGAGCGCGGCCTCGTCGCACGAGAACGCCGCCTTGCCGCGGGCGAACAGGTGCCCCGAGGCGTCCTTGATGTCCACGACATCGCCCGCCTCGAAACGTCCTTCCACCGCGCTCACGCCCACCGACAGAAGCGAGCTCCCCCGGCCGACGAGCGCCGCCTTCGCGCCGTCGTCGACCACGAGCGCGCCGCGTGCCGCGTCGCCGAGGGCGATCCAGAGCTTCTTCGGCGTGATCTCGTGGGGCTTCTTCGCGGCGACGAAGCGGGTGCCCACGTCCTCGCCGCGCGCGGCGGCCACGATAGCACCTGCGCGGCGCCCGTTGCACACGACCATGGGGATGCCCGCCACCATGAGCACGCGCGCGGCCTTGATCTTCGTTATCATGCCGCCCGAGCCCACGGTGGTGCCCGCCCCGCCCGCCACGGCCATGATCTCCGGGCCGATGGCCTCCACGCGACCGATCAGCTTCGCCTCGGGATCGAAGTGCGGGTTCGCGTCGAAAAGCCCTTCGATGTCCGAGAGGATGACCATGAGGTCGGCCTCCACCAGGCACGCGACGAGCGCCGCGAGCGTGTCGTTGTCGCCGAAGCGGATCTGCTCCACCGACACGGTGTCGTTCTCGTTCACGACGGGCACGACGCCCAAATCGAGCAGCCGGTCGAACGTGTCGCGCGCATGCAGGTACGCCTGGCGATCGGCCGTGTCGCGGCGCGTGAGCAGCACCGTGGAGGTCACGATGCCGTGGGCGGCGAACGCCTCGGCGTAGGCGGTCGAGAGCGCGCTCTGCCCCACCGACGCGGCCGCCTGCAGGCTCGGCATATCGTGCGGCCGCTTCTCTATGCCGAGGCGCTCGAGGCCGCAGGCGATGGCCGCCGACGTGACCACGACCGGATGCCATCCCGCCTCCTTGGCCTCGGCCATCTGCGCGGCCACCGCGGCCAGGTAGCCGTAGTCGATCTTGCTCTCCGACGTGGTGAGCGTCGACGAGCCTATCTTGATGACCAGGCGCTTTCCGCGCCCACCCTCTTCAGCCCTCATCACAGGTCGAGCTCCTTGAACATATCCTCCGCCGTGCGCGCCGACTCGAAGCCGAACGCGCGCCCGACGATGCGAATCTCGTCGCCGTCCACCGCGCCGGCGCGCTCGAGCGCCGTCTCCACGCCGAGGCGCTTCAAGCGGTGCTGCAGGAAGGCGATGGCCTCCTCGTTCTCCCAGTCGGTCTGCACCACCATGCGCTCAACCTGCGGGCCTGTGACGCGGAACACGCCGCCGCCCAGGTTCAACACCTCGAAGCGCTTGTCGCGCATCTCGCGCTTGTGCTCCCACACGTGGTCGTACTGCACGTCGGCACCCAGGTCGGCCCGCGCGGCCTCGCGCAGCTCGTGCACCTTCGTGGCGATGGCGGCCTTGAGGCCGTCGACCCCCTCGCCGGTGAGCGCGCTGATGCGGTAGAGCTTCGGGTCGACGGGGCTCGGGGCGAACTCGTCGCCGCCCGCGGCCGCGATGGAGTCCTCGCGCACGCGCGCCGCCAGCCTCTCGGCCGCCTCCTCGGTGCCGGGCACGTCTATCTTGTTCGCCACCACGATGCGCGGGCGCGCTGCCAGCTCGTCGGCGTAGAGCGCGAGCTCGCGGTTGATGATGTCGTAGTCTTCCAGCGGGTCGCGCCCCTCGTAGTCGCCCGTCAGGTCCACCACGTGCACGATGAGCGCCGTGCGCTCTATGTGGCGCAGGAATTCATGTCCCAGGCCGCGCCCCTCGTGCGCGCCCTCGATGAGGCCGGGGATGTCGGCCACGACGAAGCTGTAGTCGCCCGAGCGAGCCACGCCCAGGTTCGGCACGAGCGTGGTGAACGGGTAGTCGGCGATCTTCGGGCGCGCCGCGCTCATCTTCGCGATGAGCGACGACTTGCCCGCCGACGGCATGCCCACGAGGGCCGCGTCGGCCATGAGCTTCATCTCCAGTTCGATCCAGCCCTCCTGCGAAGGCTCGCCCAGCTCGGCGAACGCGGGCGCGCGCCGAGTCGGCGTCACGAAGTGGATGTTGCCGCGGCCGCCCATGCCGCCCTCGGCCACGGTGACGCGCTCGCCGTCGTGCGTGAGGTCGGCGATGAGCTCGCCCGTCTCCTTGGATTCCTCGAAGTACTCGCGCACCACCGTGCCCACGGGAACCTTGAGCACGAGGTCCTCGCCCGTGGCGCCGTGCATGCGGCTGCCCTTGCCGTGCGTGCCGCGGTCGGCCTTGAAGTGGTGCTTGAAGCGGTACTCGATGAGCGAGGACAGGCTGGCGTCGGCCTCCACCACCACGTTGCCGCCATGGCCGCCGTCGCCGCCGTCGGGCCCGCCCTTCGGCACATGGGCCTCGCGTCGGAACGACATGCAGCCCGCGCCGCCGTCGCCGCCCTTCACGTGTATGCGAACTTTGTCTATGAACACCTGGGTACCTCTATCTCCGTTCCGGCTCCGCATCAAGGGGAACCGGGGGACGGATTCCCTGATCTCGCAACTCGGATTGTATATGAAAAGTGCCCCCTGACGAGCAGGGGGCACGCGAAAACAGATAACGTTACGCAGTCGTGGAGCAGGTGGCTTTGCCCCTAAGCTTCGGGACGGACGTGCACCTTGTGCTTCGCGCCCTTCGTGAACTCGATCTTGCCGTCGCACAGGGCGAACAGCGTGTCGTCCTTGCCGCGGCCGACGTTCTCGCCCGGATGGATGTGCGTGCCGCGCTGGCGAACGATGACGTTGCCCGTGTGCACCTCCTGGCCGCCGAACAACTTCACGCCGAGACGCTGCGCGTGGGAATCGCGGCCGTTACGGCTGGAACCGAGACCCTTCTTGTGTGCCATGGTATTCCCTCCCTTGCTTTATTCGGCGTCGACGGACGCGGGCTCTTCGGCCTTCTCGGCCTTCTTCGGGGCGGCCTTCTTGGCAGCCTTCTTCTCGGCCTTGGCCGAGCCGACGGACTCGATCTCGACGCGCGTCAGCTGCTGGCGATGACCGCGCAGCTTCTTGTAGTTCTTGCGCTTCTTGAACTTGAACACGAGCTGCTTCTCGCCCTTGAACTGCTCGAGCACGATGGCCGTGACCTTCGTGGCAGCGGCCTTGGCCGGATCGGCCTCGACCTTCTCGCCGTCGACGATGCAGATGGCCTCGAGTTCGACCTTCGCGCCGACCTCGGCATCGAGCTTCTCGATGTTCAGCTTGTCTCCGGGGGCAACCTTATACTGCTTGCCGCCCGTCTTTACGATTGCGTACATGAGTGTCTCCTTGTATGAAATAAAACGCAAGGCGATAGCTTACCAGCGGGATCGTAGCAAGTCAAGGTGATCTTATGCACAATCTCCGCGTATCATCGCACTCTTTCCGATGCCGTGCCTCCACAAAGCACAACATTCATATGATAGCAGAAAATCATAGCCACACGCGGTGGCGTGGCATGTTTTTTCAGAATCTCACAGGTCCGACAAAGTCAGCGAGAAGCGCCGGGGTGTGACAGGGGGACGGAACCTCAGTGCGACTCCGCCCAGCTTGCCCCCCAGGACACGTCGGCCACGAGAGGGACGCGGAGCTCCGCGACGCCCTCCATCACTTCCCTCACCATAGCGGACAGCGCCTCGATCTCGGCCTCGAGCACGCTGAAGTCCAGCTCGTCGTGCACCTGCAAGAGCAGCCGGGCCTTGAAGCCCTCGGCCATGAGGCGGCGCTGCACCTCGGCCATGGCCAGCTTGATGATGTCGGCGGCGCTGCCCTGCATGGGGTGGTTCATGGCCGTGCGCTCGCCGAAGCCGCGCGTGGCGGCGTTCGACGCCTTGAGCTCGGGGATATGGCGCTTGCGGCCGAACATCGTCTCCGCATAGCCCTTCGCCTTCGCCTCCTCGATCGTGGCGTCCAGGTAGGAGCGCACGCCGGGATACGCCGCGAAGTAGCGCTCGATCATCTCCTTCGCCTCGCCGAACGGGATGCCCAGGCTCTGCGACAGGCCGAACGCCTGCTGGCCGTACACGATGCCGAAGTTCACGGCCTTCGCGCGGCTGCGCAGCTCCGGCGTCACCTCCTCCACCGGCACGTCGAACACGCGCGCAGCCGTGGCGGCGTGGAAGTCCGCGCCCGAGCAGAATGCGGCCACGAGATGCTCGTCGCCCGAGAGGTGCGCGAGCAGGCGCAGCTCGATCTGCGAGTAGTCGGCCGACAGGAACCGCTCGCCGGGCGCGAGCGGCACGAAGCTCTCGCGTATCTGGCGGCCGAACTCGGTGCGCACGGGGATGTTCTGCAGGTTAGGGTCGGACGAGGACAGACGGCCCGTGGTGGTAACCGTCTCGTTGAAGCAGGTGTGCACGCGCCCGTCGCCGGCGCGCATGCGGGGCAGCGCGTCGATGTAGGTGGACTTGATCTTCGCGAGCTCCCGGTAGCGCAGCACGAGGGCGGGCAGCTCGTGCACGGCGCACAGCTCCTTGAGCACCGCGGCGTCGGTGGAGTAGCCGCGCTGGTTCTTCTTGAGGGGCGTGAGCCCCAGCACCTCGAACAGGATGCGCGAGAGCTGCTTGGGGCTGTCGAGGTTGAACGTCTCCCCCGCCATGTCGAAGATGCGCGCCGAGAGCTCGTCGAGCTCGGCCTGCGTGCTGGCGCCGAGCTCCGCCAGGCGTTCGCAGTCGACCACCGCGCCCGTGCGCTCCATGATGGCGAGCACGCCCACGAGCGGCAGGTCGATGTCGAAGTAGGCGCGGGTGCTGCCATCGCGCTCGAGCGCCTCGGTGAGCGGGCTCACGAGCGCGCGAGCCGCGGCGGCCTGCGCGCAAGCCAGGTCGGCTTCGGCCTTCGTCTCGGGCAGCACGCCGCCGCAGTAGGCGTCGAGCAGCGCGTCGTAGGAGTACTCCGTCACCGACGAGTTCAGCACGTAGCCGGCCAGCCCCAGGTCAAATGCGCGCATGCCCATGAGGTCGTCGTCGGATGCGAGCGCAGGCTCGGACGTGTCGGCCGGGTAGACGCGGTGCACGGCGTGTTTCACGTCGAGCGCCGCGAACGAACCCGCGGCCACGATGCGCGCGAACGCTGCCGGGCCTCCCTCGTCCTCGTAGAGCGCCGTGCCCTGCGTGGTGGAAACGGCGCACGTCAGGTCCACGTTGAAGAGCGACGCCTGCTCGGGCTCCACGAACGCCACGCCCACCGTCTCGCCGCGCGCGATGGCCGCGTCCACGAGGGCTTCGGCCTCGGGCCCAGTGGCGACGGGCTCCCAGGCAAGCGGGGCCGCCTTCTTCTCCAGCTCGCGCCCCACCAGCTTGAGCACGCGGCTCAGGTGGGCGTTGAACTGCACCTTCTTGAACGCCTCCGTCACGCGCTCCGGGTCGAACGACGGGAAGCAGCACTCCTCGAGATCGAGAGGGAAGTCCAGGTCGCACACGATGGTGGCCACCTCGCGGGAGAGGAACGCCATGTCCTTGTTGTCGACCATCCTCTCCTTCTGCTTGCCCTTGAGGTCGTCCACGTGCTCGTAGATGCCCTCCAGGTTCCCATAGGCCTGCAGAAGCTTCGCGGCCGTCTTGTCGCCGATGCCGGGCACGCCGGGGATGTTGTCGGACGAGTCGCCCTTGAGGCCCAGGAAGTCGATGAACTGGTCGGGGCGCACGCCATAGCGCTCCTCCACCTCGGCGGGCCCATAGATAGCCACGTCGGTGATGCCCTTCTTCGTGGTGACGATGCGCGTCTTGTCGCTGGCCAGCTGGTAGGCGTCCTTGTCGCCCGTCACGAGCAGCGTCTCGAAGCCCAGCTCCTCGTCGCGCGCGGCCACCGTGCCCAGGATGTCGTCGCCCTCCCAGCCCTTGATGCGCACGACGGGCACGTCCATGGCCTCGAGCAGCTCCTCGATGATGGGGAACTGCACCTTCAGGTCGTCGTCCATGGGCGGGCGCTGGGCCTTGTACTGCTCGAGCGCCTTCATGCGGAAGGCGGGGCGGCCCGCGTCGAACGCGCAGATGATGGCGTCGGGGCTGGCCATGTCGATGAACTTGAGCAGCATGGCAAGAAAGCCGAACACGGCGTTCGTGGGCGTGCCGTCGGGGGCGTTCATCGTCTGCGGCACCGCATGGTAGGCGCGGTGCATGAGCGAGTTGCCGTCGATGACGGCGATCTTCTTCGGCATGGGCTTCCTCCGTCGCTTGAGTTTCAGATGGATTAGTATAGCGCATGCGGGCTGTCCGCTCCGGGGATGGGGCCGTGCCCAGTCGCTCGGGCAGTCCTGCTCGCGCAAAACGCCCACAGGGCGTTTTGGCTCGTGCGGAACTCGCTTGGTGGGCACGGCCCCATCCCCGGAGCTGCTTGCATCTCCTTGAAAGCATCATATGAAGCTGTATGCGAAAGGGAGGTTGCCGCTGACAGAAATCAACCAGGGAGGGGCAACTCGCTCGGTACCTTGGTGAGAGGTTCAACCTGCGAGGATCGGGTAGCTGCGAGAGTGCTTTGCCCTACGACACCGCCGCTGCTTCAACCACCGGCCCCTAGGCGCTCCAAAGATAGCCCACGCCTCGAACCGTTTCCAGGTGCTGCGCGAGGTCGGGGCCGAGCTTGGCACGGACGCGGCGGACGTGGACGTCCACGGTGCGGCTGCCGCCGTAGTAGTCGAAGCCCCACACGCGACGCAGCAGGGCGTCGCGGGAGTATGTGCGGCCGGGGTGGGTCACGAGGAAGGCGAGCAGGGCGTACTCCAGGTACGTGAGGTCCAGGGGCTCGCCGGCCACGTTCACCTGATAGGTGGCCAGGTTGATGGTCAGGGCGTCCACGGCGACGAAGTCCGACGCGGAGCTCTCGTTGCCGGGCCACAGCAGCTGGCGGATGCGCGCCGCGCACTCGTCCGGGGACGCGCCGTGCACCACGAAGTCGCTCTTCACCTGCACGGGCAGGCGAAGCTCGCCCAGCTGGTCCTCGCCCACGATCACGAGCAGGGCCGCCGAGCCGTCCTCCAGAAGCAGCGACTCGACCTGGGCCACCCTCCCCAGCGCCTCGCCGCGCGCCTCGTAGACGACCAGGTCGTAGCCGGGATGCTGCACCAGCAGGTTCTTCAGCTGCGCCGACGATCCGGCGGCCACCTCCACGTCGAGGCCCGAGAGCACCTGCTGAAACTTGTGGGCGTTGTCCAGGCTGTCCGCCACGAATATGACCGATTTCCTCACGCTATGGCCTCCACCCATCCGTCGCGTCCACGGCTACAGCACCGCCAGGTAGCGGTCGCGCTCCCACGCGCTCACGTTGCCCTGGTACTCGTTCCACTCGGCGCGCTTCGCGGCCACGAGGTAGGAGTGGATGTGCTCGCCCAGCGTCGCGCGCATGAGCGCGGACCCGGCGAACAGCTCCACGGCCTCGCCCAAGCTCTCGGGAAGCGTCTGGATGCCCTGGCGGCGCAGATCCTGGCGCGAGAGCGCGAACAGGTCCTGGTCCTCGGTGGGGGGCTGCAGCTCCAACCCCTCCTCGATGCCCGCGAGCCCCGCCGCCAGCATGGCGGCGAAGGCCAGGTAGGGGTTCGCGGCGGGGTCGGGGCTGCGCAGCTCGATGCGACAGGCGTCCTCGCGGTCGGGCCGGTAGCCGGGTATGCGCACGAGCGTGGAGCGGTTGCGGCTCGCCCACGACAGGTACGTGGGGGCCTCGCCCCCGCAGACGAGGCGCTTGTAAGAGTTCACGAACTGGTTCGTGACCAGGCAGAACTCGGGCGCGTACTTCAAGATGCCCGCGATATAGCGCTTCGCCACGTCCGACAGGCGGTAGCCCTGGGGGTCGTGCGCATCGAAGAACGCGTTGTTGCCGTCGAGGTCGAACAGGCTCTGGTGCACGTGCATGCCGCTGCCCGGCTCGCCCGCCATGGGCTTGGGCATGAACGAGGCGTACACGCCATGCTTCAGCGCTATCTCCTTCACCACCAGCTTGTACGTCATCACCGCGTCGGCCATGGACAGCGCATCGGCGAAGCGCAGATCTATCTCGTGCTGCGAGGGCCCGTTCTCGTGGTGGCTGTACTCCACGGGGATGCCCATCTTCTCCAGTGTGAGCACCGTGTCGCGGCGCAGGTCGGAGGCGTAGTCGAGGCTCGTGAGGTCGAAGTAGCCGCCGCGGTCGAGCACCTCGGTGCCCTCGGGCCCCTTGAAGTAGTAGAACTCCAGCTCGGGGCCCACGTTGAACACATAGCCCATCTCCCGAGCCTTCCCCACCGTGCGCGCCAGCACCTGGCGCGGATCGCCTTCGAACGGCAAGCCGTCGGGCGTGCGCACGTCGCAGAACATGCGGGCGACCGCGTTGGACTCGGGGCGCCAGGGCAGCACCTGGAACGTGGAGGCGTCGGGATACGCGAGCATGTCGGACTCCTGCGTGCGGCAGAATCCCTCGATGCAGCTGCCGTCGAAGCCCATGCCGTCGGCGAGCGCGTCCTCGAGCTCGCCCGGCACGACGGCGAACGACTTCATGGCGCCCAGCACGTCGGTGAACCAGAAGCGCACGAAGTGCACGTCGCGGCTCTTGATGGTCTTGAGGACGAAGTCCTGGTCGGGGTTCGCGGTCATGGGCGCATCCTTTCTCTCAAGGAACCATTATAACCCGCGATGTTTCGGTCTCGTTACGCAACGCCCCGGCCACGCGGCGAGGCGGCGGGAGTCCTTCGCCCCCTTGCCTGCCTTTCGCGAACCGGTCGGTAACGCGCGCGTGACGAATGGAAGGCGCGCCCCCTTCGCCATGCTGGAAGGTTATACTTTAGAATCTGCCTGCGGCCATCCGCCCCAGGCGGAGCAGGCACGCGAAACGAGAGGCAAAACAACCATGATGGCAGAATACGCGGAAGCGTTGAAAAGAAACGGCATTGACTACGACGGGCGATGGAGCGCTTCGGCGGCAACGCGGCGCTTTACGAGCGCCTTGCCCTGAAGTTCCTCGACGACGCGCACTTCGCCGCACTCGAGCAGGCATTGGCCGACGGCGACGTGGACGCGGCGGTTCGCGAGGCACATACGCTCAAGGGCGTTGCAGGAAATCTTTCGTTCACCGCATTGTACGAGGCGGCGAGCAAGGTGAACGCAGCCTTGCGCGAGCGCGACCTCGCAGAGGCGACGGCGCTCATGGATCCCGCCCGCAATGCGCACGTGGCCGTCATCTCCGCTTTAAGCTCGCTGCGCGACGAACGCTGACCTGCGATTCCACGAAAGGTGGCCCCGATGAAGTTCTCCAACATCCTCGTACCGTTCGACAAGTCCGCACACGCCGTCCATGCGCTCGAGATCGCCAAGGGCCTCGCCGAGGAGGACCCGACCATCCAGCTGCACGTCGTCGGCATCATCTTCCTCTCGGAGATGCCGCCCTCCCTCGGCCTGGAGGCGAACCCCTACCAGAGCGTCCCGCCGCTCACGGTCGACCCCGACCTGTACAAGCAGCTCGTCGAGGCGGCACTTACCCGCGAGAAGGAGGACATGGGCGCGGCGATCGGCACCCTGCTCGACGGGCTGCCCAACCCCGTGCAGGTGCTTGCCGTGAACGCCCCGTCCGTCGTGGACGGCATCAACGACTACGCCCACGATCACGGCTGCGACCTCATCGTCATGGGCTCCCGCGGCCTGGGCGTGCTGCGCGGCATGCTGGGCAGCGTGAGCTACGGCGTCCTGCGCTCGGCGGACGTGCCGGTGCTGATAGCGAAGGAAGCTGAGAAGGAGTAGCGGCTCGAACGTCCACCCACGAGCCCGCCCGAGTCGCCCCTTGAGGCAGCTCGCAGAAACGGGCAACAGCCCCGACGACAACCTTCTCCCCTTCCGGCCGAGCCCTTGCGCTCCTACAACCGCCTGCCCGGCGTTCCGAACCGCCTGCCGCGGCTGCCCGGGCTTTCTGTTCTTGTGGAGCAGCCGGCCGCCTTGCGGGTTCTCGGCCGGCCTTTCGCCCTCCCTTGGTATAATGGCCCGGTTATGGATACCTTGACCCAGCAGAAGAAACCGGCGGAGAGCGCCGCGCGCGCACCCAAGCGCATCGCCGTCGTGACGATGGGCGTGAAGCTGGGCGACGAGACGCGCGGCTACACGCGCTTCCGCTTCCTCTCGGAGCTGCTCGCGCGCGAGGGCTTCGCCGTCGACCTCGTCACGTCCACGTTCCAGCATTGGGAGAAGGCGCAGCGCGATTGCTCGAAGCCCTGCTACCAGGGCCTTCCCTACCGCATCGTGTTCATCGAGGAACCGGGTTACACGAAGAACCTCGACCTCGGGCGCATCCGCAGCCACCGCGTTGCCGCCAAGAACCTGCGCGAGCACTTCGCGGAGAACGCCGGCACCTACGATCTTGTATACGCGGAGATCCCGCCCAACGACGTCGCGCGCGTCTGCGCCGAAGCAGCCGAGGCGCAGGGCATCCCCTTCGTGGCCGACATCAACGACCTGTGGCCCGAGGCCATGCGCATGGTGGTGGACATCCCCGTGGTGAGCGACGTGGCGTTCTACCCGTTCGCACGCGACGCGAAGCGCGTCTACCAGCTGCTCTCCGGCGCCGTGGGCACCTCCGACGAGTACGCTGCCCGCCCGGCCAAGGACCGGCAGCGCCCCTACCCCCACGTGACCGTCTACGTGGGCAACGACCTGGCCGCTTTCGACGCGGGCGCGAGCCGCTTCGCCGACGCGATCGAGAAGCCCGCCGACGTGGTCTGGGTCACGTACGCGGGGACGCTCGGCGCGAGCTACGACGTGGCCACGCTCGTGAGGGCCGCCGCACTGCTCGAGCAGGAACGGCTCGCTCGGATGGGCGCGCCGGCCGGCCCGGCAGGGCAGGCGATCCCGCCCGTGCGCGTGAAGGTGCTCGGCGACGGGCCCGACCGCGAGAAGCTCCAGGCGCTGGCCGCCGAGCTGAACGCCCCCGCCGACTTCCTCGGCTACCAGGACTACGCGCACATGGCGGCCTACCTGTGCGCGTCCGACATCGTGGTGAACTCACTGGTGAAGTCTGCCGCGCAGAGCATCGTCACGAAGATCGGCGACTACCTGGCCAGCGGCAAGCCCATGGTCAACACGGGCTCGAGCCCCGAGTTCCGCTCGAAGGTCTCCGCCGACGGCTTCGGCGTGAACGTGGAGGCGGAGAATCCGCGTGCGCTCGCCGACGAGATAGCGAAACTCGCCGGGCACGCGTCGCTGCGAAAGATCATGGGAGCGAAAGGACGTGCCGTGGCCGAGCGCGAGTTCGACCAGCCGCGCTCGTACCGCGCGATCGTGGATTTGCTGCGCACGCTGCTGTGATTTTGGTTGAGCGCCTCGCCAAAACGGCGGCGGCGCGCGAGAATATGAGTTTCGGCACGCCGCTGGCAAGGGCGCGCTTGCCGTGCCATGAAGCAAGGAGCGATATCTTGACCGAGCAGAGACGCGTTTCGTTCTCCCCGCCTGACATCACGCAGGCCGAGATCGACGAGGTTGTGGACACGCTGACAAGCGGCTGGATAACCACCGGACCCAAGACGAAGGAGTTCGAGCGCGAGCTGGCGGCCTTCACGGGCGCCGATCGCGTGGCCTCGTTCTCCTCGGCCACGGCCGCCCTCGAGTGCGCGCTGCGCGCCCTGGGCGTGGGGCCGGGCGACGAGGTCATCACGAGCGCCTACACCTACACGGCCTCGTGCTCGGTCATCTGCCACGTGGGCGCGACGCCGGTTTTGTGCGACGTGGCCCCGGACTCCTACGAAATGGACTACGACGCGCTGGCGTCGCTCGTGACCGAGCGCACGCGGGCGGTCATCCCCGTGGACATTGCCGGGCGCATGGTCGACTACGATCGGCTCTTCGCCGCCCTCGAGAGCGCGGGCAGCCGCTGGACTCCCGCCACCGACCTGCAGCGGGCGATCGGGCGCGTGGCGGTGCTGGCCGACGGGGCGCACTCGCTCGGCGCCATGCAGGACGGGCGCCCCTCGGGCTCCGTCGCCGACTTCACCGCATTCTCGTTCCATGCAGTCAAGAACCTCACCACCGCCGAGGGCGGCGCGCTGGCATGGCGCGCGGGCGCCTTCGACTCCGACGAGCTTTACAACCAGTTCATGCTCATGTCGCTTCACGGCCAGACGAAGGACGCGCTGTCGAAGACGCGCGCCGGCGCCTGGGAGTACGACGTCGCCTATCCTGGCTGGAAATGCAACATGACCGACATCCAAGCGGCCTTGGGGCTGGCGCAGCTGCGCCGCTACCCCGCCCTGCTCGCGCGCCGGCGCGAGCTCGTGGGGCGCTACGAGAACGGTTTGGCCGACCTGGGCGTCGACGTGCTGCAGCATTACGGCGAGGACTTCGCCTCGAGCGGGCACCTGATGCTCGTGCGTCTGCCCGGCAAAAGCGCGACGTTCCGGAGCGCGCTCATCGAGCGGCTTGCCGACGCCGGCGTATCGGCGAACGTGCACTACAAGCCGCTGCCCATGCTCACCGCCTACCGCGACCTCGGCTTCGACATCGACGACTTCCCAAACGCCCGCGCGCAGTTCGAGAACGAGGTCACGCTGCCCCTTCACACGCTGCTCTCGGATGACGACGTGGACTACGTCGTGGGGGCCTTCCACCGCGCCTGGGACGCGCTTGAGGCGGAGGGTATCCGCTGATGTACGCGAAGTTCGGAAAGCGCGTGTGCGACCTGGTGATCGGCGTGGTGGCGCTGCCGTTCGTACTGCTGATCATAGCGGTGCTGGCACCGTTCATCCACTTCGAGGACAAGGGGCCCGTGTTCTACAACGCGCCGCGCGTGGGGCTTGGCGGCCGCGACTTCAAGATGTACAAGCTGCGCTCCATGCGCGTGAACGCCCCCGACCTGGTCATGGAGGACGGCTCCACCTACAACGGCGCCGACGACCCGCGCATGACCCGCGTGGGCGCCTTCATGCGCAAGACAAGCCTGGATGAGATGCCCCAATTCCTGAACGTGCTGAAGGGCGACATGAGCGTGGTGGGCCCCCGCCCCGACCTGCGCCGCGAGACCGAGCTCTACGAGGGCGACGAAGGACTGAAGCTCACCGTTAAACCCGGCGTGACCGGCTACGCCGCCGTCTACGGCCGCAACTCGCTGCCCTGGCACGACCGCCTCAAGATGGACGTGGAGTACGTGCGCGCCATGAGCTTCCCTTTGGACGTGAAGATTTTCTTCAAGACGTTCTCAACCGTGTTCAAGCAAGAGGGCGTGTTTGTGGAGGATGGGGGAAAGTAATGCAGTTTCATCGAATTGCCGCACGAATTAATTAACAGCAGTCCCACGTGTAATGTAGCGCTCGAAGCTTCAGAGCGTGTACAACAAGCTTAAACGAGTTTTTACCGCCACACACTCCGAATTATGCAGACTCACCTAATCCCAAATACGTACGCCAAAATGCTTCTGACGTTAACCACGGCATAGCATCACGATAAGCGTGCGCCACTTCGTCCTTACGCGAGGCATACTCTTGCATAAGGCGACGATAACGCTTCCTGAGCGACTGGTAACGTGCACGGTCCAATGTCCGGACATGCGCATTCTTGCCCGAAGCATCGAAAGCGACGAGCGTCCTACGGCGCATCGTCTTCCATCCTGGATAGGCACCTCGGCTATAGTAAACAGCCGCAGGTTCATCGGAGAGCAGCATATCCGGCAAAAAATGCCGATCATGCGGTAACATCTCTAAGAGCTTCAAGACAGGTCCACGCATATCCTCCCCACCCAAGTAGTTGTCATCGGGCTTCGTTTTGCTTATAACTGCCGAGTCTAACTCGGACAATGGAACTAGGCGTTCATTCTTCGCACCGTTCAATTTCATAAGCTCTTCGCCATTCGCTGATGCTAAAAAACTAGGCCCTTTCAGATAGTCCTCTAAACCATCGAGCAAAAGCTCGGCGCTTCCATAATTAAGAGAACGTAGGTAAATGTCGAATGTGCGCTTCAAGCGAAGCATAAACATGCGCTCCAAATTCATTTCGTCAGCGGCTAGCATGATAAGAAAGTTGCGCACGTATTGGTAGCAGTCTACGGAAGCGCGAAACCGACCCTCGAAGCTCGCATGCCATACGCAAATGCCGCCCATGGTCATGATAATGGGGCGGCAGCGCATTCCGTATTCAACATCATCACAGCGGACAAATACGGGAAGCGGCAAGCCATACTCGCGAATCATCTCGACCGGAATGCAACAATACCACCACGCACCGTAAGCATTCTCCACCTCGACATTGATCACTTCGTTCTTTACCACATCGACCATTTGACTAACATGCAGATCTGGCTTCACCTTGTCATATATACCGTCTTTTCGCACAAACCCTACGTCTTCGTACTGCAGGTTAGGCTCCTCAAGCGACAGCATCGCCCCATTAAGGAACGCCTGCTTATAGCAGTTCTTCACAAGAGAAAGAAGATTGTACGTACGCTTAAAACTTTCGGGCGACACATGCACGTCATCGTCCATGAGCAGCACATGAGTAGCACCTCCGGCAAGTGCCTCGAGCATTCCACGGGCAAACCCCCCCGCACCTCCAACGTTTGGATTGGGAACGATAGTCACTCCATCGTCAGAGAGCGTTTCGACATCGAGCGTGCGACCGTTATCCACCACATACATATGAAATCCGTCAGCAATGGGCTCGTTTCCGGCTAGCACTTCACGCCTGACTGTCTCGATATTCGGTACGACATAGTCTTCTTTCTTGAATGTTGTCGTACACAGAGCAAGACGCACTGGTCGTACTAAGGCGTCATCGACCTCTGTATAGTAGTATGCTGCTTTTACGCGCGTTGTTCCCTTAGAATGCAACACAAACGACACAAGGGGAGCATCACTTTCGGGCAAGCGCAAATCAACCGACGCGAAACCCTCATGGCTCTCTCCAAGCATAATCGGTGTGCTATTAATATGAGCAGCAGAAACCCCCTCTGTTAACTCAACAAACAGAACGCTGCATTCGTCTCCAGCAAATTCAAGATGCAAAAAAATCGGGCCCACATTGGTGTATCGGCACCATTTACGTAAAGAAAACGCATTGAAGTATGTTGAAAAATCTATCTCCCCAACAAACGCAAGGGCCCTCAAATTGTTATCATATTCGGCCCTATCGGCACGATAATACAGCTCAACGTGGCCAGCAGCAAAGTCATCAGGGATCAACAGCACATTTGCCAAAGAAAAGTCTCGCACAATAATCCTGCTCTCTTGCAAAACATTCAATCATTATAAAATAACCGGAAAACAATCGATACTGAAGTATTGGCTAACACGAGCGTTTAGACAACTACATTATCACGACAGCCTGCGAACCCAACACCGAGTATATCCAACCAAACGACCCGGCATCCCGGCTTACATACCCCGATATCGAATCAGCCACAAGTACAGTTCCGTTATTTTTATCGAAACCTTTTAGCACGACAGTGTGGGTTCCGCCATATAGACGATACGGCGTTCCATCATGCCATCGCGTATCAGTCGACAGCCCAGGCAAACCCATATCCACCGTATTCCACACAATAACAGGATAGCCTTGCGCGATATAATCATACAAATTGCTAAAGGAAGTACCTGTAATGTTGTAGGCGCGCAGAGAGCTACCATGGGCACCAAGATAGTTATTTGCAGCAATACACAGTGCAGGCGCGCAGCAGGAATTCCAAGCGCCCCCACCCCAGCTGTATGGGTTTCCTTGATATGCAGTGACCCAATCCCAGCCACTTCTAGGCAACCACCTGTCTACTATTTCATATTTTGATAATGAAAACCCGTAATACGTCAGAGCATTGCTAAGTGCCACGGCTTCACAACCCGTTGGAAGCTCAGGATATTGAATCATGCACATCATCGATAAATCAACATAGGAAATGGGTAGCCCAAGTTGATACCCAATATGCATTCTTAAACGCTCGGATATTACCGAGGTGCCTCCAAAAAACCGAATTTGTGAAATACAATTCTTATTCGCCTTAGCCACTCCAATTGTGGAAGATCGATCGTCCCCAACCAATAGAAGAGCTGCGCCTGTCTTTGCTTGGAGCACAGCCCCCGAAAGGGCATCGTAAGGAGATCCCCCGGATGCAAAAGCTACATTATCCCAAGAAAGGATATGCGATGTCACGGACCAATTCGCCACCGCCGCTGAGGTATCGAATAGAGTATTGCCCCAAAGATGTACGAGCGAACCTCCTGCATACGTAGAAATTCCGTCCAAAAACCCTTTCGTGAGACCAGATATGACGTTGCGGCCCCCTATAAGCAGAACATCCCGAAGCTCACCTTTGGTAGCAAGTCGAGACAAAGCAACTTTTTGCTCGTCAGATAAATTATGTGTTGAATCAACCAGGAAAATTGGAGCTTTCTTTGCAAAGGCTATTGGGGAAGCCGAGAGAGCGTCCGCAAAATCCGTGCCTGTGGCGACAATCGCCAAATCCGCATCCCATTGGTCGAACCACTCGTTAAAGACGGCCATTTGCGTATCGAAAGCCGTTTGCCCCCATATACGACTCCAGGAAACTCCTATCTCGTCTAGCTGCGCCAAAACCCGATCGGAAACTACATTTTGTCCACCAACTACAATTACATTACTTACCCCAAGCCGATTTAACTCGTTTGCCGTGCAATTAGGCAGTTGCGAAGACTGACTAAACAAAATTGGACAATCGAGAAGCCCTGCTAAGCTGGTAGCAGACAGCGCATCGGGCCACCCGCCCTCACCGACAAGAATAGCCGTTGCGCTACCGTTGGGGAACGCGGCGGATGATTGGCTTACAGCCGTTTCGAACAAGGTTGGTCCCGCATAACTTGATACAGAAGAACCGGAGAATATCACCGTCCTGCTCTTTTGATCGCCTAACGCCTTCGCCGGCACAGCCGCAAAAGTCAACACCAAAGCGACAATGCCAGCGACTACGCGTAAAAAACCCGGGAGAGAGACCCCTTTCGAAACAGCCATTCTTCCGACACATCTCCCATCATGCTAACGCGGCCGCCAACACCACAACGGATAGTCACACCATCCGGCGGGCGCGACGCTTTTATCTATACTGCGGCACATCAAAGAGCAAACCTGATGTTGCCATTTCCAAACCGATAAACCTGTAACAATCGCTCATGACATTCGCTATGCCAGTTGCCCACGTTCTGCCCGTAGCATACTGGTGCCAAACGGTATTTTCGTTTGCCGCTTGAAACACGTTCCATTTCATCTTATACAACGAATCTTGGCTCCAGCTGCCTAGCACATAATTATTTGACACCCATTTCGCCGCACCTAGAATCGCATTGCGAGGGGTACTCCATCCTTGGATAACAGCCATTTTACGACCCCCGCTTAACGGCGAGTTATCGTAAGCTCCGATACCGAAAAAATTATAGTATCGTCCGGCAGGGTAATACGATCCGTCAATGTACCCGCCTTCATAATCAAAGCCCATCGCAAGCTGCGATCGCCCCCAATCGCTTTCCAAAATCGCATGCGAAAGCAGATAGACCTCGTTGACTCCATAAGTCTGCGCCGCCTCAATAAAGGCAGAACCCATACCCGCAAGCTTCCCATTGCTGCCATATTGCGCTATGAATGCGTTGAGCTGATCTGCCGACACTTTTCCCGAATAGCCCCCATTAATTCGAGCAAATTGATAAAACGTTGACTGGTTGTAACTAAAATTATCAGGATTGAGGCTTTCTAGGATCTCTGTTTTAGAATAATTTTGATAGCCTTTTGAAGCTTCTACCTCCAGATCGCTCATAGCGTTCAAGGATATGTCAAAATCGGTATAAATCAGGGATCCTATAAGCTCGGTAATTATCGCGTTGCGTACATTATTGTGAACCACGTTGCGCCCGCCGAAGAAGCGCACGGACGACACGTCGCCCGCATGGGACGCGGCGGTGCGCACGGTGGCGTCCTGCGGATCGTCCACCAACAGCAAGACCGACCCGCTCTCGCCCTGGAGGACGGAGCCGGCGAGGGCGTCGTAGGAGTCCCTCCCGGTCGCGAAGGCGGGCGCCGCCCAGCTGAACCCTTGGGTGGACACCGCCCATTCGGCCACCGCCGCCGACGTGTCGTAGAGCTCGGCTCCCGCCAAGCGCACACATCCCCCCGTGCGCCCGGACGCAAGCACGGTGACCGCGTCCATAAAGCCCTCCGTAGCCTCGGACACCACGTTCGTTCCGCCGGCTATGGCGGCGTTCGCAAAGGAACCGGACCTGGCGGCGTCCATCAAAGCGGTCTTCTGCTCCGGAAGAAGCCCCCCTCCGGAGACAAGGAACACGGGCGCCTTCTTTGCGTAGGCCACGGGGGCGATGGACAAGGCGTCGGGGAAGTCCGCGCCCGTCGCAACGATCACGAGGTCGCCCGACCACTGCCCGGCGCCCCTCTCGTACACGGCCATCTGGGTGTCGAAGAGGGACTCGCCCCAGATGCGCTCCACCTCCGCCCCCGTCGCCGAGCCCAGGGCGTCCAAGCCGCCCTGGGACACGAGGTTGGGGCCGCCGACGAGGAGGATGTGGCTAACCCCGAGTCTCGCCAACTCCGAGGCCGTGGCTGCCGGAACGGAGTCCTTCTCGGTGAACAGGATCGGGCATCGGTACACGCCCGCCAGACTCGTTGCGGAAAGGGCGTCGGGCCATCCGCCGCGGCCGACGACGATGGCGTACTCGGAGGACGCGAAGGCTCCTGCGGACTGCGCGGCGGCGGTGTCGTAGAGCTCGGCGCCGGAGTACTCCTCAACGCTCTTCGAAGAACTAGAAGCCAACAAGCTAGAAGTATTTATCGGATTGTAGCCATTCGTCTCGATCCCCGAGGACTGTGCAACAACTCGCTCAATTTCATCATCGGAGATTGAGCTGAACACCTCATCCTCAACAATGGAATCATCCGCAGGAATGTCTTTACTAGCGTCACCATCTTCATTTTTCCAAGTACTAGATGAGTCTTGGCTTTGCGCAAACTCACTCGAGGAATCACTATAATTATCTTCAGCATAGGATATATTGGGATAACAAAGAGTTACCACCAAAACGGCAGCTAAAGTGCACTTTACATAACCCCGTCTTTTAATCATTGCATTCCTTACTCTACAATCCCGGCAGCAATTTCATAGGCGATAGTCACTTTTCGAGCCTGATATTGATTCATATCGGACTGGCTATCAATAAAAGCCACCTCTAACAACGTTGCGGGAAGCGGGCCGCCCAAAATCGCAACCTCTTGGCGCTTCATTCCCCTGTCGTGCAATCCAGTCCCAATAATCAGGTGAGGGTGTATCTGGCTCTGCCATGAAGGAGAGAGACCGGCAGCATTGTATTCGTGTATCAAAGACTCAGTGCCTGATCCTCCGCCCGCATTGAAGTGAATAGAAACGATTGTATCGCATTTTTGCGCCACTGCTTCCGCATGACGCAATTTATACCAACCACCATCATCATTGAGATATACCGAAACACCGTACTCGTTCCTCAAAATGTTCGCAACCATTCCAGCAAGTTCTTTAGCCAGGGTCGCCTCCTGGTAGCCACACCCCGTAGCTCCAGAGTCGTACACACCATTGTTTGAATCATTCCAACCATGGCCCGCGTCTATATAAACTCTAAAGCCGGGCAACGAAGCGTAGGAGTACCCGAAGGAATCGGCTATCCCCATACGGACTGCAGAAGAAACCACGTTGCGCCCGCCGAAGAAGCGCACGGACGACACGTCGCCCGCATGGGACGCGGCGGTGCGCACGGTGGCGTCCTGCGGATCGTCCACCAACAGCAAGACCGACCCGCTCTCGCCCTGGAGGACGGAGCCGGCGAGGGCGTCGTAGGAGTCCCTCCCGGTCGCGAAGGCGGGCGCCGCCCAGCTGAACCCTTGGGTGGACACCGCCCATTCGGCCACCGCCGCCGACGTGTCGTAGAGCTCGGCTCCCGCCAAGCGCACACATCCCCCCGTGCGCCCGGACGCAAGCACGGTGACCGCGTCCATAAAGCCCTCCGTAGCCTCGGACACCACGTTCGTTCCGCCGGCTATGGCGGCGTTCGCAAAGGAACCGGACCTGGCGGCGTCCATCAAAGCGGTCTTCTGCTCCGGAAGAAGCCCCCCTCCGGAGACAAGGAACACGGGCGCCTTCTTTGCGTAGGCCACGGGGGCGATGGACAAGGCGTCGGGGAAGTCCGCGCCCGTCGCAACGATCACGAGGTCGCCCGACCACTGCCCGGCGCCCCTCTCGTACACGGCCATCTGGGTGTCGAAGAGGGACTCGCCCCAGATGCGCTCCACCTCCGCCCCCGTCGCCGAGCCCAGGGCGTCCAAGCCGCCCTGGGACACGAGGTTGGGGCCGCCGACGAGGAGGATGTGGCTAACCCCGAGTCTCGCCAACTCCGAGGCCGTGGCTGCCGGAACGGAGTCCTTCTCGGTGAACAGGATCGGGCATCGGTACACGCCCGCCAGACTCGTTGCGGAAAGGGCGTCGGGCCATCCGCCGCGGCCGACGACGATGGCGTACTCGGAGGACGCGAAGGCTCCTGCGGACTGCGCGGCGGCGGTGTCGTAGAGCTCGGCGCCGGAGTACTCCTCAAAATGCGATGCCGACATAGTGGCTCGACTATTAGCATTCAAGCCTGAATCACCCGAATCAACCTGCGTGTCTACTGCCCCAGCAGAAATCGCTGCAAGCAGTTCATCGGCGGTCAAAGAGGTCTGATCTTCATCCTCGATAGTGGCCCAGGCCGAATAAGGAAAAAGCATAGAAGCCATTAGTAGAATTAAAAGAGCGATCGACATGTTTTTAGAACACTTGGCTAGGACGCCCGACATAAGCTCACGCCTTCCCGATTATTTGCACTGCCACATATCATAATCACTATACTTTTCGTCCGAAATCGCGAAACCATCTAGGAACGGCCGTGAAGACCGACCCGATTCTCCATGTCGTAGAATCGTACACAGCTGCCAACTCGCGCCCTGCATCCTTCAACCTTTCCCAAGCGTTTTCTTTGTCGGCGCGCTCCGCTAAAACAGCTCCATGCAAATCCTGAATATCTTTGTTCCATTTCTGGGCATTGGCAACTTGCTGCTCCATAGGTTTCAACAACAGAAACCCATCAACAACACGACCTTGAAAAGACGAGCTGAGAAGTTCCGGGGAGACTTCTCCATTTGCACGCACAATCGCCGAAAAAACCATTTCGTCGATAAGCGACCAATAGAAAACACCGGCATATTCTTCTTCTATTCTGCGAACAGTTAGCTCGTGAAGGTTTTTCAAGCGATGGATCCTTGAATACCGTAAATTATCCGACAGCCCTTTAAGCAGATCAACCTGAGCGGAGCTATCCCAAACAACTTGCTTATAGCCAACTCGAGCTTGATACACAACATCAGGAATTGCGTAAAACATCTCCAAATACCCTAATAAGGCTACCAAAAAAGGTGGGTCTTCAAATCGGGAATATGGAGCAAACCTGATACCGCTATTCTTTATCTCTCTCGAACGAAACATAAAACGCGTGAATCCATAATCGAATTGGTAATCAAGGAAAGAAACAAAACCCTCCCTCTTGAAACTTTGACCCCAAAGAAGCCCGTCGAAATCATATCTTACCTCGTTGTCTGTCTCGTCAAAAATACTATACGAGCCAGCTACCGCCTTGGCATCATGCTCAACTCCAGCGCAATAAAGCCGTTCTATTATTGCAGTATCAGGATATATATCATCAGAATCGCAAAAGATAAGATACTCGCCTCTCGCCTGATCGATCGCACGATTTCTACAAAACGATGCTCCTTTGTTTTTTTGACTGATGAGGCGTAGCCGATCATCTCTCGCCGCATACTGGGCAAGTATGTCACCGGTGCCATCCGTCGAACCATCATCTACGCAAAGCACTTCTATATCAGACAAGCTTTGCGACAACACCGAGTTCAAACATGTTTCTAAATATTTTTCTTGATTGTAGCATGGAATAATTACAGACACTTTCGGCACGATAGTCCCTCTTTTTTCATACAGACAGGCCCGGCTGATGTCCTAAAGAATGCTCACCAGCTTTCGCCCTCTTTGACAGAAAAATCATATTTTTATGCATTGGTCCTACCCCGTACCTAAGGACGATACACAAATGCCCGCAACTATAAGCATCAGTGCAAACATCTTTTTGCGATTAATTTTCTCACCGAAAATCAGAACGCCAAAAACCGTAATATACAGATAGCTCGTAGCCTCCAGGACAGGACCAAGGGATAGGGGTATTCCACGATAAGCCAAGATACTAAGAAAGGTTGTTCCGAAGAACAATACGTAGGCGAAAATAACTTGAGGGTTCAGATATTCATCGATTGGTCTATCGTATTTTTTCATAGCAGCTTTTTTTAGAAGCACCTGAGAAATCGCGCTCACAAAAACGCCAGAAAGTAGAACGAGCGAATAGATCGCAACCGTTTCATTCATTGGACATATCCCCTGCGTCTTGCCCAGAGGCACCATCTGAACGCGCATAAACAACAACGCCTGCGACAACCAACAACGCTCCGGCCACTTTAAGCGCATTAATAGATTCCCCAAAAAAAAGAAAACCCCAAACAATGCCCCACACGACCGTAATCGCCTTGTTTGCAAACGCGGTTGTCAGAGGAAGTCTCTTGATAATCTGTTGCCATGCGATTGCGTACACGCCAAGGAGAAAAATTATTCCAAGATAATATGCGCAGAACTCAAAACTGAAGAAATCTTTCGTAGACGCAATTTTACCCAAAATTCCCGTTATGGAATACGCTACAAGAACAAAGTGTAAAACAATAAGTGTCTTCGTTGAAGACTTAACACCTGAGAACATGTCTATTCCCAAATACCGCAAGGAGGTCGAACGAAAGAGGGCTGACGCTCTATCTCAATTATGTCCCCATCCTTAATGTAAACAGCAGGGGGGCATTTGATGAACATGTTCGGAGTAAATGCCATGGAATATGCACCAGCATTGTTGACGACGACAATATCGCCAGGAGATAATTCTACAGCGTCAACCAATTCGCAAAGTCTATCGCTATCCATACAGGTATATCCGCACAAAATCTGCGACGGATGAGTATCAGACGATACGGCATGCAACGTTAGATTATATGACGTCTTCTTCATTTCATGATCAATGTTAACGCGCGAAAGCTCCGTAACGACATAGCGCTCATCGAGTATGTCCTTAACGTCTACGACTCTTCCGACATAATAACCTGGGGTGCAAACGACTGCACCACCGGGCTCTACGATCAACTCGACCTTGTCCGGATCGCAAACTTTTCCAAGTTCCGACTCGATAGTGAATACGTATTCTTCATAAGCGCCAACGTTGAGCGGACCGCCACCGAAAAAACCACCGCCAATATCGACGTAATCCAGGCTGAGTTCGCATTCCTCCACTATGCGTGCAGCATAACGCGCGAGCATCCGGTAGACGTTGTTTGAGCGACTGCGCGTCGTGGCATGCATGTGAAGTCCCGACACCACAATATCCCCCTCATCGAACGCACGCAATTCGTCCACAACGCGCGCAAAATCGCCCCCCTCGAAAGAAAAACCGAAACGCCCATGGTGCTCTTCAAACAAAGTTTCACCCGGACAATACTTTTCCAATTCTATGTTTGCGCGTACGCCGACCTTCACAAGACGCGATGTTGCTGCAGCATATTCTTTTACCCATTCGATTTCTCGACGCGAATCCAAATTGACGTAAGTTCCATTGTTAAGAGCAAAGTTAAGCCAGTCTCTGCTCTTGATTGGACCGTTAAACACGATCTCGCAAGGGGCGAAACCTTGGGCAAGTGCCAAGTTAAATTCTTCATCGGAAACAACTTCCGCGAGACAGCCAGCAGTTCGCGCTTTTGATAAAATCCAGGGGAAAGGGTTCGTTTTGACCGAGTAGGCAACATGAGATTTGTCTGACCATTTTTCTTCAAGTGCGTGCCTGAAATCATCGAAGTTCTGTCCGAGCTCTTGAGCGTCCAGCACAAAGCACGGCGTCTCTAATTGATCAACTTCAGCGAAGTTCAACATGTCACTCTCCCGCCCCCTCATGAACACGCTCGTCAATCAAGGTCTTCTTCACATACTGCGGTGCATTATTAATTGTCATGAATAAGCGCCCGAGATATTCACCAATCAGCCCCATAAACACCATTATCGCGCCCGAGCAAATTAGCACAGCCACCATAAGAGAGCTCCATCCAAGCTGCATATCTTCGTTGAGAAGACGCTGGACCACCAAGAAGATAGCCCCAACTATACCGCCTCCGCCCATCAGCATGCCGATAGCGGAGCAAAGTCGTAAAGGCAAAAGAGAGAAGCCGAGAACCGTTGACCAAAGTCGCAGCAACGTCTTAAATGTGTAGCCGGACCGCCCTGATTCCCGTTCAAAATGCCGAACTTCAACATTGCCTATATTCCAGGTTGAGCGAAAAATCAAACCCTGGATATAGACATAGGGACCGCGGTATCTGATGATTTCCTCGGCAATATACTTTCGCATAACGAAAAAGCTGCTTGCCGCTATACCTTTGGGGCGCTGGGTCAGCACGCGCATAGACCACACCGTAAACAGAGAACCTAGGCGCCGCCACCATGCCTCTTTATGCTCCGGATAGCAAGCAAACACAACATCGTAGCCGCCGTCCATGGCCTCGATAAGCTTAAGGCACTGCGACGGATGCGTTTGCAAATCGTCGTCCATAACCATAATCAAGTCCCCTGAAGCATAATTGAGACCAGCGATAATTGCACTATGCTGTCCAGAGTTTTTTGCAAAATCTATTCCGACAACTTTGTGATCTTCTCGACACAACGTCTCAATTTCCTGAAACGTTCTGTCAGTCGATCCATCGTTAACGAGTATGAATTCGTAGTCAAAGAACTTTTTGACCAGCTCATCTCGCGTTTGATGCACAACTTTTGCAATAGTAGCCTCGGAGAAGTAACAAGGAATGACAACGGAAACTACTGTACGCGCCGTACATTCCACTTATTTTTCACCATACTTTTCTTTGAAGAAGTCCGCAAAACGGTCATCTTCCATTTCTTTTTTATAGTCGACAAGGAATGCTATAGGATCATACTCGGGAGAGTATCCCAACTCTACTTTCGCCTTATCAACATTCATGTAGTAGTTGACGCAATCATGCTTCTCTGGACAATAGACAATTTCCGAAGGTCTGTCCTTTGGAGAAAATACTGTGATGATGTTTTTCACCTGCTGTTCCAATGAGGTCATCACGCCAGTACCCACATTATATATACCGCCCTCATTTCGGTCGACAAACAAAGCCTTTTCCATCATTTGGCAAAAGTCCTTAACGTAAATCAAATCCATGCCTTTTTCTGGATCGCCCCAAACCTCAAGTGGCTTTCCCGCTTGCGCTTGGTCTATCATATATCTATAAGAGCTTGTGGCCGGCTTGCCATCTCGATAAAGAGTTTTGCTATCATGCATAAAACAGTAGATGTTTGGAAGCCTGAATGCAAAACACTTGACACCGTAATTAGCTTGATAGTTCCAGCATAGCTGCTCGGCAGCAATCTTTGTAATCGCGTAAACCGAATGGTCACCGGTCATAGGAGGACGACGTGGCATGTCGTCCTTCAATTCCACCAACTCTTCAAAATAGCCTGCATAATCGGAGATGGTTTGCGTGTACAAAATCCTGTCCGCACCCGCTCTGTGAGCATAATCGAGAACGTTGAGCGTCCCAAGCACATTCGTATTAACGTACTGCCACGGATCATACCCCTTCATATAGGCAGGCAAGGCACCCGCAAAATGGATGACAGCGTACACATCTTCCTGCGGCAACATAGCAAACGACTCCCTGTTCGCTATGTCTGCAGAAATGTAGCGAACAGCAGGCGCATATCGGTCAAAAAAAGTGAGATCCTTTCGCCCAGAAGCAATAATCTCCCACTCAGCACTGTCTAGTCGCTCGACAAGATAATCGGTCAAGTAGAGGCCCAGCGTTCCCGCCGCACCAAAAATAACTATCTTTTTGCTCATGTCGCCCCCTTCTCGGCATTCTACCAGCACTCATTCGTAGCTTGGCAGTTCATTATGATACACTATACTTTTTCCGTTCTCATCGCACACATCAAACGACCGGTATAAATCAAATGTCGAATGATCCAGTGAATCATAATTCTCTGCGCATAGGTATATCCTGGCGACGTAGGGCTTTTCTCCAAATCCATGCCCGACGCGCTCGCCTTCACGATAGTACATAAAACTTTCGCAGACAGAATCCCCCGCATTCCCTATAGCGGCAACCGCTCCGTCCATCGAACCAATCACTGCCTCGCGTCCGTGAAAGTACAAGCCACAACAGCAGCGAGAAAAAGAATCAATATCGTGGTCCTCAAGCCGGCACCGAAGCGATTTCTTGTCGTAAACGGTATCTAGCAACAAATCTTCAACACGCAGGCCGCTGCTATAAAACAACAACTCATGTTCGTATCCGAAAACCCTTCCCGCAATCTCGCAAACCTGAAGGCCCCTCTTGGCGCTCCAGAAAAATTGCATGCAAATCGGACCGTTTCGCAGTCCCACATAAGCGGAAACTCGCTGAACAATCGCGAGAGCCTCTTCTCGAACACTGTCTTGAAGCCGACTCGGGTAAACAATCCTGCTCACATGAGGAACCTCCCAAGATACTTCCGAACTCTTCTCACGATCCGCTATACTAACAGCGTGCACGGCACCGTCCGCGACCCATGCGATCATATTAAATTCGTAGTCTGGGTTATATTCTTCCATAATAGCTTTCCCTTGGGATGAAACGCACTCGGCCTCGACAACACGAGCTCGAGCTTGCGCTTCATCCTCAACCACGAATACACCGCGTGAGCCATATCCTGCTACCGGCTTGATAACGCAGGGGTAATTTACAACTGGGAAACTTTCATCTTTTGAGGACACAACGAAACTTTGAGGCGTTGGGATGGAGAGATCCTCGAACATCTTCTTCATAAGCGTCTTATCGCGAAGAAAATTCATGCCCGCAGAAGGGCAGTAGCTTGGAATGCCCGTAAGATCTGACAACCGACAGAGACACTGAAAAAGTATGTCGGAATACGCGGTAATGATTCCGTCAACTCGCTCCCGTTTGCACACTTCAGCGAGAGCTTTGGCATCGGTAATGGGAATGTCGTACTTTGCGTCAGCGTATCGCTTTGCCGGACCATCTGCATATCCATCAACCACAATCGTGCGATAACCGCGGTTCCGAGCGAGTTCTACCAATTCGACGAATTCATCCATGGAGCCTAGGATAAGAAGATTATGCGATTGATTATTCATCGACTCTCCCCACCAGAGCACTCGTGTCGTAGAAGTTTTTGACCGCCTCGATAACCTCATCTTGCTCGGATAAGGAAAGGTTAAAATAAAGGGGCAATCTAACTAAACGCTCGCTTTCGACAGTCGTATAGACTTCGCTTCCGTGAAAACGACCAAACCGCACGCCTGCGGGCGCAGAGTGCAGCGGAACATAGTGAAAAGACGCTTGTATCTCTCGAGCCTTCAAAAAGGCGATCAGCTCAGACCTCTCCGAAAGGTTGCGACACTTGAGGTAAAACATGTGAGCATTGTGCGCACAATCGACGGGCACCGTCGGCAGCTCTACCATCCCCCCATACGCCAAGGACTCGAATGCCGAACGATAACGCTCCCACTGAGTAAGGCGCTTGTCGTTAATGCGGGTAGCTTGCTCAAGCTCGCCCCATAAATAAGCAGCGTTAAGATCACTGGGAAGGTAGCTACTTCCGTAATCGACCCAAGTATACTTATCGACTTGTCCACGGAAGAATCTTGCACGATCCGTACCTTTCTCACGAATGATTTCGGCTCGTTCGCTGTACGCAGGATCATTAACAAGCAGCGCGCCACCTTCACCCATCGAGTAGTTCTTCGTCTCGTGAAACGAGAGACAGCCAAAGTCGCCGATGGTTCCAAGAGGGAGTCCTCGATAAGTGCTCATCACTCCTTGCGCCGCATCCTCGACAACCTTCAGTCCATACGTGCGAGCGATGTGCATAATTGCATCCATGTCGCAGGCAACGCCTGCATAATGAACCGGTACTATTACTTTAGTTTTCGACGTTATTGCAGCCTCTATTTTTCGCTCATCAATATTCATAGTATCGGGCCGAATGTCAACAAACACTATATTTGCGCCCACAAGCACGAACGCATTGGCAGTTGAAGAGAATGTATAGCTTGGCATGATGACCTCATCGCCCGGCGCGAGATCGCAAAGAATCGCAGCCATCTCGAGCGCAGAGGTTCCACTCGTCGTCAAAAGCGCCTTATGGCAACCGAAATTGTGCTCAAGCCAGCCATGGCATCTCTTGGTGAACGGTCCATCACCGCATGTTTTTCCACCTCTCACTGCTTGAGCAACATAGTCAAGTTCAGTGCCCACGAAAGCGGGTTTGTTAAAAGGAATCATCGATCCTCCCCTTGCGACAACCGGTTGCGATCGCCATACATCGCTTTATAATAATTCTGGTAGTCGCCACTCGTGACACCTTCAACCCAAGACTTGTTTTCGAGATACCAAGCGATCGTCTTCTTTATACCATCCTCGAAAGGAGTATCGGGCATCCACCCCAACTCATTTGAAATCTTCTTTGGATCGATGCCATACCTGCGGTCATGTCCCTTCCGATCCGAGACATATTCAATTAAATCGCGAGAAATATTTTCGTTAACATTGCACGAAAGATAATCGAGAATGGTTTCGACTATGGCCAAATTCGTCCGCTCATTATGCCCCCCCACGTTGTAGACTTCCCCTAGTCTACCTCGCTCGATAACCACGTCGATAGCCTTGCAGTGATCCTCTACATAGAGCCAATCGCGAATATTCAAACCATCGCCGTAAATCGGCAGCTTCTTACCATGCAAAGCATTATTGATCATGAGCGGAATAAGTTTTTCGGGAAACTGGAACGGGCCATAATTGTTCGAGCATCTGGTAATGTTAAAGGGGAAGCCATATGTGTCGCCGTAGGCTTTCACGAACAAATCCGCAGATGCTTTGGAAGATGAATATGGGCTATGAGGATCGAGCGGCGTATCCTCGGTGAAATAACCATCCACGCCCAAGGATCCGTACACTTCGTCGGTCGAGACCTGCAAGAACTTCTTGCTCCCATACGACCCATCGTCAAGCTCCCATGCCCTCCTTGCCGCATCAAGCAGGGACACGGTGCCACACACATTGGTGTTGACGAACACCCGAGGGGTCTCAATGGATCTATCCACATGAGATTCTGCTGCAAAGTTCACTACAAAGTCGACATCGAACTGCTCAAACAACCTGTCAACAGCTCTTGTATCGCAAATATTCACTTTTCGAAAATGATATCGATCGTCATTTTCGACAGCAATCAGGTTCTCAAGGTTTCCCGCATACGTAAGAGCGTCCACATTGACAACGCAGATATCCTCATAACGCTTTAAGAGGTAGAGCACAAAATTGCTTCCGATGAAGCCGGCTCCCCCGGTAATTAGATATGTTTTCATTTTGTCTCCTCCGCTATTTTTGTGCGCCGAACACGCCCCACCACAACAATCGCGCCCAACATCACCAGCCCGACCAAGGAAAGCATCGCACCGGTTTTAAGCCCGGGGGTTTCATACCGCAGCTCTACTTCATGCCGCCCACCATCAAGCTCTACGCCCATGAATGCCACATTGGAGTGCTTTATCTCGACAGGATTGTCGTCAACGTAAGCGCTCCACCCACTTGAGTAAGGTATTCCAAAGTACAAAAGCTTCGGCGACCCTTCTGCATCTGCCGTACAAGAATAAGTCGATCCGTTAAAAGAGGCGCCGTGAATCTTCGCCGAAGTTGATTTGAGCTTCTGTATCTGATCAGCATAAGCATCGATTGGTTGGACAACTATCTGCAGATCCTCAAGGTCATACACCCCAGCAGACGAAAACGTTACTTCTACGTCTTTGCGCTCTTCATCAGAATATCCCAAGTTCACCAGCCAAGAATCCTTTCCACCATACAAATGACTCGATGCTGTGGGATTCCAAACCTGTTGGCTCACGTCATCGAGCTTAACGTCAAGCTTTACATCCTTCGTCGGCGAACCGTAGAACACATCGTCAAACAACGCGAGCTCTTTGCTATACAAGCTCATACTCTCCCGCTGCGCCTCGGTAAACCTACTTGATGGGGGCACGTCGGAATACTTAACCCCTTTGATATAAAGATAGGCCTCGACATCAGCTGGTATATCGGCTTTGAGCACAATCGTTGCACCGGAACGCACCACGGTAAACTTCGTACCATCTATCTCGATACCCTGTTCTTCGAACGCATCATTAACATCATCAAAAGACTGCTCCTTATCCAGCTTCGGGGCAATCTCATAAGACACCGCCTGGTCAGTAAACCGCAGATCCGCATTCTTCGCAAGAGACGAAGGTTCCTCGATCACAACGCCTTGCAGGAGCGCCTGCTGCCTTTGTGCGGGAGTCATCGCCTCGAAATCAGCTTCGTCAATCACCTCGTCGTAGAAAAAAGTGGTGGGCAAGTAGTCATCCGTCCCATAGGCGATATATTCCGTCCCATCGTACACTCCGCAAGCCGCCTTATGCGTGAACAACGGGGGGAGCATACCAGTCTGCCCTTTCGGTACAACAAAATACTTCACGCCGGCTAGAGCCTCGAGGGGCGTGCGAGCATCAAGGCCGGTGTACGAGAAATTCATCGACGACGAGATGAGTCCCATATAGGAATGATAACGATCAACAAGATCGTTGTAGTAGCTGCTGTAGAACAAAAGAGCGTTTTGATGTTGAACCATATTGCTGTTTCTGAACATAGGGACGCGAGATCCGTCGTAGCGCCAAAAAGAATCATCAACTATCTCGGAAACGACATTGCTGGGATTGTTATTTACAAGAAGTTCATAAGAACGTCCTATGCCGACTTGACGGGAGGCGGCATGAGGGCCACCTGAAGTAAAGATCGATCCAAAGTTATTGAACACAAACGCGATACAGACAAAGGTAGAACCTAAGATAGCGAGCTTTGCTTTCTGCTTTGCGATGTCCTTCGCATTGCACAGCAGAAATGCTAAACCGATCAGCACGATACAGGAGAACAGCACTTCCTTGCTTGCAAACGGCAAGAAAACCAGCCCCGTAACCAACGCATACGCAATCGACCCGATTACGACAAAGCGCTTTTGGCGCACATTCAGAGCGAGCAGTCTAGGCATCACCGCAACAACAATATAAGATACGCAGAGCGCGTAAGCCCATACCCACCTGTTATTCGGATAAGCAAAACCGTTGAAAACCTTTCCAATGGCTGGCAGACATAAGAACACCGTCAAGACAATGAACATGATTTTCATTATTCCGTCTACGCTACCAGAGACGTCCCTCGACTTCTTCGTGCCGAACAATGCGAAAACCGCGATGAGGGCAATTGCAGCAAACCCATACGAGCAATCTGCACCAACATCGGTTCCAGCGAGAAAGCCAGCAAGTAACTTTATGTAATACAAGGGTTCGTAGAACAACGCCTCGGGCCGATCAACTCCTAGCCGGCCTTGCCCAAGTATTGCCATTGCGTTAGGAACGAAGAAAACCATGCCGATAAGGGCACCGATCATCGTGTAGCCAGCTATTTTGAAAACCCATTTCGCAAACCCCCGTGGTGTTTTCTTCTCATCGAGATGCCAATAACGGACGAGACAGTACACCAAGAGTAACAGACAAATCGAATACGAAAATGTCACCGAATTCAAAAAGCAGAGCGCTATTGACGCAATGAACAGGACTGGATTTTTTCGGTCGAATACCTTATCGATACCCCAAAGCACTAAAGGACCGTACACGAGACAAGCCAACATGAACACCTGCGTGAAAGCAAGTAACGTGAACCCACTAAACATAAAGACTACTGCACCAATAAGCGTTCCGAATCTTCCATTTCCCTTGTACAGGCAATAAAATGAGAATATCAAACCAGCGAGGTACAGGTGGATCGCCACCGTCATATTCAAGGCTAAATCTGCATATTCAAGAGGGAAAAACACAGAAATCAGATTAACAGGATCTCCGATGCAAGAGAACAGCGTCACCAACATGTCTCCGCCATAACCAATTTCCGTCGACCACATTGGCAATGCAAAACTATGCTCGACGAAAATTGTATTAAGTATTTGGCGAAGCCACTCGCCTTGCGCAGCAAAAAATACGTACTGCTGTTCAAGCCCGTCGGTCAACCATAAAAAGCCTTTTCCCGCCATCAAAAAACTAAAACACATGACGATGAAAAACGCTAAAAATACCACACTGAATACGACAACGTATGAACGCTTGCTTGTTGAACACTCAAAGCGTTCGATCAAGTTTTCCCCTTTTTGCATCATATGATATTAGTTTTCGCCACCTTAATCATTGATGATTTAATCGTGCTCACATACCTAGATATCTTTTCCAAAACCCTTCGGAGCGTAGATGTTTTGCTGCGGCAGCATATTCAGCAATCACAGCGTCTCTTTTGGTTCTATACGCACCAAGGCACCTCTTATAGCGCTTCATTATCTGGCGAAATCTAGTCCTGTCCATTGTACGCAAGCTGCCCAGTTTACCATCGGAATCAACCGCCAACAGAACTCTATGCATACGCATCCGTTTGGCGGGATACGAAAAACCACCAGCGGGCACAACCGCAAATCCATCTTTCAACATGACATTTGGTAAACGATGTCCGTTGAAGGTTGCGTAATCCACTAATCGCTCCAAGATGGTTCGCCCCCCGTCCTCAGCTATCTCTTCCAAAGAAATAGCTGCGTCGGAAACGCCAGGGAAACCAATTTTTGACAACGGTATAAGCTTTTCATTTTTTGTTGAATTTCTCTTGACAGTATCCTCTCCCGATACTTCTTCTATGAACTTAGGACCCCTTAGATAGTCCTCAAATGCATCGAGAAGGAGATCCGCGCTATCATAATTAAATTTCTTCAATTCCAGCTGGATATTGTCCCAAAACCTTTTTATGAAAATGTTCTGCAAAGCAGGATCCACCGATGCGGTAGCAATCATAAAGTTGCGAGTATATTGGTATAAATCAATAGAAGCTTTAAAGCGTCCCCCGAACGCGGAATGCCAGACACAAATCCCGCCCATCGCCATGATGGTTGGCTGACAGCGCATACCGTATTCGACATCATCGCACCTTACGAACAAGGGCAACGGGAGTCCGTTTTCCTCGATAACATTCATCGGAATGCAGCAATACCACCAAGCACAGTAAGCGTTGCGCTTTTCAACATCTATAGTCTCATTGAGCACAACGTCCGAGATGTCCTCCATATCGAGATCGGGTTTAACGCGATCATAGAGCGCATCTTCGCGGACGTAAGCGACATCCTCAAACTGCATATTGGGCTTCTCCAGCTTAAGCATCGCTCCGCTGACAAAAGCATCAATATAGGCTTCGCGACGGATGGAGAGCAATGCGTAGGTGCGTCTAATGCTTTCGGGAGACACCGACACATCATCGTCCATCAACAGCACATGGGTGGGCTTGACCTTCTGGTGAATTGACTCAATCATACCGCGAGCAAACCCACCTGAGCCACCGACATTGGGATTGGGATGAATAAACACCCCTCCCCCAGAAAGCCCCTCGACATCGAGCGAACGACCATTGTCCACTACATGAACTGTCAAACTACGAGCGATCTCGTCGCCAAGCGAAAGTAGCTCTCGCTTGAATAACTGAATGTTCGGTATTACGTATTTTTCGTTGTTAAACGTTGTCATTGCGACAGAAAGCCTTACGGGAGAAACCTCTTCATCGGCCACGTGTGTAAAGTAGTACGAGTTTTTGATATGACATGTTTTGTAAGTCACAATTTCAAATGCCAGCAATATATCGCTTGTTTCGGGAAACTCGAATTCTATTACATCGAACTCTTCGTTTTCGAACTCAACACGACCGACCATCGTGCGAACCGTTGAAAGTGAGGTTCGAGAAACGGTTTCAAACCTCACTTCTCCGCTGCCCTTCAATTCGAGATGAAGAAAAAATTTTTCCGCATAAGTATACTTCTTATATTTCGCACAAGAACAGGTGTTGAAGTACGTACCGAAATCATATTTAGCATACGGCATCAGTTGCGCAGCGAACGAACTATCTTTATCCGGGATGATCGGGGATGCCGACCGAGCGTAAAGATCAGGATGAAAATCCATCCTTGGTCCCGACTCAAGAAGGATGTTGGATAGCTTAACTTTTTGCATCCTAGCCCCTTATGGCTTCATGACGAGCTGATTCAATGACTTTATAAAGATATTGCCCATATTCCGCTTTGCCATATTTTTCAGCTGCCTCAAGTACTTGCGCTTCGGCAATCCAACCTTGCGTGTAAGCAATTTCCTCGAGCGAGGCAATTTTGACACCTTGGCAGCTCTCAACCACTCGAATAAACTCACTGGCATCGAAAAGAGAGTCCACCGTACCTGTGTCGAACCATGCGAAACCACGGCCCAACGTAACAACGTTTAAATCCCCTTCATCAAGATATATCTTGTTGAGGTCGGTTATTTCGTATTCGCCGCGCTCAGAAGGCCTTACACGCTTTGCATATTCGCAAACGCGCTCATCGTAAAAATAAAGACCCGTCACACAGTAGTTCGACTTTGGATGCCTGGGTTTCTCTTCGATAGAAAGAGCCTTGCCGCTCGCATCGAACTCAACAACGCCGAATCGCTCTGGATCCTCCACTCGATAGCCGAACACCGTTGCTCCCCGTGCACGTTGCACCGCAGTTGCAAGATATCCGCCCAAACCACTTCCGTAAAAAATATTATCACCGAGAACAAGAGCGCAAGCTTCACCATTGATAAATTCTTCTCCGAGTACAAACGCCTGCGCAAGGCCATTGGGCGTTGGCTGCACTTTATAACTCAAATTCAATCCCAGATGCTTTCCAGACTTGAAAAGCCGTTCGAAATTCGGCAAATCATCGGGCGTCGAAATAATTAAAATGTCGCGAATGCCTGCCATCATCAGAACTGAAAGCGGATAATAAATCATGGGTTTGTCATACACGGGTAGCAACTGTTTCGAGGTGACGGTCGTCAAAGGATTGAGACGAGTACCCGAGCCCCCCGCCAATATGATGCCCTTCACAGTGATTCCTCCATCAATTTAGCTGACATGTAAAGCTAGGATTATCCTTGTACTTTATCGTTTGCGCAACCAGCACAATGACCAACTGAGGTCAATCCCACCCGAAAACCATAGGCATTTACGCAATCGAAAGTGATGCGAAAAGTTAGCACTCTTTTTCTGCACAATGGCCAGCCACGAAATTCGACCCTCTTGCTGTATCGCTCTTGCATCGTTTTGTAGCGAAGTTGATATTTTCATGCATTGCTGCACTCAAGGAACCTTCGGGAGTATAATAAAACTTTGTTGTCTCAAAACAACACGAGACTAGCGCCAAATCTAACCGCAAAGGAACCCATGGCACGTACAATGGCCGCTAAAGGCACCATGAAACGGAATTGGTTCATTATCACTTCTCTCGTCAGCAAAGATTTTAAGCTGAAGTACCGGCGAAGTATCCTTGGCGTACTCTGGTCAGTGCTCAATCCTTTGCTTATGATGTGTGTGCTAGTTGCCGTATTCAGCAACATTCTCAAGTTCGGCGACGAGATCGAAAACTTTCCCCTGTATCTAATTTTGGGCAATATCCTATTCACCCTCATGGCAGATTCCACCAGTAGCGCCATGAACTCCATTATCGAATCTGCTCCTCTTATTAAAAAAATACGAGTTTCGAAATTTATTTTTCCTCTGGAAAAAATACTATTCCAACTAGTTAATTTCGCAATTTCGCTTATTGCCGTAGTCATCGTCATGATGTTCTTTCGCATTTCTCCGACTTTGAGTTTGCTTGCTCTCCCTTTATTGCTTTTGTTTGTGGCAATATTTTGTGCTGGCCTCGGCATGCTTTTGGCTGCTTTAGCTGTTTTTTTTCGCGACATCTGTCATCTTTGGGGGGTCATCATTACCGCATGGACATATGCCACGCCCCTGTTTTACCCAATCGGTATCCTTCCAAACTGGATGCAAGCTGCAGAGCAGTTTAACCCTATGTACCACTACGTAACATACTTTCGAGACATCGCCATGAATCAAATCGTACCGGGTATTCAAGAGCAATTTATCTGCCTTGGCATGGCGCTCTCAACATTCATAATCGGATTCGTAGTATTCAAAGCAACCGAGAAAAAATTCATCCTCTACGTATAAGGCGGCCAACATGCCCGAAAACGTTAATACTGCCCCATTAATCATGCCTTCAACTCATACAAAACCCGAAAATGGGCGCTCCGCTGTGGTATCAGTAGACAATGTTTCGATGATTTTCAACATGGCAAGTGAGCAATTGAACAGTCTGAAGGAATACGCGATCGCCATCGCGCGCAGAGAGCTTATGTTTAAGGAATTCAGAGCTCTTGATAGCATTTCGTTCGAAGTAAAAAAAGGCGACGTTTTTGGCATCTTGGGAACAAACGGATCAGGAAAATCGACTCTGCTTAAGATTGTCGCCGGGGTTCTCGAACCCTCCGAAGGAACATGTACCATAAACGGCAACATTGCGCCCCTTATCGAATTGGGAGCAGGATTTGACATGGAGCTCACCGCTCGAGAAAATATCTACTTGAACGGAGCCTTACTTGGCTATTCACGTAAGTTCATTAATCAACATTTTGATGAAATAGTTGATTTCGCCGAAATAGAAGCCTTCCTTGATATGCCCATGAAAAACTACTCATCTGGCATGATTGCTCGCATCGCCTTTGCTATTGCGACGGTAATTGTCCCTGAGATACTCATCGTAGACGAAGTGCTTTCTGTCGGCGATTTTATGTTCCAGCAAAAATGCGAACGGCGCATCACGCAGCTGATTAAAGAGCATGAGGTAACCGTCTTGATCGTTTCTCACAACAATGACCAGATCGAAAGACTGTGCAACAAGGCGATTTGGTTAGAAAAGGGGCATATCCGAACTGTTGGATCCGCAACAGAGGTGTGTCGCATATACCGTGCACTGGGAGGTCATTTGGGCAGCCCTGAGTCGGAAGAGAAAGTATTCAATGTTCTTTCGGAAAGCGTTAGCATCCCCGAGGGAACGCTAACGACAATATCTGGCGACGATCGTTATGGCACGGCGGTAAAACTACTCGAAAAAATCGAGTCGACCGAATTAGATCGCAGCACCAGGATTATCATGACTTCCGGGGAATCGGATTCTATGTGTCTTATCGCAAATTCTTTAGCAGGCTTGCTAGACGCCCCGATCCTGCTCGCAAAACACGACTCCTTGCCTGACGTAACGTCGCAAGCGTTGAAACGCTACGCTCCGGAAGAAGTAATTGTTATTGGATCACAAAAACAAGTTTCTAATCATGTTACGAATGAGCTAACAGCAAATACTGAAATAGCGGTTTCACGCATCGACGGAAAAAACCTTGCCGAAACAGCAAGAGAGGTATTTAGGCAAGGATCAAAAAGAGGGGCATGGGGCTCAACGGCGGTTATCTCTTACGATGGTTGCACCGGAGATACTATTTCGCTTCTGCCATATATCTGTGAAAAAAAGGCACCTCTATTCTTTATTACTACATATTGCACCATAGAGCAAGAGACGATTTACGCCATCCTGTCAGGCTCTTTTGATCGCCTTATTGTTCTTGGCGGACAAGCGTCTTTTCCGGACAGCTGTTTAGAGCCTTTTCGAAATGCAGGCATGGAGATCGTTCGTTTTTGCGGCACGACCCCTTATCACGCAAACGAGCTTATCAATAACTGGACATCCGACATGCTCAAAACTGACAGCTACATCGAAAGCGGGAATTTGATTGTATCGCCACTTGGAAATCCAGTTGACACCTTCGCGGTAGGTCCATACGCAAAAGCAACCCATTCGCTCATTCTCATAGTCGAACCGCAGGACCTTGACAGCGTCGCCCACGCTTTTGATTTTATCAAAAGCAGAAAGGGGGCCATAAAGAGTCTTATATTTCTCGGAGACTCAACCCGTTTCAGCAAACTTGACAAAGAAATTCTGGGCAAAGTGGTTACGCAAGCACTCGCTTTATAAATTTTTTCAAAACAAAAAGACATCACGCGCGGAGTCGCATACTATCCATCTCTTGATTGGTCAGTCTCTCATAGCCGGTTCGAAAGCCGAACGCGTCGCGCAAAGCATCGATCACCTCATCATGGGTGAACTTACTTTCGGATGCAACTCAGTCGCAAAGCAACCTCGCCAGAGCCACGTCCTCTTCGACGCAAAGCAAGGATGAAACCCTCCTCATGCATCCCATCATGATTGTCGGTTTGACTGTTAAACTATGGCAGGCTAGCAGGGACGCAGCCTTCGTATAGGGCACTTGCGTCGATGCCTCCCTTAAAAGGTTGCGCCAGAAAACACCCGCGCACAGTAGGGAATGTCCGAGTGCATCCGTAATTGGGTAAGCACCAAATCCGGACTCGTCGCTATAGCGCCCGACGGAGAAGACCAATCTCCCAACTCGGTCGCAAGCATACGCGGCCAAAAAACCCTAGCTAAACAGGAATGGTAAAAGAACGAAGCGGGAAATCATGCTTTAGGCATCAAAGCCCCAGAACCAATCAACCAAACTGGTACCTTAAGCATATAATTATCATCATAGTTTACCTAATGTCATATAATTGCTATATTGTTTATACTTTGCTTACGGAGAAGCGGTGGCAGCATGCGTAGGTTCACAATCACTTTCTTGGTTTTGCAGGTACTTTGTCTATTCGCCATTATCGTTCTCGGATGGAACGGCTGCACTAGGGATATTCCTGATCTACTCATGGCTCTTTGCATCCCCCTGATAACTATGTCCGCCTCACTCGCCATCTTGTATAGGAAATGCGGTCTATATCTGAAGCAGCAGCGTTCGTCCTCACGAATACTTGTAATAATTTCTTATTTTGTAGTAGCCATCATCGCCTGTGCTCTTCTTTTTTTCTTCAGCGCATCTTGGCAAACACTAAATGATCCAACGAACTCGCCGATAGGTATAGTCTCAATTTTTTTAATTTCCGTGACGATAGGACTCGGTGTTTTTCTTCCTCAAAAACGGGCTGAATCATCTAAAAACCTGTCAAGCTCATATACACAGCCGCAAGAGCAACGATGGCTCAACCTATTTGACGACACCCCTAAATCTCGTGCGCAACTACGAAAACTCATCCTCCTTGATCTTGCCTTCTTTCTTGTGGCCAGTGCTAGCGTTCTAATTCTGGCTATCGTGCTCGTTGTAATAAATTCGAAATGCCTTGTGTTCGGGCCAATCTTGATGGATTTTGCGATTGATATGCTTTTTCTTGCATGGCTTATGGCGAAGGTGATCTCCGCCTCAAACAAGTATTTTTTCAAAGATGTAGCTCTTTCCTGCACCCTCCAAAGTCAGACCGATAAGTTTGTTCTGGAACCTTGCAGTGTGGAAAAATACTTGAGAGAGGATGCGGAAAATCGGGTGCACCTGATGATTTACAAAGGTGAACTTCCATCTTGTTACTCAATCATGATATCTGAACCCTCTCAAGAAGAACTCAAATCGGAAAACGCAGTGACTCTTGGTTTCAACGATTCGAAATCTCGCGTTGTCGATAATTAGGTCAATTGGGGGTTTCCTTTTGGGGCGCACGTCAAAAGGCTCGCGCGCTTTAAGCTGGCCAAGAATGCCTACGAGTATCATTACGCAAGGGATGGTCCGCCCTGCAAGTATGAGGCCGTCAAAGAGGCTATTCTCGACATCTTTGAGCAAGGTTGCCAAACGTATGGTTGTCGTCGGGGCAAAGGTGATGCTAAAGGGGCTGTGGCATCGTCTTGTCGGGAAAGACGATGAGGAAGCTCATTGGAGATCGCCCACTCCTCATCTAACGAAAAAGGGGTGCTGCAGTTCCTGCAAGAAGTAGCACAACTCACCAAAGCCGGACATTCCTAAAGCGCAACTTCAAAAGCTTTCGAGGTATACATGAAGATGGTGAGCGATGTCGCCGAGTTCTAGGTCGCTGGACAGAAGGTTTATCTGTCTTCCCTTATCGATCTGCTCAAAAGTAAGGTCGTCAGGCGTTCCGTCTCGACATCACCGACTGTCGCGTTTGCCGATGCCATGATCGACGTCATCGGCGAGAAGGCGCCAACGTGGGCTCTTCCGATAGTGCATACCGACCAGGGGCTGCAACACTGGGATAAAGACTGAGGACAATTAGTCTTCGAATAATGTGATTTGCGTGCGATAATTGATTTATGTGCGATAAGAAGCGAGCAAGGAGCTGTATTGGATTTATCGGTTATCATACCAGTCTACAACACGGAAGACTACTTAAAGCAGTGTCTTGAAAGCATTCCGCGATCGGATATTGATCTAGAGATTCTTTGCATGAATGATGGATCGACCGATGGTTCTCTTGCTATTATGCGGACTGCTGCTCAGAGCGATTGTCGAATAGAGGTAATTGATAAAGAAAATGAAGGATATGGAGCTACAGTTAACAAAGGTATTTTACGGGCCAAGGGGCGTTACATTGCCATTTTGGAGCCAGACGATTACCTTGATGGTGATATGTATACTGTTTTGTTTCGCCTTGCACAAGACTTCGACTATCCCGACATTGTGAAGTCTGCCTATTGGAATGTGGATGAAAGCGCGACTAGGAAAAAGAATTGCAGGTATCGAGGACGTATTCGATCGTCCATGCCGTTTCGTATACAGGATGAGCCGCTACTTCTTCGTTACCATCCGTCGATATGGTCTGCTGTCTATCGAAAAGCTTTTCTCGTTGAGAATAATATTCGTTTTAAGGAAGTTGCAGGCGCTGGGTGGGTTGATAATCCGTTTTTGGTGGACACGATGCTCAGGGCCGAAAACATCGTGTACACCGACGAGGCGTTTTACTGTTATAGAGAGCAACGCGTCGGTTCGTCTACCTCCGCAATGAAAGACATGCACGTACCTCTTGACCGGTGGCATGAAATGACTGATATACTAGAAGATCTAAATATCAAAGATGAAGCTATTCTTAATATTCATGCTTATCGGGCTTTTTACAATTTAAAGGTGGCTCGCTATGCTCAAAACTATACCGAAGAATTATGGCTTGAGGGCGCCAAAAGAATTACCCACCGTTTGGATCCATTGATCGTGGCACACTCTCCTTTCGTTTCGCTGAGAGACAAAAAGCTGTATGAACGATTGGAAAATAGGCGGCTAGAAAGTTTTCGGGTCATTGCCCATTGTCGAACTTTGATTACCGAGAGTTACTGGCGACTATTCGGATGAATCGGCTGTTAAATTACTATCTTTGGGATTATCTTTCGATCCCGTTAGTGCCACCCAAGAAGGAACGAGCCATCCATCAGCCCAATATCCTCCAATCAGATCTCTGTAGTATATTTCAGCCTCATCTTCATTGTCAGAGTGCGTATCTCCATTTGTGATCTCTGCTAATGAACGAGTGAGGGGGGTTCTGCTCATAAAACTCGAGTGCAGTTTAACCTTGTGGAATAATGCGACGAGGATTCCGAGAAAAATTAGGTATTCTACTAAGACAAGTGTTGCCCATAGGAATATCTGTGGGAAGAAGTTGAATCCAGTGTCAGGATTGATAATTGATAAATAGATGACATTTGTAAGCCCTATTAAAGATGAAAACATAGTGATAGATGCCGAAACCCAAACCCATTCTTCCGATCGCTGACCACTTAATGATTCCCAGACAGACATCAGTCCAGCAAACGTCATCACCGAGAAAAAGATAGCGATGATTTGCATGTCATTGTGAAGACACGGGGATGGTGATTCATTCAGAAAGGGAAATACATATTTGAAGGCCGTGAAGCAAATCAGTGCAAGGCAGATGGCTGTAGAGACACAAATTGTTTGCATTGCGCGATGACTCGTGTCTTCATAGCTAGCCGAGAGGGCCATGTTGTGAAAGCCGTGTCCGTTTTTGACGAATAGGCGTGAGTCGCTTTGATCGCATCTGCAGGTTGCCGTCATGCTTTCCGCACTCACTGTGGACTGATTCGTATTTACTTTCATTAATTCAGATTCGGCGTAGTAGGTATTTTCGGGTCCTGAAATTGACAAGTGATAGCTGTTGGCTCTATCGGCGTTTGCTAAGCTGAAATAGAAAGATTTCCTTTTCTTAGTAAGTCGTCGCTGAAGCCATCTTCCTCCCTTCGTGATACTCTCGGATGCGGTATTCCATACGCGAATAAGGGGAATATTCTGGCTTGTGCGGATAATAATGCTGGAACAACCTATGGCTATTTTCTCAAGAGCTGAATTTGCGCATTGAGAGTGATTCGTCGGTTTGGCTTTAGCTCGAACCAAAATAGGCTTGACTCGCCAATAGCCATTAAGCAGCGCTAATACAAGGGCTTCGAGCTCATCATGTTCTTCAGGCTTGCTTTTGCTGTTGCGGCAAAGGATAGCTAGATCGGCTTTAATTATCTCGCTTGTTTTCTGTATGTTGGCATCTCTCTCGTGAGGTGTACGGGTTGAGTTCAGTATGAAACTCGCTATCGTGTTTGAAATACGAAGAGCATCGGATTTCGTGCTACCAACTAGGCATTTGATTGCTATTGCAAGGGAATGAGTAATATATTGCTTAGCTTCGGTATCCTTTAGTCTTTCAAGTGTCTGCTCGTGCTCGTCGGTGTACTTGAGAGCAAATGTCAGCTCTCGCTTGTCTTGGATCGCTGCCGGTACAACTACGGTCTCCCCTTGAAGTATTGGAGGAACAGTGATCTCGTATTCTGTTTCTATGTGGAAGAATCGCCCGCTTGAGCGAATGGATTCGTTAATGCGTTTTGTTTGTTTGGATGGGTTGAGAAGTGCGGTAAGCAGCAAAAGACTCAGGGCTTCATTTTTTGTTTTTGCGGGGGCGAGTCTGTCTAGTATTTTATCGATCTTGGGGCAAAAGGTCTAAATCTTTACGCCGCCCTTTCCGAGGATCTCGCTTTTCTAGGAATACTGCTTGATCAGTTGATGCAAGGGGCCATGCCTATAATTAAAGCCTGGGAAAATACTTTACCGGTACTTGGTCGTGATAACCGACAGGCTTTAACAAGGCTAATTCCTCTTCCCTTGAGCCTGCTTCAGATGCTAATAGATTTCGAAAATGAGTTTGGCGAAAAAGTGCTCCAAAAATTGCCGGAAGATATGCTTGAAGAGGCGTCAAAACAAGTCTGCCCGTTTGATACCAAGGACACGCTCAAAATAACGTTTTCCAGCCTTACCATTCGCGATGTGCTTTATTCTTTTAGGAAGGTTTTGTTCATCAGTAATGCTTTTCAAAGCAGACAATGCCCTGTCAGAAACACCCTGATCAAGGCTTGAGAAATAATAATCAATCATTAATTTAGAATCGTATGAGTTTTCAGAATAGAAGCCCCACGATGACGCCAATCAAATCGATGTATTTATTTGGTAGAAGTATTCTTTTTCGCTGCTTCTCTGGAAGCGCATAGTAGGCCTCAAGCAGAGCTGACTTTGCCTCAAGAGTGTCTACTTCGACTTTCGTCAACTGTCCTCCCTACGCGTATTCACAATAAGTATTGCAGCCCCAGCAATTCGCTATGACTTCCGGTGCGAACAGCCGTAAGAATCAGCTCACCATCATCAATCAGATAACCAGCAGCCAGTCTGGCTCAATATAGCACTCTCTATGACCACCATAGTTTCCAGACAATAAATGATCATGCATTTTTTCTGTTGGCCACCTCCGATGAGCGAGCGTATTAAGCGCTTCATAGAGCTTGGAGATATCCTTGCCTTGCTTCTTTGTCCTCTTGAAATCTTTTAAATTTTGTAGTGAACTTGATTTCGAGCATCAATTAGTTCTTATCAAGCTTGGCAAACATTTCATCGATGTTCTCATAAGGACCAGGCAGATTATTTCCGCTAGAGGCATCATTCATCGCTGAATGCGTTTCCGCATTAAAGCCATACGAATTCGACAGGTCAAAAGGAAATCCTCCGCGCTTATTGAATACAGAGACGAACATTCGAATTGCGTTGCTTGGCGCGGCACCAATGCTGTCACAGATTTCAGCAAATGTCGCCTTTCCCCCATCGAACCCGACGCAGGTTTCCTTTCCAGCCTCCATGATGGTATCCTCTCCCCATGTTGGCTGGAAAGGAAACCTGCGTCGGGTTCGACGTCGGGAAGTCAGCGCATCGGGCGTGCGCCGTCTCCCGCTCCTCCGGCAAGGTTCTGTTCGACGTCCCCGTGGACAACAGGGCGGATCCCATCGACGGGATCCCGGCGCGCGGGGGCCGAGGCCCTCGTGATCGTGGACCAGAAGCGCAACATCGGAACCCTCGTGCTTGAGCGCGCCCGCGCGGCGGGCATGGACGTCGCCTACCTTCCGGGCCTGTCGATGAAGCGTGCGCGCGACATGTTCCCCGGCGTCGCGAAGACCGACGAGACAGACGCCGAGGTCATCGCGCGCACCGCCGTCGGGATGCCCTGGGCGCTCCGGCCCGTCGCCGACGAGGGCGACGCGGGCGCGGAGATAAGGCTGCGCTCCGTCCTGCTGGAGGCCGACCCCGCTTTCGAAGCGGCCGTCGACCTGGGGCTGGCGTGGCAAGTGGGGGTTCTTGCCGAGCTCAGCGGCCCCGTCGGCATCGTCGCGGGCGGCAGGAGGCGCTACCGCCGCCTCGCCGTGGACAAGGCGGGCGCACCCGCCGCGAGGGCCGACGAGCTATGGGGCGCGGCCAAGGCGTCGGCGGAGTCGGGAGGATTCCGCACCGCGTCTGTCGACGTGGCGGCCGCGACGCTCGCCAAGCGGATATCCGACGATCTCGCGAGCGCTGCGGCGGTCGAATCAGCCATAGGCTCCCTGCTTTCCGGCAACGCCGTCTACCGCTCGCTTCTGAGCGTCCCGGGCATCGGGCCCAAAACGGCCTCGGCCCTCGTCGCGGGAGTCGACATAAGGCTGTTCGAGAGCCACGACAAGCTGGCATCGTTCACCGGGCTCGCCCCCTGCAACAGGCAGTCGGGCTCCTCCCTTGACTCGGCGTCGTCGTCGAGGGCCGGGAACAAGGAGCTAAAGAACCCGCCCATCTTCTCGTGCAACTCGCTCGTCGGCACGAAAGGCGAGTTCGGCCGCTACTACGACGCATGCCGCGAGCGCGGCATGCGTCACAACAAGGCCCTCAAGGCCGTGGCCAGAAAGAGGCTGAAGGTCATCTACGCCGTCATGAGGGACACCCGCCCTCACGTTCGAGCCTGAACGCCGGCAACGCCGTTTCCGAAAAGCTCTGTCGCCGGAGCTTGGTCGCCCATGCTCAAAAGCCGTTGATCAAATTCGAAAAACCAGTTGACAAAACCATAGAAACACCCCTCTGAACACCGCAGGCCCCCGGGCCAGCACGCTAATGCTGGTCCGGGGGCCTGCAGAAAGAAAGCATCCTCCGCGAGCGCGACGCCCTATCCTCCCACGGACTGGCTCCGCAGTACTTTCGGCGATGGCGGGCTTAACTTCCGAGTTCGGAATGGGATCGGGTGATCCCCGCCTCCATGGTCGCGCTCGCGGGGGATGCTCCCGCGGGCATTATAGCCCCGCCCGG